>NZ_CP095078.1:3062362-3674834 GCF_022919075.1 Nocardioides sp. W7 | reverse complement strand
GGTTGGCGACCATCACGTTGGCCAGCGAGGCGCGGTAGCGCAGCCGCGGGAAGAGCTCGGAGAGCCGGATCCGTACGGCGGCCCGCAGTGGCAGACCGCGCACCCGGCGTCCGAGCGAGAGGCCGGCGAGGATCGGCAGACCCTCGGCGTCGGACCACTCCCGCACCGCCCGCACCGACCGGTCGTCGAGGGTCGTGACCACGATCCGCTCGGCACCCAGCACCTCGACCGCCCGCCGGACGGCGGCCACCTCGTGCACGCCGCCCGGGGAGCTGAACTTCAGGTCGATGTGGGCGTGCGCCCGGCCGTCGAGCGCCTCCAGCACCTCGTCGTAGCGGAGCGCGCGGGGTGCGTGCGCCGAGAACTGCGCGAAGGTCACCTCGCGCAGCCAGCGCTTCTCCCCGTCGACTGGGATCCAGTCGTCGTGGAAGAGCACCAGCTCGCCGTCGGCGCAGCGGTGCACGTCGAACTCGACGTACTCGACGCCGAGCGCGAGCGCCCGGTCGAGCGCGATCCGGGTGTTCTCGAGCTCCTTGTCGCCGCCCGCGCCGCAGCGGTGGGCGCTGAGCAGGACCTGCGGCTGGGGCCTCACCGGCGGCTGCCGTTCGCCGCGTACGCCGCCGCCGCGCGCACCAGTCCCGCGAGCAGGCCGACGTCGGCCGCGGTCTCGGGATGCCACTGCACGGCGAGGCGGAAGGGGGTGTCGGCCGTCTGGGGATCGAGCTCCATGGCCTCCAGCGTGCCATCGTCGGCGTACGCCGCGGGCACGTACCCCGGGTGGGTCCGCACCGACTGGTGGTGGTGGCAGCGGACGTCGAGCCTCTCGCCGACCAGCGCGGCCAGCCGGGTGCCGGGTCGGGTGCTGACCCCGACGTCGCCGAAGACGTCGCCCCCGGGGCTGTGCCGCTCGTGCCCGACCCGGTCGGGGGTGTGCTGGTCGAGGGTCCCGCCGGCGTGCACGGCCATCACCTGCATGCCCCGGCACACGCCGAGGACCGGCAGTCCGCGCGCCTCGGCGGCGTCGAGGAGCGCGAGCTCCCAGGCGTCCCGGTCGGGCCGCCAGCCGGCGGTGCGCCTGTGCGGTGCGGCGTCGTACCGGCTCGGGTCGACGTCCGCGCCGCCGCTGACCACGAGTGCGTCGACCCGGGCGATGACCGTCTCGGCCATCGCTCCTGTATCGGTGGCCGAGCCTGTCGAGACCGGGGGAAGCAGCACCGGCACCCCACCGGTCGCCTCCACAGCCTGGGCGTACTGCGAGGGCAGCAGGTCGGCCCGCTGCCGCCAGACCCCCCAGGCGGCGTCCTCGCGGTAGGTGCTCAGCCCGATGACGGGGGCGCTCATCAGAGGGGGGTGACGTACGCGCCCGAGATGCCGCCGTCGACCAGGAAGGTGTTGGCGGTCATGAACGAGGAGTCGTCGGAGGCCAGGAACAGCACGGCGGCCGCCATCTCGGACGGCTCGCCGAAGCGGCCCATCGGGACGTGGACGAGCCGCCGCGCGGCGCGCTCGGCGTCCTTGGCGAACAGCTCCTGCAGCAGCGGCGTGTTCACCGGCCCGGGGCACAGCGCGTTGACGCGCACCCCCTGGCGGGCGAACTGGACCCCGAGCTCGCGGGTCATCGACAGCACCCCGCCCTTGGACGCGGAGTAGGAGATCTGGCTCGTGGCCGCGCCCATCACCGCGACGAACGACGCGGTGTTGATGATCGACCCCTTCCCCTGCTCCAGCATGTGGGGGAGTGCTGCCTTGCAGCACAGGTACACGCTGGTCAGATTCACCTCCTGGACCCGGCGCCAGGCGTCCAGGTCGGTTTCCAGGATCGAGTCGTCCTCCGGCGGGCTGATGCCGGCGTTGTTGAACGCGATGTCGACCGAGCCGTAGGTGTCCTTCGCCGCCTGGAAGAGCGCGTCGACCTGCTCCTTGTCGGTCACGTCGACGTGGACGTACGACGCGATGTCGCTGCCGCCGAGCTGGCCGACGAGCTGGTGCCCGCGCTGGTCGTCGATGTCGCCGATGATGACCTTCGCGCCCTCCTCGACGAACCGCTGGACCGTCGCCAGGCCGATGCCCGAGCAGCCGCCGGTGATGACCGCGACCCGGTCCTGGATGCGTCCTGCCATGAGTTGCTGCTCCCTACGGTGGTTGAGGTGCGAGGAGCGCTAGCGACGAGCCTCGAAACCCGGTGGGCGGATCAGTGGGCGATGAAGACGTTCTTCTCCTCGGTGAACGACAACGGCGCGTCCGGACCGAGCTCGCGCCCGAGGCCGGACTGCTTGTAGCCGCCGAAGGGAGTCCAGTAGCGGACGGCGGAGTGGCTGTTGACCGACAGGTTGCCGGCCTCGACCGCGCGCGCGACGCGGAGCGCGCGGCCGAGGTCGTCGGTGAAGATCGAGCCGGAGAGGCCGTACTCGGTCGCGTTGGCCAGCTCGACGGCGTGCGCCTCGTCGTCGAACGGCATCACGGCGACCACGGGACCGAAGACCTCCTCGCGCCAGATCCGGGCGTCGGGGTCGTCGACCGTGACGACGCTCGGCGGCACCCAGAAGCCGTCGCCGCCGGGCGTCGAGCCGGCGAACGCGACCTCGGCCCCGGATCCCGGGGAGTCGAGGTAGGACTGCACCCGCGCCTGCTGGGTGGCCGAGATGAGCGGGCCCATCTCCGCGCCCTCGTCGGACTCCGGCACGGCCACGCGGAAGCCCTCGACGGCCGGCTGCAGGAGGGACAGGAACTCGTCGTACGCCGATCGCTCGACCAGGATCCGTGAGCGGGCACAGCAGTCCTGGCCCGCGTTGTCGAAGACGGCGTACGGCGCGGACGCGGCGGCCGCCGCCAGGTCGGTGTCGGCGAAGACGAGGTTCGACGACTTGCCCCCGAGCTCCAGGGTCACCCGCTTCACCTGATCGGCGCAGCCGGCCATGATCCGCTTGCCGACCGCGGTGGAGCCGGTGAAGCAGATCTTGCGCACCAGCGGGTGGGTCACGAACCGCTGCCCGACGACGGGCCCGGCGCCGGGCAGCACGGTCAGCACGTGCTCGGGCAGCCCGGCCTCGAGGGCGAGCTCGCCGAGGCGGATCGCCGTCAGCGGGGTCAGCTCGGCCGGCTTGAGGACGACGGTGTTGCCGGCGGCGAGCGCGGGAGCGAGGCCCCAGGCCGCGACCGGCATCGGGAAGTTCCAGGGCACGATGATGCCGACCACGCCGAGCGGCTCGTGGAACGTCACATCGACGCCGCCCGGCACCGGGATCTGCTTGCCGAACATCCGCTCGGGGGCACCGGCGTAGTAGTTGAGGCAGTCGCGGACGTTCCCGGCCTCCCAGCGGGCGTTGCCCCAGGTGTGGCCGGCGTTGCGGACCTCGAGCTCGGCCAGCTCCTCGACGTGGGCGTCGACCACGGACGCGAAGGAGCGCAGGAGCCGGGCCCGCTCACCGGGCGCGACCGCTCGCCAGGACGCGAACGCCTCGTGCGCGGCGGCGATGGCGGCGTCGGTCTCGGGGAGCGAGGTGAGCCGGACCTCCCCGATCGGTGCGGCGGTGGCGGGGTTGACGACGGTGAACGTCTCGTCGGTCGAGCCTGTCGAGACCATCTAGAGCCTTTCGAAGCCGCGGCGCAGCTCCCAGTCGGTGACGGCGGCCTGGTACGCGGCGAGCTCCACGTCGGCCATGTTGGTGTAGTGGTCGACGACGGCGTCGCCCAGGGCGGCGCGCGCGATCGTCGACGAGGTGAACGCCTCGCGGGCGGCGGCCAGGGTCGCGGGGACCTTCGGCCGCCCGGACGTGTAGGCGTTGCCGACCAGCTCGGGCTCCAGCTCGAGACCCTGCTCGATGCCGTGCAGGCCGCCGGCGAGCATCGCCGCCAGGGCGAGATAGGGGTTGGCGTCGGCGCCCGGCACCCGGTTCTCCATCCGGGCCCCGGCGCCGTGGCCGACCAGCCGGACGGCGCAGGTGCGGTTGTCCAGGCCCCAGGCGATCGTCGTCGGCGCGAACGAGCCGTCGGCGAAGCGCTTGTAGGAGTTGATGTTGGGCGCGAAGAGCAGCGTGAAGTCGGCGATCGTCGCCAGCACCCCGGCGACGAACCGGTCGTAGAGCGGCGTGCGGGCGCCGTCGTCCCAGAACACCAGCTCCCCGTCGGTGCCGCGCAGCGACAGGTGGATGTGGCACGAGCTGCCCTCGCGCTCGTCGTACTTGGCCATGAAGGTGATCGCCCTGCCCTGCTGGGCGGCGATCTCCTTGGCGGCGTTCTTGTAGACCGCGTGGTTGTCGGCGGTGGTCAGCGCGTCGGCGTAGAGGAAGCCGATCTCGTGCTGGCCGAGGTTGCACTCGCCCTTGGCGCCCTCGACGTCGAGGCCGGCGTCGTACATGTGGTTGCGGATCGCCCGCAGCAGCGGCTCGACGCGGGTGGTGCCGAGGATCGAGTAGTCGACGTTGTACTGGTTGACGGGCGTCAGGTCCCGGTACCCGGCGCGGTGGGCGTCCTCGTACGTCGTGTCGAAGGCGATGAACTCCAGCTCCGTGCCGGCCAGCGCCGTCCAGCCGTGCTCCGCGCATCGGTCGAGCTGGGCCTGCAGGATCGTGCGCGGCGACTGGACGACGGCGGAGCGGTCCGGCCAGACCAGGTCGCACTGGACCATCGCGGTGCCCTCGAGGTGGGGCAGCAGCCGGATCGTCCGCTCGTCGAGCACGAACTCCATGTCGCCGTACCCCTTCTCCCACGACGAGATGGCGTAGCCGTCGACGGTGTTCATGTCGACGTCGACGGCCAGCAGGTAGTTGCAGCCCTCGGTGCCGTGCCCGACGACGTGGTCCACGAAGTAGCGACCGTGCAGGCGCTTGCCCTGGAGTCGGCCCTGCATGTCGGTGAACGCCACGATGACCGTGTCGATCTCGAGGACCTCGATCCGGCGGATCAGGTCCTCCATGCTCAGGTGCCGGTCGTTGCGCAGCTGCATCCGTGCTCCTATCCGACCAGTCCGCGCAGCAGCGCGGCGGTGTCGTCGCAGTGTTCCTCCATGGCGGCTCGGGCGCGCTCGGGACGCCCCGCGAGGATGGCGCGTACGACGGCCGCGTGCTGGCGGTCGGAGTGCGCGATGTTGGTGTGGAGGACGGGGATCGCCAGCAGCATCTCGTGCAGCGTCGCCTGCGCCGACGTCACCGACTCCACCATCCGGGGGGACCCGGTGAGGGCCGCGATGGTCAGGTGGAACCGGGAGTCGGCCTGCCGGTGGTCGGCCGGCCGCCGGGCCGAGGTGACCTCGTCGAGCGCCTGCTGCAGCTGGGCGCGGGCCGGCTCGGCGAGCGGGAGTCCCGCAGCGAGTGCTGCGGCTCCGGGCTCGATCACACGGCGGAAGTCGAGCGAGTCGAGCCAGTCGGCCCGTCGTTCGGGGGAGATCCGCGCCGCCGCACGCCCCGAGGGCGTGCGCGGCTTGAGCGTGACCACGGTGCCACCGCCGCGACCACGGGTGGTCTCGACCAGTCCGGCCTGGCGCAGGGCGGCCATCGCCTCGCGCAGGGTGGCTCTCGAGACCTGCAGCCGGGTGGCCAGCTCGCGCTCCGGAGGGAGGACGGAGCCGAGCGGGTAGACCCCCAGCCTGATCGCCGTGGCCAGCCGCTCCACGCACGCCTCGAAGGCGTGGTGGCCGCGTACGGGCCGCAGAACTGCCTCCGGGAGCCCGGCTGCTGGGTCGGCGGTCATGCGGATCATCCTCGGTTCCGGCGAGCGGGGGAGTCAATCGATCCCGACAGAGTAAAGGTCTGGGTTCATACCGAATTTACGGCTGGGTGTTTACACCCCGATTCCGCCGGGGCTAGCGTCCGCTTCACGATTGCACGAACGTCCCGGAGGTGCGCCATGGCTGACTCCCAGATCCACAACGAGGACGAGGCACTGCTCGCGAAGCTCGGCTACAAGCAGGAGCTCAACCGGACCTGGTCCGGTTTCTCGAACTTCGCGATCTCCTTCTCGATCATCTCGATCCTCGCCGGCTGCTTCACGACGTTCGGCCAGGGCTGGAGCAACGGCGGCCCCGTCGCCATCACGTGGGGCTGGCCGATCATCTCGATCTTCATCCTGATCATCGGCTTCACGATGTCCGAGCTGGTCTCGGCGTACCCCACCTCGGGTGGCATCTACTGGTGGGCCGCCAAGCTCGGCGGCCCGGCCGCCGGGTTCTTCACCGGCTGGCTCAACCTCATCGGCCTGATCGCCGTCACCGCCTCGGTGGCGTACGGCGCCGCGACGTTCCTCGACATCACCCTCAGCACGATCAGTACCGGCTGGGCCGAGGACTACAGCCTCACGCGCGTGTTCGTGCTCTTCGTGCTGATCATGGTGATGGCGGTGCTGCTCAACGCGTTCGGCGCGCACCTGCTGGCCGTCATCAACAACGTCTCGGTGTGGTGGCACGTCGCCGGTGCCGCGATCGTGATCGCGGTCCTGATCATCGTCCCCGATCACCACCAGGACATCTCGTTCGTGGTCAGCGAGCGAATCAACAACTCGGGGTACGACGCGGGGTCCAACAGCGGCGGCGTCTACTGGTTCCTGGTGCTCCCGCTGGGGTTCCTGCTCACGCAGTACACGATCACCGGCTTCGACGCCTCCGCCCACCTGTCCGAGGAGACCTCGGCGGCGTCCTCGGCGGCCGCCAAGGGCATCTGGCGCTCGATCTTCTACTCGGCGATCGGCGGCTGGATCCTGCTGCTGTCCTTCCTCTTCGCTGTGCAGGACCCCGACGGCGTGACGGCCGGGATCAACTCGGGCCTCAACGGGGCCGACGTGATCTTCGGTCAGGCGCTCAGCGACGGCTGGCACATCCTGATCCTCGTCATCTCGACGGCCGGCCAGCTCTTCTGCGCGACCGCCTGCCTGACCAGCGCCTCGCGGATGAGCTTCGCGTTCAGCCGGGACGGCGCGCTCCCCGGGTCGAGGCTCTGGTCGAAGGTGGCGAGCAACAAGATCCCGATCAACGCCGTGCTGCTCTGCGCCACGGTCGGGGTGCTCATCACGCTGCCGGCGCTGATCGAGGTCAACATCGGCACGCCCGAGGAGCCGCTGATCGTCCCGACGGCCTTCTACGCGGTGGTCTCGGTCGCGGTGATCGGCCTCTACCTGGCCTTCGCGATCCCGATCTTCCTGCGCTGGAGGATCGGCGACGCCTTCGAGGCGGGCTCGTGGACGAACGGGTCGAAGTACAAGTGGATGAACCTGGTCGCGACCGCCGAGATCATCATCATCTCGATCTACTTCGTCCTGCCGCTCTACCCGGCGGGCGTGCCGTGGAACGACGAGTTCACCTGGAAGTTCGTGAACTACGCCCCCCTCCTCACCTTCGGTGCGCTCCTGGTGCTGACGATCTGGTGGCACCTCTCCGCGAAGAAGTGGTTCACCGGTCCGAAGAACACCATCGACACCGCGGTGATCGAGGCCTTCGACGACTAGCGCGACGCCAAGGTGGCAGCGACCGGCTCGGCCGACCTGGACCGCCTCGCCTGCCTGGCGGGGCGGTCCCGGGTCGTCCTCGACCTGCCGGGCGGGCTGACCAACCACAACGTGCGGGTCATCACCACCGACTCCGGGCCGCCCCTCGACGTCGTGGTCCGGTGCTCGTACGGCGATCCCGCCCTGCTCGGCATCGACCGCGACGCCGAGCACGCCAACACCGTGGCGGCCGCGGCAGCCGGGGTCGGGGCACCCGTCGTGGAGTACCGGCCCGACCTGGCGATCCTGGTGATCGGCTTCCTCGAGGGCCGCACCCTGGAGGACGCCGACTTCGCCGACGACGGCGTGCTGCACCGGGCCGCCAGCGCCTGCCGGCGCCTGCACGCCGGGCCCGCGTTCACGGGCACGTTCGACATGTTCGCGCGGCAGGCGGCGTACCTCGCGACGGTGCGGGAGCACGGCTTCGCGCTCCCTTCGTCGTACGACGACCACGCGGCCGCGTGGGAGGACGTACGACGGGCGCTCGCCGCCGCCCCGCGACCGGGGGTGCCCTGCAACAACGACCTGCTGGCGGCGAACTTCGTGGACGACGGGGTGATGGTCCGGCTGATCGACTACGAGTACTCCGGCGCCAACGACGCCTGCTTCGAGCTCGGCAACACGAGCACCGAGTGCGACTTCACCCCCGAGCAGACCGAGGCCTGGACGGCGGCGTACTTCGGCGACCCGACCCCGGCGGACCTCGCCCGGGTGCGGGTGCAGGCGCTGTGCAGCGAGTACGGCTGGTCGCTGTGGGGCTTCATCCAGGCCGCCACCAGCCCGGTGGAGTTCGACTTCCACGGCTGGGGGCTGGAGCGCTTCGAGAAGGCGGTCGCGACCTTCCGCGGCCCCGACCTCGCGGGTCTCCTGACGGACGTGGCGTCCGATGGCTGATCTCCCCTCCCGCGCACGGGTCGTCATCGTCGGCGGCGGCGTCGTCGGCACCTCGGTGGCCTACCACCTGACCAGGCTCGGCTGGACCGACGTGCTCCTGCTGGAGCAGGGTCGGCTCTCCGGCGGGACGACCTGGCACGCGGCCGGGCTGGTCGGGCCGCTGCGGGCCTCGGAGGGCGGCACCCGGCTGGTCCAGTACTCCGCCGAGCTCTACGACGCGCTGGAGGCCGAGACCGGACTGGCGACGGGCTACCGCAACGTGGGCGGCGTGATCGTGGCCCGGACCGAGGACCGGCTGGTGCAGCTGCGGCGGACGGCGGCCAACGCGGCGGCGTACGACCTGCCCTGCGAGCTGGTCACCCCCGAGCGGTCCCGGGAGCTGTGGCCGCCGATGCGGGTCGACGACCTGCTCGGCGCGCTCTGGCTGCCCGGCGACGGCAAGGTCAACCCGACCGACCTGACCCAGTCGCTGGCGAAGGGCGCCCGGCAGCGCGGTGCGGTCGTGGTCGAGAAGGTGCGGGTGACCGGCTTCGACGTGGTCGAGACGCCGGCCGGTCGGCGGGTGACCGGGGTGCGCACCGATGCCGGTGACATCGAGGCCGAGGTCGTCGTCAACTGCGCCGGGCAGTGGGCCAAGGCGCTGGGCGACCTGGCCGGCGTGACCGTGCCGCTGCACTCGGCGGAGCACTTCTACGTCGTCACCGAGGCGATCGAGGGCTGCCACCCGGACCTGCCGATCCTGCGCGACCCCGACGGCTGGACCTACTTCAAGGAGGAGGTCGGTGGCCTGGTCGTCGGCGGGTTCGAGCCCGAGGCGAAGCCCTGGCGCTCGCCGGACGACCTGCCGTACCCCTTCGAGTTCCAGCTGCTCGAGGAGGACTGGGACCACTTCTCGGTGCTGATGGACGAGGCGCTGGTGCGGGTCCCGGCGCTGGAGCAGACCGGCATCCGGAAGTTCTACAACGGCCCGGAGTCGTTCACCCCCGACAACCAGTTCCTGCTGGGCGAGGCGCCGGAGCTCGACGGCTTGTTCGTCGGGGCTGGCTTCAACTCGGTCGGCATCGCCTCGGCCGGCGGCGCCGGCCGTGCGCTCGCGGAGTGGATCGTCGCGGGGGAGCCGCAGGACGACCTGGTCGGGGTCGACGTACGCCGGTTCGCGCCGTTCCACGGCGACAACGGCTGGCTCCGCTCGCGCGTGGCCGAGGTGCTCGGCCTGCACTACGCGATCCCGTGGCCCAACCGCGAGCTCGAGTCCGGCCGACCCCAGCGGACCTCGCCCCTCCACGATCGGCTGGCGGCGAGGGGAGCGCTGTTCGGGACCCGGATGGGCTGGGAGCGGCCGCTGGTCTTCGGGCCCACCTCGCTGGACTACGCCTGGGGCCGGCCGGACTGGCTGGACGCCTCGGCCGCCGAGCAGCGGGCGTGCCGCACCGCGGTCGCGGTCTTCGACCAGACCTCGTTCTCCAAGTACGTCCTCGCCGGGCCGGATGCGCTCGCGGCGCTGCAGTGGCTCTGTGCCGCAGACGTGGACGTCCCGGTCGGCGGGTGTGTCTACACGCCGTTCCTCAACTCGCGGGGCGGCTACGAGGCCGACCTGACCGTCACCCGGACCGGCGCGGACGCCTTCCTGCTCGTCTCGAGCTCGGCGACCACGATCCGCGACCTCGACTGGATCCGGCGGCAGAGCGCGGCGGTGGGCGTCGGGGTGCGCGCCGCCGACGTCACCGACGCCTCCGCCGTGCTCGGCGTGATGGGCCCGCGCTCGCGCGAGCTGCTGGGCTCGCTCACGCCGGCCGACCTGTCGGAGGCGGGGTTCCCGTTCGCGACCAGCCGCGAGGTCGAGCTCGCCGGCACCACCGTCCGGGCGACCCGGATGACCTACGTCGGCGAGCTGGGCTGGGAGCTGCTGGTGCCGGTCGCCGAGGCCGCCCGGGTGTACGACGCGCTCTCGGCCGCTGGTGCGGCGTACGGGCTGGTCGACGCGGGCTACTCCGCCATCGAGTCCCTGCGGCTCGAGAAGGGCTACCGCGCCTTCGGCCGCGAGCTCACGCCGGAGGTCACCCCCGTGGAGGCGGGGCTGGTCTTCGCCACGGCGCTGCGCGGCGACAAGCCGTTCCTCGGCCGGGAGGCGCTCGTGGCACGACGCGCGGAGCTGGCCCGCGGTGGAGCCCGCCGGCGGGTGGTCTCGTTCGCGGTCGGCTCGTCCGAGCCGATGCTGTGGGGTGGCGAGCTGGTGCTGCACGACGGTGGACCGGTCGGCCAGGTCACCAGCGCGGCCTGGGGCGAGACGGTCGGCGCGTGCGTCGGGCTCGCCGCGCTGCGCCGCGACGAGCCGGTCACCGAGGACTGGCTCGCCGCGGGTGGGTTCCAGGTCGACGTCGGCGGCGAGCGGTGCGAGCTGCGGGTCTCGCTCCGCGCTCCGCTCTCCGGCTGATCGCCGGCCCGCTTCGTCGTACCGGGTCAGCCCCGGGAGCCGACCCGGTACGACGCGCTGGCGGTGCCGCCCCGGTAGTCGACACACTTGCCCCGGATCGCTCTGGTGCACGTGTCTCTCGGCACCGTCACGTCGACGCGGAACCGGGGCTTCTTGCCGGCCCGCACCTTCACGGCACGGTCGACCGCGAGGTGGTGGGTGCGGCCGAGGCCCTTCAGGCTCCATCGGGCCGTCGTGCCGGAGGTGGTTCGGGAGAGGCTGGCACTGTCGGAACACCAGGTCACCGAGCCGAGGTCGGCCGAGGCATCGATCACCGGCCAGGGTGTGGAGAAGCCGATGTCCACCGAGTGGCAGTCCCCCTGGGTGGCGCGGAGCGTCTTGGTGTCGGTGTGGTCGACCAGGCGCGGGCCGAGGCTCGTCACGCCGATCGTCACCGTGCCGCCGCGGTGCTTGCCGACGCGGTCGGCGGCGACCACGTCGACGTCGAGCAGGTAGTAGTCGTACTTCTTCATGCCGTCCTTGATCCGGTAGACCGACAGCTTGGTCTCCAGCGTGCCGCGCGCCACGGCCCGGCCGAGTGGCCAGCACTGGCCGGCTCTGGGCGGGCAGTAGTTGCCGCGGTTGGCTCCGTAGTCGTTGAAGGCGATGCCGTAGCGGCCGCTGACCGGCTTGTCGCCCACCAGCCTCGCCTCCTGCGTGACGCCGACATCGGCGTGAGCGGGATTGAGCGGGGCCAGCAGGACCGACGTCAGGCAACCGGCGATGGTGGCCGCGAAGGCGGTGGGACCGGGTCGTCGCATGGTGCTCCTCGTCCGAGATGGTGACCGATCCCCTCCCCGCGCGGGCTGTGATCCAAACCACAGGTCCGTCGGACCGCGCTCCGGTCCGGCCGGTGATCTCTCCTCGTATTGGGCCACCGCCGGAGCCCACTGTCCCTTACGTTTCTCCCAGGCCCGCGTGGGCACTCGGTCCCTGAGGAGGTGCCGCCGGGTGGACGACGTTCACGACAGCTCGGCCCTGTGGCGGCTCACGCTGGAGTACTCCCCGGTCGGGATGACGCTGGTGGACCTGGACGGCACGCTCCTGCTGGTCAACCGAGCCTTGTCGGAGATGCTCGGCTACGACGTCGAGACGCTCACCCGGCGCGACTTCCAGCAGATCACCCACCCGGACGACCTGGACACCGACCTCCGGCACTTCCACCAGGCCCTCGACGGTGAGATCGACTCCTACCGGCTGCGCAAGCGCTACCTGCACGCCGACGGGCACGTCGTCTGGGGCGACCTGTCGGTCGCCATCGTCCGGGGGCCGGAACGGGAGCCGCTCTACTTCATCTCCCAGATCCTCGACGTGAGCGAGCAGCACGAGTTCGAGCAGCGGCTGCAGGCGGCGAAGGCCGAGATCGAGCACGAGCGGAACGCGCTCGAGGCGATCTTCGAGACCGTCACCGTCGGTCTGCTGCTGATCGACCGCGACGGCCACTACGAGCGGATGAACCGGCGGCACGAGGAGACGATGCGGTTGCCGTTCCCCGAGGGCCACCGGGGTGCCGCCGGCCAGCTCGGTCACGTCTACCAGGTCGACGGCAAGACCCTGATGACGCGCGAGGAGATGCCGTCGTACCGCGCCGCCCAGGGCGAGGAGTTCGACGACTACACCTACTGGGTGGGCTCGGACCCGCTGACCCGTGCAGCCTTCTCCACCTCCGCCCGCCAGGTGCGCGGGCCGGGCGGCGAGCGGCTGGGCGCCGCGCTCGCCTACCAGGAGATCACCGAGGTGATGCGCGCCATGCAGGTCAAGGACGAGTTCGTGTCCTCGGTCTCCCACGAGCTGCGCACCCCGCTGACCTCGGTCCTCGGCCACCTGGAGATGCTGGCCGAGGAGGACCTCCCGCCCTCGGTCGCGGCCCAGCTCGAGGTCGTGCGGCGCAACGCCGCGCGGCTCGGCGCCCTGGTGGCCGACCTGCTCCTGGTGGCCCAGGTCGGCGAGGGGGGCCTGCGGCTGCAGCGCCGGACCGTGGACCTGTCCGCGCTGATCCGCGAGGCCGTCGAGGCCGCCCGACCCACGGCCGAGAAGGCAGAGGTCCGGGTCGACGCGGTCGTGCCCGACCGCCTGCCCGCCCGGGTCGACGAGCAGCGGATCCGCCAGGTGCTGGACAACCTGGTCTCGAACGCCGTCAAGTACAGCGTGGTCGGCGGTCGGGCGACCGTCTCGCTGCGACAGCGGCCCGACACGGTCGAGATCGAGGTGAGCGACACCGGCATCGGCATCCCCGCGGACGAGATCGAGCAGGTCTTCTCCCGCTTCTTCCGCGGCGGGCACGCGCTTTCCCAGCACATCTCCGGCACCGGCCTGGGTCTCAACATCGTCAGCTCGATTGTCGCCGCCCACGACGGAACGGTGTCGCTCGAGAGCGAGGTCGGCGTCGGCAGCACCTTCCGGGTGACGCTGCCGCACCGGTCCGGCTGAGCCCTGGGGAACCCGTCCGTGACCGGCTGCGGGAACGACATAGTCTTCACGCGTGGGAGGGCAGCGGGAGACGTTCAGGGACCGGGTCTCGCGGCACGTTCGGGAACGAGTGCTGGGCTGGCGCAGCGGCACCCCGCAGAGCCAGGTGCTCGCGCTCGTCCTGCTGCTGCTGGGCGTGGCGGCGTCGTTCGCCGTGTCGGTGATCGACTACGAGATCATGCCGCTGACGACGTACTTCGTCTGGCTCCTGCTCGGCATGCTGCTGCTCCGCTTCCGGCCGCTGGTGTGGCTCACCCTGGCCGCCTCGGCGGCCGCAGTGGGATCCGTCCTCGTCAGCGACATGACGTTCAACGGCGCCCGGGCCTCGGCGCTCACCTCGCTGGCGCTCTCGGTCGCGATCATCCTGTACCAGTCCAGCCGGCAGCGCTCCGGGCTGCCCGCCGCGCTCGGTGAGGCGATGCTGGCCGACCTGCGCGACCTCCAGGAGGCCCAGGCCACCGTGCCGCCGCTGCCCGACGGCTGGCTCTCCCAGTCGGCGATGCGGGCGGCCCACGGCGTCGGGTACGCCGGGGACTTCCTGGTGGCCGACCTCTCGCCGGACGGCAGACGGCTCGAGATGGTGCTCGTGGACGTCTGCGGCAACGGCGTGAAGGCGAGCCCGCGGGCCCTGCAGTTCGCCGGCGCGCTGGGTGGGCTGATCGGCGCGCTACCGCCTCGGGAGCTGCTCGGGGCGGCGAACGACTTCCTGCTGCGCCAGCACTCCGACGAGACGTTCGCGACGGCGGTGCACGTGCTGGTCGACCTGCCGACGGGGGAGTACGGCATCTTCAGCGCCGGGCACCCGCCCGCCCTGCGCTGGGACGCCGAGCAGCGCGAGTGGAGCGTCGACAACGCCCGCGGCACGGCGCTCGGCATCGCGCCCGACCCCGAGCTGCACCTCAGCGTCGGGCTGCTCGCGCCCGGCGACGCGCTGCTCTTCTACACCGACGGCGTCGTCGAGTCGCGCGACGCCGACCTCGACACCGGCATCGACTGGCTGCGGGGAGTCGCCCGCGGGGCGATGAGCGGGGGGATCGACGGGGCCGCGCGCCGGATCGTGCAGCAGGTCGACC
Source organism: Nocardioides sp. W7 (assembly GCF_022919075.1). NCBI lineage: Bacteria > Bacillati > Actinomycetota > Actinomycetes > Propionibacteriales > Nocardioidaceae > Nocardioides > Nocardioides sp. W7. The sequence continues at coordinate 3,660,452 of NZ_CP095078.1, read as the reverse complement.
GCGGGGACGACGACCGCGCCGTACTGATCCTGGGCCGCCCGCTGCCGGAGGCCGACTAGCCAGCTCGGCATCAGGACCGGGAGCCCCGGAATACTGCCGAGGGGACCGCGGTTCACTGGTTAGTTCGATATTCAACCAACACCATCAGTAGCGGAGGCAGTCATGCAGATCGGCATCTTCAGCGTCGGTGACGTGACGCCCGACCCCACCACGGGGCGGACGCCGACCGAGCACGAGCGGATCAAGGCCACGGTCGCGATTGCGAAGCACGCCGAAGAGGTGGGTCTCGACGTCTTCGCCACCGGCGAGCACCACAACCCGCCCTTCATCGCGTCGAACCCGACGGCCACCCTGGCCTACATCGGTGCCCAGACCGAGCGGATCATCCTGTCGACCGCGACGACGCTGATCACCACCACCGACCCGGTGCTGATCGCGGAGGACTACGCGAAGATCCAGCACCTCACCGACGGCCGCGTCGACCTGATGATGGGCCGCGGCAACACCGGTCCGGTCTACCCGTGGTTCGGCAAGGACATCCGGCAGGGGATCAACCTGGCGGTCGAGAACTACGCGCTGCTGCGCCGGCTCTGGACCGAGGACGTCGTCAACTGGGAGGGCAAGTTCCGCACTCCGCTGCAGGGCTACACGAGCACCCCGCGCCCGCTGGACGGCGTGGCGCCGTTCGTGTGGCACGGCTCGATCCGCAGCCCGGAGATCGCCGAGCAGGCGGCGTACTACGGTGACGGGTTCTTCCACAACCACATCTTCTGGCCGGCCTCGCACAGCAAGCAGATGGTCGACCTCTACCGGCGCCGGTTCGAGCACTACGGCCACGGCCGGTACGACCAGGCCATCGTCGGACTCGGTGGGCAGTTCTTCATGCGCAAGGACAGCCAGGCCGCGGTCAACGAGTTCCGTCCGTACTTCGACAACGCGCCGGTCTACGGGCACGGCCCGTCGCTGGAGGACTTCACCGAGGCGACCCCGCTGACCGTCGGCTCGCCCCAGCAGGTGCTGGAGCGGACCCTGGGCTTCCGGGAGTACGTCGGCGACTACCAGCGTCAGCTGTTCCTCGTCGACCACGCCGGACTGCCGCTGAAGACCGTGCTGGAGCAGCTCGACCTGCTCGGCGAGATCCTGCCGGCGATGCGGGCCGGGTTCGCCGAGGGCCGGCCGGCCGACGTGCCGGATGCGCCGACCCACGCCTCCCTGGTGGCCGCCGCGGGCGGCGCCCGGGACGCCACCGTGCACGCCCAGGACGACGTCACCGGCCACCGCGCCGAGGAGCAGGCCGAGGAGGTCGACGCATGACCAGGATCGTCGTCGTCTCCGCGGGGCTGAGCGTCCCGTCGTCGACCCGGCTGCTGGCCGACCGGCTGGCCGCCGCGACGACGGCGGCGCTCGGCGCCGACGAGACCGAGCTGACCGTCGTCGAGCTGCGCGACCTCGCGCACCAGCTCACCGACCACCTGCTGACCGGCTTCGCACCGCCGGAGCTGGCGCGGGCGCTCGAGGCGGTCCGCGAGGCAGACGGGCTGATCGTGGTGACGCCGGTCTTCTCGGCGTCGTACTCCGGGCTGTTCAAGACGTTCGTCGACGTCCTTGAGCCGGGGCTGCTGGAGGGCAAGCCGGTGCTGGTCGCCGCGACCGCCGGCACCGCCCGGCACTCGCTGGTGCTCGAGCACGCGCTGCGGCCGCTGTTCGCCTACCAGCGGGCGATCGTCGTGCCGACCGGGGTGTTCGCCGCGACCGACGACTTCGGCGACACCGGCCTCGAGGACCGCGTCGAGCGGGCCGCCGGCGAGCTGGCCACCCTGGCCGGCAAGGTGCAGTCCAGCGGCGCGGCCAGGCGGCGTCGTACCGTCGAGGACGAGCTCGCCGAGCCCACCCCGTTCGAGCAGCTGCTCCGCGAGGCCTCCGGCCACTGATCCGCCCCCCGCCGAGTCAGCAGAAGCAGCTGGCCGAGTCAGCACCAGTGGTGCTGACTCGGCGAGCTCAATGGGCGTAGGTGCCGTGGAGGATGGCCCGGCCCGAGGTCTTGAAGGCCAGGTTGAAGGAGACGACGGCGGGGGAGGCGTCGGAGTCGACGCCCAGGGTCTCCTCGGTCACCGCGTGTACGACGAAGTAGTAGCGGTGCACCTGGTCGCCCGGCGGGGGTGCCGCGCCCATGAACGCCTTCGAGCCGCCGTCGTTGCGGCACATGAAGGCGCCGCCCGGCAGGTCTGCGCCCTCGGCGCCGGCACCGGTGTCCAGGGAGGTCACGTCGGCGGGCAGGTCGACGAGCACCCAGTGCCAGAAGCCGCTCGGGGTGGGCGCGTCCGGGTCGAAGCAGGTCACCGTGAAGCTCTTGGTCCCCTCGGGCGCCCCCTCCCAGGACAGCTGGGGGGAGGTGTCGCCCCCGGAGTTGACCTGGTCGTCCCTCAACGGCTGCCCGTCGGTCACGTCGGCGCTGGTCACCGTGAACGACGGTGCGGCCGGCAGCAGGTCGTAGGGGTTCGGGGTGACGGGGCGGTCGAGCGAGGGCATGGCTCTCCTAGCGCAGACGGCGGACAGGCCCGACCGTAGTCCGGCCACCGAACCCTTGCCCAGGCACCCGGCGGTGCACACGCGATGATGGGCGCGTGGACGACTTCCCGACGTACCCCTCCGGGCTCCGCCTCGCCGACCGTCGCGTCGTCGTGGTCGGAGGCGGGCACGTGGCCCAGCGGCGGGTGCCGCAGCTGATCGCCGTCGGCGCCGACGTGCACGTCGTCTCCCCGGAGGTGACCCCGGCGATCGAGGGCCTGGTCGGCTCCGGCGAGGTGACCTGGCACGAGCGGGGGTTCGAGGACGCCGACCTCGACGAGGCCTGGTACTGCATCGCGGCCACCGCCGACCCCGTCGTCAACGAGCAGGTCAGTGCGGCCGCCGAGGTCCGGCGGGTGTTCTGCGTCCGCTCCGACGACGGCACCCGGGCGACCGCCTGGACGCCCGCGACCGGCCGCCACGACGGGGTGACGGTGGCGGTGCTCTGCAACCGCGAGCCGCAGCGCTCCGCCCGGATCCGCGACGAGATCCTCGAGGAGATGCGCGAGGGCGTCATCGCCGCGCCCCGGCAGCGGGACCGTACGCCGGGCGTCGTCCTGGTCGGCGGCGGTCCCGGCGACCCCGAGCTGATCAGCATCGCCGGTCGCAAGGCGCTGATGGACGCCGACGTCGTGGTGGCCGACCGGCTCGCCCCGCGTGAGCTGCTCGGCGACCTCGGACCCGACGTCGAGCTGGTCGACGTGGCCAAGCTGCCGCGCGGACGCAGCGCGATGCAGGAGGAGATCAACCGTGTCATCGTCGAGCGGGCCCTCGCCGGCAAGCGGGTGGTGCGGTTCAAGGGTGGCGACAACTTCGTCTTCGGCCGGGGCTACGAGGAGATCCTCGCCTGCCGCGAGGCCGGCGTACCCGTGACGGTGATCCCCGGCCTGACCAGCCCGGTCGCGGTGCCCGCCGCGGCCGGCATCCCGGTCACCCACCGCGGCGTCGCCCACGAGTTCACCGTCATCTCCGGTCACCTCCCGCCCGGCCACCCCGACTCGCTCACCAACTGGCCGGCGGTCGCGCAGCTCGCCGGCACCCTGGTGCTGATGATGGCCGTCGAGAACGCCCCCCGGATCGCGGCGGCCCTGCTCGACGGCGGTCGTGCGGCCGACACCCCGGTCGGTGTCGTCTGCGACGGCACCATGCCGGGGGAGCGCACCGTGCTGGCCACCCTCGGCACCCTGGCCGAGGTGCTGGTCGCCGAGCAGGTCAAGCCGCCGGCGATCATCGTGGTCGGTGACGTGGTCGCGGTCGCACACCCCGCTGCCTTCGGTGGTCGAGTAGCCGGTGAGGGACGAACCGGCGTATCGAGACCCTGATGGCGACCCTGATCGAGATCGACGACCCGGCCGACCCGCGGCTGGCCGACTACCGCGACCTGCGCGACGTCGAGCTGCGCAAGAACCTCGAGACCGAGCACGGGCTCTTCCTCGCCGAGGGCGCGAAGGTCGTACGACGCGCCGTCGAGGGCGGCTTTGCGCCGCGCTCCTTCCTGATGGCGCCGCGCTGGCTGGACGGGCTCGCCGAGGTGCTCGCGACCACCGACGCCCCCTGCTACGTGCTGTCCGAGGCGCTCGCCGAGGAGGTCACCGGCTTCCACGTGCACCGCGGCGCGCTCGCCTCGCTCGCGCGTCGGCCGCTGCCTCCGGTCCAGGAGGTGCTGGCCGGCGCCCGGTCCGTGCTGGTGCTCGAGGAGATCGTGGACCACACCAACGTGGGCGCGATCTTCCGCAGCGGGGCGGCCCTGGGCTTCGACGCCGTACTGCTCGCCCCGCGCTGTGCGGACCCGCTCTACCGCCGCGCGATCAAGGTCGCGATGGGGGCGATCTTCACGATGCCGTGGACCCGCCTCCCGGACTGGTACGACGCCCTCCCGGACCTCTCCGCGGCCGGCTTCACCACCGTGGCGCTGACCCTGGCGGACGACGCAGTCGCCGTCGACGAGGCGGTCGCCGGGCTCGACAAGGTGGCTCTCGTGCTCGGCTCGGAGGGGCACGGGCTCTCGCCACGGTGGGAGCAGGCCGCCGACCGGCGGGCCGTCATCCCGATGCGGGAGGGGATCGACTCGCTCAACGTCGCCGCAGCCAGCGCGGTCGCCTGCTACGTAGCCATGCGCCGGTGAGCGCTGCCGACCCTTCCTGGGTACTGCAGCGGAGGCGCCGAGGACTCCGATAGCCGATGATTTTCGAAGGGAACCACATGTTGCGCGCTGGAGCGGGCCTGGTCGCCGCGATCGTGGGTCTGGCGATCCTCGCCCCGGGGCCCGGTGCGTCGAGCCTGGCCGCGGACCCGGCCGCGCCGACAGGTCCCGGCCAGGGCCCGGTCCGGCTGTCGACCCCGTCGGTCGAGCTCCCGAGGCAGGCCAACGGGCGTACGGCGCTCCGGCTGCTCGGCGAGCAGGTCGACGAGGCGGCGAGCCTCAACGGCCTTCCCGAGGCCCGGCTGCGCGAGGTGCTGCGCACCGACGACACCGCCTGGCTCAGCACCGAGGGGCGGCTGTTCTACCGCGAGCCCGTCGCCGCGGAGCGGGCTCCGACGCCCGCCGGAGCGGCGCCGTACCCCCTCAACCAGACCTTCACGCTGCACAGCAAGCCCGACGCGAAGCGGAAGATCTTCATCGACGTCGACGGGGCCGTCGTCTCCGGCACGGAGTGGCACGCGCAGTACCCCACGACGCCGACCAGCCACCCGGCCTGGGACCCCGCCGGCGACGGGCCGACCTTCTCGGACGCCGAGAAGGAGGCGGTCCAGACGGTCTGGGCGCTCGTCGCCGAGGACTACGCGCCGTTCGACGTCGACGTGACCACGCAGAACCCGGGCGCCGTCGCGATCCTGCGGTCCTCGCTCGCCGACCAGGAGTACGGCGCGCATGCGCTCGTGTCGCCCAGCGGTGCGTGGGCGACCATCTGCGCGCCGACGCCGCCCGCGGTCGTTCCCGACTGCGGTGGCGTCGCGTTCATCGACGTCTTCGACGACGTGGCCGGACCGGGCGGCAACGGCTACGGCTACCTCCAGCCGGCCTGGGTCTTCCCCCAGGGGACGGGCAACGACCCGAAGCGGATCGCCGAGGCGGTCGCCCACGAGGTCGGTCACCAGCTCGGGCTCCAGCACGACGGCACCGCCACGGCCGGCTACTACGCCGGCCACGGGGCATGGGCGCCCATCATGGGCTCCGGGTACGACCGGCCGATCTCGCAGTGGAGCAAAGGCGACTACCCCGGGGCCAACAACAACGAGAACGACCTCGCGACGATCACGGCCGGCCTCGGACTGCGGGTCGACGAGGCGCCGTCCGTCATCACGGGGGCGCCGACGGTCCCCGCCGGGACGTCGTACGTCAGCAGCCGGACCGACGTCGACACGTTCCTGCTCGGCACCTGCACCGGGGCGGTGACCGTCGCGGCGGCGCCGGTGCTCGACGCGGGAGCCGACCTGGACCTCCAGGTGCGGCTGCTCGACACGAGCGGCAACCTGGTCGCGGCGGCGGACCCGCCGTCGTCGATGCAGACCTACCGCACCGCCGGCGGGCTCGGCGCCTCCGTGAGCCAGACCGTCGCGTCCGGTCGCTACCACGTCGCGATCGACGGGGTGGGCAAGGGCGCCTGGACGACCGCCGGGTACGACGACTACGGCTCGATCGGCGGCTACCGGATCCAGGTGACGGGCAACTGCAGCACGGCCGGCCTGCCGACGCGGCCGGCCACCCTCGACACCGGCGCGGTGACAGCCTCGTCGGTGGCCCTGGCCTGGACCGCCCCGGCCAGCTCGGGCAGCTCGGCGATCACCGGTTACGTGCTCACCCGGAGCGGCAGCGGCCAGGTGATCGAGCTGCCGGCCGGCGCCAGGTCGTACACCTGGAGCGGGCTGGACGCCGGCACGTCGTACACCTTCACGGTCCGCGCCGTGAACGCCGGCGGCAGCGGTGCCTCCGCCACGGTCACGCGGGCGACCACCACCACGGTCCCGGCGGCGCCGCGCAGTCTCGCGGCCGCCTGGAACCCGGCCGGGTCCTCGCTCGACGCGACCTGGTCGGAACCCTCGACCAACGGTGGTGCGGCGATCACGGGGTACGTCGTGTACGTCGACGGGATCTCGCGCGGCACGGTCGCCGCCAACAGCGCCGGCGTCAGGATCACCGGTCTGGCCCCGGGCTCCCACACCCTCGGCGTGGCCGCGGTGAACTCCGTCGGCACCGGTCCGGTGGCCACGGCGACGGTGTCCGTCCCGGCGCCACCCGCGACCGCGCCCCAGCCTGCGCCCCCGCCCGCGCCGCTGGCCTCGCGCACCACCGTCGGAGCCCCCAGGGCCGCGCGGGCCGGATCGCGCCCGGTCGTCCGGATCCGGGTCGCCCGCGGCTCGGGCGCCGCGACGGGGAAGGTGGTCCTGCGGTACGGCGCGAAGCGGAAGGCCCTGGTCCTGCGCCGGGGCGTGGCGTCGTTCCGGCTGCCCCGGGTGCGGGCCGGGAGGCTGAGGCTCACCGCGACCTACGCCGGCAACGCGACCACTCGGGCGTCGAAGGGGACGGCGACCATCAGGGTCAGGAGGAAGCGGTGACACCCAGCTCGAAGATGGTCTCCAGCCCGTCCTCGTCGTCCCACTGCTCGCCGACCTCGACGAAGGGGTACTGCCGCGCCAGCGCGAGCGACGGCTCGTTGGTGGGGGAGATGGTGAGCCGGAGCACCGAGACGGCCGGGTCGGTCCGCGCCCGGTCGATCAGCAGCTCCAGCACCGCCCGGGCGTAGCCGCGCCGGCGGTACGCCGGGTCGATGCCGTACCCCGCCTCGACCATGCCGCGCTCGTCCGGGGCGGCGTGGAAGCCGGCTGCACCCACGGTGAGTCCCGCGGCCTCGTCGCGGACCACACCGGTGATCCAGGGCAGGTCCCCGGGTGACTCGACGGCCTGGCGGGCCCGCATCCGCCAGGTCCCGATCCGTTCCGCCGACACCAGCCAGGGTGTGAGGGGCACCGGGGCCAGCGCGCCGGCGGTCTCGAGGTCACCGTCGGCGAGCGCCTGCAACACCGCCGGGGGGAGCCGGACGATGCGGATCGCGGGGATCAGGCGGGCCAGCCCGCGGGGTACTCGTCCGCGAGCTTGTCGTGGGTCTTCTGCAACTTCTTGCGGGCCTTGGTCGGCACCCGGTCGCCGAAGACCGTGCCCACGGTGTGGTCGGTCTCGTGCTGCAGGCAGCGCGCGAGCAGCCCGTCGCCCTCGAAGGTCACCGGCTCGCCGTCCAGGCCGGTGCCGGTCACCGTCGCCCGGTTGGGCCGGGCGCAGTCGACGAACGCACCCGGAAAGGACAGGCAGCCCTCCTCGGCGACGTCGAGCTCCCGATCCTTGCCCTCGGGCAGCACGAGCTCGGGGTTGCAGACCACCCCGACCGTGCGCTCGCCGGCGTCGTCGGGGCAGTCGAAGACGAAGACCGCCTGGTCGACCCCGATCTGGCAGGCGGCCAGGCCGACGCCGTCGGCGGCGTACATGGTCGCGACCATGTCGGCGACCAGGGTGCGCAGGGCGTCGTCGTACGCCGTGACCCGCGCCTGGGGGCGGTGCATCACCGGGGTGCCCCAGCGGGTCATCGGACGGACGGTGCCACCGGTCGGAAGGGGGCCGTACGGCGCGTGCTCGGGAGCCTCGGGGTGTTCGGACACGGCGTGAATCGTAGGCCATCCGTCCCCGGGTGACCCGATCGACGAACCTCCCGTGGCACCTGTTGTAACTCCGAGTTACAGTTCCGGCATGTCCCTCATGCAGAGCCTCAGGCCCGGCGGGAAGCACGGGCTGTCCTCGACCGAGACGCGCGACCCGGTCGGGTACGCCGTCGCCGCGCTGAGCCGGTTGGCCCGGAGCGACGTGCTCGACCGGGTCGGTCTGCGCCGGCGGGCCGAGCAGGCGGTGTTCACGACGACGCGCAGCGGGTTCCGGACGGTCACCGCCGCGAGCCGGTCCTTCGCGCGGGCCGGCTCGAAGGACGCTCCGGGCGCCCGGCCCAACGAAGCGCCGCGCAGCGGGGTCTTCGACCTGACGCCCACCGAGGACGAGCAGCTGCTCGTGGACGTGGTCGCCGAGCTGGCCGAGGAGGTGCTCCGACCCGCGGCCGCGGAGGCCGACGAGGCGTGCTCGGCCCCCGAGGCGGTGCTGAAGGCCGGACTCGAGGTCGGCCTCCCCATCCTCGGGGTCCCGGAGGCGCTCGGCGGCATCTCGGAGGAGCGGTCCGCGATGGCCGGCACCCTGGTGGCCGAGGCGCTCGCCCGGGGCGACCTGGGCCTGGCCGTCGCCTCGCTCGCACCGGGCGCGGTCGCGACCGCCCTCGGTCTGTGGGGCACCGACGAGCAACAGCGGACCTACCTGCCGGCCTTCACCGGAGGCGACGTGCCCGCCGCCGCGCTGGCGCTCGGCGAGCCGACCGTGCTCTTCGACGTGCTGAGCCCCGCGACGACCGCACAGCGCGCCGGCGGCCGGCTCGTCCTCAACGGTGTGAAGTCGGCCGTGGCCCGGGGAGCCGAGGCCGAGCTCTTCGTGGTCGGCGCCTCGCTCGACGACAAGCCGGTGCTGGTGCTGGTGGAGTCGAGCACCCCCGGCATCGAGGTCGTCGCCGATCCCGGCATGGGCGTGCGGGCGGCCGGGATGACCCGCCTGGTGCTCACCGACGTCGGTGTACCGGAGGAGAACGTCCTCGGCGCGACCGACGGGTCGACGTACACCGAGTGCGTCCGGCTCGCGCGCCTCGCCTGGTGTGCGCTCGCCGTCGGGACCGGGCAGGCCGTGCTCGACTACGTGACGCCGTACGTCAAGGAGCGCGAGGCGTTCGGGGAGCCGATCGCGCACCGCCAGTCGGTGGCGTTCATGGTGGCCGACATCGCCATCGAGCTGCAGGCGATGCGGCTGCTGACCTACAAGGCCGCCAGCCGCGCGGCGGCGGGCAAGGACGTCGCCCGCGACGTGGCGCTGGCCCGCAAGCTGTGCGCCGACCAGGGCATGCGGATCGGCCTCGACGGGGTGCAGCTGCTCGGCGGCCACGGGTTCGTGAAGGAGCACCCGGTGGAGCGGTGGTACCGCGACCTCCGGGCCGTCGGCGTGATGGAAGGCGTGGTTCTCGTATGAGCATCAACCTGGACGACCCGAGGAAGTTCCGGACCCTGACCGGGCAGGCCCACCAGGTCGCGATGAACATGCTGCGGCCGATCTCGCGCAAGTACGACCGCGCCGAGCACGAGTATCCCCAGGAGCTCGACATGCTCGCCGCGATGATCGACGGGCTCTCCGAGTCCGGCGCGAACGAGGGAGCGGGTGCGGCCGGCGTACGACGGGACGCGACCACTCCGTCGGGTGAGGCCGGCGTGCAGAACGGCGCGAACCTGGCGTCGGTGATGTCCATCGCCGAGATGTGCTGGGGAGACGTCGGACTGCTGCTGTCCATGCCCCGCCAGGGCCTCGGCAACTCGGCCATCGCGTCGGTCGCCGACGACGAGCAGGCGGAGCGGTTCGCGGGCGTGTGGGCCGCGATGGCGATCACCGAGCCCGGCACCGGATCGGACTCGGCGAACATCCGGACGACCGCCGTCCTCGACGGCGACGAGTACGTCCTCGACGGCGAGAAGATCTACGTCACCTCCGGAGACCGGGCCGACCACGTCGTCGTCTGGGCGACCCTCGACCGGTCGCTGGGCCGGGCCGCGATCAAGTCGTTCGTGGTGCCGAAGGGCACGCCCGGCATGCGCGTCGACCGGCTCGAGCACAAGCTCGGCATCCGGGCCTCCGACACGGCGACCATCACCTTCGAGAGCTGTCGGGTGCCGAAGGAGAACCTCCTCGGCTCGCCCGAGGTCGACGCCCAGCAGGGCTTCGCCGGCGCGATGGCGACCTTCGACAACACCCGGCCGTTGGTGGCCGCGATGGCGGTCGGCTGCGCCAAGGCCGCCCTGGACCTGACCCGCGACCTGCTCGAGAGGGCCGGCGTGGTCGTCGACTACGACCGGCCCTCGCTCACCCAGTCGGCGGCGGCCGCGAAGCTCCTGCAGCTGGAGGCGGACTGGGAGGGTGCTCGGTTGCTGATGCTGCAGGCCGCCTGGATGGCCGACAACCGGCGGCCCAACTCCCTGGAGGCGTCGATGGCCAAGGCCAAGGCCGGGCGGGTCGGCTCCGACATCACGCTGTCGTGCGTCGAGCTCTGCGGGTCGATCGGCTACTCCGAGAGCGAGCTGCTGGAGAAGTGGTCGCGCGACTCCAAGATCCTCGACATCTTCGAGGGCACCCAGCAGATCCAGCAGCTGATCGTCGCCCGCCGGGTGCTCGGGCTGAGCAGCGCCGAGCTGAGGTAGCGCCACCGGTCGCGGGTCGTGCCCCTGACCGTGCCACCGGGCACGCGATCAGGGGCACGACTCACGCACGGCGTGCCCCGCTCAGCCCTTGTCGGGCTCGGCGGCCTGCGCGCCGGTGGCGGCCTCGGAGGCGATCGCCTTGGCCGTGCCCGGGTCGATCAGCGGGTCGGCAGGAGCCTTCGTCGGTGCCTTCCGGGCCGGCAGTTTGCCGGACGGCGCGGACTTCTTGGCCGGGGCCTTGGCGGTCGACTTCTTCGCCGGAGCCTTCGCGATCGGCCCCTTCGCCTCGGTGGCCTTGGCGGGCATCACGTCGGCCGGGGTCACGTCGACCGCGGCGGGATCGGCGGCGGCATCGATGCTGGTCACGGGCGCCTTCTTGGCAGGAGCCTTCTTCGCAGGGGCCTTCTTCGCCACGGGCGCCGGCTTCGGGGCGGCGGGCGCTGCCTTCTTGGCCGGCGCCGCCTTCACGGTCGGCGCTGCCTCCGACGGACGCACCGCCGGCGTCACCTTCTTCGCCGCGGGCGCCGCCTTCTTGGCGGCTGGCGCTGACTTGGCGGCCGGCGTCGCCTTCTTGGCGGCGGGCGCTGCCTTCTTCGCCGGCACGACCTGGGCGATGGGCGGCTTCTGCACAGCGGTCTTCTTGGCGGGCGGCCTCTTCGCGGTCGTCCGCGCGATCGGCGACACCGGGTCGCCGTGCGGTCGCGGCTCCGGGGAGGGGGTGGGCCGGGACGGGGTCGCGGCGGCCGGCCTGGCGGCAGCCGGCCGGGCGGCGAGGTCGGCCGGTGCGGGCCGCGCCCCCCGGCCGGTGGCGGCGCCGACCCGGTCGACGGCGGCCTGGGTGGCCTGCCCGACGACCATCCGGCCGAGCTCGACGGTGCCCCGGACCTGGCTCATCGCCTGGCCGACCACCTTCTGGCCGGTGCCGATCGGGTCCTTCACGGTCTCGACGGCCGTTTCGACGGCGGCATCGACGATCTTGCCGATGGGGTTCTTGCGGGCCACAGCGGGTCCTTCCGGTCGCGGACGGTCGCTGGAAACGTACCCCGGAGCGGGCCGGGCCACGCTGAGGCTTGGGCCACGTCGCAGACCGGGTGGCCGGCGGCCAGCCGAGCGGGTGCTCGGCGGGGGGGGTTGGTTGGGGTGGTGTCACTCCTGCCCCAGGTTCATCACGGTATGCAGGGCGGTTCGCACTTCCCACGGCGTACCCACCGTGGGAAGTGCTGGCTCGTCTGCATACCGTGATGAGCCCGCAGGCCCGATCCGCCCACGCCGACTCGTCTGCACACCGTGATGAACCCGCAGGACGGCGACGGCTCAGGACACGCTGCGGAACGGGTCGTGGTCGGCGAGGATCTTGTCGACGCGTGCCTGGTCGAGACGGGTGACGACGTACTGCTCGTCCTGCGCGTCCCGGATGCACTTGGCGAGCGTGAACGACGAGGTCGTCAGGAACAGCGTCGTCATGCCGAAGAAGGCACGCACCCACGGGTCGACCGGCAGGTAGAGGATCGCGAAGAGCATCGCCAGCAGGGCGACGGCGAACGAGATGCCGGCCTGGGCGAAGAAGGCGGTGGTGTTCTTGGTCTGCTTGGGAGTGGACATGACGAGAAGCCTCGTCGCTTCGTCGACGGTGAGGACCCGCCGTCGTACCCGGTCCTCGCTGAGTACGCCGACTCAGATCCGGGCACCGAGCCAGCCATGACCGAGGACCGCTCCGACCTGATCGTCTCGACGCTCGACGACGCGTTCGCGCCGCTGATGGCGGCGGACCCGGTGGCGTTCCGCGGGAAGTACCGCACGATGGCCTCCGATCCGCACGCGTTCTACCGGGGGAGCGCGTGCCTGTTCTATGCCGACGTCACGTCGCGGGAGGACCCGTACGCCGACGACCGCAGCGGTCGGATCTGGGTGCACGGCGACCTGCACGTCGAGAACTTCGGCACCTACCTGAACTCCGACGGCCGGCTGGTCTTCGACGTCAACGACTTCGACGAGGCCTACCTCGGCCCGTTCACCTGGGACCTGCAGCGCTTCGCGGCGTCGTTGGCGGTGGTCGGCTGGCAGAAGGCGCTGCCCGAGGAGGAGGTACGCCGGCTGGTCGGTCGCTACGTCCGGGCGTACCTCTCGCAGGTGGACGAGTACGTCGGCAGCGCCGACGACGCCGGGGAGTTCTCGCTGCACCTCGACAACACCGAGGGACCGATCCACGACGCCCTCGTGACAGCCCGCCAGCGCCGCCGCGCGGACCTGCTCGACGCGACGACCCTGCGCGTCGAGGGCACCCGGCTGTTCCGCGAGGGCGTCCACGAGCGCCGGTTGCCGAAGCGGGAGCAGGCCCGGGTCGAGAAGGCCTACCAGCGCTACCTGGACACGATCCCGGAGGACAAGCGCTCGCACCGGGCGCTCTTCTACGAGCTGCGCGACGTCGTCGGCAAGAGCGGCTTCGGCATCGGCTCGGCCGGGCTGCCGGCGTACAACCTGCTCATCGAGGGGGTCAGCCAGGCGCTCGACAACGACGTGGTGCTGTCGATGAAGCAGGCCAACATCCCGGCGGTCAGCCGGTTCGTCGACTCCGCGACGGTGGACCGCTACTTCGAGAACGAGGGGCACCGCACGGTGGTCAGCCAGCGGGCCCTGCAGGTGCACACCGACCCGCTGCTCGGCTGGACCGAGCTGGACGGGGTCGGGTACGTCGTCAGCGAGGTCTCGCCGTACGAGGAGGACCTCGACTGGGCCGGTCTCACCGAGCCCGACGACATCGCGCAGGTCGTGAGCCTGCTCGGGCGGGCGACGGCCAAGATCCACTGCGCCTCCGACGAGGACAGCGACCAGGACCTCGTCGACTTCCAGGTCGAGGAGGCGATCGTGACCTCACTGGAGGGTCGGCGCCGCGAGTTCACCGCCTGGGTGACCGACTTCGCGACGTCGTACGCCGAGCGGGTCCGCGCCGACCACGCGCTGTTCGTGGACGCCTTCCGTGAGGGCCGGATCGGCGTCAGCTCGACGTAGCGCCGGCGGGGCCCCGCACGGTCCCTACCCCGCGGAAGCCCCCGCCGACGGCTCCGCCCGCAGGTGGGCCGGCGGCTTGAAGCCCTCCAGCACGAACGTCGCGTCGACCGCCCGCATCACCGCCTCGACCCGGTCGTCCGGGACGATCGCGACGGTGGAGCCCCCGAACCCGCCGCCGGTCATCCGGGCCGCGACCGCGCCGGCCTCCACGGCGACGACGACGGCCGCGTCGAGCTCGGGGGTGGAGATCTCGAAGTCGTCGCGCATCGAGGCGTGCGAGCGCCGGAACAGCTCACCGACGGCTCCCCAGTCGGAGGTCGCCAAAGCGTTGACGGCCGCGGTGACCCGCGAGATCTCGGTGACGACGTGGCGCGCGCGCCGGCGTACCCGTTCGTCCTCGAGGTCCTCGACGGTGGCGAGGCTCGCCCGCCGGAGGGTGGGCACGCGGAGCTGCCGCGCCGCCTCCTCGCAGTCGGCGCGCCGCGAGCCGTAGCCGCCGTCGGTGAGCTCGTGGCTGACCCGGGTGTCGGTGACGAGCAGCGTGTGGCCGGTGAGGTCGAGCGGGACCTGCGTGGTCTCGTCGCTCTCGAAGTCGATCAACAGGGCCTGTCCGGGCTCGGCGAGCAGGGCGACGTACTGGTCCATCCCCCCGGTCGGGGCGCCCGCGATCTCGGTCTCGGCGCGGATGCAGGCAGCGGCGAGCAGTCGCCGGTCGGCGTCGGGCGCGAGCGCCACCGCCACGGCGCACTCGAGCGCGGCCGAGCTGGAGAGCCCCGCGCCGACAGGGACGGTGCTGTCGACGAGCAGGTCGCAGCCCGGGATCTCGACACCCGCCTCGCGCAGCGCCCACACCACCCCGGCGGCGTAGGCGGCCCAGCCGTCGACGGCGTCCGGTCCGAGGTCGTCGACCCGGCCCTCCCAGGTCGACTCCCGCTGCCGGCTGGCCACCCGGAGGCGGCCGTCCGTGGTCGGACGCCACGCGGCGTGGGTCGTGTGGGGGAGTGCGACCGGCAGCACCAGACCGGCGTTGTAGTCGGTGTGCTCGCCCATCAGGTTGACCCGGCCGGGTGCCCGGCCCACGGCCGCCGCGGGGGCGTCGTACCGCTCCTCGAACGCGGCGCGGACCTGGGCCGCGAGCTGGACGGGGTCTCCCGGATCGAGGTACGCCATGGCGCCCAACCTGCCAGATCGGGCCCGACCGCGTAGATTTCCCCGACGTGCAGTTCCTCGACGGTGCGGTTCCCCCGTACGACCTGACCTACGACGACGTCTACATGGTGCCCCGCCACTCCGCGGTGGCCAGCCGGTACGACGTCGACCTCGCCACCAGCGACGGCACGGGCGCGACCCTGCCGATCGTGGTGGCCAACATGACCGCGATCAGCGGGAAGCGGATGGCCGAGACCGTGGCCCGCCGCGGCGGGCTGGTCGTCATCCCCCAGGACATCCCGATCCCGGTCGTCGCCGACGTGGTGCGCTGGGTCAAGGCCCGGCACCTGGTCTTCGACACGCCCATCGAGCTCACCCGGCACGCGACGGTCGCGGAGGCGCTCGCGCTGATCCCGAAGCGCGCGCACCGGGCCGCCGTGGTGGTGGAGGACGGCCGCCCGGTGGGGATCGTCACCGCCGCGGACTGCGCGGAGGTGGACCGCTTCGCGCAGGTCCAGCACGTGATGTCGCCCCCGCGGGTGGTGGTGCCGGCCGACACCGATGCGCGCACGGTCTTCGACGCCATCGACACCGCCCGCGCCGGACTGGCGGTCGGGGTCGACACGGACGGCCGGCTGGTCGGCGTCCTGACCCGCACCGGCGCGCTGCGGGCCACGCTCTACACGCCGGCGGTCGACGCGGCCGGCGGTCTGCGGATCGCAGCCGCCGTGGGCGTGAACGGCGACGTGGCCGACAAGGCCGGTCGGCTGGTTGCGGCCGGGGTGGACGTGCTGGTCGCCGACACCGCCCACGGCCACCAGGACCGGATGCTCGAGGCGCTGCGGGCGATCCGCTCCGTCGCGCCGTCCGTCCCCGTCGTGGCCGGCAACGTCGTCTCCGCCGAGGGCACCCGCGCGCTGATCGAGGCCGGGGCCGACATCGTCAAGGTCGGCGTCGGACCGGGTGCCATGTGCACCACGCGGATGATGACCGGCGTCGGTCGACCGCAATTCTCCGCCGTCGTGGAGTGCGCCGCCGCGGCCCGCGCGCTCGGCCGGCACGTCTGGGCCGACGGCGGCGTACGGCACCCGCGCGACGTGGCGCTGGCCCTCGCCGCGGGCGCGTCCAGCGTGATGGTCGGCTCCTGGTTCGCGGGCACCCACGAGTCGCCGGGTGACCTGCACGAGGACTCCGACGGCCGGCCGTACAAGGTCTCGTTCGGGATGGCCTCGGCCCGGGCCGTCGCGAACCGCACCTCGGCGGAGTCGTCGTACGACCGGGCGCGCAAGGCGCTCTACGAGGAGGGCATCTCCTCGTCGCGGATGTACCTCGACCCGCTCCGACCGGGCGTGGAGGACCTGCTGGACGCGATCGGGTCGGGCGTCCGCTCGGCCTGCACGTACGCCGGAGCCGCCACGCTCGAGGAGTTCCACGAGCGGGCGCTCGTCGGCCTGCAGTCGGCCGCCGGATTCACCGAGGGTCGTCCCCTGGCGACGTCCTGGTAGGCGCCACGGGCGTCGAGCCCGTGTCGGGGTCGGCCTCGACGGAGATCACGAAGTCGTCCCCGTGCTCGGTCACGCCGGCGATCACGGCCTGCTCGACGGCGTCGACGGCGTACTGACGTCGCACGACGACGGGGTCGGTCCGCAGGTCCAGCACCAGCGAGACGCACAGCCCGATCACGACCAGCACGAACGGCACCGCCGCGACGATGGTCATGGTCTGCAGCCCGGACAGCGCGTCCTCGCCACCGGCGAGCAGCATCACCGAGGCGACGGCCCCGGTCGCGACGCCCCAGAAGATGACGGTCGCCCGGCGCGGCGACGGTGAGCCGCGCTCGGAGAGCGAGCCCATCACGATCGAGGCCGCGTCGGCGCCGGAGACGAAGAAGATGGCCACGAGCACCATCACCACGACGCTGGCGACGGTCGCGGCCGGGTAGGCCTCGAGGGTGGTGAACAGCTGCGACTCCTGGCCGTCGGCACCGCCGATGTCGGTGCCGAGCTGCTGCAGCCTGATCGCCGCGCCACCGAAGATGCAGAACCACACCAGGCTCACCAGGCTCGGGACGAGCAGGACGCCGGTGACGAACTGGCGGATGGTGCGCCCGCGCGAGATCCGCGCGATGAACATGCCGACGAACGGGGTCCACGACAGCCACCAGGCCCAGTAGAAGACGGTCCAGCCCTGCAGCCACTCGTTGGTGTCCTGGCCCTCCGCACCGGTGCGGGCCGCCATCATCGGCAGGTCGCCGACGTAGCTGCCGAGCGAGGTCGGGATCAGGTTGAGGATGAAGACCGTCGGGCCGACGATGAAGACGAACGCTGCGAGCCCGACCGCGAGCACCATGTTGATGTTCGAGAGCCACTGGATGCCCTTGGCGACGCCGGAGACGGCCGACGCCACGAAGGCGACGGTGAGCACGGCGATGATGCCGACCAGGAAGCCGTTGCCGAGGTCGCCGAGGCCGGCGACGATCTCCAGGCCGCTGCGGATCTGCAGGGCGCCCAGGCCCAGCGAGGCGGCCGAGCCGAAGAGGGTGGCGAAGATCGCCAGCATGTCGATGACCTTGCCGCCCGGACCGTGCGCGTGCTTGCCGATCAGCGGCTCGAAGGCCGCCGAGATCAGCTGCAGCCGGCCCTTGCGGTAGACGCCGTAGGCGATCGCGAGACCAACCACGGCGTAGATGGCCCAGGGGTGCAGGGTCCAGTGGAAGAGGGTGGTGGCCATGGCGTGCTGCACCGCCTCGGAGCCACCGGAGTCACCGGTGCCGGGCGGCGGCGTGACGAAGTGGCTGACCGGCTCGCTGACGCCGTAGAACATCAGCCCGATGCCCATGCCGGCGCTGAACATCATCGAGATCCACGAGATGGTCCGGAACTCCGGCTGCTCACCGTCGTGGCCGAGCGTGATCGCGCCGTACTTGCTCATGGCCAGCCAGATGACGAAGACCACGAGGGCGCTGGCGGTCAGCACGAACAGCCAGCCCGTGTTGCGCATCGTCCACGCCAGTGACTCGGCGGAGACGTCGCCGAGCGAGTCGGTGCCGAAGAAGCCCCACGCCAGGAACGCCAGCGAGACGCCGGCGGTGACGCCGAAGACCAGCCGGTCCAGGCGTGGGTGGGCACCGTCGGGGCCGTACGACGACTGCTCGACGTCGAGGACGGGGTGCGTGTCGGGCTGGGGGATGGGACTGCCGACGGACGGCGAGCTGAGCGAGTCGGACGGAGGACGTTGTAACGAGGTCACTAGATCAGGGTTTCCAGCGCTCCGGCGTCTCACACCTTCGGGTGAGGACGCTCACGCGGGACCCGATCGACTCAGGACCGTGAGCTGCGCTCCGAGCGGCCCCGGACGACGCCGATGAACGTCTGCACGCGGGGGTCCTCGTTGTCGACCAGCCAGCTGAGCCCGACCTTGGTCGCCGGGAGGTCGGTGACCGGCCGCGTGACGACGTCCTTGCGGTGGTGCAGCCGGGCGATCGACATCGGCAGCAGCACGATCCCGGTGCCGGAGGCGACGACCTCGACCGCGTCGCGCACCGACATCGGTGGCCAGTCCAGCTGCTCGGCCGCCGGCACCCAGCCCGACTCGTGGGGGAGGACCAGCTGCTCGTCGGCGAGGTCGGCGAGGGTGACCCCGTCGTCGGCCGCGGCGACGAGGTGCTCGCTCCCGGCCACGACCACGGCGACCTCGTCGTACAGCGGGATCAGGTGCAGGCCCTCCCGGTCGACGGGGAGCCGGACCAGGCAGGCGTCGAGGCTGCCCGCACGCAGCCCGTCCTCCTGCTCGTGCTGCTCCACCGGCACCAGCTCCAGGGGGATGCGCGAGCGGTCGCGCCAGGTGCGCGCCCACTTGTCCGGGGTGGCGCCGGTGACGAAGCCGACACGGAACGGGGGCGGGGGCACCCGGGAACTGTAGGGCCTCAGGACGTCGCGGCCACCAGCGTGGTGAGCTCGCGGGTGAACGCGGGCAGGTCGTCGGGCTTGCGGCTGGTCACCAGGTTGCCGTCGACCACGACCTCCCGGTCGACCCAGGTCGCGCCGGCGTTGCGGACGTCGGTCTGCAGGCTGGGCCACGAGGTGAGCTCGCGGCCGGACACCACGCCGGCCTCGACCAGCATCCAGATCGCGTGGCAGATCGCGGCCACCGGCTTGCCGGAGCCCACGAAGTCCCGCACGAAGGCGACGGCGGGCTCGTGGGTGCGGAGCAGGTCGGGGTTCGCGACTCCGCCGGGCAGCACCAGGGCGTCGTACTCCTCGACCGACACGTCGTCGACGACCGCGTCGACCGGGAACGTGTCCGCCTGGTCGAGGTGGTGGAAGGCCTGCACCTCCCCGCTCTCGGTGCTCAGCAGCACCGGCGTCGCACCGGCGTCCCGGACGGCCTGCCAGGGGTCGGTGAGCTCGACCTGCTCGATGCCCTCGGTGGCGACGAGGAAGGCGACGGTCTTGCCGGACAGGGTCTGCGCGTTCACGGGGAGTCCTCTCGGGTCGGGTACGACGACCCGGTAGCCGCCGCTCCCGGTCACAAACGACGTTTGCCCGGTGCGGCCTCGGGGCACCACCGGCGCGTGCCGCCACCTGCCGCTGACGGGCCCGGGGTCTACCGCGCGCCCATGCGCTCACGCAGCGACGACGTCGAGCCGTGGGCAGCCGTGGAGCGGGCCCTGGAGCGTGGACTGTGCGGGATGGGCGCGGTGAGCGACGAGCGCTCCGCGCGACGCCTCGACCGGTTCGCGGCCGTGCCGGACGGAGCGGTCATGTGGACCCGGGACCCGGATGGTCGCTTCGTGCGCGGGGTCCTGACCGGTCCGCTGGAGCACGACCGGGATCCCGCGGCTGTCGCGGTCGACCTGGTGCACGTACGCCGCTGCCGCTGGTCCGAGCCGGTCGAGGAGCACCGCGCGCCGCCGGCGGTGGTCGCGACCTACGCCCGGGGTGGGCGCAACTTCCAGCGGGTCCGCGCCCTCTGAGCCGCGGCCGTCGCGACCTCCCAGGGGCGTCCGTTGACGACGGCGAGGATCGCGTCGACCGCCGGCCAGGGCAGGCGGCCACCGGAGAAGCTGGCCACCGAGCGGAGCGGGAGCTCCTCCAGGGAGCGGGCCAGCATCAGCTTCAGGGTCTCGTCGTCGCCGGCCGCCTGGTCCAGCGGCGCCGCCGCCACGAGCGCCCGGCGCAGCAGCCGACCGGTGCGGGTGGTGGCGAGCTCGCCGACCGTCGACTCCCGGGTGAACGGGCGCACCGGTCGGGGCACCGGCACCGGCCGACCGAGGCGGCGGGCGAAGGCGGCGTCGTCGACCGCCAGCCGCGCGGTGTCGGCCGGCTCGGGTGCGCTCTCGACGCCGCCGACGACCTGCACCGGCAGGGCCGCCACGATCTCGGCGCTGGAGCGGGCCACCTCGACGGCGTACCGACCCGAGGGGATCGACCAGTCGGCGCGCTCGACGTCGTAGAAGGCGAACGCCCGGGCCGGAACCTCCAGGGTGATCGCCCGGCTCTCGCCGGGCTCGAGCCGGACCCTGGCGTAGGCCGCCAGCTCGCGCCGCGGTCGGAGCACCACCCCGGTCTGGTCGTGGAGGTAGACCTGGACGACGTCCGAGCCGGGCCGATCACCCGGGTTCGCGACGGTCACGGTGACCCGCAGCGGTTCTCCTGCGGTCAGGTTCGTGCGGTCGAGGGCCGGGTCGGACCAGTCCAGTCGGGTGTAGCCCCGTCCGTGCCCGAAGGGGTACGCCGGCGCGACGTCTGCCGTCACGTGGTGCCGGTAGCCGACGAACAGCCCCTCGCGGTGCTCGACCTGGTGCGGCTCGCCGGGGAACCACGGGTCGGAGGCGACGTCGCCCAGCTCCGCGGGCCAGGACTCGGCGAGCCGGCCCGCGGGCTCGACGTCGCCGTACAGGACGTCGACCAGGGCGGCCCCGGTGGCCTGGCCGCCGAGGTGACCGGTGAGCACGGCAGGGACCCGCTCGCGCCACGGCAACCGCACCGGGCCGCCGGCGGAGAGCACGACCACGGTGCGCGGGTTCGCGGCGTACGCCGCCTCGACGAGCGCGTCGTGCTCGGGCGGGAGGGCCAGACCGGACCGGTCGAAGCCCTCGCTCTCGTGGGTGCCGGGCAGTCCGACCAGCACGACCGCGACGTCGGCGGCGGCCGGGTCGTCGGTGACCTCGATGCCCCGCGCGGAGAACGCCGCGCGGGCGCTGGTCAGCCGCGTCGGCGTCACGAGCGAGCTGCCGCTGCCCTGGTAGCGCGGGCGGTCGGCGAAGTCGCCCAGCAGCGCGACGGTGAGGCCCGGGTCGAGGGGGAGCAGTCCGTCGTTCTGGAGCACGACCGTGGCCTCGGCGGCGACCCGGCGGGCGAGGGCGTCGTGGTCGTCGACCAGCAGCTCGGCCCGGTCGCCCTCGGGTCGGTCGCCCTGGGGGCAGCGCGCGAGCAGGTCGAGGACGCGCTGGGCGCTCGTGGTGACCGCCTCGGCCGGGAGGGTGCCGTTCTCGACGGCCTCGCGGACCGCTTGGTCGAAGAGCCCGCGGCTGGACGGCATCTCCAGGTCCATCCCGGCGGCGATCCCGCGGACCCGATCGCTCACCGCGCCCCAGTCGCTCATCACCAGCCCGTCGAAGCCCCACTCGTCCCGCAGGATCGTCGTGAGCAGGTCGTGGTGCTCGGTGGCGTGCACCCCGTTCACCGAGTTGTACGACGCCATCACGGTCCAGGGCCAACTCGCGCGGACGGCGTACTCGAACCCGGCCAGGTAGAGCTCCCGGAGGGTCCGCTCGTCGACGACGGCGTCGACCACGAACCGGTGCGACTCCTGGTTGTTCACCGCGAAGTGCTTCAGGCAGGCGCCGACACCCTGCGACTGGATCCCCTCGACCACGGCGGCCGCCAGGTGGCCGCCGAGGAGCGGGTCCTCGGAGAAGTACTCGAAGTTCCGCCCGCCCAGCGGGTGCCGCTTGATGTTCAGCCCCGGCCCCAGGACGACGTCGACGCCCAGGGCGCGTGCCTCGAGCCCGATCGCGGCTCCGACCTCGCGGGCCAGGTCGTCGTCCCAGGTGCACGCCAGGGTGACGGCCGTCGGGAAGCAGGTCGCCGGGATGCTGTCGCCGAAGCTGAGGTGGTCCCCGCCCTCGGGCTGCACCCGCAGGCCGTGCGGCCCGTCGCTGAGCATCGCCGGCCGCAGCCCGCCCGCCCGCTCGGTGCGCCACTCGTCGTGACCCGAGAGCAGGCGCACCTGCTCGCGCAGCGAGAGGTCGGCGGCTCGTGGGCTCTCCGTCATGGCCGCACCCTAGAGCGCTTTACACTCCCGCTGTGATGCGTTGGGGAGACCGGACCGTGACGATGCTCGCCCTCGCCCTCGGGGTGGCGGTGCTGGCCGTCGTACCCACGGCGGCCGTCGCGAGCGCGGCACCGGCGTCAGCTCCGACCGTGGCGCCGTCGACGGCCGAGGCCTCGCCCCGGACGGCGCCCCGCCGCCGATGGAAGCCGGCCCGGGGCCCGGTGTTCAACGACCCCACGGGCAGCCCGAAGCAGCGGGTCGCGATCGTGGCGCGCATCCGGGACGCGATCTCGCACACCCGACGCGGCGACACCATTCGGATCTCGAGCTACTCGATGGACCGCAACGACGTCGCCGACCTGCTGATCAAGGCCCACAAGCGGGGTGTCCACGTGCAGATGGTCTTCAACGACAACACCATCAGCAACACCCAGCGCCGGCTGCAGAAGGTCCTCGGCAAGCGTCGCGACCGGCCGAGCTTCCTGGTCTTCTGCCGGGGCTCGTGCCGCAACGGACCCGGCGGCAACCTGCACACCAAGATCTACTCGTTCAGCCGCAGCGGCGCGTCCAAGGACGTGATCATCTCGTCCTCGGCCAACCTGACCTACGGCGCGGCCTTCGCCCAGTGGAACGACGGGTACACGATCCGCGACGACCGTCGGCTCTTCCGCACCTGGGTCGGGGTCTTCCGCCAGATCGCCCGCGACAGGAAGTCCACCCCGCGTTTCGTCGGCTACAGCTCGCCGGACCACTCGGTGGCCTTCCAGCGCGAGCTCGCCCGCGCGTCCGGCGGCAGCACCGAGGTGCAGGCGGCCCGCGCGACCGGCGGGGACCCCGTCATCCAGCGGCTCTCCAAGATCGGCTGCCGGGCGCCGCAGGGATTCGGGGCCGGCGGTCACACCGTCGTCCGGATCATCGTCTACGCCTGGTACGGCGAGCGCGGCGACAACATCGCGCGCAAGGTGGCCGACCTCCAGCGCCAGGGCTGCCGCGTCAAGGTCATCGGCAGCGTCCTCGGCGCCTCCGCCGCCCGGATGCTGCAGAAGGCCTGGATTCCCGTGAAGGCGGCCGACTGGGACTTCGGCGACCGGATCTCCACCGGGAGCGACGACGAGATCGTCTACGGTCCTCGCTGTTACTCCCACTACAAGTTCTTCACGGTCAACGGCGCCTACGACGGCGTCGGCGTGCGGGCGACGTGGACCGGCTCGGAGAACTGGTCGCGTGTCTCGCTCGGCAACGACGAGGTCACCCTGCGGCTCAACGGCCGGCCCGACTACCGGCGCTACTCCGCGCGCTTCGACAGCATGTGGAGCGACCCCGACGCCACCCACCAGGTGGGCGTCGAGCCCACCCGCCGGCCCTGCGCCTACAGCTGAGCCACCGCCGCCGATCCGGCGAGGAGCGATCGCTGGGACTGGTCGGTCCCAGTCGGGAGCCCTCGGATCAGCTCGCGCGGTGGCGGCGGAGTCGGCGCACGAGCGCGACGCCCAGCCCGAGCAGGACGACGACGCCGGTGCCGACCCCGAGAAGCGTGCCGGTCGACGGGCCACCGTCGTCGTCGCTGTCGGGCTCGTGCACGGCTGCGTCCTCGGTGGCCGTCTCGGGTGGCGGTGCGGCGTACTCCGGCTCGCCGGTGACCTCACCGGACACCCCGACGCTGAGCTGGACCGGAACGTCGCCGATCTCGGCGTCGTTCCGCTCGGACGTCGCCCGCACGCTGATGCCGCAGTAGAGGTCACCCGCGGTCGCGGTGCCCTGCAGGACCTCGTCGCTGGCGTCACGGTTGGCGTAGGCCAGCGCCGGACTCGCCACGTGGAGCGTGAGATCGTCGCCGGAATAGACCCCGTCGTCGTTGGCGCCGAGGATCTCGGTGACCTCGGTGCGGAACGGACCGTAGACACGCGCTTGGATGGCCCGCACGTTGCCGCTGGAGAGCCCTGCCCCCGCAGCGCCCAGCGTGAAGTCGCACACCGCCTGCTGACCCCAGCCGACCCCCGTGACCCGGTACAGCAACGTCTCACCGGCGACGATCGAGTCGGAATAGAGTCCGGGCGCCAGCGCGGGGGCACCGGTGAAGCTCACCGAACCGAGCACCGGAACCGCCTGGCCGGCGGCTGGCACCGTGACCGCGGAGTAGTCGTCGCCCGAGGCGGCCCCGGGCAGATCGGTCTCGTTCAGGACCTCGGGCTCGGTCCGCACGAGAAGCTCCAGGGGCTTGACGCCGTCGACCTCGGGGGGTTGGACCGCCACCACATACGGACCGTCGCCACACTCGGCCTTCACCTGCGGGGTGACCGCGAGGTAGGCGGCGTACGGCGCCATCGTGTTGTCGACCCCGACGACCGAGGCACTGGTCTCGCCACACGTCTCGCCGCCCGCAGCGGTCACCGAGATGCTCAGCTGCTCCGACGCGGTGAGATCGTCCGACGTCGTGCGAGTCGACACGCTCAGGTGGAGGGTGCCCTCGGCAGGATCGGGGATCGAGTAGTACTCGATGCCCGAGTCTCCGATGGTGTCGAGCCACTGACCGTCCACGATCTCGGCGGCGCTCGAGGCATCGGCGCCTCCCTCGACGGGCAGCCCGGTCTCGACGTAGCCCCGCGCTGCTCGCACCGACGCCCGCTGCAGGGTCGAATCGAGCCGAGCGATGTCCTGCACGTCGTAGTAGGTGCCGCCACCGGCAGCTGCGACGCAGGTCAGCTGGTCGCGCGACGCTTTGTCGACCTGCAGGCCGACGACGTCGACATAGAAGTCGGTGCCGAGCCTGCGCAGGTCCCGCGCGACCTCGCACGGGTCGCCGCCGCAGTTCTCCTCACCGTCCGACACCAGCACGATGCTGCGAGGTCCGTCGGCCGGGAGGTCGTCGAAGGCCTGCTCCAAGGCATATGCGATGGGCGTGTTCCCCAACGGCCGGAGCTTCTCGATCCCGGCTGTCAGCACACCCTTGTCGACCTGCTCGGCCGGGACCAGCAGCGTGCTGTCCTCGCACGAGCCGGGACCGTCGGAGATCGTGGAGCCGTAGACCCGCAGCCCCACCTTCGCATCGCTGCCGCTGCCCTGGTAGCGCGGGCGGTCGGCGAAGTCGCCCAGCAGCGCGACGGTGAGGCCCGGGTCGAGGGGGAGCAGTCCGTCGTTCTGGAGCACGACCGTGGCCTCGGCGGCGACCCGGCGGGCGAGGGCGTCGTGGTCGTCGACCAGCAGCTCGGCCCGGTCGCCCTCGGGTCGGTCGCCCTGGGGGCAGCGCGCGAGCAGGTCGAGGACGCGCTGGGCGCTCGTGGTGACCGCCTCGGCCGGGAGGGTGCCGTTCTCGACGGCCTCGCGGACCGCTTGGTCGAAGAGCCCGCGGCTGGACGGCATCTCCAGGTCCATCCCGGCGGCGATCCCGCGGACCCGATCGCTCACCGCGCCCCAGTCGCTCATCACCAGCCCGTCGAAGCCCCACTCGTCCCGCAGGATCGTCGTGAGCAGGTCGTGGTGCTCGGTGGCGTGCACCCCGTTCACCGAGTTGTACGACGCCATCACGGTCCAGGGCCAACTCGCGCGGACGGCGTACTCGAACCCGGCCAGGTAGAGCTCCCGGAGGGTCCGCTCGTCGACGACGGCGTCGACCACGAACCGGTGCGACTCCTGGTTGTTCACCGCGAAGTGCTTCAGGCAGGCGCCGACACCCTGCGACTGGATCCCCTCGACCACGGCGGCCGCCAGGTGGCCGCCGAGGAGCGGGTCCTCGGAGAAGTACTCGAAGTTCCGCCCGCCCAGCGGGTGCCGCTTGATGTTCAGCCCCGGCCCCAGGACGACGTCGACGCCCAGGGCGCGTGCCTCGAGCCCGATCGCGGCTCCGACCTCGCGGGCCAGGTCGTCGTCCCAGGTGCACGCCAGGGTGACGGCCGTCGGGAAGCAGGTCGCCGGGATGCTGTCGCCGAAGCTGAGGTGGTCCCCGCCCTCGGGCTGCACCCGCAGGCCGTGCGGCCCGTCGCTGAGCATCGCCGGCCGCAGCCCGCCCGCCCGCTCGGTGCGCCACTCGTCGTGACCCGAGAGCAGGCGCACCTGCTCGCGCAGCGAGAGGTCGGCGGCTCGTGGGCTCTCCGTCATGGCCGCACCCTAGAGCGCTTTACACTCCCGCTGTGATGCGTTGGGGAGACCGGACCGTGACGATGCTCGCCCTCGCCCTCGGGGTGGCGGTGCTGGCCGTCGTACCCACGGCGGCCGTCGCGAGCGCGGCACCGGCGTCAGCTCCGACCGTGGCGCCGTCGACGGCCGAGGCCTCGCCCCGGACGGCGCCCCGCCGCCGATGGAAGCCGGCCCGGGGCCCGGTGTTCAACGACCCCACGGGCAGCCCGAAGCAGCGGGTCGCGATCGTGGCGCGCATCCGGGACGCGATCTCGCACACCCGACGCGGCGACACCATTCGGATCTCGAGCTACTCGATGGACCGCAACGACGTCGCCGACCTGCTGATCAAGGCCCACAAGCGGGGTGTCCACGTGCAGATGGTCTTCAACGACAACACCATCAGCAACACCCAGCGCCGGCTGCAGAAGGTCCTCGGCAAGCGTCGCGACCGGCCGAGCTTCCTGGTCTTCTGCCGGGGCTCGTGCCGCAACGGACCCGGCGGCAACCTGCACACCAAGATCTACTCGTTCAGCCGCAGCGGCGCGTCCAAGGACGTGATCATCTCGTCCTCGGCCAACCTGACCTACGGCGCGGCCTTCGCCCAGTGGAACGACGGGTACACGATCCGCGACGACCGTCGGCTCTTCCGCACCTGGGTCGGGGTCTTCCGCCAGATCGCCCGCGACAGGAAGTCCACCCCGCGTTTCGTCGGCTACAGCTCGCCGGACCACTCGGTGGCCTTCCAGCGCGAGCTCGCCCGCGCGTCCGGCGGCAGCACCGAGGTGCAGGCGGCCCGCGCGACCGGCGGGGACCCCGTCATCCAGCGGCTCTCCAAGATCGGCTGCCGGGCGCCGCAGGGATTCGGGGCCGGCGGTCACACCGTCGTCCGGATCATCGTCTACGCCTGGTACGGCGAGCGCGGCGACAACATCGCGCGCAAGGTGGCCGACCTCCAGCGCCAGGGCTGCCGCGTCAAGGTCATCGGCAGCGTCCTCGGCGCCTCCGCCGCCCGGATGCTGCAGAAGGCCTGGATTCCCGTGAAGGCGGCCGACTGGGACTTCGGCGACCGGATCTCCACCGGGAGCGACGACGAGATCGTCTACGGTCCTCGCTGTTACTCCCACTACAAGTTCTTCACGGTCAACGGCGCCTACGACGGCGTCGGCGTGCGGGCGACGTGGACCGGCTCGGAGAACTGGTCGCGTGTCTCGCTCGGCAACGACGAGGTCACCCTGCGGCTCAACGGCCGGCCCGACTACCGGCGCTACTCCGCGCGCTTCGACAGCATGTGGAGCGACCCCGACGCCACCCACCAGGTGGGCGTCGAGCCCACCCGCCGGCCCTGCGCCTACAGCTGAGCCACCGCCGCCGATCCGGCGAGGAGCGATCGCTGGGACTGGTCGGTCCCAGTCGGGAGCCCTCGGATCAGCTCGCGCGGTGGCGGCGGAGTCGGCGCACGAGCGCGACGCCCAGCCCGAGCAGGACGACGACGCCGGTGCCGACCCCGAGAAGCGTGCCGGTCGACGGGCCACCGTCGTCGTCGCTGTCGGGCTCGTGCACGGCTGCGTCCTCGGTGGCCGTCTCGGGTGGCGGTGCGGCGTACTCCGGCTCGCCGGTGACCTCACCGGACACCCCGACGCTGAGCTGGACCGGAACGTCGCCGATCTCGGCGTCGTTCCGCTCGGACGTCGCCCGCACGCTGATGCCGCAGTAGAGGTCACCCGCGGTCGCGGTGCCCTGCAGGACCTCGTCGCTGGCGTCACGGTTGGCGTAGGCCAGCGCCGGACTCGCCACGTGGAGCGTGAGATCGTCGCCGGAATAGACCCCGTCGTCGTTGGCGCCGAGGATCTCGGTGACCTCGGTGCGGAACGGACCGTAGACACGCGCTTGGATGGCCCGCACGTTGCCGCTGGAGAGCCCTGCCCCCGCAGCGCCCAGCGTGAAGTCGCACACCGCCTGCTGACCCCAGCCGACCCCCGTGACCCGGTACAGCAACGTCTCACCGGCGACGATCGAGTCGGAATAGAGTCCGGGCGCCAGCGCGGGGGCACCGGTGAAGCTCACCGAACCGAGCACCGGAACCGCCTGGCCGGCGGCTGGCACCGTGACCGCGGAGTAGTCGTCGCCCGAGGCGGCCCCGGGCAGATCGGTCTCGTTCAGGACCTCGGGCTCGGTCCGCACGAGAAGCTCCAGGGGCTTGACGCCGTCGACCTCGGGGGGTTGGACCGCCACCACATACGGACCGTCGCCACACTCGGCCTTCACCTGCGGGGTGACCGCGAGGTAGGCGGCGTACGGCGCCATCGTGTTGTCGACCCCGACGACCGAGGCACTGGTCTCGCCACACGTCTCGCCGCCCGCAGCGGTCACCGAGATGCTCAGCTGCTCCGACGCGGTGAGATCGTCCGACGTCGTGCGAGTCGACACGCTCAGGTGGAGGGTGCCCTCGGCAGGATCGGGGATCGAGTAGTACTCGATGCCCGAGTCTCCGATGGTGTCGAGCCACTGACCGTCCACGATCTCGGCGGCGCTCGAGGCATCGGCGCCTCCCTCGACGGGCAGCCCGGTCTCGACGTAGCCCCGCGCTGCTCGCACCGACGCCCGCTGCAGGGTCGAATCGAGCCGAGCGATGTCCTGCACGTCGTAGTAGGTGCCGCCACCGGCAGCTGCGACGCAGGTCAGCTGGTCGCGCGACGCTTTGTCGACCTGCAGGCCGACGACGTCGACATAGAAGTCGGTGCCGAGCCTGCGCAGGTCCCGCGCGACCTCGCACGGGTCGCCGCCGCAGTTCTCCTCACCGTCCGACACCAGCACGATGCTGCGAGGTCCGTCGGCCGGGAGGTCGTCGAAGGCCTGCTCCAAGGCATATGCGATGGGCGTGTTCCCCAACGGCCGGAGCTTCTCGATCCCGGCTGTCAGCACACCCTTGTCGACCTGCTCGGCCGGGACCAGCAGCGTGCTGTCCTCGCACGAGCCGGGACCGTCGGAGATCGTGGAGCCGTAGACCCGCAGCCCCACCTTCGCATCGCTCGGCAGCGCCTCGACGACCTGACCCAGGCCCGCCTGCGCCGCCTCCATGCGGGTGCGACCGTCGCCTGAGGGTTCCTTCATCGAGCCCGATCCATCGAGCACGATGACGACGGCTCCGCCACCCTGACCGATCACCGACTCGTCGGCGGAGGCCGGCAGGTCGATCGGGCCCACTGCGAGGAGGGCCACCGCAAGGGGGAGCACCCTGATGACACGCCTTCTCCCGAGCACGGGCCACACTGTCGCACGCCCACCCTCGCCAGCACCGACAGGTGCGCCCCGATGGCCCTGGTGGTCCGGGCCCGATGTCGCCGGCTCCGGCCCGAGCCGGCACAAATGAAGAAAAGGCCCCGTGGAGCCGGGGCCTTTCCAGTGTCCGAGGGGGGACTTGAACCCCCACGCCCGATAAAGGGCACTAGCACCTCAAGCTAGCGCGTCTGCCAATTCCGCCACCCGGACGAGTGCGGAAGAAAGTTACCAAAGGGGTCGCCGAAACGTTGCATCGGGACCCCACCCGCGAGGTGTCATGCTGGAGGCATGCCGAACACCCCCGAGAACGACGTTCCCGTGGCCGGTTCCGACGTCGCTTCCGACCCCGCCGGCGAGGTGGTCGAGCTCTGTCGTGAGCTGATCCGGATGGACACGTCCAACTACGGCGACGCCGACGGACCGGGGGAGCGGAAGGCCGCCGAGTACGTCGCCGCGCTGCTCGACGAGGTCGGCATCGAGTCGCGTCTCTACGAGTCGGAGCCGGGACGTACCTCCGTCGTCGCCCGCTGGGGCGGCACCGAGGGCGATGGCCTGCTGCTGCACGGCCACCTGGACGTCGTACCGGCCGCGGCCGAGGACTGGCAGGTCGACCCGTTCAGCGGCGAGATCCAGGACGGCTACGTCTGGGGCCGCGGGGCGGTCGACATGAAGGACTTCGACGCGATGCTGCTCTCGGTCGTCCGGGCCCGGCAGCGCGCCGGCCGGGTGCCCGAGCGGCCCGTCGTGCTCTGCTTCACCGCCGACGAGGAGGCGGGCGGCCACAAGGGCGCCCAGGTCATCGTCGACGAGCACCCCGAGGAGCTCGAGGGCGTCACCGAGGCCGTCGGCGAGGTGGGCGGGTTCAGCACGACCGTCCGGGGCCGGCGGTTGTACCTCGTCGAGGCCGCCGAGAAGGGCATGGCCTGGATGCGGCTGACCGCCCGCGGCCGCGCCGGCCACGGGTCGATGATCAACACTGACAACGCCGTGTCGCGGCTGACCGCCGCCGTCGCCCGGATCGGCGCCTACCAGTGGCCGGTCCGGCTCACGCCGACCATGGAGGTGCTGCTCGCGTCCGTCGCCGAGCTCGCCGGGACCGAGGCGACCCCCGAGAACGCGCCCGCACTCATCGAGGAGTTCGGCGGAGCGGCCCGGATGCTCGGCGCCGTCATCAGCAACACCGCCAACCCGACCATGCTCAGCGCCGGCTACAAGGTGAACGTCATCCCGACCGAGGCCACCGCCCACGTCGACGGCCGCTTCCTGCCCGGCTTCGAGGACGAGTTCTTCGCCACCCTGGCCGAGCTGGTCGGGGAGGGCATCGAGATCGAGCACCTGTCGCACCAGCAGCCCTGGGAGACGCCGTACGACGGTGAGCTGGTCGGCGCCATGCACCGCTCGATCCTCGCCGAGGACCCCGACGCGATCATCGCGCCGTTCCTGATGAGCGGCGGCACGGACGCCAAGCACTTCCGCCGGCTCGGCATGCGCTCCTACGGCTTCGCCCCGCTGCGGCTGCCCGCCGACCTCGACTTCACCGCGCTCTTCCACGGCGTCGACGAGCGGGTGCCGGTCGACGCGCTGGAGTTCGGGGCGCGGGTGTTCGATCGGTTCCTGGACGACGTGTGACGCTGGTCGGGCGGTCGGCCTTTACTGCCGTTTGGTCACCAACCGCACCATTTTCGGGCCGGAGTTGCGGTTGGTGACCAAACGGCAACGCGGTCAGGCGGTCCGAACCGCGCGGATGATCTTGCGCCGCAGCACGACCCGCCGGGTGCCGTCGGGCCCGATCCGGACCCGGTCCAGCTCCCAGCCACCCTGCTCCGCACGCTCGACGAGCAGCTTGGTGACGACACCGCGGGGGAACTCCCGCGAGAAGGTCACCCGGTCGAACTCCCACTCCACGCCCCGTCCAGGTGCGCGGCGATGCGCCCGTGTCATCCCAACCCCCTACTGGAGATCCGACCCGCTCACGTCGTCGAGCGCCTCGACGATCTCGGACGGCAGGGTCAGCTCCTCGACGGTGAGGGCGCCCTGCAGCTGGGCGGCGGTGCGCGCGCCCACGATCGGGGCGGTCACGCCCGGCCGGTCGCGGACCCACACGAGGGCGACCTCCAGCGGCGTCCAGCCCAGCCCCTCGGCCGCCCGGGCGACCGCCTCGACGATGCCGGCGGAGCGCTCGGTGAGGTAGCTGTTCACGAACGACGCGAAGTGCCGCGATGCCGCACGCGAGTCCGACGGCGTGCCGGTGCGGTACTTACCGGTCAGCACGCCCCGACCCAGCGGCGACCACGGCAGCACGCCCAGGCCCAGTGCGGCACAGGCGGGCAGCACCTCGTGCTCGACCTGCCGGCTGAGCAGCGAGTACTCCACCTGGGTCGACGCGAGCACCGTCCGGCCCGGGACCGCGCGCTGCCAGGTCGCGGCCTGCGCGGTCTGCCAGCCGGAGTAGTTGGAGATCCCGACGTACGACGCCCTGCCGGACGTCACCGCGAGGTCGAGCGCCGTCAGCGTCTCCTCGAGGGGTACGTCGTCGGCCCAGATGTGCACCTGCCAGAGGTCGACGTGGTCGACGCCGAGCCGGCGCAGGGAGGCGTCGAGGGTCGTGAGCAGGTGACCGCGGGAGACGTCGTACGCCCGACCGCCGCCGCGGGTGCCGCTGATGCCGGCCTTGGTCGCGAGGACCACCTCGTCGCGGGCGACCACGTCGCCGATCAGGGTGCCGATCAGCTCCTCGGACGCCCCGTTGCCGTACCCGGCCGCGGTGTCCAGGAGCGTCCCGCCCGCCTCGGCGAACGCGACCAGCTGGTCGCGGGCCTCGTGCTCGTCGGTGTCTCGTCCCCACGTCATCGTGCCGAGCCCGAGGCGTGACACCTTGAGGCCTGTGGCGCCCAGCGACCTGTGCTGCATGGCGACAAGGTAGTAGGCAACACCACACCAGGTGACGTCGGCACGCCCAGCGAACCTCCGTAGGATCCCGTCTCGTGTGGGAATACCTCGAGGCTCTGGTCCTCGGCACCATCCAAGGCCTGACGGAGTTCCTGCCGATCTCCAGCAGCGCGCACCTGCGGATCTTCCCCGAGATGTTCGGTTGGGGGGACCCGGGTGCGGCGTTCACGGCGGTCATCCAGATCGGCACCGAGCTTGCGGTGCTCATCTATTTCCGTCACGACATCTGGCGGATCGGGTCGATGTGGCTGCGCTCCCTGGTCAAGCCGGAGTACCGCGGTCACCTGGACGCCCGGATGGGCTGGTTCATCATCATCGGCTCGCTGCCGATCGTGCTTCTCGGTGTCGCGCTCAAGGACGTGATCGAGGAGGACTTCCGCAGCCTCTGGATCATCGGCACCACGCTGATCGTCCTCGGTGTCGTCCTCGGCATCGCCGACCGGGTCAGCCGCAACAACAAGCAGATCAAGCAGATCACCCTCCGGGACGCGGTCCTGATGGGCCTCGCCCAGGCCTGCGCGCTCGTGCCCGGGGTGTCGCGCTCCGGCGCCACGATCTCGATGGGCCGGTTCCTCGGCTACGAGCGTGAGGCCGCGACCCGCTACGCCTTCCTGCTCGCGATCCCGGCGGTCGTCGGCGCCGGACTGTTCGAGCTCAAGGAGATCCCGCACGGCGACAACACCTACGGCTGGGGTCCGACGATCGTCGCCACGGCCGTGTCGTTCGTCATCGGGTACGCCGCGATCGCGTGGCTGCTGCGTTACGTCTCGACGAAGTCGTACACGCCGTTCGTGATCTACCGGATCGGGCTCGGTGCGTTGACCCTCATCCTGGTGGCGACCGGCGTGCTGAACGCCTGAGCGGATCCGAGGCTCACAGCCAGCCCGACTTCTTGAACCAGATCCACAGGCCGGCGGACACCGAGGCCATCAGGACCAGGGCGAACGGATAGCCCACGGTCCACTCCAGCTCCGGCATGTGCTCGAAGTTCATGCCGTAGATCCCGGCGATCAGCGTCGGGACCACGACGAGTGCCGCGCCCGCGGAGATCTTGCGCATGTCGTCGTTCTGCTGCACCGAGATCTGCGCCAGGTGCGCGTCGAAGGCCGAGGAGAGCAGCGACTCGAGGTTCTCGGCGATCTCGTGCGCCTGGGTGAGGTGGTCGAGGACGTCGCGGAAGAACGGCCGAGCGTCCTCGTGGATCACGGAGACCTCGCCCGCCACCAGGCGCCGCAGCGGCTCGCGCAGGGGCTGCACCGCGCGCCGTACCTCGGCGAGCTCGCGCTTGAGGGTGTAGATCCGGGCCGAGTCCTGGGTGCGCTCGGTCGAGAAGACGGACGTCTCGACCTCGTCGACGTCGATCTCGAGCTCACCCATCACGTCGAGGTAGCCGTCCACGACGGTGTCGCACACGGCGTACATCACCGCGCCGGGACCGTGGGCGAGCAGGCTCGGCTCGGTCTCGAGCTGGGCCCGGGCGCTCTGCAGCTGGGAGCCGTCTCCGTGCCGGACGGTCACGACGAAGTCGGCGCCGAGGAAGATGTTGATCTCCCCGGTCTCCACCGCGTCCTCGGCATCGACGTACCAGAGCGTCTTGAGGACCAGGAACAGGCTGTCCTCGTACCGCTCCAGCTTGGGCCGCTGGTGGGCCTGGACGGCGTCCTCCACCGCCAGTGCGTGCAGTCCGAACGCCTCGGCCACCTCGTCGAGCTCGCGCGGGCTGGGCTGGTACAGCCCCAGCCAGACGAAGTCGCCGGGATTCTCGACCCCGGCGCGAAGGCGGCCGAAGTCGCCGGGCTCGCAGGCCAGGTCCACCCGGGTGCCGGCCCGATAGAGCGCGCTGTCGACGATCACGGAGCCACGCTAGCGCCGGGTACGCCCCGCTACAGTCCGCGACATGGCAACAGTCATCCTCGTCCGGCACGGCAGGACCACGGCGAACGCCTCCGGGATGCTCGCGGGGCGCACCGCCGGGGTGAAGCTCGACGAGACGGGCCGCGCCCAGGCGGCGCGAACCGCGGAGCGGCTGGCTGCCGTCCCGCTCACGGCCGTTGTGACCAGTCCGCTCGAGCGGTGCCGGCAGACCGCCCGCGCACTGCTCGCCGAGCAGGCCGGTGAGCCGACGACGCAGGTCGAGAAGGGCATCACCGAGTGTGACTACGGCGAGTGGCAGGGCCGGCCGCTGCGCGACCTGGCCAAGGAGAAGCTCTGGCAGGTCGTGCAGTCCCAGCCCTCGGCCGCGACCTTCCCCGGCGGTGAGTCGATGACCCAGATGCAGGCGCGGTCGGTGTCGGCGGTACGACGCCTCGACGCCGCCTTCGAGGCCGAGCACGGTCCGGGCGCGGTGTGGGTCGCCGTCAGCCACGGCGACATCATCAAGTCGGTGCTCGCCGACGCGCTCGGCATGCACCTCGACCTGTTCCAGCGGCTCAACGTCGACCCGGCGTCGGTCTCGATCGTCCGCTACACCGAGTCGCGGCCCTACGTGCTCGCGACCAACACCCACGCCGGCGACCTGGGCTGGCTGGTGCCGCCCAAGAGCGCCAAGCGGGGCCGGAGCCGGCGTACCTCCGACGCTGCGGTGGGCGGCGGGGCCGGCCCTGTTCCGGCCCCTGGGGCGCGGTCATAGGGTGAGTCACATGCCTCTCGTCCACGGCTTCGACCCGCCGGAGCGCTTCGTCACCGGCACGGTCGGTCCGCCCGGGTCCCGCACCTTCTTCCTGCAGGCGCGCAGCGGCGCGCGGCTGGTGAGCGTCGCCCTGGAGAAGCAGCAGGTCGCGGCGCTGGCCGAGCGTGTCGACGAGCTGCTGGACGACGTGATGTCCAGCGACCAGCCGGCGTCGCTGATCCCGGCCGTCGCCCCGCTGGGGCTCGACGACACCGCCCCCCTGGAGCAGCCGATCGAGGAGGAGTTCCGCGCCGGCACCATGACGCTGTCGTGGGACCCCGCCGACGAGCGCGTCGTGATCGAGGTGTTCCCGTTCACCGAGGCCGCCGTCGTCAGTCCCGAGCAGCTCGACGAGGACATCATCGAGCCGGAGCCCGACGAGGTCCTGGTCGTCCGGCTGCCTCCGGGCGCGGCCCGAGCCTTCGTCAAGCGCAGCGAGCAGGTCCTCGAGGCAGGCCGACCGAGCTGCCCGTTCTGCGGCAACCCGATCGACCCCGACGGGCACCTGTGCGTGCGCGCCAACGGCTTCCGCAGACGGGACCCGTGACGGAGCCGACGGCGGATCTGCTGGAGGGAGAGCTGGCCCTCGACGGGCGGATCATGCCTGCCTCCAACGCGACCTTCCTCGCCACGATCGCCGCCGACGAGGGTCCGGTCCAGGTCGTCTACAAGCCGGTCGCCGGCGAGCGGCCGCTGTGGGACTTCCCGGACGGCGACCTGGCCGGCCGCGAGCGAGCGGCGTACCTCGTCTCCGAGGCGCTCGGCTGGGACGTCGTCCCGCAGACCTGGCTCCGCGACGGTCCGCACGGGTGGGGCATGGTGCAGCGCTGGCAGCAGGTCGACGGCGCGCAGGAGGCCGTCACGCTGGTGGCCGAGGGCCAGGTGCCGACCGGATGGCGGCACGTCTTCGACGGGATCGACGGACGCGACCTGCCGGTCTCGCTGGTTCACGAGGACACCGTGCCGCTGCGCCGGATGGCGATCTTCGACGTGGTCGTCAACAACGCCGACCGCAAGGGCGGGCACGTGCTGGCGATGGCCGGCGGACACCGGTACGGCGTCGACCACGGCATCGCCTTCCACGCCGAGAACAAGCTCCGGACCGTCCTGTGGGGCTGGCTGGGGGAGCCGCTCGTCGACGACGAGGTCGAGGCCGTGCGCGCCCTCGGAGTCGCCGCGGGCGGCCCGCTCCGGGACGCGCTGGCCCCGCTGCTGACCGACCGGGAGATCAACGCGTTCGCCCGCCGCTGCCGGCGACTCGCCGAGCACGGCGTGATGCCGGCGCCGCGCGGGGAGTACCCCGCCATCCCGTGGCCGCCCTTCTGACCTGCCTCCTCTAGAGTTCAGGTCATGCGTGCCTGGCCCTCCCCGGAGATCCCTTCCCTGCGGGTGGCCGGTCCGCCCGTGTCGCTCCACGACACGGCCACGGGAGGTCGGGTCACGACCCGCCCCGAGGGATCGGCGCGGCTCTACGTCTGTGGCATCACGCCGTACGACGCCACGCACCTGGGCCACGCCGCGACGTACCTCGCCTTCGACCTGCTCAACCGGGCCTGGCGCAGCGCCGGCCACGAGGTCACCTACGTCCAGAACGTCACCGACGTGGACGACCCGCTGCTGGAGCGGGCCACCAAGGTCAAGGTCGACTGGGTCGAGCTCGCCGAGCGCGAGACCGAGCTGTTCCGCCAAGACATGACCGCCCTGCGCGTGCTGCCCCCCGCGCACTACGTCGGCGCCGTCGAGTCGATCCCGCTGGCCGTCGAGCTGATCGAGCGGCTCCAGGCCGCCGGCGCGGTCTACCGGGTCGACCGGGACCTCTACATGTCGGTGACCGCCGACGCCGCGTTCGGCGCCGAGTCGGGCCTGGACCGCGACGAGATGCTGCGGATCTTCCCCGAGCGCGGCGGCGACCCGGACACCCCCGGCAAGAAGGACCCGCTCGACTGCGTCCTGTGGCGCGGCGCGCGGGAGGGCGAGCCGTCGTGGCCCAGCCCGTTCGGTCCCGGCCGACCCGGCTGGCACATCGAGTGCGCGGCCATCGCCATGCACCACCTCGGTGGCAACTTCGACGTCCAGGGCGGCGGCAGCGACCTGGTCTTCCCGCACCACGAGATGTGCGCCGGCCACGCGCAGGTCGCCGCGCCCGGCACGCCCTTCGCGCAGGTCTACGCCCACGCCGGGATGGTCGGGTACGACGGCGAGAAGATGTCGAAGTCGCGGGGCAACCTCGTCTTCGTCTCCGCGCTCCGCAACAGCGACGTCGACCCGATGGCGATCCGGCTCGCGCTGATGCGCCACCACTACCGCTCCGACTGGGAGTGGACCGACGCCGAGCTCTGGGGCGCCGTCGACGCCCTCGCCGACTGGCGTCGCGCCCTCGCCCTGGGCGCCGGTGCCGCCGCCGCTCCGGTCGTCGCCGAGGTGCTCGCCGCCCTCGCCGACGACCTCGACGCCCCCCGCGCCCTCGCGGCCGTCGACGGCTGGGTGCGCGCCACGCTCGGCACCGACGGCCTCGCCGACACCAGCGACCCCGATGCCGCCCTGGCCGTGCACGCGGTGCTCGATGCTGCGCTTGGGCTCGCGCTCTGACTCAGGCGCCGCTGAACGCGTTCAGAGGCGTTGCCGTTTGGTCACCAACGGCGCGCCCTGCCGTCCGGAGCTGACGTTGGTGACCAAACGGCACGGACCGGCGAGCCCTCAGCCCTCGTCCTGCCGCCGCTTCAAGTACCGCTCGAACTCGCG
This sequence comes from Nocardioides sp. W7, assembly GCF_022919075.1. NCBI lineage: Bacteria > Bacillati > Actinomycetota > Actinomycetes > Propionibacteriales > Nocardioidaceae > Nocardioides > Nocardioides sp. W7. The sequence continues at coordinate 3,622,372 of NZ_CP095078.1, read as the reverse complement.
CGCGATGGCCTCACCGGACGCCTCGGGCAGGTCGGTGGTGTCGCGGGTCTCTTCGAGCGCCCGGACGTAGTCGGCGACGTCCTCGTCCTCCTCGGCGAGCTCGTCCACGCCGCGCTCCCACGCGCGGGCGTCCTCGGGGAGGTCGCCGAGCGGGATGCTGACCTCGAGGAGGTCCTCCAGCTGGCCGATCAGCGCGAGGGTGGCCTTGGGGCACGGTGGCTGGGCGACGTAGTGGGGGACGGCGGCCCAGTACGACACCGCCGGGATGTCGAGGCGCACGCACGCGTCCTGGAAGACGCCCACGATCCCGGTCGGTCCTTCGTACGTCGACTGCTCCAGCTTCAGGCGGTCGACGAGCTCCAGCTCGGTGGCCGTGCCGGTAACCGGGATCGGTCGCGTGTGCGGCGTGTCGGCGAGCAGCGCGCCGAGCGTGATGACGAGCTCGCCGCCGAGGTCGTCGCAGGCCGCCAGCAGCTCGGCGCAGAACTGGCGCCAGCGCATGTTCGGCTCGATCCCACGCAGCAGGATCACGTCGCGGTCCAGGTCGGGAGGTGAGGCGATCGCGATCTGGGTGCTGGGCCAGGTGATCCGTCGGTGGCCGTGCTCGTCGCTGCCGACCACGGGCCGGTTCACCTGGAAGTCGTAGAAGTCCTCGGGATCGATGGCCCCGACCACCCGGGCGTTCCAGACCTTCATCAGGTGGTCGACGACCGACGAGGCCGCGTCGGCGGCGTCGTTCCAGCCCTCGAAGGCGGCGATCACCACGGGATCGACCAGGTCCGGGGCATCTTCGATCTCGATCACCCGTCCAGCCTAGTCACGGCCCGGGATTTCGCCGGGCTCCCCGGCAGGTGTCACGATCTGAGAATCCCGTCCAGCACGTGGACATTGGTTCCTAGGGTGGAGGGCGGCCGCCCTGCACCCGGCCCGAGAGGAGTCCCCGTGAGTGGTCAGATTGACGAGACCCGGTTCGAGGCCCGGCTGCGCCCCGACTGCGCGGAGGCGCTGACCGAGACGCTGCGCGAGCGGATCATGATCCTCGACGGCGCGATGGGGACGGCGATCCAGCGCGACCGTCCGGACGAGGCCGGCTACCGCGGTGAGCGGTTCGCCGACTGGCCGAGCGATCTGCAGGGCAACAACGACCTGCTGACGCTGACCCAGCCCGACATCATCGGCGGCATCCACCGGGAGTATCTCGAGGCCGGCGCCGACATCATCGAGACCAACACGTTCAACGCGAACGCGGTCTCGCTCAGCGACTACGGGATGCAGGACCTCGCCTACGAGCTCAACTACGCGGCGGCCCGGCTCGCTCGCGACGTCGCCGACGCGGTGGCCACCCCGGAGCGACCGCGGTACGTCGCCGGCGCCCTCGGCCCGACCACCCGCACCGCCTCGATCTCGCCGGACGTCAACGACCCCGGCGCCCGCAACGTCTCCTACGACCAGCTGGTCGCGGCGTACCTCGAGGCCGCCCGCGGCCTCGTCGACGGCGGCTCGGACCTGTTCTTCATCGAGACCATCTTCGACACCCTGAACGCGAAGGCGGCGATCTTCGCGGTCGAGACGCTGTTCGAGGAGTACGGCCGCCGCTGGCCGGTCGTGGTCTCCGGCACCATCACCGACGCCTCCGGCCGCACCCTGTCCGGCCAGGTCACCGAGGCGTTCTGGACCTCGGTGCGCCACGTCGCGCCGCTCGCCGTGGGGCTGAACTGCGCCCTCGGTGCGACCGAGATGCGCCCCTACATCGCCGAGATCTCCCGGATCGCCGACTCGTTCGTCTCCTGCTATCCCAACGCCGGCCTGCCCAACGCCTTCGGCGAGTACGACGAGGCGCCGGACGAGACCGCCGCGGTGGTGGCCGAGTTCGCCGACGCGGGCTTCGTGAACCTGGTCGGCGGCTGCTGCGGCACCACGCCCGACCACATCGCGGCGATCGCGCGCGCGGTCGAGGGGAAGACCCGGCGCGAGCCCTCGACGGTCGAGCCCGCCATGCGCCTCTCGGGCCTCGAGCCGTTCACGATCAGCGAGCAGAGCCTCTTCGTCAACGTCGGCGAGCGCACCAACATCACCGGGTCGGCGAAGTTCCGCAACCTGATCAAGGCCGGCGACTACGACACCGGGCTCTCGATCGCCGCCCAGCAGGTCGAGAACGGCGCACAGGTCATCGACGTCAACATGGACGAGGGCATGATCGACGGCGTCGCGGCCATGGACCGCTTCACCAAGCTGATCGCCAGCGAGCCCGACATCAGCCGGGTCCCGATGATGATCGACTCCTCGAAGTGGGAGGTGATCGAGGCCGGCCTGAAGAACGTCCAGGGCAAGGCCATCGTCAACTCCATCTCCATGAAGGAGGGCGAGGAGAAGTTCCGCGAGCAGGCCCGGCTGGTCAAGAAGTACGGCGCGGCCGCGGTCGTGATGGCCTTCGACGAGGACGGCCAGGCCGACAACCTCGAGCGCCGCAAGGCGATCTGCGAGCGCGCCTACCGGATCCTGGTCGACGAGGTCGGCTTCCCGGCCGAGGACATCATCTTCGACCCCAATGTCTTCGCGGTGGCGACCGGCATCGAGGAGCACGCGTCGTACGGCCTGGACTTCATCGAGGCCACCCGTTGGATCAAGGCGAACCTGCCCGGCGCGAAGGTCAGCGGCGGCATCTCCAACGTGAGCTTCTCCTTCCGGGGCAACAACCCGGTGCGCGAGGCGATCCACGCCGTCTTCCTGTTCCACGCCATCGAGGCCGGCCTGGACATGGGCATCGTCAACGCCGGTGCCCTGGTGCCCTACACCGAGGTCGAGCCGGAGCTGCGCGAGCGGATCGAGGACGTCGTACTCAACCGCCGTCCCGACGCGGCCGAGCGGCTGCTGGAGATCGCGGAGGCGCACAACAAGGTGGGCGAGGAGGTCGAGGCGACCGCCGAGGAGTGGCGCTCGCTGCCGGTCGGCGAACGGATCACGCACGCCCTCGTGAAGGGCCTCGACGCCCACGTCGAGGCCGACACCGAGGAGCTGCGCCAGGAGATCGCCGCCCGCGGCGGCCGGCCGATCGAGGTCATCGAGGGTCCGCTGATGGACGGCATGGACGTCGTCGGCGACCTGTTCGGCGCCGGGAAGATGTTCCTCCCGCAGGTCGTGAAGTCGGCGCGGGTGATGAAGAAGGCCGTCGCCTACCTGATCCCGTTCATCGAGCAGGAGAAGATCGACAACCCCGCCCTGGCCACCGTCAAGGAGACCAACGGCACCATCGTGATGGCGACCGTGAAGGGCGACGTCCACGACATCGGCAAGAACATCGTCGGGGTCGTGCTGCAGTGCAACAACTACGAGGTCATCGACCTCGGCGTGATGGTGCCCGCGCAGAAGATCCTCGACACTGCCAAGGAGGTCGACGCCGACATCATCGGGCTGTCCGGCCTGATCACCCCGTCGTTGGACGAGATGGTCACGATGGCGACCGAGATGCAGCGCCTCGGGCTGAAGATCCCGCTGCTCATCGGCGGCGCGACGACCTCGCGCGCCCACACGGCGGTCAAGGTCGACCCGAAGTACGACGGACCCGTCGTCTGGGTCAAGGACGCCTCCCGATCCGTGCCGACGGCCGCCGCGCTGCTCCACGAGACCCGGCGGGTCAAGCTGCTCGCCGACCTGAAGGCGGACTACGACTCGTTGCGCACCCGGCACGCCGCCAAGAGCGACCGGCCGCAGCTGTCGTACGCCGACGCGGTGGCCAACGCCTCGCCGATCGACTGGTCGTCGTACACGCCGCCCGCGCCGCGCGAGCCCGGCATCCACGTCCTCGACGGCTACGACATCGCCGAGCTGCGCGAGTACATCGACTGGCAGCCGTTCTTCAACGCCTGGGAGATGAAGGGGAAGTTCCCCGACATCCTCAACAGCCCCACCGCCGGCGAGACGGCCCGCAAGCTGTACGACGATGCGCAGACGATGCTGGACCAGATCATCGAGGAGAAGTGGCTGACCGCGAGGGCCGTCTTCGGCCTCTTCCCGGCGGCCGCCGACGGCGACGACACGGTGGTGTACGACGACGACCGCAGCACCGAGCTGACCCGGCTGCACCACCTGCGCCAGCAGGGCAAGCATCGCGACGGCGTACCCAACCGCTCGCTCGCCGACTACGTCGCTCCGGCCTCGACCGGTCTCGCCGACCACGTCGGCGCGTTCGCCGTGACGGCCGGCATCGGCCTCCCCGCGCGGGTCCAGGCGTTCAAGGACGATCACGACGACTACAACGCGATCCTCATCGAGTCGCTGGCCGACCGGCTCGCCGAGGCCTTCGCCGAGCGGCTGCACCAGCGGGTCCGCACGGAGTTCTGGGGCCACGTCGACGACGAGCAGCTGTCCAACGAGGACCTGATCGCCGAGAAGTACGCCGGCATCCGACCCGCGCCCGGCTACCCCGCCTGCCCCGACCACACCGAGAAGAGCACCCTCTGGGAGCTGCTCGACGTGGAGGCCCACACCGGCATCGAGCTCACCGAGTCGATGGCGATGTGGCCTGGGGCCTCGGTGTCGGGCTGGTACTTCAGCCACCCCGACGCCCAGTACTTCGTCGTCGGCCGGCTCGCCCGCGACCAGGTCGCGTCGTACGCCGAGCGCAAGGGCTGGAGCCTCGCCGTGGCCGAGAAGTGGCTCTCCCCGAACCTGGGCTACGACCCGGATGACTGAGTCGGCTGCCGGCGCGGGTGACTGCCGTTTGGTCACCAACGGCATCGAATCGCCCTCCTAGCCTGCGGTTGGTGACCAAACGGCAACGGCCCCCGAGCTGCCGGCCGCCGTCCTGTGCGACATGGACGACATGGACGACATGGACGACACGTGCTGCGCAATCGGGTCCATCCGGGAGCGTTGAAGTACAACCTCGAGGGATCAGACCTCGTACACCACGTCCCTGGACTTGACCTCGACTCCTTCGGTGGAGCCGGGCGAGTGTCGCTGGCCTGCAGCTCCTCAGATCTACGGCGTTCGCCCGCCGTGCACGCTGTAGGCGGCCCGACAACACCCTCAGGTCACCGGCGACGACCAGCCTCGTGGCGATCCCCGTCATCGCGGCGGCCCCTCGGTCTCCTCACGGCTGTGCCGTGCCGACGGCTGAACTCCTTCTGAGAGGCGCCATCTTCGTCATGCCACATCTCTCGTCCGCTCCCGTGCGAGGACTTGTCCTCACCCTGGCCGGGGCTCTCCTCGCCGGACTGACCGGTCCCGCGCTGGCCTCGGCAGCCCCGCCCCCAGGCGCAACCAGCATCCAGACCCAGGTCCTTCCGCCCTCGGTCTTCGTCGAGGACGGACAGACGGTCGCCGGCACGGTGGCGCTGGCAGCCGCCGACGCCGAGGTCGCCAGTGTCCGGGTCGGAGAGGCCGACCTGGCCACCAGCCCGATGGGCAGCGCGTTCCGCCTGGTCGGAGAGGTGAGCAGCTACGACAGCGCCAACGACTACAGCCTCGAGGTCAACGGCGTCGAGCTCCCCCTGCCCAAGACCACGATCGCCGGCGGTGGCGCCGGCACCACGTGGGGCGCCTTCGACAGCGGCCCGCTGCCCGCAGGCCTGCTCCGGGCGGACGGCAACGCGCTGCGCTTCGTGCCCGGACCGAATGCCACTGGAGTCCCCGACCGGGTCTACCTGCGCGACCTCGCGGTGGTGCTGGCGGACGGAGCCGAGATCGTCGACCCCGGCTCCGCCGGGACTCGGATCGACGTCGGCTACGACCGTCCGCTCTATGAGTTCGGCTACCCGTTCAACGTCGTGGTGCCCGCGGCTAGCGTCACCTCACAGGGGTGGCTGTGGGACACCACCACGGTGCGCGACGGCATGCAGCCGGTGACGTTCACCCTGGACGATGAGACCACCGTCACCATCCGGTTGCGCGTTGACAATCAGCCGCTGGGCCTCGACCTGGTCGACGGCCAGCACCTCCAGGGGGTGGTCCCGCTGAACGCCACCGGCGACGCACCCGTCGAGGTCCGCATCGGCGAGGAGGTCCTGGAACCGAGCGTCAGCACCCAGTCCGCGACCTTCCACGCGCTGTCCAGCAGCTACGACGCACCCTGGACCTACCAGCTGTTCGTCAACGACGTCGAGGTGACGCTGCCGAAGGGTCCGATCGGTAGCTCCGGGACCACGACCTTCGGAGAGCTGGCGAGCTCCCGGATCCCTACCGGGACCCTGCGGGCCGGCACCAACACGCTCCGGTTCGTGCCCGGTCCGAACGGAAGCGGGGTGCCGGACCGGGTCTACCTCAAGGACGTCCGCCTGGTCCTCGCCGACGGCACCGAGATCATCGATCCCACCTCCCGCGACACGATCATCAACGTCGGCTACGACCGTCCGACGTACGAGTTCGAGTATCCGGTGACCATGGAGCTGGCAGCCCCCACCCTGGAGACCAACGCCTGGTCGTGGGATACCTCCATCTACCCCGACGGTGAGTACGTCGTCTCGGTCAGCGACCCGACCGGCTCGCTGACCCGCACCGTAGAGGTCGACAACACCGCGCCGGCCCTCACCGTCACCACGCCCGCCGACGGCAGTCGCCACCAGGGCTCTCCGTTCGTGATCGATGCGACCGCCTCCGACCCGATCGACGGCGACCTCGCCCTCACCCTCACCCTGGACGGCGAGCCGGTCGAGAACGGCAGCCGCTGGGACCCCGAGAAGATGACCAACGGCGAGCACACCCTGCTCGTGGAGGCGACGGACTCCCACGGCCTCACCTCTCAGCGCACCGTCACCTTCGAGACCTGGGCCGACACCCCGTTCGCGCCCACGGACCCGAGCCCGGCTGACGGCGACCTTGACGTGCCCACCCGGACGACGTCGCTGGGGGTGACGGTCGCCGACCCGACCGGAGATCCCTTGGACGTGACGTTCAAGCTGGCACGCCAGCAGGACTTCGGCAACGGCGCCGGGCTCGAGGCGCGGCAGGGCTCCACCACGGACGGCGAGCCGGCTCTCGGCTCCGGACAGAGGCTGCCGGACCCCGAGGCCGTCGCGGCCCTGGAGGAGGCGGACGGCGAGCGCGTGGAGACGACCGAGGCCGAGCGCTACCCGTTCCAGCAGTTCGACGTGGCCGTGCCCGAGGAGGCGGCCACCGACCGCGATCTGGCGGTCAGCTGGACCGGCCGCACCCGTCCCGGACACCGGGTGGTGCTCTCGGTGTTCGACCACCGCACCGAGACCTGGGTCGAGGCCGCCTCCGCCGTGGCCGGCGAGGACGACCTCACCCTCCGAGGCTCGGTCCGCACCGGGCCGTCCGTGCAGGACGGCAAGGCCACCGTGCAGGTCCAGGTGCTGCCGGGCTACATCGCGCCGACGAACGACGGGGCTGTGAAGTTCGCCTGGATGACCGACACCCAGAAGCTGGCGGAATCGGATCCGGAGACCTTCGACAAGGAAGCACAGTGGATCGTTGACCAGCGCGAGTCCGAGAACCTCGCTTACATGTTCCTGACCGGCGACATCGTCGACGACGTCGATCAGGAGTTCCAGTGGGTCAATGCCTCCGAGTCGCTGCAGATCCTCGATGACGCCGACGTCCCCTATGGGCTGGTGCCGGGCAATCACGACTTCGAGTCCGGCTACAGCCACTACCGCAAGTATTTCGGCGAGGAGCGCTTCGCTGATGACCCGTGGTACGGCGGCACGGCCAGTGACAACGTGCAGCACTACGACTACATCTCCACCCCGGAGGCGGACTACATGTTCGTGTACCTGACCTGGCGGGCGAGCGCCGCCGAATGGGCCTGGGTCAAGGACGCGATCGCGTCTCATCCCGACGCCAACGTCATCATCGGCACCCACGAGCAGTTCGACCCCACCGGTCAGCTGACCGGGCAGGGCACCCGCTTCATGAGCGAGATCATCGAGCCGTACGACAACGTGGTCGCGATCATGTCGGGGCACAAGGACTACAGCTACGTCTGGGTCAACCGTCTCGGCGACGGTCGCATCGTCCTGCAGGTGCAGGTCAACTGGCCGTCGGTCAAGGCCGGCAGCTACAGCGGCGGAGCCGGGTTCATGCGCACGGTCGAGCTCGATCCGGACGCGCAGACTTTCACCAACCGCACCTTCACCGTGCTCGACGTGTACCCGACCGCAGGCGGCCCCGACCATGCCTGGCCGCTCACCGGGTGCGAGTCGCTGACCGAGGCCCCGAGCATCGAGCGTGAGATGACCGAGGAGTGCATCACGACCGAGAACTTCGTGCGGCCGATCACGCTGCAGAAGGCGGAGCGCTCGCTGGCCACCGACCACGTCGAGGTGACCGCCCGCACCGAGGAGGTCATCGCCGAGCTCGACGCCGTTGCCTCCGGCGCGCGCGCCGAGGTCCCGGCCGGGGAGCTGTCGCTCGACAGCGACTACAGCTGGTACGTCGAGGTCGCCGACGAGGACGGCCACTCGGTGGTCTCCGACGTCTGGTCGTTCTCGACCGTCGCCGCGACGCCGACCACCATGTCGGCCGACGACCTCACCGTGGTGGACGGCGGGACGGTGCGGCTGAGCGCCGCCCTGGATCCCGTCGCCGCCACCGGCTCCGTGCTCTTCCGCAGCGGTGACGATGTCCTCTGCGAGGCCGTGCTGGCTGGGGGAGTCGCCAGCTGCGAGGCCGCCGCCATGCCCGGTGTCGGCACCCACAGCATCGAGGTGGAGTACGCAGGCGATCACGCGCACGCCGCCAGCAGCACCACGCTCCGCCTGACCGTGACGGCACGGCCGACCGACCCCACGGATCCGACTGACCCTGGGCCGATCGGCGTACGCGTGGTGGTGGGCGATCTGAGGACGACCTTCGGCAAGGCGGCAGGGATCCCCGTCACGCTGGTGGCGGAGCGGTCCAGCACCGGGACGCCGCGCGGCGTCCTCCGCATCGAGCGGCAGGGCAGGCTTCTGGCGACACAGCGCATCGACGGCTTCCACGGCCGGGTCACCCTCCCGGCGAAGGTGGTGCGAGGGCTGGCCGCAGGACGCAACAACCTGGTGGTCTCCTTCAGTGGCGGCTCCGGCTTCACCGCCGACCGATCCAGCTTCGTCGTACGCGTGGCGAAGGCCAAGACGGTGCTGCGAGCGAAGGCGCCACGTGTCGGGGTCCGCGGCCGGACGGCGACGGTCACCGTGCGACTGAAGGTCCCCGGGGACCTGAGGCCGACCGGCAGGGTGGTCGTGCGAATCGGCTCGACCACCAAGGTCGTGGAGGCGAAGGCGGGCGTCACCCGGGTACGGCTCACCATCGACAGACAGCTCCGACCAGGTTCGCAGAAGGTGGTCGTGTGGTACGCCGGCAGCCGACACCTGAAGGCAGCCACCCAGCAGTCCCGGATCCGCATCAGATGAGATGAGGACCCGTCGGCTTCGGTGATCGAGGAGCGCCCGTCCCGCCAGCCTGGCGGGGCGGGCGCTCTGCCGTGGTTGGTTCGCCGTGATGATGGCGAACGCTGCGCACCTTCGATCTAGGGTGGGGCGTCGCACGGCTCGTCGCACGGAGCATTTCGGAGGGCATTCTGAACACCGCTTCTTCTCGAGAACCTGCAGGTCAGCGCCCGGATGAGGGAGTGCGGCTGCCGGCCGCCGTCCTGTGGGACATGGACGGCACCCTGGTGGACACCGAGCCCTACTGGATCGACACCGAGCATGCGCTGGCCGAGGAGTACGGCGGCACCTGGTCGACGGCGCACGCCATGAACCTGGTCGGGAACTCGCTGATCGACTCGGCGCACTACATCAAGGAGCACATGGGCGTCCCGCTGGCGCCGGAGGCGATCGTCGAGCGGCTGCTCGACGGCGTCGTGGCGCGGGTGGAGGACGAGGTGCCGTGGCGCCCTGGAGCCCGCGACCTGCTGGTGGCGCTCGGCGAGGCCGAGGTCCGGTGCGCTCTGGTGACGATGTCGTACGAGCGGTTCGTCGCCCCGATCCTGGCGCAGCTGCCTCCGGAGACGTTCCGGGTGATCGTCACCGGTGACCAGGTCGAGTTCGGCAAGCCGCATCCCGAGCCCTACCTGAGCGCGGCCGCGGCACTCGGCGTACGTCCGAGCGACTGCGTGGCGATCGAGGACTCCAACACCGGCGCCAAGTCCGCAGAGGCGGCCGGGTGCACGGTCCTGGTCGTGGAGAACCACGTACCGGTCCTCGACGGGCCGCGCCGAATCTTCCGCGACAGCCTCCAGGGGCTCACCCCACAGGACCTGGGCGACCTGCGGATCCCGTGATCACCCGGTAGCGGCATATCGAGCACGAAGCAGCGGAATTCGGGGAAGAGTGCGCCCATGAGCACCTACGAGTCCGCTCCGGCCACCCCGTCCCAGCCGTCGTGCAGCGCCTGCGGCGCCGAGAGCCTCGAGCCCGGGTTCGTCGAGGACGCCGGCGAGTCCTCCCAGGGCTATGCCCGCTGGATCCCGGGACCGTTGGAGCGGGGCCTCTTCGGCGGTGCCCGCCGGATGGGCAAGCAGCGCTACATGATCGAGGCGAACCGATGCGCGCGGTGCGGATTCCTGATGCTCTTCGCCCGGTCGCCGGTCTGAGCCGGTCAGCTCCGGGTCGGTCTCAGCTCTGGGCCGGCAGATCCGGCAGTGGCGGGGGAGTGCCCCCGAACTCGGGACAGATCGCCTGGTGCGCGCACCAGCCGCACAGGTTGCTGCGGTGCGGCAGCCAGTCACCGGTCTCCTCGGCCGTGCGGATCGCCCGCCAGATCGCCTCGACCTTGCGCTCGGTGGCCAGCAGATCCTGCTCGTCCGGGACGTAGCGGATGATCTCGCCGCTGCCGAGGTAGACCAGCTGCAGCATCGCCGGGACGATGCCGCGCGTGCGCCACACCACGAGCGCGTAGAACCTCATCTGGAACAGCGCCTTGGCCTCGAAACCGGGCCCGGGCGCCTTCCCGGTCTTGTAGTCGACCAGCCGGATCGCACCGTCGGGGGCGACGTCGACCCGGTCGACGAAGCCCCGCAGAAGCAGCTTCGACTCCAACAGGCTCTCGACGTACAGCTCGCGCTCGGCCGGCTCCAATCGACGCGGGTCCTCCAGGGTGAAGTAGCGTTCGAGCACGGTGCGGCACGACGCGAGCCACGGCGTCACGCCGGGCCCCTCGTCGCCGAACATCTCCGCGACTTCGGGGGCCACCTCGACGAGCCGCTCCCAGGCGGGCACCAGCATCTCGCCGGCCCGCTCGGGGGTGCGCTGCTCGGCGGGGAGGTCGAACAGGTCCTCGAGCACCTTGTGCACGACGGTGCCGCGGACCGCGTCGGGGGAGTACGGCTCGGGGAGCCGGTCGACGGTGCGGAAGCGATAGAGCAGCGGGCAGGTCAGGAAGTCACCCGCCCGGCTCGGGGACAGCGCCCCCAGGACGTCGACGCCGTCGACGGGCGTCGAGACCCGGTCCGCCGGCGACTCCTGCTCCACACTCACCTGCCGCACGATAGGCGACACCACGGACAGTCCGGCCTGTCGGATAGCCTCGTCGGGTGTCAGACCAGAAGCCACGCCCGCCGGGCACGTTCAAGGTCGGCACGATCGCGGGCAGCGACGTCCTGGTGTCCTCGTCCTGGTTCCTCGTCGCGGGCCTGATCGCCGTCGTCATGGCGCCGCGGGTAGAGCAGGTCTCCCCGGGGCTGGGCGTCGGGAAGTACGTCGCGGGCTTCGCCTTCGCCGTCATCCTCTATCTCTCCGTGCTGCTGCACGAGGCCTCGCACGCCGTGGTGGCCAACCGGATGGGCTTCCCGGTCACCTCGATCACGCTGCACTTCCTCGGCGGGATGACAGCCGTGGAGGGCGAGGCCAGGACCCCGCGCCAGGAGTTCTGGATCGCTGTGGTCGGCCCGATCACCTCCCTGGCGGTCGGCCTCGCCGCCCTCGCGGCACTGCTCGCCGACCCCGAGGGGCTCATCCGGCTCGGGCTCGAGGGGCTGGCCGGTGCCAACCTGCTCGTCGGGGTCCTCAACCTGGTCCCGGGGCTGCCGCTCGACGGCGGTCGGGTGCTGAAGGCTGCCGTGTGGGGCGCCAGCGGGGACCAGCACCGCGGCACCCTGGTGGCGGGCTGGGGCGGACGCATCACCGCGGTGGCCGCGCTGTCCTGGCCGCTGTTCCAGGAACCGCTGCTCGGCGTCGAGCCCGACCTGCTCGACTTCGCCCTGGCGCTGATCGTGGCCATGTTCCTCTGGTCGGGGTCGACCGCGGCGATCACCGGTGCCAAGATCCGCCGGCGGCTCCCGGCGCTGGTGGCGCGCAACCTCGCCCGCCGTACCCTCACCGTTCCCGTCGACCTCCCGCTCGCCGAGGCGGTACGCCGGGCCCAGGACGCCGAGGCCGGGGGCATCGTCACGGTCACCACCTCCGGCGATCCCGTCGGCGTCGTCAACGAGGCAGCGCTGCTCGCCACGCCGGACGAGCGCCGTCCCTGGGTGCCTGTCTCGGCCGTCACCCGCTCGCTGGACCCGGGCCTGCGGCTGCCCGTCGCGATCGGCGGCGAGGAACTCGTGATGGCGATCAATCGCACCCCGGCGGCGGAGTACCTGCTCATGGAGGACGACGGCTCGGTGTACGGCGTACTCGCGGCCGCCGACGTCGATCGGGCGTTCCGCGAAGCCGCCCACTAGGGTTCTCGCTCGTGTCCGAGAGTGCTGAGCCCCACGCCGATCGCCCGACAGACCCCGACGTCGCACCCGAGGCCTGGTCCGGTGTTCACCGCGGGCCGCTGCGGGTCGGCGAGTGGGTACGGCTGGTCGACCAGAAGGGCCGGCGCCACAACTTCGAGCTGGTGCCGGGCAAGCGGTTCTTCTCCAACCGCGGCCACCTCGAGCACGACGACATGATCGGCCGTGACGAAGGATTCACCCTCGTCTCCTCGGCCGGTGGCGAGTATCTCGTCTTCCGCCCGCTGCTCTCCGAGTTCGTCGTCTCGATGCCGCGCGGCGCGGCGGTCGTCTATCCCAAGGACGCCGCCCAGATCGTCGCGATGGCCGACATCTTCCCGGGCGCGCACGTCGTCGAGGCCGGCGTCGGCTCGGGGGCGCTGACCTGCTCCCTGCTGCGCGCCGTCGGGCCGCACGGCCGGGTGTCGTCCTACGAGCGCCGCGAGGAGTTCGCGGACGTCGCGCGCCGCAACGTCACCCAGTTCTTCGGCGGCGACCACCCGGCCTGGGACCTGACCCTCGGGGACCTAGCCGAGGCGCTCCCGGCCTCGGGGGACCGGGTCGACCGGATCATCCTCGACATGCTCGCCCCGTGGGAGTGCCTCGACGCCGCTGCGGATGCGCTGCGTCCCGGCGGGATCGTGTGCGCGTACGTCGCCACCACCACCCAGCTCTCCCGCTTCGTGGAGACGGTGCGCCTGCACGGCGGCTTCACCGAGCCGCAGCCGTGGGAGTCGCTGGTGCGCGACTGGCACGTCGAGGGTCTGGCCGTGCGACCCGGCCACAAGATGATCGGCCACACCGCCTTCCTGGTGACCGCCCGACGGATGGCCCCCGGCCAGCGCCCGCCGCTGAAGAAGCGCAGGCCGGCTCCCGGTGCCTACGGTCCGGACTACACCGGCCCGCGACCGCCCGGCGTACCCGTGGACGAGTCGGAGGCCTGACTCTCTGCCGTTTGGTCACCAACGGCGGCTCCGGCGGCCAGGTAATGCCGTTGGTGACCAAACGGCAACACCTGCCACCACCTTCGGCGCGCGAGCCGGTGCCAAATCGTGACCAACACCGCGGACAGTCCCCTTCCGTTGTCCCCGCTCGCGGGTAGGGTCGCAGCACACAGGAGGTGCGCTGACATGACTGCAGACGGCCCGTTCGGCACAGAGTCCCACTCCAATAGCCCGAGCGCTGAGGAGCTCCTCCACCAGGTGCGCTTCCTGGAATCCGAAGTCGGGGACCTTCGTCGCCGACTCTCTGACGGACCCGGCGGGTCCCGCGGCCTCGAGCTCCGCCTGGCCGACGCCCAGCGTTCCCTGGCCGCGGTCACCAGCCAGAACGAGCGCCTCGCCCAGACCCTGCGCGAGGCGCGCGACCAGATCATGAAGCTGAAGGAGGAGGTCGACCGGCTGGCCCAGCCGCCGGCGGGCTTCGGCACCTTCCTCCAACGCAACGACGACGACTCGGTCGACGTGTTCACCGGGGGGCGCAAGCTCCGGGTCAACGTCAGCCCGACCGTGGAGGTCGACTTGTTGCGGCGCGGCCAGGAGGTCATGCTCAACGAGGCCCTCAACGTCGTGGCCGCCCTCGCCTTCGAGGAGGTCGGCGAGGTTGTGATGTTCAAGGAGCTGCTCGCCGACGGTGATCGGGCCCTGGTCATCGCGAACGCCGACGAGGAGCGCGTCGTACGCCTCGCCGAGCCGCTGCGCAACGACACCATCCGCGCCGGCGACTCGCTGCTGCTCGACTCGCGGGCGGGCTACGTCTACGAGAAGGTCCCGAAGTCGGAGGTCGAGGAGCTGATCCTCGAGGAGGTTCCCGACATCGCCTACGAGTCCATCGGCGGACTGCGAGGTCAGATCGAGCAGATCCAGGACGCGGTCGAGCTGCCCTACCTGCACCCCGAGCTGTTCAAGGAGCACCAGCTCAAGCCGCCGAAGGGTGTGCTGCTCTACGGGCCTCCCGGCTGCGGCAAGACGCTGATCGCCAAGGCTGTCGCCAACAGCCTGGCCAAGAAGGTCGCGGCCCGGACCGGCCAGGAGGGGAAGTCGTACTTCCTCAACATCAAGGGTCCCGAGCTGCTCAACAAGTACGTCGGCGAGACCGAGCGGCACATCCGCCTGGTCTTCCAGCGGGCTCGTGAGAAGGCCAGCAGCGGCACCCCGGTCATCGTCTTCTTCGACGAGATGGACTCGCTGTTCCGCACTCGTGGCTCGGGCGTCTCCTCCGATGTCGAGAACACCATCGTCCCGCAGCTGCTCAGCGAGATCGACGGCGTCGAGCTGCTGGAGAACGTGCTGGTCATCGGTGCCTCGAACCGTGAGGACATGATCGATCCGGCCATCCTGCGCCCGGGCCGGCTCGACGTGAAGATCAAGATCGAGCGCCCCGACGCCGAGTCGGCGCGTGACATCTTTTCCAAGTACCTCACCGCCAGCCTGCCGCTGCACGCCGACGACCTCGCCGAGTTCGGCAACGACCGCGACGCCACCGTGGCCGGGATGATCCAGGCCACCGTGGAGCGGATGTATACCGAGACCGAGGAGAACCGCTTCCTCGAAGTGACCTACGCCAACGGTGACAAGGAGGTCCTGTACTTCAAGGACTTCAACTCCGGCGCGATGATCCAGAACATCGTCGACCGGGCCAAGAAGATGGCGATCAAGGACTTCCTGGACCACGACCAGCGAGGTCTGCGGGTCTCGCACATGCTCCAGGCGTGCGTCGACGAGTTCAAGGAGAACGAAGACCTCCCGAACACCACCAACCCCGACGACTGGGCCCGCATCTCCGGCAAGAAGGGCGAGCGGATCGTGTTCATCCGCACCCTCATCACCGGCAAGCAGGGCACGGAGCCGGGCCGGTCGATCGACACGGTCTCCAACACCGGGCAGTACCTCTAGGCACGTCACGTCAGCAGACCCGTCGAGTCCGACGGGTCTGCTGACGTACCCGCCCGTCAGGCCGGGTGCCGCGCACGAGGCGATGCTGGCGCCTCCAGGGTGCTGGCCCGCCCTGAGTGAACTGAGCCCGCTCGAGGTCTCGGCCGCTCAGCCCGCCGACCGGGCGTGGGCGGCGCGCAGCGCAGCGAGGACCACGAGCCCGCCCACGAGGGACCAGAACGCAGGACCGACGCCGGCGATGGTCATCCCCGACGCGGCGACCGCGAGCGCGACGGCGGCGGGCAGCCGGTGCTCGGGCGCCTCGAAGGCCTGCGCGACGGCGCCGGCGAGCGTTCCGAGCAGTGCCAGCCCGGCGATCGCGGCGATGAGGCCCGCCGGGGCCGCGGTCGCCACCTCGGCGACCAGCGCGGAGAGGGGCGCGAGGACCAGGTACGTCGTGCCGCACGCGACCCCCGCCACCCACCGGCGTGCCGGGTCCGGGTGCGCCTGCGGCCCGGCCGCGAGGGCCGCCGAGATCGCGGCCAGGTTGATCGCGTGCCCACCGCCAACGGCTCCGACCGCGCTCGCCGCACCGGTGTAGAGCAGGGTGTCACGCAGCGGTGGCCGGTAGCCGAACGAGGCCAGCACGGCCATCCCGGGGATGTTCTGGCTGGTCATCGTGACCAGGAAGAGGGGGATGGCGATCGCGATGAGGGCACCGGCGTCCCATACCGGAGAGACCGACTCCAGGTGTGGTGCGGCCGCTGCGGCGTCCACCGCGGAGTACGAGCCCCGTACCGCCATCACGACCAGCGCAGCCACCAGCGCACCCGGGACCGCCCAGCGCGGTGCGAGCACGGTGAGGATCAGCCAGAGTGCGACCACCGGGGCCACCGTCCCGGGGGAATCGGCGAGCGAGCGGAAGGGCACCGTGCACAGGGTGAGCAGGACGCCGGCGAGCATCGCGTTGGCGACCGGGAGCGGAATCGCCTCGACCAGCCGGCCGAGCGGGCGGACCAGGCCGCAGGCGGCGAGCAGCACCCCGGTGACCGCGAAGGCGACCACCGCGGCACCGAAGCCGCCGGCCGGCACTGCGGCGGTGGCCAGCAGCGCGGCGCCCGGCGTGGACCAGGCGAGCGTCATGGGCATCCGCAGCCGCCACGAGAAGAGCACGCTGCCGAGTCCCATGGTCACGCAGAGGACAAGCAGGCCGGAGGATGCCTGCTCGGGCGACGCACCCACCGCGCGCAGCCCGGTGATGACGACGGCGAACGAGCTGGTGAAGCCGACCAGCGCGCAGACCAGACCGGCGACGACCGCATGGCCGGCCCCCGGCGCGGACCTGCTCACGCGGGGTCGGTGACGTCGGCGACGGTGGCATCCAACGCGGCGAGGAGGGCCGCGGCATCCACCGTGATCCCGACCCCCGGCGCGCCGCCGCCGAGCGAGACCATCCCGACGACCCGCTGGTCGGCGATGACCGGCAGCGGGGACCGGCTACCCAGGGGCGTGATCGTGCCTCGCACGTAGCCAGTGACCGCGCGGGCGGCCTCCGCACTGGGCATCGAGAGGCGGTTCACCCCCAGCAGCGCCCGCAGTCGCGGCCAGGCGATCTCGCGACCGCCCGGCACCAGTACGAACCGGTGGTCGCCCTCGGCGACCCGCACGACCATCGTCTTCAGCAGTTGGTGCGGCTCGATCCCGCGGGCCGCCGCGGCCTCCTCCAGGGAGCCGACCGGACCGTGGCGCGTCACCGCGTAGGGCAGCCCGAGGGCGTCTGCAGCGCCGATAGCCCTTGCCGATTGGTCACCAACGTCAACCATGGGCCGCAATCTAGGGGACCCGAGCCGCGCGCCCCAGGTTCGCGTAGATCCACGGACGCATGACGCTCGGCCCGTCCAGGTAGTGCTGGTCGAGCTCCTCGACCACCAGGCCGGCCTCGCGGAGCATCGCCGGGGTGTCGCGGGACAGCTGACAGCCACCGAAGACGGCGCCCTGCACGGGATCGAGGCGCCGCTGCCAGGCCGCCACCCGCGCGTCAGGAGCCAGCCCGTGCTCGAGGAAGCAGAAGACGCCGCCCGGGCGGAGCACCCGTCGTACCTCCGCGACCGCGCGGGCCGCGTCGGGGATCGTGCACAGCGTGAAGGTTGACAGCGCCGCGTCGTACGACGCGTCCGCAGCGGCGAGCCGCTGGCCGTCCAGGCCCGTGCGGGCGACGGGCACGCGCGACGACGTACGCCGCGCCTCCGACCGCGCCCAACCGAGATCGGACGGCTCGACCGCATCGATGCTCTCCACCTCGTCCGGGTAGCAGCCCAGGTTGAGGCCGCTGCCGAAGCCGATCTCCAGCACCCGACCCCGCAGCTCGCGGCAGGCCTGCTCGCGCAGCTCCATCACCGGGGGGCGGGAGAGGGGCGCGTCGGTCAGTCGAGGTACCACGTGCTCGTCCCACCAGCTCATCAGCCGAGCGTAGGCACGCTCGTTGGCAGGTGGCTATCGCTCCGCTGACACCCTCGGACGCCGTAGGCTCCCAGGTATGAGTGTGCGCCGCGTCATGGGGACGGAGGTCGAGTACGGCATCAGCGTGCAGGGCCAGCCCCTGGCGAACCCGATGGTGGCGTCATCGCAGGTCGTCAACGCCTACGCCTCGGCGACCGTGCGGGCCCGGCGGGCCCGCTGGGACTTCGAGGAGGAGTCGCCGCTGCGCGACGCCCGCGGCTTCGACATGGCCCGCCAGGTGGCGGACCCGGGCCTACTGACCGACGAGGATCTCGGCCTCGCCAACATCATCCTCACCAACGGTGCCCGGCTGTACGTCGACCACGCCCACCCGGAGTACTCCACCCCCGAGGTGACGACACCGCTCGACATCGTCCGCTGGGACAAGGCCGGCGAGCAGGTGATGCTCGACGCCCAGCGCCGGGCCGCTCAGCTGCCCGGTGGTGCGCCGATCCTGCTCTACAAGAACAACACCGACAACAAGGGTGCGTCGTACGGCGCCCACGAGAACTACCTGATGCGTCGCTCGACGCCGTTCGGCGAGATCGTCAAGCACCTGACCCCGTTCTTCGTCTCCCGCCAGGTCGTCACCGGCTCGGGACGGGTCGGGATCGGGCAGGACGGGCGCGGCCACGGGTTCCAGATCAGCCAGCGAGCCGACTACTTCGAGGTCGAGGTCGGGCTCGAGACGACCCTGAAGCGCCCGATCATCAACACCCGGGACGAGCCGCACGCCGACCCGGAGAAGTACCGCCGCCTGCACGTCATCATCGGCGACGCCAACCTCGCGGAGGTGTCGACGTACCTCAAGGTCGGCACCACCGCCCTGGTGCTCGCGATGATCGAGGACCGCTTCATCTCCGTCGATCTGAGCATCGACGGCCCGGTCTCGGCGCTCCGCGCGGTCTCCCACGACCCGTCGCTGCGCGAGCTGGTCACCCTCCGCGACGGTCGCAAGTTGACCGCGGTACAGCTGCAGCTGGAGTACCTCGACCTGGCGAAGAAGTACGTCGAGGACCGGTACGGCGCGGACGCCGACGCCCAGACCGTCGACGTGCTCGCCCGGTGGGAGTCGGTCCTGGACCGGTTGGAGCGCGACCCGATGTCCCTGGCCCGCGAGCTGGACTGGGTGGCCAAGCTGAAGCTGCTGCAGCAGTACCGCGACCGCGACGGGCTGGACTGGGACGACGCGAAGCTGCAGATGATCGACCTCCAGTACTCCGACATCCGTCCCGAGAAGGGCCTCTACAACCGCCTCGTCGCGAGCGGTCGGATCGAGCGGCTCCTCGAGGACGCGTCGGTGACGGCGTCGATGCATGACCCGCCGACCGACACCCGGGCGTACTTCCGCGGCCGCTGCCTGGAGAAGTACGCCGAGCACGTCGCCGCCGCCTCCTGGGACTCGGTCATCTTCGACCTGCCCGGACGGGAGTCGCTGCAGCGGGTGCCGACCATCGATCCGCTACGCGGCAGCAAGGCGCACGTCGGCGAGCTCCTCGACCGGTGTGAGACGGCCGAGGAGTTGTTCACCGCTCTTACCCGCTGAATGGATAGGGTCGAGTCATGGCACAGGAGCAGAAGCAACCGCGCAAGAACTCCGAGACCGAGGAGGCCGTCGAGACGGCCCCCGAGTCGGGCGTGGCCGAGCGCAAGGAAGCGCTCGACAACGACGTCGACGACCTGCTGGACGAGATCGACGACGTCCTGGAGACCAATGCCGAGGACTTCGTGAAGTCGTTCATCCAGAAGGGCGGCCAGTGACGGATCCGCGCCTGCCCGCCGCGTACCTGCGGCCGGGCGTCTCGTCCTTCGCCGACTTCGTCTCCGAGCAGGCGCCCGACCTGCTCCCGGGCCGCCGGGCGGTGCCGCAGGGCAACGCCGGTGACCTCGCGCCGCACGGCACCACGATCGTCGGCGCGACCTTCGCGGGCGGCGTGATCCTGGCCGGCGACCGGCGGGCCACGATGGGCAACATCATCGCCCAGCGCGACATCGAGAAGGTCTTCCCGGCCGATGAGTTCTCCGCGGTCGGCATCGCCGGCACCGCCGGTCTCGCGATCGAGATGGTCCGGCTGTTCCAGACCGAGCTCGAGCACTACGAGAAGATCGAGGGGACCACGCTCTCCTTCGACGGCAAGGCCAACCGCCTGGCCGCACTGATCCGCGGCAATCTCGGCATGGCCATGCAGGGTCTGGCCGTCGTACCCCTCTTCGCCGGCTACGACCTGCGGGTCGGCCACGGCCGGCTTTTCAGCTACGACGTCACCGGTGGGCGCTACGAGGAGCACGGCTTCCACTCGGTCGGCTCCGGCTCGCTGTTCGCCCGCGGGGCTCTGAAGAAGCTCTACCGCGAGGACCTCTCCGAGGCCGACTGCGTGATGGCCGTCGTACAGGCGCTGTACGACGCCGCCGACGACGACTCCGCCACCGGCGGCCCCGACGTGGCCCGCCGGATCTTCCCGGTCATCCAGGTGATCACCGCCGAGGGCGGCCGCCGCCTGCCCGACGCCGAGGTCGCCGAGGTCGCCGACCGGATGATCGCCGGCCGGATGTCCGCACCCAACGGCCCGCGCGCCGAGCTCCCTGGGGGTGAGCGCCAATGAGCATGCCGTTCTACGTCTCGCCCGAGCAGCTGATGAAGGACCGGGCCGACTTCGCCCGCAAGGGCATCGCCCGCGGTCGGTCCGTCGTCGCCGTCCAGTACGCCGACGGCATCCTGTTCGCCTCCGAGAACCCCTCCCAGGCGCTGCACAAGGTCTCCGAGATCTACGACCGGATCGCCTTCGCGGCGGTCGGTCGCTACAACGAGTTCGAGAACCTGCGGATCGCGGGCGTCCGGCTGGCCGACATGCGCGGCTACGCCTACGACCGGCGCGACGTCACCGGCCGCGGCCTCGCGAACGCCTACGCCCAGACCCTCGGCACGATCTTCTCCAGCGGCGGCGAGAAGCCGTACGAGGTGGAGATCTTCGTCGGCGAGATCGGCGACACGGCCGCGGACGACCAGATCTTCCGGCTCACGTACGACGGCCAGGTCGCCGACGTCCACCAGTACGCAGTGATGGGCGGCGCGGCCGAGTCGGTCTCGAAGTACCTCAAGGAGCGGTACGCCGCCGGCGCCTCGCTCGAGGGCGCCCTGCGGCTGGCGGTCGCAGCACTCGGCCACACCGACGCCGCGGACCGGGTGATCCCCGTCGGTGACCTCGAGGTCGCCGTCCTCGACCGGACCCGCACCCGGCCGCGCAAGTTCGCCCGCCTGATGCCTGCGCGCCTGGAGACCCTCCTCGGCGGCCGTGGCCCGGAGGTCGCGTCGGCTCCGGAAAGCGGTGACAACGACCCCGGCACCGCCTCCTCCGGCGTGCGCGAGGACCACCCCGCCGATCCCACGGACCAGACCAGCGGACACATCGCGCCGCTGGAGGACCCGATCACGGGCGAGCCGCCCATCGCCCCGCCCGACTCCGGCCCGGGGTCTGGTCGCCCGCTCTGAGCGTGCGGCGCGGGCCGTTTGTCGTCGTTGCCGTTTGGTCACCAACCGCTGCTTTGAGCGTCCTTCTGATGCCGTTGGTGACCAAACGGCACGCCAAGCGGGCGGAGCGCCCGATGCCGGCCACGACTGCTTTCCACAGGCTGCTCGACTGCGCTTTCGCCACCGAGCGGTTGCCTGCACGCTGGCGGCGTGAGTGCCTCAGCTGAGCGCGACCCGGAACGGAGCGGCGACGAGCCGATCCGGGGGCACGTGCGCAGCAGGGGGTTCCGGCGCGTCAGTCATGGTCTGTTCCTCAAGATCGTCGCCGACCTGGACCAGGCCGACGAGTTCCTTCGCGACCTGGAGGCATGGACCGAGGTGCTACCTGACTCCGCCGTCTTCACCCACGTCACCGCGGCGCGTCTGCTCGGATGGGAGCTCCCCAAGCTGCCCGAGCAGGTACCGGTCTTCGCAGCGGTCGATCGAGACGATCCCCGGCCCCGCCGGGAGGGACTGATCTGCTCCCGGCTCACCCGGAAGCGCTCCGGCTTCGTCGCGGGTGGATTTCCGATCGATTCACCGGAGGAGATCCTGCTGCGCGCCGCGCGCGATCTGGGAGTCCTCGATCTGGTCATCATGATCGACTCCGCCCGCAGTCGGGGAGATCTGGACGGTGCACGTATGAAGGCTCTCCTGGAGAGCGGTCGTCCGGGTGTGAAGGTCCTCGCCGCCGCCTTCGGCTTGTCGAACGCGAAACGAGAGTCTGGCGGCGAGACGGTTCTGGGGTGCTTCCACGCCGCGATGGAGGTCGCGTCCGAGCCCCAGGTCAGCCTGCACGACGCCGAGGGCCGCTTCATCGGTCGAGTGGACTTCCTGATCACGGGGACCGACTGGGTCCACGAGTACGACGGGGAGATGCACCGTGCCAAGTCCCAGCACCGTACCGACCTGCGCCGCGAACGCGGCTGGTCCGGCACGTCGTACCGGCGCAAGGGATTCACGCTCGACGACCTCCTGAACCACCCGCTCGTCGTGATGCACGAGATCGATCGCGACCTGGGTCGGCCGCACCGCAACCGACGCTTGGAGCGCTGGCGGACGTTGGTGCGCGAGTCCCTCTACGACGTCCCCGGCCGGGACCGCGTCCTCAACCGCTGGCGCCGGGCGATGGGAGTCGT
Source organism: Nocardioides sp. W7 (assembly GCF_022919075.1). NCBI lineage: Bacteria > Bacillati > Actinomycetota > Actinomycetes > Propionibacteriales > Nocardioidaceae > Nocardioides > Nocardioides sp. W7. The sequence goes on along the minus strand of NZ_CP095078.1, from coordinate 3,599,710 downwards.
CCAGTGGTCATGAGGGTGCAGGGTGCCGGCCCTCGTCGGAGCCGATTGTGACCAAACGGCACCCGCGGGCCGGCCAGTGAAGAGCGAGTTGGTTTCCTACCCCCGATCCCACCGGCAGCGCCGTAGTGTGCACACATGGATCGTCGGATCTTCGGGATTGAGAACGAGTACGGCGTTACGTGCACGTTCAAGGGCCAGCGGCGGCTGAGCCCGGACGAGGTTGCGCGCTACCTCTTCCGCAAGGTCGTCAGCTGGGGTCGCAGCAGCAACGTCTTCCTCCGCAACGGCGCCCGCCTCTACCTGGACGTGGGCAGCCACCCGGAGTACGCGACGCCCGAGTGCGATGACATCACCGAGCTCGTCACCCATGACAAGGCGGGGGAGCGGGTCCTGGAGGGGCTCCTCCTCGACGCCGAGCAGCGACTGCACGATGAGGGCATCGCCGGCGAGATCTATCTGTTCAAGAACAACACCGACTCGGCCGGCAACTCGTACGGCTGCCACGAGAACTACCTGGTCGGGCGGGCAGGCGAGTTCAGCCGGCTGGCCGACATCCTGATCCCGTTCCTCGTGACCCGGCAGATCGTCGTGGGCGCCGGCAAGATCACCCAGACGCCCCGCGGGGCGTCGTACAGCGTCAGTCAGCGCGCGGAGCACATCTGGGAGGGCGTCTCCAGTGCCACGACCAGGTCGCGCCCGATCATCAACACCCGCGACGAGCCGCACGCGGACGCCGAGAAGTACCGCAGGCTCCACGTCATCGTGGGCGACTCGAACATGAGCGAGACGACGACGATGCTGAAGGTCGCCAGCTGCGACCTGGTGCTCCGGATGATCGAGGAGGGCGTGGTGATGCGCGACCTCACGATGGAGAACCCCATCCGGGCGATCCGGGAGATCTCGCACGACGTCACGGGACGCCGCAAGATCCGCCTGGCCAACGGCCGTGAGGCCAGCGCGCTCGACATCCAGCAGGAGTACCTCTCGAAGGCTCGTGACTTCGTCGACCGGCGCGGGATCAGTACGCCGATCATCGAGTCCGCACTCGACCTCTGGGAGCGCGGACTGAAGGCCGTGGAGTCCGACGACCTGGGCCTGGTCGACACGGAGATCGACTGGGTCATCAAGTGGAAGCTGATCGACGCCTACCGCGCGAAGCACGGACTGCCGCTCGGGCACGCCCGGATCGCCCAGCTCGACCTCGCCTATCACGACATCCACCGCAACCGGGGCCTGTACTACCTGCTCGAGAAGCGCGGCATGGTTGCCCGGGTCACCACCGACCTGAAGATCTTCGAGGCGAAGTCGGTGCCGCCGCAGACCACCCGTGCGCGCCTGCGTGGTGAGTTCATCCGCAAGGCACAGGAGCGGCGGCGCGACTTCACCGTCGACTGGGTGCACCTCAAACTGAACGACCAGGCGCAGCGCACCGTGCTGTGCAAGGACCCGTTTCGGGCGTACGACGAGCGGGTCCAGCGGCTGATCGACGGTATGTGAGATCGCCCGGCCTGGGGTTGGGCCTGTGGTTTGGTCACCAACCGCAACCCCCAGACCCGGTCGCATGCCGTTGGTGACCAAACGGCAACAGCAAAAGCTCCGCGCCCACCCTGGGGACGCACTGAGCATTCTCTCAGGCAGGACCGTTAGGGTTTGCCCGCAACGTCACGCTCACGCCCGAAGGTTGGACTCGTGCTCCCTCGCCTGCACCGGCCGCTGGCCGCCCTGCTCCCCGTGCTGTTCCTCGGTCTCGCCGCTTGTGGTGGCGACGACGGGGCACGGCCCACTGACATCGAAGGACCGCAGGGTTTCGACGCGGTCGAGATCGCCGGCGACCAGGGCGTTCAGCCCGAGGTCACCTGGAAGGGCCAGATGGAGGCAGGCAAGCTCGAGGTCAAGACCCTGGTCGAGGGGGAGGGCGACCCGGTAGCGAAGGGTGACAGCGTCTCCACCAACCTGTGGATCGGCAACGGCTTCAGCAAGACCGAGGCCTACACGACGTACGGCGACGAGGGCGGCGGCGCGCAGCCCATCGCCGTCGACGAAGAGGAACTCGCACCCATCTTCGTCAAGGCACTCGAGGGCCAGACGAAGGGCTCCCGGGTCGCTGTCGTCGGCTCGGCCACGGAGGCCTTCGGCGAGAACGGCCAGCCGGCGCTCGGCATCGGGGACGGCGACACGGTGCTGCTGATCGCTGACCTGATGGCCGACCCGAAGCCGGTGAAGCCGAAGCGGGTCCCGGCGTCGCAGCTGCCGAAGGTCGTCGAGAAGGGTGGCGTCGTCAAGCGCCTCAGCTTCCAGGGCCTGAAGGAGCCGGCCGCCGACGGTGACCTGCTGCGCAGCGTGGTCAAGCGCGGCACGGGCGCGGTCGTGACCGAGGACATGACGGTCACCGCGAACTACCTCGGCCACGTCTACGGCGCGAAGAAGCCGTTCGACGAGAGCTTCTCGAAGGAGCCGGTGCCGTTCTCCCTGCAGGAGGTCGTGAAGGGCTGGACCTACGGGCTCTCCGGGGTGAAGGTCGGCAGCCGGGTGCTGCTCCAGATCCCGCCGGAGCTCGGGTACGGCGCGCAGGAGAAGGAGAACATCCCGGCGAACAGCACCCTCTACTTCGTCGTCGACATCATCTCCGCCGAGTGAGAACGGCTCCGTGACGGTCCGCAAGAGCGAGCGCCTGCTCAACCTGTTGATCATGCTGCTCGTCCAGCGCCACTTCGTGGCGAAGGACCGGATCCGCTCGATCCTCTACCCGGGCTCCTCCGACGAGGCGTTCGAGAAGATGTTCGAGCGGGACAAGGAGGAGTTGCGCAGCCTCGGCGTGCCGATCGAGGTCGGCCACATGGACGCCTACTTCGACGACGAGCCGGGCTACCGGATCCGCGCCGACGAGTTCGCGCTCCCGGAGATCGGGCTGCTCGCCGACGAGGCGGCGGTCATCGGCCTGGCCACCCGGGTGTGGCAGCACGCGAAGCTCGCGGAGGCCACCACGGAGGCGGTGCGCAAACTGACGGCGCTCGGGGTGGACGTCGACACGTCCGCCCTCGACATCGTCGAGCCGCGACTGAGTGCCGACGAGCCGTCGTTCGACGTGTTCTGGCAGGCCACCCAGGAGCGCGTGCCGGTGGAGTTCGAGTACGCCCGCCCCGGCCAGGAGACCGGCACCACCCGGCATCTGCAGCCTTGGGGCGTCGCCCGGTACGCCGGCCGCTGGTACGTCGTCGGCTACGACACCGACCGCGCCGACGAGCGGGTCTTCCGGCTCTCCCGGGTGCAGGGCGAGGCCCGGCGCGCCGGTGAGCCCGGGTCGTACGACGTACCTCCCGGCACCGACGTACGCGAGGTGGCCCGGCGGCTCGCCCCGGCCCCGACGCTCGACCGCGCGACCCTGCTGGCCCGCACCGGAGCCGGACTGACCCTGCGGCGGGGCGCCGACAGCGTCGAGCCCGGGGTCAGTGGACCCGACGACCGCACCGGTTGGGACCGGGTCGTGGTGACCCGCGACCACCTCGGCCTGGCCGACGAGATCCTCGGCTACGGGGCGGACGTCTTCGTCGAGGGACCGGCCGAGCTGCGCGAGAGCGTCGTCGCCCGGTTGCGCGCGACGATCGAGCAGGCGGCGTCGTGAGCGCCTCCCAGGGCGCCAAGGACCAGGTCGGACGGCTGCTGACCCTGGTCCCGTACCTCAACGTCCGCGGCGCCGTACCCCTGCAGGACGCCGCGCGCGACCTCGGCGTCACCCCCCGGCAGTTGCTCTCGGACCTGAAGGTCCTTCTCATGTGCGGTCTGCCGGGCGGCTACCCCGACGACCTCATCGACGTCGACCTCGACGCACTGCAGGACCCCGACGGCGACGGCGTGATCCGGGTGTCCAACGCCGACTACCTGGCCCGCCCCATGCGGCTGACGCCGACCGAGGCCACCGCCGTGATCGTGGCGCTGCGGGCCTTGCGCAACGGTGCCGGCACGGAGACCCGGGAGATCGTCGACCGTGCGCTCGCGAAGCTGGAGGCGGCCGCCGCGGAGGGCAGCGACGTGCCCCGCATCGATCCCGGCCAGGACGCCGCCGACACCGACCAGGCCCTCCTGGCGACCCGGCTGCAGGACGCTGCGGACCGGCGGCGACAGGTGCTGCTCACCTACTACGTGCCCTCGCGCGACGAGGAGTCCGAGCGGCGGGTGGATCCGCGGGGCGTGGTGACGGCCAACGGCTTCTCATACCTCGACGCGTGGTGCCACAGCGCCGAGGCGCCCCGGTTGTTCCGGCTCGACCGGATCCACCGGGCGGAGGTGCTCGACGAGCCGATCCGCACCGAGCCCGAGGCGCCGCGCGACCTCGCCGACGGGCTCTTCGCCCGGTCCGAGGAGACCACCCGGGTGACGCTGCTGCTGGCGCCTCAGGCGCGCTGGGTGGTCGAGTACTACCCGGTCGAGGACGCCCGCCCGCAGCCCGATGGCAGCACCGAGGTCGACCTGCTGGTGGCCGACCGGCGATGGCTGGACCGGCTGCTGCTGAGGTTGGCCCCCTACGCGTCGATCGTTCGTCCGGCCGAGTTCACCGATTCGTTCACAGCCGCCGCACAGGCGGCCCTGCGGCTGTACTCATGACCCGGCGTACGATGGTCACGACTCCGAATCGTCTGTGAGGACACCATGACCACCCCCTTCGTCGCCGGACTCGGTCCGACCGAGCTGCTGATCATCCTGGCCGTCCTGGTCCTCCTGTTCGGCGCGACCAAGCTGCCGGAGCTCGCCCGGGGCAGTGGTCGCGCGCTGCGCATCTTCAAGGCCGAGACCAAGGGCCTGCTCGACGACGACGAGGACGACGTCGCCGCGGGCCAGAAGACGCCCGAGCAGCGCGCGATCGAGGCCCGGCAGGTCGACCTCGACCTCGACGCCGAGGTCGAGCGGCAGCGTCGCGGCGACACCACGACCTGAGACGGTCAGTGGCGTCCTCCACCCCGCTCTCCGGGATCTTCGGGCTCTTCAGCGGCAAGCCGCGCCACCCGGTCGGCGCCGACGGCCGGATGGCCCTGACCGACCACCTGCGTGAGCTGCGCGCCCGGCTGCTGCGCTCGGCGCTGGTGCTGGTCGCGGCCTTCGTGGTGTCGCTGTTCTTCTACGAGCAGCTCCTCGACCTGATCGAGGCCCCGTACCTCGACGCGAGAGCCCAGCTCGGCGACGAGGTCGAGTCCGAGATCGTCATCACCGGCGTCACGCAGCCTCTGATGCTCCAGCTCAAGCTCGCCGGGGTCGCCGCCATCGTGGTCTCCAGCCCGTACTGGCTGATGCAGATCTGGGGCTTCATCGTGCCCGGACTGCACCCGCAGGAGAAGCGCTGGACGCGGGTCTTCGCGGCCATCGCGGGGCCGCTCTTCATCGCCGGCGTCGCGCTGGGCTACTACGTCCTGCCCAAGGGCATCGAGGTGCTGATCGGGTTCACCCCCGTCGACGTCACCAACCTGGTCGACTTCGGCGACTTCTTCTCCTTCGTCGTCCGGATGCTGCTCGTCTTCGGCATCGCGATGGAGATCCCGCTCTTCGTGATCATGCTCAACCTCGCCGGGGTGGTGTCCGGCAAGACGATCGGCCGCTACCGGCCGTGGATCATCATCGGCACCTTCGTGTTCGCCGCCGTCGCGACGCCGTCGACGGACCCGTTCTCGATGCTGATGCTCGCGATCCCCATGCTGGTGCTGTTCGTCGTCGCCGAGATCGTCGCCCGGTTGGTCGACCGGGCGCGTGGCCGTGGCGAGGCCGCCACAGGGCAGTGGGACGACGACGAGACATCCCCGATCTGACGTGCGGCCCGAGCTGGAGGACCTCGACCCCTTCGACCTCCCCGAGTGGCTGGGCGTCTCCGATGTGACGTGGTCGGCCGAGTCGGGGGTCCGCAGCGGCCACGACGTACGCGGCACCCTGGTCGCCGACGGCGGCGAGCTGCCCTGCGACCTCCTCGCGGTCGACGACGCCTGTCCCGAGCCGGTCGCCGACGACGACACCCGCGTGCGCGCCCACCGGGCCTGGCAGCGCGGTCAGGTGCACGTCGTGACCCGGGCGGGCCGACTCACCCTGGCGGTTCCGGGGTCGGGGTTCACTGCCGATCTGGTGCTCGACGCGCTCAGCCGGCTGGCGCTGGCGGTCGGCGCCTCGCCCGAGCACTACACCGCCCGGTTGCGCATCGGCACCGAGCGGCGGCGTTGAGCACCCGCAGAGCCACCTGAGCACTACCCTCCGGATGTGCCCCGCGAGATCGCCCTCCTGACGAACCCCACCGCCGGCAAGGGCAAGGGGGCCCGCGCCCGCGCCGCGGCGCTGCCTCGCTTCCGCGACGCCGGACTCGCCGTACGTGACCTGCAGGGTCGTGACGCCGACGAGGCGCTCGACCTCGCTCGCGAGGCGGTTGCCGACGGCGTCGAGGCCCTGGTCGTCGCCGGGGGCGACGGCATGGCCCACATCGGGGCCCAGGCGGTTGCCTCCACCGGCACCTCGCTCGGGGTGCTCCCGGCCGGCACCGGCAACGACGTGGCCCGCTCCCTGGACCTTCCGCTGAAGGACCCGGTCGCCGCGGCGGACGTGGTGATCGCCGGCCGGACCCGCACCATCGACCTGGCCCGCAGCGGCTCGTCGTACTTCGTGTCCGTGCTGGCCGCGGGCTTCGACGCGGTGGTCAACGAGCGCGCCAACCGGATGACCTGGCCGCGCGGACAGATGCGCTACAACCTGGCCACCATCGCCGAGCTGCGCACCTTCGAGCCGCTGCCGTACGCGCTCGAGCTGGACGGCGTACCGCTGCGCACCGATGCGATGCTGGTCGCCGTCGGCAACGGTCCGTCGTTCGGCGGCGGGCTGCGGATCACCGAGGGCGCCCGGCTCGACGACGGACTCCTCGACGTCGTCATCATTAAGCCGATGAGCAAGGCGGGGCTGGTCCGGACCTACCCCAAGCTCTTCAAGGGCACGCACACCACGCACCCGGCGTACGAGCACCACCTAGCCCGCACCGTGACCATCGCGGCGCCGGGCATCGTGACCTACGCCGACGGGGAGCGGTTCGGCCCCCTGCCCCTCACCGTGGAGTGCGTCCCGGGAGCGCTCACCGTGCTCGCGTAGGTTGGGTCCATGAGTACCGACGAGCTGTCCCCGTCGGAGCGGTACGCCGACTACCGCCAGAACCGTGACCACCCGGTTCTCAAGGACTTCCAGGCGCTGAACGACTTCCCGCTCGACGACTTCCAGCTCCGCGCCTGCCGCGAGATCGAGGAGGGCCGCGGCGTCCTGGTCGCGGCGCCCACCGGCTCCGGCAAGACCATCGTCGGCGAGTTCGCGATCCACCTGGGGCTGCAGGCGGGACGCAAGGCGTTCTACACGACTCCGATCAAGGCGCTGTCCAACCAGAAGTACCAGGACCTCGTCGCACGCTACGGGCCCGAGCAGGTCGGGCTGCTGACCGGTGACATCACGGTCAACGGCGAGGCACCGATCGTGGTGATGACCACCGAGGTGCTGCGCAACATGCTGTACGCCGGTTCGCGGACCCTGATGGGCCTCGGCTTCGTGATCATGGACGAGGTGCACTACCTCGCCGACCGGTCCCGCGGGGCGGTGTGGGAGGAGGTGATCATCCACCTCCCGGAGTCGGTCACGCTGGTGTCGCTCTCGGCGACGGTCTCCAACGCCGAGGAGTTCGGCGAGTGGCTGGCCACGGTTCGCGGCGAGACCGCCACGATCCTCGAGGAACGGCGGCCGGTGCCGCTGTACCAGCACGTGATGGTCGGCAAGCGGTTGCTGGACCTGTTCGCCGACTCCGACGTCGACGCCGCCGCCGGCTTCGTCAAGGACGGTGCACCCGTCAACAACGAGCTGATGAAGGTGGCCCGCGACGACTGGGCGGCCAGCAAGATCAAGGACCGCCGCTCACCGCGCGATCGCAACCGGGGCGGCGGACCCCGGCAGGTCGGCAACGGACGGCGGGTGTGGATCCCCAGCCGGTCGGACGTCATCGAGCGGCTCGACCGCGAGGGGCTGCTCCCGGCGATCGTGTTCATCTTCAGCCGGGTCGGCTGCGACGCGGCGGTCACCCAGGCGCTCAACGCCGGGATCCGGCTCACCACGCCACAGGAGCGCGACACGATCTACGCGTACGTCGAGGCCTCCTGCCGGCACCTGCCGGAGGAGGACCTGCACGTCCTCGGCTACCACGACTTCCTCGACGGGCTGACCCGTGGCATCGCGGCCCACCACGCCGGGATGCTGCCCGCGTTCAAGCAGTGCGTGGAGGAGATGTTCCTGCGCGGGCTGTGCAAGGTCGTGTTCGCCACCGAGACCCTCGCGCTCGGCATCAACATGCCGGCGCGCACGGTCGTCATCGAGAAGCTCTCGAAGTGGAACGGCGAGACCCACGCCGACCTGACGCCGGGGGAGTACACCCAGCTGACCGGCCGGGCCGGCCGGCGCGGACTCGACACCGAGGGGCACGGCGTCGTCCTGTGGCAGCCCGGCATGAACCCCCGGGAGGTGGCCGGTCTCGCCTCGACCCGGACCTACCCGCTGCGGTCGTCGTTCCGGCCGTCGTACAACATGGCCGTCAACCTGGTGCACCAGTTCGGTCGCGACACCTCGCGTCAGCTGCTGGAGCAGTCGTTCGCGCAGTTCCAGGCCGACAAGGCCGTCGTGGGGCTGGCCCGCCAGGTGCGGAAGGCCGAGACGGCGCTCGAGGGCTACCAGGAGGCCGCCACGTGCCACCTCGGCGACTTCATGGAGTACGCCGCCCTGCGCCGCCGCATCTCCGACGTCGAGAAGGACGCCAACCGGTCCCGCAGGGCCGACCGCCGCGACGAGGCGATCGCGTCGCTGAAGGAGCTGCGGCCCGGCGACGTCATCCAGATCCCGACCGGCAAGTTCGCGGGGTACGCCGTCGTCATCGATCCCGGCTGGTCGGAGGACGGGCCGCGTCCGTACGTCGTCACCGCCGACCGGCAGGCGCGGCGGCTGGCGATGATCGACTTCCCGACGCCCGTGGTGGCGCTGTCCCGGCTGAAGGTGCCCAAGAGCTTCAACGGCCGCAACCCGCAGATGCGCCGCGACCTCGCTGCCGCGCTCCGCTCCCGTACCCACGACCTGGCGCCGCCGCCGCCGGGTCGTCGTACCGCTGACTCGCGCTCGACCCTCGCGCACTCCGGCGCCGACGAGGAGGTGTCCCGGCTGCGAGCCCAGCTCCAGGCCCACCCCTGCCACGCCTGCTCGGATCGCGAGGACCACTCGCGCTGGGCCGAGCGCTGGTTCAAGCTGCACCGCGACACCGAGACGCTGAAGCGACGTGTCGAGACGCGCACCAACACCGTCGCCCGACAGTTCGACCGGGTCTGCGACGTGCTGACGGCGCTCGGCTACCTCTCCGGCGACGACATCACCCCGCGCGGGCGGCACCTGATGCGGCTCTACTCCGAGCTCGACCTGCTCGCCGCGGAGTGCCTGCGAAATGGGCTCTGGGACGACCTGGACCCCTCCGAGCTGGCGGCGGCGCTGTCCGTCCTCGTCTTCGAGGCCCGACGGCCCGACGACGCCTCCTCGCCCCGGCTCCCCGGCGGCGCGGTGCGGGAGACCATCGGCTCGATGGTGCGGCTCTGGGGCGACCTGGACCGGCTCGAGAAGGACCACAAGCTCGACTACCTGCGCCAGCCCGACCTGGGCTTCGCCTGGCTGGCCTACCGCTGGGCCGAGGGCGACGAGCTCGACGACCTGCTCGGCGCCAGCGAGCTCGCCGCCGGCGACTTCGTGCGCTGGATGAAGCAGCTGCTCGACCTCGCCGGACAGGTCGCCAACGCCGCCGGCGACTCACCCGTGCGCGAGAGCGCGCGTGAGGTGGTGCGCCGGATCCGGCGCGGAGTGGTGGCCTACTCCGGGCTCGCTGAGGCGTAAAGAGTCGGCTTAGCGTTGCGTTTGGTCACCAACCGCGCGCTGGCGCGCGAATCCGATGCCGTTGGTGACCAAACGGCAACGGCATCAAGCTCCCAGCTCAGCCGGCTTCGACCTGAGCCCGCACCGCCTCCGGAACGGGGGTGTCGCCCCCGACCAGCTCCCACTGCCGGCCGACCGTGGATTCCTGGCCGAGTACAGCGGCGACGACGGCGGCGACGTCCGCGCGCGTGACGTCGCCGCGGTCGACCTTCGGGCCGAGGGTGATGCGCCCGGTGGCGGGGTCGTCGGTGAGCCGGCCGGGGCGGATGATCGTCCAGGCCAAGCCACTGTCGCGCAGGGCGGCATCGGCGTCGCGCTTGGCCTCGACGTACGCACGCCACACCTCCGCGGTGTCGTCGGGCAGCGGCTCGTCGACGCCGATGGCCGAGATCTGCACGAAGCGCTGGATGCCGGCCCACCGGGCGCCCTCGATCGACTTCAGCGAGCCCTCCAGGTCGACGGTGCGCTTGCGGTCGATGTTTCCGTCGGGGCCGCCACCCGCGGCGAAGACCACCGCGGCGCAGCCCTCGAACGCCGCGGCGAAGGCGTCGGCATCCTGCTGCTCGATGTCGAGCAGCCGCACCTCGGCACCGCGCTGCTCGAGCTCCGCGCGGTACTCCTCCTTGCGCACCAGCGCCACCGGGCGGTGCTCGGTGCGCCGCAACTCGACGAGCAGGTGGCGGGCCACCTGGCCATGGCCTCCGACGATCGCGATCTTGTCCATGCCCTCCACCGTAGGAGGGGACCGGTGATCAGCGGGTCAGAGCCGCGGTCAGCCGCTCGGCGGGCGACTCCAGTCCCCGGCGCACGGCGAGCTCGTGCACCTTCGCCGGGTCTCGCGGAGCCAGGGGGAGCAGCAGGTCGCTGCGGTCGAGGGGCAGGTCGCGGGCGACCGCGACGACCTGCGGCGCCACCGCCAGGTAGTCGGCCGCCGCCTTGATCTTGCTGCGCGGTCCGGGCCCGAGGTCGGACGCCGGGTCGTGGACGGCGGCGATGATGCCGGCCATGTCGCCAAAGCGCTGCAGCAGGGTGGCCGCGGTCTTCTCGCCGACCCCCTTCACGCCGGGCAGACCGTCGGAGGCATCGCCTCGCAGGGTGGCGAAGTCGGCGTACTGGCGGGCGTCGATGCCGTACTTGTCGACCACCCACTGGTTGGTGATCCGCTCGTGGTTGCCCACCCCGCGGGCGATGTAGAGCACCCGGACGTCGGCGTCGTCGTCGACGAGCTGGAACAGGTCCCGGTCACCGGTGACGATGTCCACCGGTTGGCCCGCGTCGGTGGCGAGGGTGCCGATCACATCGTCGGCCTCGTAGCCGTCGTGGCCGATCACGGCGATGCCGAACGCGTCGAGGACCTCCAAGATGATCGGCACCTGAACCTGCAGGTCGTCCTCGATCACCTCGACGTCGGGCGCTGTCGCCACTTCCTCGACCACACGGTGCCCCTTGTACGACGGCACCAGGTCGACGCGCCACTGCGGACGCCAGTCGTTGTCCCAGCAGCAGACCAGGTGGCTCGGCTCGTACTGGGTGACGAGCCGGCTGATGAAGTCCATCAGGCCACGCACCGCGTTCACGGGGGTGCCGTCCGGGGCGCTGATCGGGGGCACCCCGAAGTAGGCCCGGAAGTACATCGAGGCAGTGTCGAGGAGCATCAGGCGGCCGGTCTGCGGGCTGGTCACGTCCGTGATCCTGCCATGTGGTGACGGGCGAGTGTCGCTACCCTGTCGGCCGTGAGCCCTCCCGACGTCGAAGCCACCGATCGCAAGATCCTCGACCTCCTGGCCGCCGACGGCCGGATGTCTTTCACCGATCTCGGCAAGGCCACCGGCCTGTCGACGTCGGCGGTGCACCAGCGGGTCAAGCGGCTGGAGCAGCGGGGTTTGATCCTCGGCTACGGCGCCACGATCAACCACGAGGAGGTCGGGATGCCGCTGACGGCGTTCATCTCGATCCGACCGATCGATCCCTCGCAGCCCGATGACTCACCCGAACGGCTCCGCGACGTGCCCGAGATCGAGTCCTGCTGGTCGGTGGCGGGCGAGGAGTCGTACGTGCTGAAGGTGCGGGTCGCCACGCCGCGTCACCTCGAGGAGCTGCTGGCGCGGATCCGGGCCGCGGCGAACGTCTCGACCCGCACCACGATCGTGCTCTCGACGTTCTACGAGAACCGGCCTGTCAGCGGCTGACCGACGACGGTGCCGTTTGGTCACCAACCGCAACGCGGGCGACCGATCCGCTGCCGTTGGTGACCAAACGGCACACCCCGGGCACCGCCCCCGTGACCGCAAGCAGGAATCAGTGCGCCTGCAGCGCCGCCGTACGTCGGGAGGCCTCGGCGGCCTCGGCGGCCAGCAGCTTGGACTCGTCGAGCCGTCCGTGCTGCTCCCACCACTCCCGGCCGGCGGCGGGCAGGGTGTGGATCGGGTCGTAGTACTCGTAGGTCCGGGTCAGCGCCTCGGGGTCGCTTGCCTCGATCGAGGTGCGGTAGTTCTTCGTCCAGTACGAGATGCCGCGCTCGGTGTCGTAGCCGCTGAGCTGATGCACCCAGCGCTTACCGACGAACGGGACGTCGCAGACGATCCGCGGGGTCGCGAAGCCGGGCATGTAGCCCATGATGTGGTGCTGCAGCCGCTGGGCGTGGGCGACCGAGACCCGCCAGTGCTCGGAGTAGGGGATCAGGTCGCACATGTAGAAGTAGTAGGGCATGATCCGCGCGCCGTCGAGGAGCCTGAAGCACAGGTCGAGCAGCGCGTGCGGATCGGCGTTCACGCCGTTGAGCAGCACCCCCTGGTTGCGCACGTCGCGTAGTCCGGCGTCGAGCATCGCCCCGGCCGCCTGCGCCACGATCGGCGTGATCGACTGGGCGTGGTTGGCGTGGGTGTGCATGGCCACCGATACGCCTCGGGCGCGGGCCAGCTCGGCGACCCGGCCGATGCCCTCGACCACGTCGGGCTGCAGCCAGTGCTGCGGCAGGCCGATCAGCGCCTTGGTCGCGAGGCGGATGTCGCGGACGTTCTCGATCTCCAGCACCGAGGTCAGGAACGCCTCGAGTCGGGGCCAGGGCATGTTGGCCACGTCGCCGCCGGAGACCACGACGTCGCGCACGGACGGCGTACGCCGCAGGTAGGCCAGCATGTCGCCCAGCCGGTCTTGCGGTTTGGTCACAAACCGCAATTTCTCGATCACCGGCGTGGAGTTGCCGACCAGGTCCATCCGGGTGCAGTGCCCGCAGTACTGCGGGCAGGTCGGCAGCAGCTCGGCGAGCACCTTGGTGGGGTAGCGATGGGTGAGGCCCTCGGTCGCCCACATGTCGTGCTCGTGCAGCGAGTCGCGGGTGGCGTGCGGGTGCGAGGGCCAGTCGGTACGACGGTCGCTGAAGACCGGGAGCATGTAGTGGCGGATCGGGTCGCCGTAGAAGGCCTCCGTGAACGCCTCGGTCAGCGAGCCGGACCCGGCAGGCTCGAATCCGGGGACCATCGTGTTGAGCATCTGCGGCGGCACCAGCATCGACATCGTGGCGCGCTCGGCCTGGTCACGCTCGAGGTCGGCGTAGAACCGGTCGTCGAGCAGGTCGCCCATCAGCTCACGCAGCTGCTTGACGTTCTTGACGCAGTGCGTGCGCTGCCACTGCACCGAGGCCCACTCGCTGGCGCTCACGTCCCGCCATCCGGGGAAACGGGTCCAGTCGGGCTCGACGAGCTCCACCCGCCGGTACGGGTAGGGCTGTCCGGTCTCGTCCTCCACCGGGGGCGCGATCGAAGTCTCGATGGTCATGGACCCAGGGTGCCACAGGATCTCCTGCAGTCCGAGAATGCAGCAACACGATCTTCTGTCAGAGCAGGTTGCTGGCCACCAGTGTCCGGCGTACGACGGGGGAGTCGGCCGGGACGCCGTACCGCCGCTCGTAGACGCCCTCCACCAGTTCGCGCAGCGCCTCCTCAGGTACGCCGGGCCGCAGCGGCCGGTCCATCAGCCGCAGCGCCGGCGCGTGCCCGTCGTCGTGGGGTGGGAAGTACTCCCGGACCGGGAGCAGCCGGCCGCCGAGCCGTTCGTAGAAGGCGATCCGGCGCCGGTGCTCCTCGACGGCGTGGTCGGGGAGCCCCGGCTCGTCGGGGTCCTCGACGTCCCAGACCAGGCGGGTGCGGCCCTCGGCGGCGAGCAGTGCGGTCAGGTCCGCCCACATCAGCGACCCGATGCCGCGTCCGCGGCGGCCGACGGCGTAGTAGCGCAGGAACGTCCACCCGGTCGGGCCCAGGTCGCGCACCAGCGCGAACCCGCTCGGGCCGTCGTCCTCGACGCGCACGAGCAGCCGGTCGATGAGCAGGTCGGCGAACGGCACCGTCAGCTCCTCGGGGAACGCCGCCTCGTAGATCGCGCGAACCGCCTCGAGCTCGGGGTCAGACAGGGTCGCGGCCGAGACCAGCCGCCCGTCACCAGGCACCGTGCACCACCTCTCCGCCCAGCACCGTGCCGAGCACCTCGAGGTCGCGGATCGTGGCCGGGTCGACGCTCGCCGGGTCGTCGGAGAGCACCACGAGGTCGGCCCGCTTGCCGACGGCGACCGTGCCGCGGTCGTGCTCCTGGTGCGAGGCGTACGCCGACCCGAGGGTGTACGCCGTCAGCGCCTCCAGGCCGGTGATCGCCTCCTCGGGGCCGCAGGGCGACCCGCTCTCGGTCAGGCGGTTGACCATGTCGTGGATGCCGAGCAGCGGCGCGCCGTCGACGACCGGCCGGTCGGAGCTCCCGGGTGGCGTGATGCCCGCATCCAGCAGCGAGCGATACCGGTACGCCCAGCCCGCCCGGTCGGGACCGAGCGCCCGCAGCATGCCGTCGCCGATCTCACCGACGAACCGGCCCTGCGGCACCGGAACGACCCCGAGCTCCGCCGCGCGGGCGACCTGGTCGGGGCGCGAGACCCCGAAGTGCTCGATCCGGTGGCGTACGTCGGGCCGCGGCCACCGGGACTGCGCGTCGGCGTACGCGTCGAGGACCAGGTCGATCGCGGCGTCGCCGATCGCGTGGGTCGCGACCCGCCATCCCGACCGGTGCGCCTCGAGGATGGTCCGGGTGAGCGCGTCGGCGTCGTCCTGGAGGTAGCCCCGCGAGCCGGGGGTGTCGGCGAAGTCCGCGGTCAGGGCGCAGGTGTGCCCGATCAGGGAGCCGTCGGAGAAGACCTTGACCGGCCCGATCCGCAGCCGGTCGTCGCCGAGCCCGGAGCGGATGCCGAGGTCGAGCCCGCGGACGACGCCGTCCTCGGCGTGTGCGGTCAGCGGATGCAGCGCGTCGGCGGCCACCATCAGCTCGACCCGGACCGGCAGTCGTCCGGTGTCGCGAGCCAGCTGGTAGGCCGCCACCTCGACCGGGCTCTTGCCGATCCAGCCGCCGCCGATGCCGGCCTCCACGACGCTGGTGATGCCCTGGGACAGGTACACCCGCCCGGCGCGCTCGATCGCGTCCACCAGGGTGGCGACGGGGTAGGGGAGGACCAGCCGGGAGAGCAGCTGCTGGGCCTGCTCCTGCAGCAGGCCGGTCGGTCGGCCGGCCCCGTCGACGACGACCAGGCCGCCGGGCACCTCGACGGGCGCGTCGGCGATGCCGAGCTCGGCCAGCACCGTGCTGTTCACCGTGCACATGTGCCCGGAGGTGTGCTTGAGCCAGACCGGTCGGCCGTCGGCCGCGCGGTCCAGCGAGCTGCGGTCCGGGTGGGCGCCGAGCTTGTTCTCGTCGTACCCCGCACCGACGACCCACTCGTCGGGTCCGAGCCCGGCTGCTCGGGCCGCGACGGCGTCGTACAGCGCCTCGAGGCTCGGCACCCGCAGGTCGACCTCGGCCAGCGACAGGCCGTACCAGGCCATGTGGTTGTGCGCGTCGTGGAAGCCGGGCGCGACCACCGCCCCGCCGAGGTCGATCGCGCGACGGGCGGGCACGTCCTCAAGCGCGACGATCCGACCGTTCAGCACCGCGACGGCCGGAGCCACGTCGCCGCGACCGAGCCCCTCCAGGGTGCGGACCCGGGCGTTGGTCAGCAGCAGATCGGCCTGCAGGCTCACAGCTTCGCCTTCTCCACGCGGTGCGAGGCGGTCAGCGGCAGGTCGTCGCGGAACTCCCAGAACCGCGGCACCTTGAAGTCCGCCAGCCGCTCGCGGCACCACGCGTCGAGCTCCGCGGAGCCGGCGCCGGGCGCCACGACGTACGCCTTGACCTCCTCGCCGCGGAGCTCGTCGGGTACGCCGACGACCGCGGCCAGGCGGACGGCCGGGTGGGTGAGCAACACGTCCTCCACCTCGCGCGCGGCGATGTTCTCGCCGCTGCGCCGGATCATGTCCTTGAGCCGACCGGTGAGGTAGACCCGCCCCTGCTCGTCGAGCCGGGCCAGGTCGCCGGTGGGGAACCAGCCGTCCACGAAGGGGGAGTGGTGGCCGAGGTAGCCCTCCATCATGCCGGGACCGCGCAGCCACAGCTCGCCCTCGACGAGTTTGACCTGCCGGTGCGCCGCCGGCCGGCCGAGGCAGCCGGTGCCGACCAGCTCGTCGTGGTCGTCGGCGCCGACCCGGAGGTCGGCGCCGGTCTCGGTCATGCCGAACGCCTCGTACCACGCGACGCCCCAGCGCTCCTCCAGCTCGGCGTGCAGCGCGGCCGGGATGGCCGAGCACTGCACCGCGCGCACGCGGTGCGCCCGGTCGAGCGGGTCCGGCGGCATCCGGAGCAGCAGCGTCGGCATGGCGGCCAGGCAGTAGAAGTAGGTCACCTCGTGCTCGCGGACCTTGGCCCAGAAGCTCGAGGGGTGGAAGCCGTCGAGGGCCACCAGGTGGGCGCCGGACAGCAGCGCGGTCACCACGTTCCACTGCGGGTCGAGGTAGAAGAAGGGCTGCGCGGTCAGCATCACGTCAGCGGTCACCACGTGCGGGAACTCCTGCAGCATCGAGGTGCCCAGGGTCGTCCAGTAGCGGTGGGTGAGCAGGCAGCCCTTGGGGTTCCCGGTGGTGCCCGAGGTGTACTGCACGTTGACGACCGTGTCGGGGTCGACCAGGCCCTGCGCCCAGGCGCCCATCGGCGCGAGGTCCTCGACCAGCACGACATCGGTGAGCGGGTCGAGCAGGTCGTCGTACGACGGCGAGGTGACCGCGATCCGCGAACCGGCATCAGTCAGGACGTGTCCGACGTCGGTCGAGCGGTAGCGGACGTTGAGCGGCACCATCGCCGCCCCGATCCGCATCAGGGCCAGCCAGACCAGCGGGAACTCGGGCTGGTTGTCCAGCATCACCGCCACCCGGTCGCCGGGGACGACCCCACGCTCGTGCAGGGCCTGGGCGTACGCCGCGGAGCGCTGCGCGACCTCCAGGAAGCTCAGCGTCGCGCTCGGCCCGTCGCCCGGGTCGAAGGTCCAGGCCGGCCGGTCCGGCCACCGCTCGGCAGCCAGCAGGAGGTGGTCGACCAGGCTGTGATCGATCAGGCTGTGGTCGACCAGCGGCTGCTCAGCCACGGCCGAACGCCTCCCGCGGTGCGTCGCCCTCCCCGGAGAGGGAGGTCAGCAGGGCGTGGTCGACCTCGCGGCCCAGCGCCTCCTCGAAGCTCGCGTCGAGACCCTCGTCGAGCACCCGCTTGGCCAGGCTCACCGACAGCGGCGGACGCTGAGCGATCCGCCGGGCGATCTCGAGGGCGACCGTCTCGTGCTCGCCGGGGGGTACGACGCGTGCCACCAGCCCGATCTCACCCGCCCGGGTCCCGGTGACCCGCTCCCCGAGCAGCATCAGCTCCTTGGCGCGCGCCCAGCCCACGAGGGCGGGCAGCAGCCGGGAGATGCCGCCCGTGACGCTGAGCCCCACCTCGACCTCCGGGAAGCCGAACTGGGCGTCCTCGGTCGCGACGACGACGTCGCACGCGAGGGCGAACTCGCAGCCCGCGCCGAGCGCGTGGCCGTGCACCGCAGCGACGACCGGACCGGGGAAGGCGCGGACCAGGCGGGTGACGTCCTGGATCACCTCGAGGCGGGCCCGGGTCTCCAGGGGCGACTCGACCGGCTCGGGCTCCTTCAGGTCGTGCCCGGCGCAGAAGGACCGTCCCCGTCCGGCCAGCACCACCGCGCGCGCCCCCTCGGCGGCGGCCCGGCGCAGCGCGTCGGCCAGCCCCTCGGTGAGGGCCGGCACCACGGCGTTGAGCCGGTCGGGCCGGTTGAGATGCACCTGGACGACGTCATCGTCGCGGGTGTAGTCGACCGTCACGGGTCGCTCCTTCCTGGCTGTGCCACAGCCGACGACTCGGTGCGTCCTGCGGCACGCAGACGCTACGCCGGGTCGGTCCGGAAGCGACAGCGCGCCCGGCTCGGATAGCAGCCTTTGCACGCGTTCGCGAGATTCGTTCCGCGACACGCCGAGCTGGTCTGGAATCTGGCCGAAATTCTGGTGAATTCTGCGCGCCGCTGACCTGCGACGACGCACGTTTGTGCAGGTCACTGCCGTGTTGACAGGCCCTGGTGAAAACCGCGACTGTGTGCCGTCCGCTCATGCAGATCGTGGCCGGTGGACCGACGTCCGAGTGGCCGTGTCGGAGGGTGGGGTGCCACCCACCCGTCCGACACAGTTCGCGGAGGTCGGTCCGCTCCGCGAGGGTGGACTCGGAAGGACCTCGGACCCCCTAGACAACAACCCGAGCTCGGCAGCCGGTCATTCCCGGGTTGGTCCGAAGGGTTTCGGGGTCCTTCCGGAGCTCTGCAACACCCCACCGGATACCTTCACACCTGTGCTGTCCCGGACCCTCCTGGCCCTCGTCGCAGGAGTGACCCTCTCGCTGGCCTTCGAGCCCGTGGCCGCGCCCGTGGTGCTGCCGTTCGCGGTGGCGGCGTTCTTCGTCTGCGCCCGGGGCCTCCGTGCCCGCCAGGGCTGGTGGGTCGGGCTGGCCTTCGGCGTCGGCTTCTACTTCGTGCACATCTGGTGGATGCGCGCCGTCGCGACCGCTGCCTGGGTGGGGTTGGCCGGGGTCGAGGCCCTCTTCTACGGGCTCCTCGGCGCCGTCGTCGCCGTCCTCGGCACCCGGCGCTGGTGGCCGCTGTGGGTCGCCGCGGCCTGGGTGAGCGTGGAGGTCTGGCGCAGCGGCTGGCCGTTCAGCGGCATGCCGTGGGGCCGGCTGGCCTTCGCCACGGTCGACACGCCGGTCGCCGCATCCCTCCCGTACGTCGGCATGGTCGGCGTGTCGGCCCTGCTCGCGCTCGCCGGTGCACTGCTGGCCTGGCTGGCCGTCGCCCGCGGCCGGGAGCGCCGGTTCGCGCTCGGGTCGGTCGCCGCCCTCGTGGTGGTGCTCGCGGTGCCCGCAATCGCGTCGTACGACCCGGAGGAGGTCGGCTCGACCACCGTGGCGGTGGTCCAGGGCGACGTCCCCGGGCCGGGCAACGACATCCTGTACGACGCCGACGGGGTCACCGAGAACCACGTCCGGGCGACCGTCGGACTGGCCGCCGACGTGGCGGCCGGCGACCAGCCGCAGCCGGACTTCGTGCTCTGGCCGGAGAACTCGACGGCGTCCGACCCGTTCCGGCGGCAGGTGATCGGCGACGGCATCCGCGAGGCGGCCGCCGCGATCGGCGTACCCGTGCTGGTCGGGGCGATCGTCGACGCCGGCGAGGACCACGTCCTCAACCAGGGGATCGTGTGGGATCCCGTCACCGGAGCGGGGGAGCGCTACACCAAGCGACACCCGGTGCCGTACGGCGAGTACATCCCGTTCCGCCAGTACATCGACGCCAACTTCGGCGAGCTCGCCCGGATCGGGCGCGACATGCTGAGCGGCACCCGCAAGGAGCCGATCACCGTCGCCGGGGTCCCCGTCGTCGACGCGATCTGCTTCGACATCGCCTACGACGACGGGCTGCAGGCGCAGCTGACCCGCGGCGGGCAGCTGCTCGCGGTCCAGACCAGCAACGCGACCTTCATCGAGACCGACCAGATCGACCAGCAGTTCGCCATCACCCGGCTGCGCGCGATCGAGGCGGGCCGGTGGCTGGTCGTCGCGTCGACGAACGGCGTCAGCGGGGTGGTCGCCCCCGACGGCTCGGTGGTCGCCACCCCCGACCCGCGCACCACCGCGGTCCTGGTCGAGGAGGTCGGACTGGTCGACGCCGTGACACCCGGCATCCGGGTCGGCCCCTGGGTCGCTCGGCTCTGCATCCTGGTGACACTGGCCGGCCTGCTGTACTCCCTGCTCGCGTATCGTCGACAGCGGAGACGGTCACGAGTCGTCGTCCCCGGTCCACCCGGACCCGAGCTGCAGGAGACGAAGCAGGAATGAGGCTTCCCGCGTGAGCACTGGAGACCCCTCGGGGCTGGGCCGCGTCGTGATCGTGATGCCGACGTACGACGAGGCCGACAACCTGGCCTGGATCGTGGCCCGGCTGCGCGCCGCCCAGCCGGACGTCGACGTGCTCGTGGTCGACGACGACTCGCCCGACGGCACCGGCCGGATCGCCGACGAGCTGGCGGCCGCGGACCCCCGGGTCCAGGTGCTCCACCGCACCGCGAAGGGCGGCCTCGGTGCCGCCTACCGTCATGGCTTCGCCTTCGCCCTCGCGGAGGGCTACGACGTCATCGGCGAGATGGACGCCGACGGGTCACACCAGCCCGAGCAGCTCGGACTGCTCCTGGACGCGCTCGCCGACGCCGACCTGGTGATCGGCTCGCGCTACGTCCCCGGGGGCTCCGTGGTCAACTGGCCGCGCTCGCGGGAGTGGCTCTCGCGTGGCGGCAACCTGTACGTCCGGCTGCTGCTCGGGATCAAGGTCCGCGACGCCACGGCCGGCTTCCGGCTGTTCCGCCGCGGCACGCTGGAGAAGATCGACCTCGCCTCGGTCGTCTCGACCGGCTACGTCTTCCAGACCGACATGGTCGCGCGCACGCTGAGTGCCGGGCTGACCGTGCGCGAGGTGCCGATCGAGTTCGTCGAGCGTGAGCGGGGCGACTCCAAGATGAGCCGGGCGGTCGCGGTGGAATCCCTGCAGCGGATCACCTGGTGGGGCCTGCGTGAGCGTCGCGACCAGGCTCGCCGGGTGTGGCAGGACCGTTCCTGGGGGACTCGCTCATGAGCCGGCGTCGAAGCACCCGATGGGTGCTCTTCGTCCTGTTCGTGGTGGTGCCACTGGCCGAGCTCTACGTGCTGATCCAGGTCGGGCAGGTGATCGGTGCGTGGTGGACGATCCTGCTGCTGGTGCTCGACAGCATCCTGGGCACCTGGCTCATCCGCCGCGAGGGCGGCCGGGCGCTCAGCGCGTTGCGCACCGCCCTGGAGAGCGGTCGGATGCCGGCCCGCGAGCTCGCCGACGGCGCCCTGCTGCTCGTCGGCGGCACGCTGATGCTCAGCCCGGGCTTCGTCACCGACCTGTTCGGCATCCTGCTGATCCTGCCCGTCACCCGGCCGGTGTTCCGGCGCATCCTGACCCGCGTGGTCACCGCACGGCTGCTCGCCACGTCCCTGGGGCCGAACGCACAGCGCCCCGGACCGGGATCCGACGGATCCGTGGTCCGGGGCGAGGTCGTCGACGACTCCTGAGCACCCGAGATCGGTTGCCCAGGCGGCGTCAGGCCGAGGCCGCCTTGCGTTTCTTCGCGTTGGCCCGGTGCAGATGCGCCGGACCGATCTCGCCGCCACGCAGCAGCTCGAGGCGCTCCTTGAGGATGTCCTCGAGCTCCTTCTCCGAGCGGCGCTCGAGCAGCATGTCCCAGTGCGTGCGGGCAGGCTTCTCGTTCTTCGCCTCGGGCTCGATGCCCGAGGTGCTGAGGCTCTCCGCGCCACAGCGCGGGCACTCCCAGATGGCTGGTACGTCGGCTTCGACGGACATCGTGATCTCGAACTCGTGCCCCTGCGGGCAGCGATATCCGACCTGCTGACGAGCCGCGAACTCGATCCCGCGCTCGTCCTCGAAGCTCTGGCCTCCGAGTCGGGCACCGCGCAACGTGCGCTCCGCCATGAGGCACCTCCGTTTTCTGTCCCCCGTGGACGATGACCGAGAGGACCTGGATGGTTTCTCTCAGAAGTCTTCAACGGTACTGAGCGGTCCAAGATTCCGACAATCGGCGCTCCGCGCCCCGAACGCCCGAGATTCTCGGCTTCCTCTCAGGTACCCCGTGCGACGGCAGTCACACCGCACACCACAGCGGGCAGGCCAGGCGACTAGACCACGGCCGGGACCTCGTTGCCGGCCTCGCGGATCCCGCGGGCGGTGTCGACCTTGGAGAGGAAGAAGAAGCCGATGACGAA
Organism: Nocardioides sp. W7; assembly: GCF_022919075.1. Lineage (NCBI taxonomy): Bacteria > Bacillati > Actinomycetota > Actinomycetes > Propionibacteriales > Nocardioidaceae > Nocardioides > Nocardioides sp. W7. Next base: position 3,577,510 of record NZ_CP095078.1, on the reverse strand, counting down.
CAGCGCGATCAGGGCCAGCAGGGCCGGCCGGTAGGAGTCGGTCACCTGGTGCACGACGCCGAAGATCAGGGTGCCGACCCAGCTCGTGCCCCGCTCGCAGGCCTGGTAGAGCGAGAAGTACTCCGCCTCCCGACCGCGAGGGATCAGCTGGCTGAAGAACGAGCGACTCAACGCCTGGGTGCCACCGAGGACCAGGCCGATCCCCGCGGCCAGGGCCAGGAACAGCGCGAAGTTGTCGGCGGGGGTGAAGAAGCCGAGCACGACCACCACGATCCAGATCACCAGGCCGCCCATGATCGTCGCGTGCGCACCGCGCCGCTGCGCGATCCGGCCGAACAGCAGCGCACCGGCGATGCCGACGAACTGGACCACGAGGAACGCGGAGAGGACGGTGCTGGCCTCGAAGCCGAGCTGCTTCTCGCCGTACACCGAGGCGGCGTAGATCACCGTCTGGATGCCGTCGTTGTAGAACAGGTAGCCGACGAGGAAGGTCAGCGTGACCGGGTAGTTCCGCAGGTCCTTGAGCGTGTGCCACAGCTGGGCGAAGGACTGGCGGACGAGGGTGCCGGACTCGGGTACGACGTTGCTGGCCGGCCGGTTGCGGACCCCGCGAAACGGGATGATCGTGAAGGCCGCCCACCAGATGCCCGCGCTGAGCAGGCTGATCCGCACGGCGAGCGCGGTGTCGTCGATCACCGACAGCAGGCCGAAGTTCAGGGCCAGCAGGATGCCGCCGCCCAGGTAGCCCATCGCCCAGCCGCGCGAGGAGACCCGGTCGCGCTCGTGCGGCTCGGCGATCTCGCACAGGATCGCGTCGTACACGACCAGGCTGGAGCCGAGGCACAGGGTTGCGGCCACCAGCAGCGCCGCGCCGAGCTGCCAGTTGTCGCCGGTCACGAAGTACATGCACATCGCGAAGACGCTGCCGGTCCAGGCCAGGCCCGCCATCATCGTCGTCTTGCGCGAGGACCGGTCGGCGATGGCACCCACGATCGGCAGCACGACGGCCGAGATCAGCGTGCTGATCGTGACGATGTAGAAGACCAGGGAGCCGGGGGAGACGTCGAGGCCGAGGATCGAGAGGTCGGCGGTGCACTTGAGGCCCTTGTCCTCGTCGGTGACGAAGCCGCACGCGGCCTTCTCGGCGACCGAGGTGAGGTACGGCGCGAACAGCACCGCGGCGATCGTGGTGACGAAGGCGCTGTTGGCCCAGTCGTACCAGTACCAGGCCCGCTGCTCGCGCGCCCGCTCGTCGGTAGGTCGGCTGGTCGGTCGGCTGGTCGTCATCGTCATCCCCTCCACTGGCCGCGCTCGGCGAGCACGGCCTTCAGCACGTCGGTGCGGTCGGTGAACAGCCCGTCGATCCCGAGATCGAGGAGTTCACCCATCTCGACCGGGTCGTCCACGGTCCACACGTGGACGTGCTTGCCCGCCGTGTGCGCCCGGCGGACCAGCCCCCGGGTCACGAGGACCAGGCGGCCACGGCGGCGCGGGATCTGGAGCGCGGCCACCCGGCCCCGGGTGAGCAGGTCGGCGAGTCGACCCGACGGCAGCAGCCGGTACGCCGCCACCTCCAGGGGGTGCGCCGAGGTCGGGACCCGGCCACCGGTGAGCTCACGGAACAACCGGAGCCGGCGCGGCGAGAACGAGCCGACCAGCACCCGGTCCCAAGCGTCCCGGGCAGCGATGAACTCCGCCAGGGCCGGGACGGCGCCCTCGGACTTCAGGTCGATGTTGAACCGGACCGCCGGGAACTCCTCGAACAGCCGCGCGAGCGTGGGGACCTCCTCGCGACCGGCGACGTGCGCGCCGCGGACCTCGGCGTACGTCAGGGTGGCGATCGTGCCCTCGCGGTCGGTGACCCGGTCGAGGACGGAGTCGTGGAAGGCCAGCAGCACGCCGTCGCGGGTCACGTGCACGTCGGTCTCGAGGTAGTCGTAGCCCAACGACACGGCGTGCTTGAACGCCGCGAGGGTGTTCTCCAGACCCTCGATCTCGGGGTGGTAGGCACCCCCGCGGTGGGCGAAGGCCAAGGCGCTCCCCGGCCGCTCGAGGACGGCATCGAGGTAGCCGAACCCGGTACGCGGCGTGCTCACGCGAGCAGTATCCACGGCGCGGGTCCAGCGCGCTCTCAGACACGAGGTCTACCGTCGCTGTTATGACGATGAACTGCCCTGAGTGCGGCACCGGGATGGTGGAGAGCCCCGTCGCTGCCGCGTCCGTCCTGCGGTGCCCCGACGGGCACGGCGTCTACCTCGACCGCGCCTCGCTCGGCGCGCTCGTCGAGGCCGAGTCCGACTGGCACCGCTTCGCCGGCCAGCACACCGCGCCGATGCCGCGGATCACCCCCGACACGGCGCCCGCCCCGCCGCCCGCGAAGGCGCCCGCGCGGGCCTGGGTGGAGACCCTCTTCTGACCGCGACTGACGCTGGTTGAGGTGCGAAGGACGAAGTCCTGAACCCTCGTGTGCCAGGACTCGGCCCCGGCCCGGCGCCGAGGGTCGGCTCACCGGGTTGCAAGGCTCGCTTCGCTCGCACCTCGACCGGCGTCGGGTCGTTCGCTGGTCAGGGTGCGATCGCTTTCCCCGTTGGTCGAGTAGCGACCACTTTCCCGTTGGTCGAGTAGCGAGCGCCAGCGAGCGAATCGAGACCCTGGGTCGGGGTCTCGATACGCCCGTCGCGGCTTCGTTCCTCAGCCGCGGAGCTACTCGACCTGGCGCCTGCCATCGAGCCCGAGCAAGCTCAGGCTCGGGGCGCTCAGTCTCGATACGCCCGTCGCGTCCTCCTTCGTCGGACGCGGGGCTACTCGACCTGGCGCGTGCCTCCTCGCCCTCGCAAGCTCGGGCGAGGCGCGCTCAGATGTCGCGGAACGGCTCGATCTGCGCGCCGAGCAGGTTGAGCCGCTCGGCGAGGTCCTCGTAGCCGCGGTGGATGACGTAGGTGCCGCGCAGCACCGAGGTGCCCTTCGAGGCCAGCATCGCCAGCAGGATCACCACGGCCGGGCGCAACGCGGGCGGGCAGACCAGCTCGGTGCCGGTGAACGACGTCGGGCCCTCGATCATCACCCGGTGCGGGTCGAGCAGCTTGACCTGGCCACCGAGCTTGTTGAGGTCGGTGAGGTAGATCGCGCGGTTCTCGTAGACCCAGTCGTGCAGCAGCGTCTGCCCCTCCGCCACGGCGGCGATCACCGCGAAGAACGGCAGGTTGTCGATGTTCAGGCCCGGGAACGGCATCGGGTGGATCTTGTCCAGCGGCGCGTGCAGCTGGGACGGCTTCGTCGTGAGGTCGACCAGCCGGGTGTGCTCGTTCTCGGCGACGTACTCCTCGGAGCGGTGGTACTGGAAGCCCATCTCCTCCAACAGCGCCAGCTCGATCTCGAGGAACTCGATGGGCACCCGACGGATGGTGATCTCCGACTTCGTGACGATCGCGGCGGCCAGCAGCGACATCGCCTCGATCGGGTCCTCGCTCGGCGCGTAGTCGACGTCGACGTCGATCTCCTCGACCCCGGTCACGGTCAGCGTGGTGGAGCCGACGCCCTCGACGGTGACCCCGAGTCGCTGAAGGTAGAAGCAGAGGTCCTGGACCATGTAGTTCGACGAGGCGTTGCGGATCACGGTGGTGCCCGGGTGCAGCGCCGCGGCCATGAGCGCGTTCTCGGTGACGGTGTCGCCACGCTCGGTCAGCACGATCGGCCGGCCGGGCTCGATGGCCCGGTTGACCTGCGCGTGGTACATCCCGTCGGTCGCCTTGACCTCCAGGCCGAACGGCCGCAGGGCCGCCATGTGCGGCTCGACGGTGCGGGTGCCGAGGTTGCAGCCGCCGGCGTAGGGCAGGTCGAAGGTGTCGGCGCGGTGCAGCAGCGGGCCGAGGAACATGATCACCGAGCGGGTACGACGCGCGGCGGCCTCGTCGATGTGGTCGAGGTCCAGCTCGTGCGGCGGGATGATCTCGAGGTCGTTGTCGGCGTTGAGCCACTTGGTCTGTACGCCGAGGCTGCCGAGCACCTCCAGCAGCCGGTTGACCTCCTCGATGCGTGCGACCTTGCGGAGGGTCGTGCGGCCCCGGTTGAGCAGCGAGGCGCAGAGCAGCGCGACGCCGGCGTTCTTGGAGGTCTTCACGTCGATCGTGCCGGAGAGCGTGGTCGGGCCGGTGACGCGCAGGTGCGTCGGCCCGGCGCCGACGGCCACGATCTCGGAGTCGAGCGCGGCCCCGATGCGGGCCAGCATCTCCAGCGAGAGGTTCTGGTGGCCCTTCTCGATCCGGTTGATCGCGCTCTGGCTGGTGGCGAGCAGCTCGGCGAGCTGCTGCTGGGTCAGCCCCCGGTGCTTGCGGGCGTCTCGGATGAGGTTCCCGATGCGGCCCTTGTATCCCTCAGTCATGTCACCCACGGTAACTCACATGTGAGATAACGCAACACGGGCTGCGACCGGGCGTGGCCGGGGGGAGTGGAGCGCCCTGCAAGGATGCCAGCATGCGAGCGACGACCATCCACGCCCCCGGGGACATTCGCGTGTCGGAGGTCCCCGACCCCACCATCGAGGCGCCGACCGACGCCATCGTCAGGGTCACCGCCGGCTGCATCTGCGGATCCGACCTGTGGCCCTATCGCGGCGAGAACGACATCACCGCCGGGCAGACCATCGGCCACGAGTGCATCGGCGTGGTCGAGGAGGTCGGTGGCGCCGTGTCCTCGTTCCGGCCCGGCGACTTCGTGATCGTCCCGTTCGACCACTGCGACAACACCTGCGTCCACTGCCAGGCCGGCGTGCAAAGCGCATGCGTGAACTACGGGATCACGGTGAGCGGCCAGGCGGAGTACGCCCGGGTCACCCAGGCCGAGGGCAGCCTGGTGAAGCTCGACGGTGTCCCCGACGCCACGATGGTTCCGTCCCTGCTGGCGCTGTCCGACGTGATGCCGACCGGCTGGCACGCCGCGGTCGCGGCCGGCGTACGGGAGGGCGGGACCGCCGTCGTCATCGGCGACGGCGCGGTCGGGCTCTGCGGGGTCCTGGCCGCCGCCACGATGGGCGCCGAGACGATCATCGCCATGTCGCGCCACCAGCCGCGCCAGGAGCTGGCCCGCGCGTTCGGTGCCACCCACATCGTGGCGGAGCGGGGCCGGGAGGGCGGCGCGGCCGTCAAGGAGATCACCGGGGGAGTCGGGGCCGACTCGGTCCTGGAGTGCGTCGGCACCGACGCGGCGATGCGCACCGCGTTCGGCGTGGCCCGTCCCGGCTCGACGGTGGGCTTCGTCGGCGTCCCGCACGGCGTCGAGCTCCCGGTCCGCACGATGTTCTCCAAGAACGTCGGCCTGGCCGGCGGGATCGCCCCTGTGCGCCGCTACCTGCCCGAGCTCCTGGAGCTGGTGCTCGACGGCCGGATCGACCCAGGCCGGGTCTTCGACGCCACGCTGCCGCTCGACGAGGTCGCCGAGGGCTACCGGGCGATGGATGAAAGACGAGCGATCAAGGTAATGATCCAGCCGTGACCTCACCGCTCCGCCTCGGCCCGCTGTTGCGACACGTCGACGACACGTCCGCCACCGTCTGGGTCGAGACCGAGGACGCCGCCACGGTGGTCGTCACCGCGGGGGACCGGGCCGCGACCGCCCGCACCTTCGCGGCGCACGGGCACCACTACGCCCTGGTCGAGGTGGAGGGACTCGAGCCGGGCAGCCACACGGCGTACTCCGTCTCCGTCGACGGGGAGCGCGTGTGGCCCCTGGCCGACCACGAGTACGGCGACAGCCTGATCGCGACGCTCCGGCCCGGCAAGCCGCTGCGGATGGCGTTCGGGTCCTGCCGGGTCAGCGTGTCCCACGACGAGACCGGCCACGCCGCGCACGGGGTGGACGCGCTGCGCGCCTACGCGCTGAGGATGGCCGGCATCACCGACGACGGCGACGCGGACGGGTGGCCGGACCTGGTGCTGTTCCTCGGCGACCAGGTCTACGCCGACGACACCAGCGACGAGATGAAGGCGTTCATCGAGGACCGCCGCGACCCGACGCAGTCGCCGTGGTACGAGCTGAAGGACTACGAGGAGTACGCCCACCTCTACCGGCTCGCCTGGAGCGACCCGGCGAACCGGTGGCTGCTGTCGACGATGCCGAGCGCGATGATCTTCGACGACCACGACATCCGCGACGACTGGAACACCAGTCTGAGCTGGCGCCGCAAGATGGAGGCCACCGACTGGTGGCGCGAACGGGTCGTGGCCGGGCTGGCGTCGTACTGGGTCTACCAGCACATCGGCAACCTGAGCCGGGCCGATCGGGCCGACGATCCGCTCTGGCAGCGGATCGCGTCGTACGACGGCCCGGGGGAGCTGGACATCACCGAGGAGCTCGACCGGCTCGCCGACGACGCGGACCAGCGTCCGGACAGCTATCGCTGGAGCTTCGCGCGCGACTTCGACACCCAGGCGCGGCTGGTGGTCGTCGACTCCCGCGCGGCCCGGGTGCTCCAGCCCGAGCGTCGCTCGATCCTCGACGACGCCGAGATGGCGTGGCTCGACGAGCAGCTGCGCGGCGACGTCGACCACCTGCTGATCGGTACGTCGCTGCCGTTCCTGCTCGCGCCGGCGATCCACCACGCCGAGTCGTTCAGCGAGGCCGTGGCGACCGGTCGGTTCGGACGGCTGCTGATGCCGCTGGGGGAGAAGGTGCGCCAGGGGGCCGACCTGGAGCACTGGGCGGCCTTCCAGGAGGGCTTCGCGCAGGTGGGCCGGATGGTCCTCGAAGTCGGCGCTGGCCGTCGTGGCCGGGCGCCGCGCTCGGTGACCTTCCTCTCCGGCGACGTGCACCACAGCTACGTGGCGGAGGCGTGGCCGGACCCGGCCGAGGGCGTCGAGGTCACCAGCCGGATCGTCCAGGCGGTCTGCTCGCCGATCCGCAATCCGCTGCCGGCGTTCATGCGTCGCGCCACCAAGCTGGCCGGCATGGGGCGCGCGCGGCCCACCGGCCGCCTGACCCGCGGACGGATGCCGCGGTCACCGCTGCGCTGGCGGCTCACGAAGGGGCCCTGGTACGACAACAACCTCGCGGTGCTGGAGGTGCTGCCGGACGGACTGCGGGTCCGCTGGTGGTGCGGCGAGGTCGACGGGGACGACGTACGACGACCCCGGCTGCGGATGGTCGCCGACATCGACGGGATCGGCTGACCGGACGCCCGGCTCAGCCGGCCCTCAGGCGGCCCGGCGCTCCGGGCCCGGCTGTGGGGCCGGCTGGCAGCTGCAGCCGTCGCCGCAGGCCAGGAACGTGTGCATCCCGTGCCCGCAGCGCGGGCAGGGGCGATCGTGCGACAGGTGCTCGTCGCTCGACTGGACGGTGTCCCACATGGCTCGACCTCCCCTCGCGTGCGCTCCGTCGGCTCTCACCCGAACGTACGGACAACGCACCCCAGATCGTCGGAGAACGCACCGGTAACGCGCAGGTGGGTCACCAGACTGACCCGAGCGGACGTCGCCGGCATGACCCGGACGGGCCAGACCGGCGCTGTGCGGACGGGCCGCGGTCGAGCGTCGGGCGCTCAGGCCTCGCGGCGACCGGAGGCGCAGAGCAGCGCGCCGAGCAGGATCAGCACGCCGCCGCCGAGCTCGGTGACGAAGATGCTCGTGGTGTCGTCGTACACCAGCGCGAAGAGGATGAGCAGCGCGCCGCCGAGGCCGATGACGGCGATCGCCGGTGCGTGGTTGACCCGGGTGCGCAGCACGAAGGACGCCACGACGACCACGGTCGCGACCATGCCGCCGCGGTAGCCGGCCCACATCGCCTCGGCGTCCTGCGGATAGACGTACCAGGTCGAGATCACAACCAGGAGGCCGGTGATCAGCACCAGCACCCAGCCGAGGGGAGCGAGCACGGGGACCGGCTCGTAGGCCGCGGCGGCCGGGGCGGTCACGTCGGAGGGCTTGGCAGGAGTCGTCATGGTGGCGACATCCTATTCACTCGCCGCCTCTCGAGGCGTGGTGGGCCGGTGGTTCGCCCCGGGGGTTACATTGCCCGGGTCAGTTCAACGGCCCAGCCCTGGAGGATCCGATGACCGAAGAGACCCGCACCGGGTCGTCCCGGACACCCTTCCTCGCGGCACTCGCCGTCGTGGTCGTCATCGTCGGGGCGGTCGTCATCGGGCAGCTCGTCCGCGGTGACGACGAAGGTTCGGCAGACTCGTCGCCGCCCGCCACCGGGAGCAGTGCCTCCGCGACGGGCGATGCGTCCGCGCGACCGGAACGGCTGCTGGTGCCCGCGGTCGCCGAGGCCTGGGGGACTCAGACCGTGGCGGACTGCGCGGCGTACCAGCCTGGCGAGGGGCCGGAGGTCGTCTACGTCGCCCAGGTCAGCTACGAGTGCGTGAGCAAGGTCCCCGAGGACGCGAGCGCGATCTTCTCCGCCACCGACGCCGAGACGATCGGCGGCGTCAGCTGGGAGAAGGCATCCGAGCCCTGGGTGCAGGTGCAGGGTCACCAGGTCATGAAGAAGATCGAGGGCGACGAGTTCAACCTCACCAGTCGGGTGATCCAGGGCATCTGGGTCGACGCACCGCGTGAGTACGCCGTCTTCGTCGGGCCGGAGAGCCCGGACGCGCTGGCTGCACTCGCCGCTCCCTGAGGCACTCCGCCGGCACAGCGCTCGACGCGGGACCTACCGCGTGGTCTTCCGGATCGATGAGGAGCAGCACCTGGGCACGGTCGTCGCCGTCGTCCATCGAGCTGACGCCTGTCGATGACCTTGGATTCTGGCCACCCGGTCACCGTGAGCCGGGGTCGATCGCTCGGCGATCACAGAGTGGGACCGTAAAGTCGTACCAGTCGAAGGAGATCCCATGTCCGTCACTGCGAGCGAGGCCCGCAAGCAGCTCCTCCCGCTGATCGAGATGGTCAACAACGACCGCATTGCCGTGGAGATCACCTCGCGGCGCGGCAACGCGGTCCTGATCTCGGCCGACGAGTTCGCCGCTCTCGAAGAGACGGCACACCTGCTCCGGGTGCCGGCGAACTCGAAGCGGCTCCTCGAGAGTCTCCAGCAGGCGAGGTCCGGCGATCGGCACGAGCACGATCTCGTCGAGTGAGGCTCGCCGTCACCCCGAACGGCTGGGACGACTACACGTACTGGCTGCAAGCCGACCGGCAGATCCTCAAACGGATCAACCGACTCATCGACGACGCGGTGCGGGATCCGACGCAGGGCATCGGCAAACCCGAGCCGCTCAAGCACATGCTGGCGGGCGCCTGGTCGCGACGCATCACCGATGAGCACCGGCTGGTCTATCTGGTCGACGATGACGACCTGGTGATCCTGCAGGCGCGGTTGCACTACACGTGATGGTCAGTGGGAACAGTCATCGGAGCCGGTGTTCAGGGCGGGTCCAGATGGCCGATCCGGCTAGGGGAGTGAACGCCCTGAGGGTCACGCGTGGAGCCTGCAAGAATGGCGTTGTGGAGCGTGGCGCCCGTCGGATCGAAGCCCAGCGCGAAGTCGTTCTGAGGACGCCGAGATTGACACTGACCTCGTGGGTTGTCGACGACGTCGGGGCATTGCACGAGGTGCACTCCGATCCAGAGACGATGGAGTTCGTACGCCATGGGCGTCCTGAGTCGCGCCCGGAGGTCGAGCAGCTGGTCGATCGATACATCGCCGAGCACGCGGCCCGTGGGTGGACCAAGTGGCGCTTGGCGGACCTCGATGACCGGTTGGTCGGTAGGGCAGGCTTCGGTGGAACGTCCGACAGCCGGGGACTGAGCTATCTCATTCGGCGAAGCCGTTGGGGTCGCGGTCTTGCCACGGAGATCGCCGAAGCCTTGGTGGGCTGGCACCTGTTGCACACCGTTGCTGTCCCGCTGCGGGCCATCGTCGCCGTCGGCAACGACGCGAGCGCCAGGGTGCTGGAGAAGATCGGCTTCGACGAGGACGGGAAGGAAGACTTTGACGGCACGATGTGTCGTGCGTTCGTGCACCCGGATACCGCCTAGCTTTCGCGTTACGGGAGCTCCTGGATCCCATGCCGACTCTCGGTAGATATCGCCGATAACTGACATTATGTCAAGTAGTCTAGATTTGCACCAGCTGAGCCAATGCGGCTGGAACTGATCCACTTCCCCGCTGGGTGGCCCGAGCCCGCATCGACACGAGTGTGATTCCCGACCTGCCCAACGCGGGCTACCCCCGGTAGATGTCTCGGCGGTGCCCGACAGCAACGACGAGCACCAGCAGGATCGTGTCGTGGATCTCGTAAACGATGCGGTAGTCACCGGTGCGCACGCGCCACTCGCCCTCTCCGCCGACGAGCTTCTTCGCCCCGGCGGGCCGTGGTTCGGTGCTCAGCAGCTCGAGGACGGTGACGATGCGACGACGCGCCTGCGGGTCGAGCTTGCGCAACTGCCGGGCCGCCGACGGTGAGAGATCAACGCTGTGAGTCATGGGGGCCCTATGCCGCGAGGTCCTGAATCGGCGATCGTCTCGCCGATTCAGGCCATACCGAGCTCGGCCTTGAGGTCGGCCAACGACACCGCAGACTCGCCGGAGACCGCCATCTCCTCGCGTGCCGATTGGGCGGCCCGGATGTCCGCCAGGTCCTCGGCGGCCTCCAAGAGCTGACGCAGGTCGTCGGCGTCGATCACTGCGGCGACCTGTCGTCCCCGACGTGTGAGGAAGACCGGGTCGTGCCCGACCCGAGCCTCGTCGATGACGTCGGCGAGCCGACTGCGGGCCTCGGTCAGGGACATCTCCGGCATGGTCCCACTTTAGTACGAAAGCGCCGAAACGTACATCTCGGTCAAGATTGACGGGAGAACCGCCGTCGGACATCTCCCCCGGTGCCTGAACGGGCACTCCGGTCAACCGATCGACAGGACACGGGCCGCGTCCGCCGGCATGACCGCTCGGGCGAGCCTGCGGTCGAAGGTGACCAGAGCGGCTTCGTACCGCGCCGCCAGGTTCACCAGGTGCCAGTCCGTCACCTGGCGGTAGCCGGCAAGGCCGGTGGTGTCGATCCCCGCGTCGGCGAGGCTGGTGTCGTCGGCGACGAACTCGGCACGGGCGTCGGCGCGGATGCCGGCAAGGACGGCCAGCGCCTGCTCGATCGACACGGCCTGACCAGCGACCGCCGGGTTCAGCAACATCCGGACCAGGCCGCTCTCCGTCACGGGTGTCGTTGCGAAACGCGTGACTCCCCCGAGCCAGCGGTGTGCCTCGGCATGGAAGACGTGGGACGGGTTCGTGAGCGCGACCAGGACGTTGACGTCCGGGAGGGCGAGCCTCTCGTCACTCCTCAGCGAGGGCGTCATCCACCATCTCGACCGTGATGACGTGTCCGGCCACGGGGGCGAGCATCGGGAAGCCGGCCGGTGGAGCGACCGCCGAGGTCTCGGTCTCGTAGCCGATCAGCGCCAGCTCCGAGAGTGCGTCACCCACGGAGATCCCCCGACGCTGCGCCCGGCTGCGGGCCGCGGCAAGCACCCGGTCGTCGATGGTCAGGGTCGTCCGCACGCGGCCAGGCTACCTCCGAAGACATCACGCATCAAGCATCAGCCGGGGAAACTCAGCCCGCGGGCGCGACTGCGACGAGCACACCGATCTTGTCGATGCGGTGCTCGGGGTTGTCGAACTCATCCGACCAGTAGTTCCCGGCGGCGTGGTCCTCGAGCGTCGCGCAGGTCGAGAGCGTGATCATCGCGGTGGTCGGCTCGACTCCCGGCCGCCCGGGGACGGCGGCGCGCTGCTCGCGCAGTGACCGGGGTGATCGGAACGACGTCTCGCGGGTGCCGGTGATCCGGTAGGTGTAGCGGACTCCCCCGGCCTCGACCCGCACGCGATCACCGCGGCCCAGCCGAGGCAGGAACTCGAAGGCCCGCGTGGAGGAGAGCTGGTGCGCGGTCACCTGGTAGTTGCCGACCCCGCCCGGGCCCGTCCCGCCGCGTGGGCCGTGCGGGCTGGCCGCCCGGCCGCGGTTCTGGATCTCGGTGCCGGGGGCGTCGTCGGTGAAGCCGACGTACGGAACCACCACCAGGTCCCGGATCTCCAGCGCCGGGATCGTCAATCGAGCCCGCCGTGGGGTCCCGTCACTGGGTGCCGGGCCGCTCGGGGTCTCCGCCGGTGTCCCGGTGGGCGAGGTGGGAGGCTCGCTCGGCACCGTCGGCGCGGCGCTGGATGCCGTCCGACCGGGCTCGCGAGACGAGGGCCCGGACCCGGTGTCACCGGCGGAGCACGCCACCAGCACCGGCGCGATCAGGAGCAGCGCGCGGCGAGGCAGGCGCTCAGAGCCCGGCAAGGCGGGGCAGCACCTTCTCGCAGACCGCCGTGGTCCACGCGACGGGGTCGTCTCCGGGGGGCACCAGCGTGACGAGGCCGATCCCGAGGGCGGCGTACCGCTCCAGGTCGGCGACGAAGCCGTCGACGTCGACGAGCGGGTCGACCGAGCCGATCATCGTCTTCTCGATGGTGTCGTAGTCGCGACCGACGTCGTCGCAGTGCCTGCGCAGCACGTCCAGCTTGTGGGCGACCTGCTCCGGCGACTCGCCGAACAGGTTGCAGGCGTCGGCGTACTCCGCGACCAGGCGGAGCGTCTTGCGCTCCCCCGATCCCCCGATCAGCACGGGCGGGTGCGGCCGCTGCACCGGCGGTGGGACGTTGACGGTCTCGGCGAGCCGGTAGTGGTCGCCGTCGTACGGGCCGTCGTCGTCGCTCCACATCTGCCGGCAGATCTGCAGGGTCTCCTCGAGCCGCTCGAAGCGCTCCTTCAGCGGCGGGAACGGCACGCCGAGGCCGAGGTGCTCGCGCTCGTACCAGGCCGCGCCGAGGCCGAGCATCGCCCGGCCGCGCGAGAGGACGTCGAGGGTGGTGACGGTCTTGGCCAGCAGGCCGGGGTGGCGGTACGTCGTGCCGGTGACCAGCAAGCTGAGCCTGATCCGCTCGGTGACGGCCGCGAGGTAGCCGAGGGTGGTATAGCCCTCCAGCATCGGCTCTGCCGGACCGCCGAGATCCTCCATCTGGAACCAGTGGTCCATGACCGTCAGCAGCGACACTCCGCCCTGGTCCGCGACGCGGGCGGTCTCGGTGAGGCGATCCGCGAGCCGCCGGTCCCATTCGGGGTGGGTGAAGTTCGCGTAGTGGAGGCCGAGGTCCATACGGGCGAGATTAGCCCCGGGGGCGAAGGGATACCGCCGCATCATGAGCACCGAACGCACCGAGAAGCTGGAGGCCGTGCAGGCCGTCGTCGACCGGGTCAGCTCCTGGCAGGACGGAGCCACCGAGAGCACCGTCGCCAGCGAGCTCCGCAAGGGCGCCGGTGAGGTCGGCGTCGACCTCACCGAGGCCGAGATCGAGAAGCTCGCCGACGCCATCGAGAGCCGCCACGGCGCCGTCTCGGCGACCGACGTCCTCTCCTCATGACCGTGTCGGGCCCGGATGCTGCGCACCAGCGGCCCGACGGCGTCTCGGACGCCACGATCAGCGCGCTCGGCAGGCTCTCCGAGGCATTGGAGGCGGTCGAGGTCGCCCGGGGCTTCCTCTACTCCTTCCACCGGCTCAGCGGCACAGCCGACCTGACCCTCGGCGACGCGGTCGCCGAGCTGCGCGAGGAGGGCCACACCGAACTTGCCGACCGGATCGAGCGTGAGCTGGTGGGCCGCAACGTGATCCGCGGTCGGTGGACGTTCCAGATCGTCGAGGAATACGACGACGGCTACTACTCGGTCTTCCGTGAGCTGGAGCGGGCCGCTCGCGACGAGCTGGTCGACGGCCGGCGTCACCTCTACGAAGCCGACATGAAGGAGCACCGACGCACCCACGGCGCCGAGCGCCACGCGGCAACCCCCGACGAGGGCAGCTAGACCCAGTGGCCCGGCCGGTTCAGCCGAGCCGGCAGCCGGGTCGCAGCGCTCCCCCGGGCCGCGTTCGCCTGCGGCTGGGTGAGGAAGAGCGCCGCCGACAGGTCGGCACCCGCGACGTCGGCCCCGCGGAGGTCCGCACCGAGCAGGTCGGCACGGGTGAGTACGACGGCGCGCAGGTCGGCTCCGACCAGGAGCGCCCCCCGCAGGTCGGCGTCGCGCAGGACGCGGTCCCGCAGGTCGGTGCCGGCGAGATCGGCGTGCCGCAGGTCGGCCCCCGTCCCGCGGACCTGCCGGCTCACGCGCTCCAGCACCGGGCCGACCTCGTCGCGGAGCGCGAACGGGTCGACCGCGAGCACGCCGGCGGGATCGGCGGCGGCGAGGCTCGCGACCCGCTCCCGCAGACCATCGACGTCCGGGTCGGGGACCAGCGCGGCGGCCTCGTCGAGCAGCACCAGCAGCTCGTGCAGATCGCGCACCCGCGCGAAGACCGCGAACATCTCCGACGCCGTCCCGGGCTCGTCGCGCCAGGAGACGCCGCCGTACGTCACCTGGGAGACGTGCTGCCCGGCGCCGAAGCACTCGAAGACCGTGCACCCGGTCATACCGTCCGCGCGGAGCGTCAGGTGGATCGAGCACGCGAAGCCCGCGTCGAGGTGCTGGCACGGGGTGTCGGGACGCTTGTCGAAGGCGAAGTCGGAGGAGCGCTGGAACGGCAGCGCGGTGCAGCACAGCCCGAAGCAGCGCGAGCAGTCGGAGGTCAGGTCCACGGACCCATGGTGCTCCTAGGCTGGCGCCATGACCGTCCCCACCCGCACTCTCCATGACGGCCGGGCGATCCCCGGGATCGGCTTCGGCACCTACCCGCTCACCGGCGACGACGGGATCGCGGCCGTCGTCAGCGCCCTCGAGGTCGGCTACCGGCTGATCGACACGGCGGTGAACTACGGCAACGAGAGCGAGGTAGGCGAGGCGATCCGGCGCTCGGGCGTCCCCCGGGAGGAGCTGTTCGTCACGAGCAAGCTGCCCGGCCGCGACCACGGGTACGACGACGCGATCGCCAGCGTGCACGGCTCCCTGGAGCGGCTCGGGCTCGACCACCTCGACCTGCACCTCATCCACTGGCCGAACCCGAGCGTCGACAGGTACGCCGAGGCCTGGCGCGCGCTGGTCGACCTGCGCGAGCAGGGCGTGGTGCGCTCGATCGGGGTCTCGAACTTCACCGAGGCGCACCTGGAGCGGATCATCGCGGAGACCGGCGTGACGCCCGTTGTCAACCAGATCGAGCTGCACCCGTACTTCCCCCAGCGCGAGATGCGCGCCGTCCACGACCGGCTCGGGATCCAGACCGAGTCGTGGAGCCCGCTCGGCAAGCGGCAGGCGCCGTTCACCGAGCCGCCGGTCGTCTCGGCGGCCCGGAGGTACGACGTCTCGGCGAGCCAGGTGATCCTGCGCTGGCAGCTCCAGCTGGGGTCGATCCCGATCCCCAAGTCCGCGACGCCGGAGCGGCAGCGGTCCAACCTCGACGTCTTCTCCTTCGACCTGACCGAGGCCGAGGTGGAGGCGATCACCGCACTGGGCCGGCCCGACGGGCGGCTCTTCGACGGTGACCCCGACACCCACGAGGAGCCGTGAGGAGCCCCCGCACGCCGTACCTCCGGGTCGACGTCGAGCGGCTCACCGCCAACCTGGCGCGGGTCGCGAACCGAGCGACGGCGGCGGGGGTCGCGCTGCGCCCGCACGCGAAGACGCACAAGTCTCCGGAGGTGGCGCGGCTCCAGCTCGACGCCGGGGCCGTCGGGCTGACCGTCGCGACCATCGGTGAGGCGGAGGTGTTCGTCGACGCCGGTTGCCCGGACGTGTTCGTGGCCTTCCCGCTGTGGGTCGACAGCGAAGCCGCCTCCCGGCTCCGGGCGCTCGCCGAGCGGGCAGTGGTGGCGATCGGCGTCGACTCCCTCACGGGAGCGGAGCAGGCGGCCCGGCTGCTCGCCGGCTCGGGGGTCGAGGCGCTGGTCGAGGTCGACTGCGGACACCATCGATCCGGGGTCCGTGCCAGCGACGCCGGCCCGGTGGCCCTCGCCGCAGCGCGGGCCGGGCTGGTGGTGCGCGGGGTCTTCACCTTCCCCGGCCACAGCTATGCGCCCGACGCCCTGACCTCCGCGGCCGCTGACGAGTCCGCAGCGCTGGCGGAGGCGGCCGCCTCGCTCCGCTCCGCCGGCCTCGAGGTCCGGTTGCTCAGTGGCGGGTCGACCCCGAGCCTGGACGCATCCGACCTCGGCCTGCTCACCGAGCTGCGGCCCGGCGTCTACGCCTTCGGTGACGCCCAGCAGTGGGAGCTCGGCGTGAGCGACCCGGCCGACATCGCCCTGACCTGCCGGACCACCGTCGTCAGCCACGCCGGCGGGCGACTGGTCCTCGACGCCGGGAGCAAGGCGCTCGGCGCGGACCGGGCGCCGTACGCCACCGGTTGGGGCCGGCTCCCGGCGTACGACGACGCCCGCGTCGTACTGCTGTCCGAGCACCATGCCGTGGTGGACCTGGCCGGCGCGACCCTGCCGCCGTTGGGCTCGGTGGTCGACCTGGTGCCCAACCACGTCTGCGCTGCGGTCAACCTGCACGACACCCTCTGGGCCCGCCGGAGCGGGTCGCTGGAGCCCTGGCCGATCGCGGCCCGTGGCCGGAATTCGTGACCCCTCCCCTACGATCGGCCGCATGTCGTCCTTGAAGCGTCCCTTCGCCGTACTCGCCGTCCTGGCCTCCGTGTCCCTCCTCGCCGGGTGCGGCGACGACGAGTCCAGCAGCGCCGTGGACTCCGGCAGCAGCGACTCGTCGTCGTCGCCGTCAGCGTCGTCGGAGCGGGAGGGCACCGGGGTGGCGTGCGACTACCCCGAGGACTCGGCGGGCGCCGCCAAGGAGGTCGAGCCCCCGCCGACCGAGGCCGACGTCAGCGGCGACGTGCCAATCACCATCGCCACCAGCATCGGCGACCTCCAGGCGACCCTGGACGCCGCCGCGGCCCCCTGCACGGTCAACTCGTTCGTCTCGCTGGCCGAGCAGGCCTACTTCGACTCGACCACCTGCCACCGGATCACCTCCAGCCCCGGCTTCGGCGTCCTGCAGTGCGGCGACCCGACCGGCACCGGCACCGGCGGCCCCGGCTACACCATCCCCGACGAGCTGGAGGAGACGAAGTCCTACCCGGCCGGCACCCTCGCGATGGCCAACACCGGCCAGCCCGACACCGGCGGCTCGCAGTTCTTCATCTGCTACACCGACACCCAGCTGCCGCCGTCGTACACGGTGTTCGGCACGCTCGACGAGGCGAGCAACGGGCTCGTCGCGGACGCGGCCGCGGCTGGCACGGCCGACGGCAGCGAGGACGGCGCGCCGAAGACTCCCGTCGAGATCAAGTCGGTCACCCTCGACTGATCCGCTCGCAGCTCAGAGCGGGAAGCCCACGCCGGTCAGCTCCTCCGAGCGCGCCCACAGCGCCTTCGCGAGGTCGGGATCGAGCGCGCGTCGGCTGCGCCGGACCGCGGTCGGCCAGCCGCGCAGCTCGCTGAGCCCGTGCGGGCCGATGTAGGTGTTGCCGGGCACGTCCATCGTGGCGGCGTACAGGATCGGGAGCGCCCCCCGGGTGGCCGGCATGCCGACCAGCGGGTGGCCGTAGCGGCCGACGAGGGTCTTGACCGGGCTGCCGGTGTGGGCGGTGATCTGGGTGACGGTCGAGCCCGGGTGGGCTCCGGTGACACGCAGCGTGGAGCCCGCGGCCGTGAGCCGGCGCTGCAGCTCCGCCAGGAAGAGCATGTTCGCGAGCTTGGAGGCGGCGTACGCGGCGTACGGCTGGTAGCGCCGGCGCTCCCACAGCAGGTCGTCCACGTCCAGCTCGCCGCTCAAGTGGGAGCGGGACGAGACCACCACGACTCGGTCGGTGATCCGCGGGAGCAGCAGGTCGGCCAGCGCGAAGTGGCCGAGATGGTTGGTCGCGAGGTGCAGCTCGAAGCCGTCGACGCTGCGGGAGTACGGCACGCCGAGTACGCCGGCGTTGTTGACCAGGACGTCGATCTCACCGGTGGCCTCCGCGAACGCCCGCACCGACGCGAGATCGCTGACGTCGAGCAGCCGCACCTCGACGTCCCCGGAAAGCTGCGCCGCGACCCGTTCGCCCTTGGCCACGTCGCGGACGGCGAGAGTGACCCGGGCACCGCGCGCCGCGAGCGCCCGCGCGATCTCCAGGCCGATGCCGCTGCTGGCGCCGGTGACGACGTACCGCCGGCCGTGCTGGGCGGGCACGTCGCTCCAGCGGGGTACCTCCCCCATCAGGGCTCGACCGGGCCGACGACGTAGCGGACCGGGTCACCGAGCTGGACCGTCCGACCGACCGCGCACAGCCGATCCTCGATCTGGGACAGGGCACGCGGCAGGAACTCGCGCGCCCGGTCGCCGCCCTCCCCCTCGGGGAAGGACACGTCGAAGGTCACCCGCAGGTCGACGAGGTGGTTGCCGCGCTCGTCGCGCACCTTGTGCCCGTCGCTGCGGGCGGCGAAGGAGGCGAACGGTGCGCGCTTGCCGGTCAGGTGCTCCAGGTCGATGGCCCCGCATCCCGCGAGGGCCGCCAGCAGCAGCTCGACGGGAGTGAAGGAGTCGTCCTCCCCGCTGCCCATCGGCAGCACTCCCCCACGCTCGTTGGTGGCCGCGAAGGTGAAGTCGCCGGTGCGCTCCAGCCTGACGCTGCGATAGGTCTCCGGGGTGTCGCTCATGGCGGTCAGCCTGCCAGACCGACACGCCCGGGATGCGTCTCGACTTGAACGAGCGGCCCTCGTCGGGTTGCGTGGAGGCTGACCTGCCCGCCAATCGGAAAGGCGAGTTCATGCTCACCCTCACCGAGAACGCCAGCACGATCGTCAAGGACATCTCCACCCAGCCCGGCCTCCCCGAGACCGCCGGCCTGCGCATCACCTCCGAGAGCCAGTCGGAGCTCGCCGTCAGCGCTGCCGACCAGCCTCAGCCCGGCGACCAGGTCGTCGAGCAGGCGGGGGCGACGATCTACCTCGACGAGACCGCCGCCGTCATGCTCGACGACAAGGTGCTCGACGCCGCCGTCGATTCGTCCGGGAAGGTGGAGTTCGCGGTGGGCCTCCAGGGCTGACCCGCGCAATTCTCCGTCGGCCCCGGGGGCTGCCGTTTGGTCACCAACGGCAGCCCCCGGGGCTCTTTCGGTGCGGTTGGTGACCAAACGGCACCCCCTGCGGCCCACCACCCGCCTGTCAGGATCGCCCCATGACGACCACGACCCGCGAGATCCACCTGGCCTCACGACCGCAGGGCTGGCCGACACCCGAGAACTTCCGCACCGTCGAGGTCGAGCTCCCCGATCCCGGGCCCGGCGAGGTCCTGGTTCGCAACACCGTGATGTCGGTCGACCCCTACATGCGGGGGCGGATGAACGACGTGAAGTCGTACGTCCCGCCGTTCCGGCTCGACGCCCCGCTCGACGGCGGGGCGGTCGGCGAGGTCGTCGCCTCGGGAGACGACTCGCTCCAGCCGGGCGACACCGTGCTGCACCAGCTCGGCTGGCGCGAGCACGCCCACGGGCCCGCCCGGTCGTTCCGGAAGGTCGACGTCTCCCGGGTGCCGGCCTCGGCGTACCTCGGGGTGCTCGGCATGCCGGGCTTGACGGCGTACGTCGGGCTGACCCGGATCGCGGAGGTGCGCGAGGGCGACACGGTCTTCGTCTCGGGCGCCGCCGGGGCGGTCGGCTCGATCGCCGGTCAGCTCGCGCGCAAGCTCGGGGCCGCGAAGGTGATCGGCTCGGCCGGCTCGCCCGAGAAGGTCGCCTGGCTCACCGACGAGCTGGGGTACGACGTCGGCCTCGACTACAAGGCGGCCAAGATCGGCCGCCAGCTCGCCGAGCACGCGCCGGTCGACGTGTACTTCGACAACGTCGGCGGCGACCACCTCGAGGCGGCGATCTCCTCGATGGCCGACTTCGGCCGGATCGCGGTCTGCGGGATGATCGCCGACTACAACGCCGAGGTCCCCTCGCCCGGTCCGCGGAACCTGATGATGCTGGTCAGCAAGCGACTCTCGCTGCGCGGGTTCATCGTCAGCGACCACGGCGACGTCGCCGCGGAGTTCTTCGAGCGTGCGGGCGCCTGGCTCGCCGAGGGCGAGCTGTCCTACCGCGAGACCTACGAGGACGGCCTCGACCGTGCCGTCGACGCCTTCCTGGGGGTCCTCTCCGGCGCCAACACCGGCAAGATGCTCGTCCGCCTCTGACTCGGCCCGCTACTTCTGCTGACTCGGCAAGGGTTGCGGGCGATCGGTCTGCTTAGGGATCCGTGGTCTCGATACGCCGGTCGCGAGCTCCTTCGTCGCTCGCGCGGCTACTCGACCCGACCTCCTCGTCGGCTTCTCGCAGGCTCGAAGCCGGGAGGTCGAACCAGCGCAGGTGCTCGAAGTCGGCACTGATCACCCCCGGCCGCAGGGCGGGGTGCGAGGTCAGGTCGGGGCCGGTCGCGGCGGCGAGGATCGCCTGGCCGTCGCGCAGGTGCGCGGCCAGCAGCTCCTCGCCTCCGGTGGCCCGGTTGGTGGGGAACGACGGGAGGCCGCCGGTGTACGACACGTCGTGCAGCGAGAGCGGCGGGGCCACCACCCCGTCGCGGTGCCGCCACCGGCCGGTGGAGGGGTCGAAGCGGTAGTCGCCGAGGAGCCGCCACCCGTCACGAGCCACCAGCCGCACCGCCTCGACCAGGTAGTCGACGATCGCGTCGGAGACGAAGTAGTTGAGGTTGACCCGCACCCAACCGGGCTTGATCCCCTCGCAGCCGCCGGCGATCTCGCGCTCGAACTCGTGTGAGCGCTCCAGGTCGATCCCGAGGAGCCGGTGGCCGTACGGGCCCGCACACGAGCACCCGCCCCGCGACTGGATCCCGAACAGGTCGTTGAGCAGCGCGACGACGTAGTTGTGGTGCAGGAAGCGGCCCGACGGGGAGCGGACCACGAACGAGACGATCGAGAGCCGCCGGGCCTCCAGGTTGCCGAGCAGCTCCAGGGCTGGCTCCCCGCGCCAGGCGGCGACCGCCCGCTCCAGGTGCCGGTCCTCGCGCTCCCGGATGATGTCGGTGCCGACCGCCTCTTTGAGCTGGAAGACCAGCCCGGCGCGCACCGCCTCGATGATCGCCGGCGTGCCGCCCTCCTCGCGGTGCGTGGGGTCGTCGAGGAACCGGTGGTCGTCGTCGTTGACGTAGGCCACCGTGCCGCCGCCGGGCACGTCGGGCACCCGGTTGGCGAAGAGCTCGCGGCGCGCGACCAGCACGCCGGGCGTCTGCGGGCCACCGACGAACTTGTGCGGGGAGATGAAGACGGCGTCCTTGTACGACGCGGGCCGGCCGGGCAGGGCGCGCATCGAGATGTCGACGTACGGCGCCGCCGCGGCGAAGTCCCACAGGCTGAGCGCCCCGTGCTCGTGCAGCAGCTCGGCGATCCCGGCGGTGTCGGAGATGATCCCGGTGACGTTGGAGGCCGCCGAGAAGGTGCCGATCTTCAGGGCCCGGTCGGCGTGCTTCTCCAGCTGGGCCCGCAGGTCGTCGACGTCCACTCCCCCGTCCGCGTCCTGGCGGATCACCACCACGTCGGCGATCGACTCGCGCCACGGCACCTCGTTGGAGTGGTGCTCGTAGGGGCCCAGGAACACCACCGGTCGCTGGGCCGGCGGGACCAGCGAGGACAACCCGTAGGCGTCCTCGAGCACCGAGGGCACCCGCAGCCCGAGCACGCCGATGAGCTTGGCGATCGCGCCGGTGCAGCCGGAACCCGCGAAGACCACGACCGTGTCGGCGTCACCGCCCACGGCCGCGTGGATGATCGCGCGGGCGTCCTCACGCAGCCGGGTGGTCTGCAGCCCGGTGCCGCTGGACTCGGTGTGGGTGTTCGCGTACGACGGCAGCACCTCCTCGCGGATGAAGTCCTCGAGGAAGGTCAGGGCCCGGCCGGAGGCCGTGTAGTCGGCGTACGTGACCCGGCGCGCGCCGTACGGCGTCTCCATCAGGTGGTCCTCGCCGATCACGGACTCCCGGATCAGCGCGAGCAGAGCCTGTGCGTCGTCGGCACCCATGGACCGACGATACGACCGCGCGAACGCCCGTGCGCGGGTCGCCGGTCCTGCCGGCGACCCGCGGTCAGGTCGTCGTCAGCGGACGAAGACGCTGAGGGTCTTGGAGCCGGCGACCACGTGGCCCAGGGGCGCGCTCGTCTGGGACTGCACGAACGAGGCCCGACGCCGGCCCAGCATCTCGAGCAGCTCGTCGAGGTCCGAGCCGCCGAGGTCGACCTTGTTCGGAGTCCCGACCTGCACGCGGATCTGGTCGTGGCGCAGCTGCTTCGCGAGCGCGGCGCCGACCTGGGAGGTCCGGGTGCCGGACGGGCTCGCCCACGCGCCGTCGCCGCCCTCGGCGACGAGCATGAGCACGCCCCGGGCCCGCTTCGGCAGGCTGATCGGCTTCAGCGGCACCACCTGCTTGCCTGCCCGGCCACCGACGACCGCGCGCAGCCGGATCGTCTTGCCGGCGCGACCGATCGCGGGCGCCCGCCGGGTGACTCGCACCCACTGGCCCCCGCGCCGCTGCTCCACGGCCGCGAGGGTGTGGCGCCGCAGGTCGTCGGTCAGGTTCGCCGTCGCGGTGACCGACCCGATGGTGACGTCGTCGAGCGAGCGCAGGTAGGCCACCAGCTCGGCGACCCCGAGGGCGCTCTCGAAGGACAGGTCGCTGCTGGTCCAGCGGTCGGTGTACGACAGGGAGAACGGCTTGCCGCCCTCGGCGCCGGTGACCTGCCAGGTCAGCAGCGAGGAGCCCTTCGCGGCACCGTCGACGACCCGGTCCTGGTTGGCGACGAGCTGCATCAGGGTCACGTCGGGGGCGAAGTCCTGGACCGAGACCGCCGTGCTCCCGGTGCGCGAGCGCGTCCCGTAGGTGACGTTCGAGGTGATGGCAGCCGAGGCGGGCGCTGCCCCGAAGGTTCCGGTCACGCCGGTCAGCCGGTCGTCGGTGACGGTGCCGACCGCCGGACCGATGTTGGCGACCTTGAACGGGGCCGCGACCGGGTCCGGCTGCACGTAGACCGCGTCCGCGGGGTGCAGCCCCATCGTGGTCGCGCCGAAGAGCGCCATCGGGTGCCCGAAGCCGACGACCCGGCCCGCACAGACCGAGGTCACGGTGCCGATCCCGGCCATCGTCACGTCGCCGTACGCCGCGGACACCGCGAGGTTGCCCCCGGCGACCATCGTCTCGGCGCCGGGGGCCGCAGCGGCGGCGCGACCCAGGACGTAGCTGCTCTTCTCGACCAGGGCCGGGGCCTTGGCCTGGAGGTGGGCCAGCCGCCGGGCGGAGAGGCCGGAGATGCCCATCGGCATCGGGAGCTCGCGGAAGCCGCGGGCCGCCTCCCCGGTGCTGATGCCCGCCCGAGCCGCGACGGTGCGCGCGGCGGCCTTGCCCAGGGCCACCCGCGTCGGGGCGGCAGGGGCGTCCGGGAAGTAGTCGTTCATGTGCTCGAACGGCGTGATGCCCGCGATCGGCGACGGGCCGGTCGCGAGGCCGTAGCCCACGGCGCCGAGGAGCCGGCCGTCGGCGGTGTACACCGGCGAGCCGGACATGCCCTGCCAGATCCCGCCGGTGCTCGCGAACTCGGGCATGTCGAGATCGACCATCACCATCGGGATGTCGGGCCCGATACCGTCCTCGACGACCCCGAGCACCTCGCCGGTGAAGGTCGTGGGGGTGGTGCCCCGCACGACGGTGAGGCCGTTGACGGCGTCGCCGGCCGCGATCTCGTCGACGGGGAACGGCGCCTTGCAGTCCGCGGCCGGGTCGGCCGACTGGGCCGGGCCCGCGAGGAGGGTCGCGCCGACCGCCGGGAGGCCGAGGGCCAGGGTGGCTGCGGTCGCCAAGGACACCAGCCGGTGGCGGCGGTGGAGCAGAGACATGGGGAACCCTTCCGAGGGCGAGGGCGGGGCGACGTGCGTCGCGCCGACGGGGGCCTCAGCCTAGGCACCGCGACCCCTCCTGACCGGGGAACACGCGAAGAGGTCGCGCGGTGCGTCCTACAGTTCGAGGGGTGACCGCACCCTCTCGAAGTCTTCAGCACACGGAGGCCCGGGCCCGGGCCGCCCTCCTCACCGTCGAGGGGTACGACGTCCGGCTCGACCTCGCCGCCGACGAGGCCACCTTCGGGTCGGTCACCACGATCGCCTTCACCAGCCGGGGCGGCCCGACCTTCGTCGACCTCAAGCCGGTGCGGGTCAACGCGATCCGGTTCAACGGCTCCCCGGTCGACCCCGACCTCCTCGACCGCGGCCGGCTGCCGCTGGAGTCCGTCGAGGGGTCGAACGAGCTGGTCGTCGACGCCGTGATGCCGTTCCGCAACGACGGCGAGGGCCTGCACCGCAGCGTGGACGCCGCCGACGGGCGCCACTACGTCTACGGCATGTCGTTCATGGACGCCGCCCCCACGATCTTCGCCTGCTTCGACCAGCCGGACCTGAAGGCGCCGTACACCTTCCACGTCACTGCGCCGACCGACTGGACGGTGCTCGGCAACGGCGCGGCGAACCAGGTGGAGCCGGGGGTGTGGGAGCTCGCGACGACCCACCCGCTGTCGACGTACTTCGTCACCCTGGTCGCCGGGCCGTACCACCTGATCGAGGCCGAGCACGACGGCATCCCGCTCGGCCTGAGCGCCCGGCAGAGCCTCGCCGGCGCCCTGGAGAAGGAGGCCGACGAGCTGCTGACCCTGACCCGGCAGTCGTTCGACGAGCTGCACCGGCTGTTCGGGATCCGCTACCCGTTCGGCCGCTACCACCAGGCCTTCGTGCCGGAGTTCAACGCCGGGGCGATGGAGAACCCCGGCTGCGTGACCTTCCGCGACCCGATGGTCTTCGACACCCGGGTCAGCCGCGGCCAGCGCATCACCCGGGCCACCACGGTCGCGCACGAGATGGCGCACCAGTGGTTCGGCAACATCGTGACGCCGCGCTGGTGGGACGACCTGTGGCTCAACGAGTCGGTCGCGGAGTACCTCGGCAACCGGGTCGTCGCCGACGCCACCGAGTACGCCGACGCCTGGGCGGACAACACCTACGCCCGCCGGCAGTGGGGGCTGGGCGCCGACCAGGGGCCCGGCACCCACCCCGTGGCCGGCAACGGAGCGGTCGACGCGGTCGCCGCGCTGCAGGACTTCGACGGGATCTCCTACGCCAAGGGCGCGACCATCCTGCGCCAGCTCAACACCTCGCTCGGAGACGAGGTGTTCCTCGGTGGCATCGTCGACCACCTGGAGCGGCACCGCTTCGGCAACGCGACCATGCACGACCTGCTCGGCAGCTGGGAGCGCGCCGGCGCCGGCGACCTCGGCCCGCTCACCGAGCAGTGGCTGACGACGGCCGGCGCGGACACGATCGGCCTGGACCGGCCGGCCGGCCTCCTGCGTCGTACTCCCCCGGCCGGCAGTGCCGCCGACCGCACCCACACCCTCCGGGTGGCGATCGGCGGGCCGGACGGCTGGACCGACGAGCAGGTCGTCCTCACCGGCTCGGAGACGTCGTACGACGCGGGCGCCGCGCCGCTGCTGATCGACCCGTACGGCGACACCTGGGCGGTCACCCACCCGGACGAGGTGACGATCGCGGCGCTGAAGGACAGACTCGCGGACGTCACCGACCCGCTGCTGCGCGCCGGCATCTGGGACACCGTCCGCTCCGCGGTCGTCGACGCCGTGCTCGACCCCGCCGACGCCGTCGACCTGGCGGTCGCGTCGTTCCCCGTCGAGGACACCGAGGACACGCCGCACCGCAGCAACGCCCGGCGCACCCAGCCGTGGGTCTTCCAGTTCCTGCTGCCGGTCTCCCCGGCCGGGTCGCTGGAGCGGTTGCACGGCGCGACGACCGGCCTCCTGGCATCGCTCGCCCCGGGCTCCGAGCACCAGCTCGCGGCGTTCCGCGCCGCCGTCAAGTCGGCCACCGACCCCGCGGTGCTGCGTGGCTGGCTGGCCGAGGCGCCGGCCGGCATCGAGGCCGATCTCGACGTCCGCTGGCGGGTGCTGGTCCGGCTGGCCGTCCTCGGTGGCACCGACGCCGCCGAGCTGGACGCCGAGCTCGCCTCCGACCCCACCGGCCTCGCCCGGGTCGAGCACACCCGGGCCCGGGCGTCGCTGCCGACCCCGGAGGCCAAGGAGTTCGCCTGGGCCCGGCTCACCGGTGACGTCACCGCCAGCAACTACGAGATCGAGGCGGCCGGCCTGGGGCTCTGGCAGGCCGACCAGCCCGAGCTCACCGGGCCCTACGTCGACCGTTACCTCGCCGCCGTCCCCGGGCTCGCCGCCGTGCACAAGGGCTGGGTGCTGGGCGAGGCGACCGAGGCGTTCTTCCCGATCACCGTGCTGGACGCCGGTCTCGTCGAGCGGGCGCGCGCGGCCGCCGACACGCCCGGCCTCGAGCCCGCCGTACGACGCCGGCTGCTCGACGTCACCGACCGGCTGCGGCGGATGCTCGACGTCCGCGCGGCGTACCCCTCGTGACGGCCCGCCGTCCCGGCCCGACGGTCCGCACCCGGGTCCGGGAGTTCGACGAGAAGGCCGAGCGCGAGCGCGAGGACCGGCTGGCGACCGAGGAGCCGCTCGAGATCCGGCTGGCCTGGCCGGGAGCCGCCGCGCGGCGGGTGTGGGTGACGATGCGCACCCCTGGTCACGACTTCGAGCTCGCGGCCGGCTGGCTGCGGCACGAGGGGATCGTCGAGGCGGGCGCGGCGATCCGTGGGGTCGCCTACTGCACCGACGAGGCGCTGACTGCCGAGCAGGAGTTCAACGTCGTCACGGTGACGCTCGCCGGGCCGCCCGCGCGCGACCCGGGCCACCGCCACGACGCCGCGTCCAGCGGCTCGTCCGCGTGCGGGGTCTGCGGCAAGGACAGCGTGGCCGCGGTGCTCGACGTACCTCGTGGGGAGCGCTGGGCCGGGCCGGTCCCGCCGCCCGAGGTCGTCCGGACCCTGCCCGACCGGCTGGGCGAGCAGCAGCAGGTCTTCACCCGCACCGGCGGGGTGCACGCCGCGGCCCTCGTCGACGCGGACGGCGTGGTGCTCGTGGGCCGCGAGGACATCGGCCGGCACAACGCCGTCGACAAGGTGACCGGTGCCCGGATCCTGGGGGCCGCGCCCGAGGCCGGTGCCTGCCTGGTGGTCAGCGGTCGGGCCGGGTTCGAGCTGGTGCAGAAGGCCGTCGCCGCCGGCACCGGCTCGCTGGTCGCGGTCGGGGCGCCTTCCAGCCTGTCGGTGCGCCTGGCCGAGGAGGCCGGACTGGTGCTGTACGGCTTCGTCTCCGCCGACCGCTGCGTGCGCTACGCCTGATCCGTCACGTCCCGGCGTGGGTACGCCGCCCTGTCGGTGCCGCCTCCTAGGTTCGTCCTGTGCGCATCCTCCATACCTCCGACTGGCACCTGGGCCGGTCGTTCCACCGCGAGGGGATGCTCACCCACCAGGCGAGCTACATCGACCACCTGCTGGAGGTGGTCGCGGCCGAGCGGGTCGACCTGGTCGTGGTCGCGGGCGACGTCTACGACCGGGCACTCCCCCACGTCGACGCGGTCCGGCTCGCCGACGAGACCCTGGCCCGGCTGGCCGCGTCGCGCGCGCAGGTCGTGCTGACCAGCGGCAACCACGACTCCGCCCAGCGGCTCGGGTTCAGCTCCCGGCTGATCGACGCGGCCGGTGTCTACATCCGCACCGACGCCGGCCGCGTGGGCACCCCGGTGCTGCTGGAGGACGAGCACGGTCCGGTCGCCGTCCACGGCATCCCCTACCTCGACCCCGACGCGGTCCGCGAGCCCTGGGGGCTCGCCGGGCGCTCCCACGAGGCCGCCCTGACCGAGGCGATGCGTCGGGTCCGCGCCGACCTGGCCGACCGCTCGGCCGCGACCCGGTCGGTGGTGCTCGCCCACGCGTTCGTCGCGGGCGCGCAGCCGAGCGACTCCGAGCGCGACATCAGCGTCGGTGGCGTCTCCCGGGTGCCGACCTCGGTCTTCGACGGGGTCTCCTACACCGCGCTCGGCCACCTGCACGGTCCGCATACGCTCACCGAGTCCGTCCGCTACAGCGGCTCGCCGCTGGCCTACTCCTTCTCGGAGGCCGACCAGCACAAGGGGTCCTGGCTGGTCGACCTCGGCGCGGAGGGCGTCATCTCGACGACCTTCGTCGAGGCCCCGGTGCCGCGGCCGCTCGCCCGGCTGCGCGGCGAGCTGGAGTCGCTGCTGGGCGACCCCGGCCTGGCGGCCCACGAGAGCGCCTGGTTGCAGGTCACGCTGACCGACGCAGCGCGCCCGACCGGGGCGATGGAGCGGCTGCGCAGCCGGTTCCCGCACACGCTCGTGCTCGGCTTCGAGGCGGCCGTCCCCGGGCTCGGCAGCCTGCCCGCCGAGCGCACCCACGGCCGCACCGACCACGACGTCGCCCGCGAGTTCATGACCGAGCTCCGGGGCACGGAGCCGTCCGACGACGAGACGGCACTGCTCTTCCGGGCGGTCGACGCCTGCTGCGACGACTCCGACGTCGACACGGTCCTCACGGAGGGCGACTGATGCGCCTCCACCACCTCGAGATCACCGCCTTCGGGCCGTTCGCCGACACCGTCGAGATCGACTTCGACCACCTGTCGGGCGCCGGCCTGTTCCTGCTCTCCGGTCCCACCGGCGCCGGCAAGACCAGCGTCCTCGATGCCGTCTGCTTCGCGCTGTACGGCGACGTCCCCGGCGACCGCAGCACCGCCCGGCGGCTGCGGTCCGACCGGGCCGCGCCCGGCGTCGCGCCGCGGGTCACGCTCGAGGCGACCCTGTCCGGCCGCCGGTTCCGGCTGGTCCGCTCGCCCGCCTGGGAGCGACCCAAGAAGCGGGGCGCCGGCACCACCAGCCAGCAGGCGTCGGTGACCCTCTCCGAGCGGGTCGCCGGTGGGTGGGTGCCGCTGTCCAGCCGGCTCGACGAGGCCGGCCATCTGATCAGCCGACTGGTCGGGATGAACCTCACCCAGTTCACCCAGGTCGCGATGCTGCCGCAGGGCCGGTTCCAGGCGTTCCTGCGCTCCCGGTCCGAGGAGCGCCACCAGCTGCTCCAGCAGCTCTTCCGCACCGGTCGGTTCGAGGACGTCGAGCGCTGGCTGCGTGATCGGAGGATCGACCTGCGCCGCTCCTCCGAGGGCGTCCACCAGGACGTCGCCGACCTGGTCAGCCGGTTCTCCGAGTCGGCGGACACCCCGCTCCCGGACGACTGGGACGTCCGCGACCTCACCGCCCATGCCGACGACGGGACCCTCGCGTCCTGGGCGGCCGAGCTGGTGGCCGAGGCCCGCGGCTCACTCTCCGCCGCCACCGCCGCGACCCGGGTCGTCGCCCAGGCCGAGCAGGGCGCCCGGGCCGCGCTGGACGCCGGCCGGGCGACCGCTGATCAGCAGGCCCGGGTCGAGGCCGCCGCCGCCGAGCACGGCCGGCTGCTCGCCGCGGCCGACGAGCACGCCGGCGCCCGGGTCCGGGTCGAGGCGGCCCGTCGCGCCGCCACCGTCGTACCTCTCCGGCGCGTCGCGCAGGACGCCCGACGCGCCCACGAGCAGGCGCTGACGCAGGTGCCACCGGGCACCGTCCGGGCGAGCGTCGAGTCCGACACCGCCGAGGTCGTCGAGAGCGTGGCCCGGGTCCGGGCCCTGCAGCCCCGGGCCGAGCGGCTGGCCGTGCTCGACCGGGAGCTGACCTCGCTCGAGACCCGGCGTGACCGCGTGGCCGCAGCCCTCCAGGTCTCCTGTCGGCGTGCCGACGAGCTGCCCGCGTTGGTCACCGACCTGCGCGCCCGGCTCGAGACCGCCCGGGTCGCCGCGGCCGAGGTCGACTCGGTGGCGGCGCGGCTCGCGGCGCACGAGGAGGTGGCCGCCCTCACCGTCGCCCTCGAGCGGGCGCGCGTCGTCCACGCCGAGGCGCGCGAGCTCACCCTGGACCTCCGAAGCCGGGCGCTCGACGTCCGCCAGGCCCGGCTCGAGGGCATGGCGGCCGAGATCGCGCACGGGCTCGCGGTCGGAGCCAGCTGTCCGGTGTGCGGCTCGCACGAGCATCCCCACAAGGCCGCGCGATCCGCGAGTGCGCCCGACGCCGCCGCCGAGCGGGCCGCCCAGAAGGCCGCCGACACGGCCGCGGCCGACGAGCACCTGCGCGACGTGGAGGCCCGCGACCTGGCGACCCGGCTCGGGCACGCCATGTCCCGTGCGGGCGATCCGACCGATCTCGACGACCTGCGTTCGCGTCACGCCTCCCTCGCCGACACTGCGGCCGTCGCCCCCCAGATCGAGGCGTCACTCGGCGTTGCCGAGGCCGAGCGCACCACGGTCTCCGAGGCGGTCCGTCGCCAGGAGGCCGAGGCCGCCGAGACCGCCGCCTCGCTCCGGCTGCTCGGCCAGGAGGCGACGATGCTCCGGGCTGAGGTCGACCGGGTGCTCGACGAAGCGCCCCACGGCACGCTCGCCGACCTGCTGGCCGATCTGATCGGCCGGGAGCGGTCCGGGCGGGCGCTGCTCCGCTCACTCGACGCCCGCGACGCGGCGGCCGCCGCCGCCAGCGAGGCGGACCGCCGGTCCGAGGAGGCCGCCGCCGAGGCCGGCTTCGACGACGCCGCCGCCGCAGTCGCCGCCGCCCTCCCCCGCGACGAGCTCGACCGGCTCGCAGCCCGGGTCGCCGACCACGAGCGGCGGCTGGCCAATGCGGAGGCGGTCCTCGCCGAGCCCGGTGCCGACCAGGTCGGCCTGTTCCCCGCACCCGACCTGCGGGCGCTGACCCGCGCCCACGCCCGCTCGCTGACCGCACTGACCGCGGCCCGCACCACCGAGGCCGCCTGGGCCAACCGGGTCGAGCGGCTCACCCTGCTGGCGGCCGAGCTCGCCCTCGCGCTCGAGCGCTGGGCGCCGGTGCGCTCCGAGCTGGAGCTGACCACCCGGCTGTCGAGCTTCGTCGAGGGCAAGTCCGCCGACAACCGGCTGCAGATGCGGCTCTCGGCGTACGTCCTGGCCTACCGACTCTCCCAGGTGGTCGCCGCCGCCAACGAGCGACTCGCGCGGATGAGCGACCAGCGCTACTCGTTGGAGCACACCGGCCGCAGGGGCGCCGGCGAGACCCGAGGGGGCCTCAGCCTGCTGGTCCGCGACGACTGGTCCGGCGAGTCACGCGACCCTGCGACGCTGTCGGGCGGCGAGACCTTCGTCGTCTCGCTTGCCCTGGCGCTGGGTCTGGCCGACGTGATCACCCAGGAGACCGGCGGCGCCGACCTGGACACCCTCTTCGTCGACGAGGGCTTCGGCGCGCTCGACGCCGACACCCTCGACGACGTCCTCGACACTCTCGACTCGCTGCGTGACGGCGGTCGGGTCGTCGGCGTCGTCAGCCACGTCGCGGAGATGCGCGACCGAATCCCGACGCAGCTGGTCGTCAGCAAGTTTCGCACCGGCTCGGCGGTCTCAGTGGTCGGTTGAGCGTCGGTCCGCCAGACTGAGCGCCATGGCGACCGGCAAGGTACTGGAGTGGCACGACGATGAGGGCTGGGGCGTTCTCTCGAGCGAACGGACACCCGGTGGTTGCTGGATGCACTACTCGGCCCTCGTGGAGGACGGCTACCGCCGCCTCGCTGCGGGCGAGCAGGTCCGCTTCGTCTGGGAGTCCGTCGACCAGGACGACTACTCGTTCCGGGCCGAGGCCGTGTGGCCCGCGGGCACCGAGCCGTTCGACGAGCGGTGCCCCGACCCCGATCCGCTCGTCGAGGAGGCGCCCGGCTGGTACGCCTACGTCCCGGACCCCGCCGACGCCGCGCGGCACGGCGTCCTGGCGTCGGCCGAGCAGCGATCGGCGGCCCTGGTGTCGGGCGACCCCGACAACCTGCTGCACCTGCTCCACCCGAACTTCACCTGGACCACCCACCGCGGCGACGTGCTCGACCGGGCGTCGTACGTCCGCGCCAACACCGAGGGCTCCTTGCGCTGGCTCGAGCAGCGCCTCGACGACCCCCGGGTCGTGATCGTGGGCAGCACCGGCGTGCACACCTGTGTCGTCCACGACCGGGTCGTCTGCGACGGCGTCGAGCTGACCTTCGCGATGCCGGTCACCCAGATCTGGGTGGAGGAGCAGGACCGCTGGCGCTGCGTCGCCGGCCACGCCGGGCCCGCGCGCTGAGGGACCCGGGACCCGGGCGCTGACCGACCGGGGTCCGCTGAGGCGTGCCGTTTGGTCACCAACCGCAACAAATGCGACCCCGAGCGTGCCGTTGGTGACCAAACGGCAACGCCGGGCACCGACCCCGAAATCCGCTGGCCCTGGTCCGGTAGGTTCGCGGACATGAGTGGCCAGCAGGTCGACCCCAGCTTCCTCTCGCTCCCCTACCGCCGCCTCGGCGACACCGCGTTGGCGCGGGCCCAGGAGCTCGGGGCGAGTCATGCCGACTTCCGCTTCGAGCGGGTCCGCTACCAGGACCTCGCGGTGCGAGACGCGGTGCTGCAGAGCGCCAGCGACCGCGAGGACCTCGGCTTCGCGGTCCGAGTCCTCCACGGCGGCGCCTGGGGCTTCGCCGCCGGCGTCGTGCTCACCGACGAGGAGGCCGTCCGGGTCGCCGAGACCGCCGTCGCCGTCGCCCGAGTGGCCGCGAAGATGACCCCGGTCCCGGTCGAGCTCGCACCCGAGCCGGTGCACGCCGACGTCACCTGGGTCTCGGCGTACGACCTCAACCCGCTCGACGTCCCGGTCGCCGAGAAGGCCGCGGTCCTGGTCGGCTGGACCGATCGGCTGCGCGTGGGCGCGGCGGTGGACCACGCGTCGGCGTACCTGATGCAGGTCCAGGAGAACAAGTACTACGCCGACCTGACCGGCACCCGCACCACCCAGCAGCGGGTCCGGATGCAGCCCGGCTTCGAGGCGATGGGCGCCGGCGCGGACACCTTCGACTCCATGTCGAGCATCGCGCCGCCCGTCGGCCGCGGCTGGGAGTACGTCGTCGGCGGCGCTCCGGACAGCTGGGACTGGGACGCCGAGGTCGCCGAGGTCCCCGAGCTGCTGGCCGAGAAGCTGAAGGCGCCGAGCGTCGAGGCGGGCAGCTACGACCTGGTGATCCACCCCAGCAACCTGTGGCTGACCATCCACGAGTCCATCGGCCACGCCACCGAGCTCGACCGCGCGCTCGGCTACGAGGCCAACTACGCCGGCACCTCGTTCGCGACCTACGACAAGCTCGGCAGCCTGCGCTACGGCAGCGGCGTGATGAACGTGACGGGCGACCGCACCCTCCCGCACGGCCTGGCCACGGTCGGGTACGACGACGAGGGTGTCGAGACCCAGTCGTGGGACATCGTCCGCGACGGCGTCCTGGTGGGCTATCAGCTGGACCGGGCGATGGGCCGGATGAAGCCCGAGCTCGCCGGTCCCGATCTCCCGGATGGTCGCTCCAACGGCTGCGCGTACGCCGACTCCCCCGGCCACATCCCCATCCAACGGATGGCCAACGTCAGCCTCCAGCCGGCACCCGACGGGCCGAGCACCGAGGAACTGATCGGTCGCGTCGAGCGCGGGCTGTACGTCGTCGGCGACAAGAGCTGGTCGATCGACATGCAGCGCTTCAACTTCCAGTTCACCGCCCAGCGCTTCTACCAGATCCAGGACGGCGAGCTGGTCGGCCAGGTCCGCGACGTCGCCTACCAGGCGACCACCACCGAGTTCTGGGGCTCGTTGGAGGCGGTCGGCGGACCCGAGACCTGGGTGCTGGGGGGCGCGTTCAACTGCGGCAAGGCCCAGCCCGGTCAGGTCGCCTCCGTCAGCCACGGCTGCCCGACGTCGCTGTTCCGCGGCGTCAACATCCTCAACACCACCGACGAGGCGGGCCACTGATGAGCACCCTGTCCCCGCAGTCCTTCGTCGAGCACGCCGTGGCGACCAGCATCGCCGACGACTGCGTCGTACTCGTGCACGACAAGACCGGCGCCAACCTGCGCTGGGCCAACAACACCCTGACGACCAACGGCGTGATGCACGGCGTGACGGTCACGGTCATCTCCTTCGTCCGCACGTCCGCGGGAGTGTCGACGGGGTCGGTCAGCGGAAGCGCGACGACCCAGGCCCAGGTGACCGCGCTCGTGGAGGCCGCCGATGCGGCCGCCCGGGCCGGCACCCCCGCCGAGGACGCCGCCGACCTGCCCCGCGACCGGGTCTCCCCCACGTGGGCCGAGGAGTCGGTCCCCACCGACGTGCACGTGTACGACGCGTTCGCGCCCGCGCTGGGCGAGGCGTTCGGCCGGGCCACCGCCGCCGACCGGGTGCTCTACGGCTTCGTCAACCACGAGGTCACCACGATGTACCTCGGCTCGACCACGGGCCTGCGGCTGCGCCACGTCCAGCCGACCGGCCACTACGGCTGCACCGGCAAGACCGCCGACCTCACCCAGAGCGCCTGGGTGGGCGGTGCCACCCGGGACTTCACCGACGTCGACGCGCTGACCATGGACGCCGCGCTCGAGCAGCGGCTCGGCTGGGGCGCCCGCCAGGTCGCGCTGCCCGCCGGCCGCTACGACACGATCCTGCCGCCGACCGCGGTCGCCGACCTGATGATCGACGCCTACTGGTACGCCGGCGCCCGCGTGGCCTGGGAGGGCCAGTCGGTCTACAGCCGCCGGGGCGGCGGCACCCGGATCGGCGAGCGGATCGCCCGTCCCGGCGTCGACCTGTTCTCCGACCCGGCGTACCCCGGTCTGGAGTGCGCGCCGTTCGTCGTGGCCTCCCGGTCCGGCAACGAGTCGAGCGTCTTCGACAACGGTCTGCCGCTGGAGCGGACCGACTGGATCCGCGACGGCGAGCTGACCTCGCTGCTGCAGACCCGGCACTCGGCCGCCATGACGAGCCAGCCGGTGACCCCGGCGGTCGACAACCTGGTGCTCTCGGTCGACGGCGCCGGCGGCAGCGTCGAGGACCTGGTCGCGGGCACCGAGCGCGGCCTGCTCCTGACCTGCCTGTGGTACATCCGCGAGGTCGATCCGCAGACCCTGTTGCTGACGGGCCTGACCCGCGACGGCGTGTACCTGGTCGAGAACGGCGAGATCACGGGATCCGTCAACAACTTCCGGTTCAACGAGAGCCCGGTCGACCTGCTCAACCGGTTCACCCACGCCTCCGCGACGGTGCCGAGCTTCAGCCGGGAGTGGGGCGACGACTACTTCTCCCGCACCGCCACCCCGGCGCTGCGGGTGCCGGACTTCAACATGTCGAGCGTCTCGCAGGCCCAGTAGCCGAGAACCGATGGCCGCGGTGGTGCAACCGGGAGCCGGGCAGGAGCGTATCCCTCCCGACAACCACGACCGAGCACGATCAGCAGCAGGAGCACCACCATGCACATCACCACCCGCCTCGCCCTGACCATCGCGACCCTGATCGGGATCGCCGGCCCGGTCCTCGCCTCGCCGGCCACGGCCGCCGCCGAGACCACCCGGGAGCGCGGCGTCGTCCTCGAGTGCTCCGGCACCCTCCGCGGCCAGCAGGTCCACGCGAGCGTCTACGAGAACAGTGCCTACGGCAACGTCGTCAGCGTCGTCGTCGGTGACCCGAAGCGCGGCGGCGCGGCGGGCAGCCGGCACACCGAGGCCGGCCTGTGGACCGGCCGGACGGTCGACGCTCGGGTCCGGGTCGACGGCCTGCGCGCGCGCATCACCGGCCCGGCCCGGCGCGTGGGCCCGCGCATCGCCGTCCACGAGGAGCTCGACGACGCCGGCCAGCACGTCGTCTCCGACGGCTTCCACCGCCGGCTGCGCAACGACCTGGTGCTCCGCTACCGCAGGCAGCAGACCCCACTGACCTGTGAGACCGCGTTCTTCTACGACCTCACGGTCACCAGGCGAGACGCCTGACTCCGTCCGGCCGCCGGGACGTCAGACGGCCCGGACCGCCACGGCGTACGACGTCAGCCCGCGCGCCGCGACGTGACTCACTCGGCGAAGGCCTCCGGCGGCGGGCAGGCGCAGACCAGGTTGCGGTCGCCGTACGCCTGGTCGATGCGTGCGACGGGGGGCCAGTACTTGTCCCCAGATCCGTTGGGCCCAGCGATGCCGGACGGGAAGACGGCCAGCTCGCGGGAGTACGGCCGGTCCCAGTCGCCGATCAGCGCGCGCGAGGTGTGTGGGGCACCGCGCAGCGGGGACTCCTCGGGGCTCCACTCCCCCGCGCCGACCCGGTCGATCTCGGCCTTGATCGCGATCATGGCGTCGCAGAACCGGTCGATCTCGGGCAGGTCCTCGGACTCGGTCGGCTCGACCATCAGGGTGCCCGCGACCGGGAACGACATCGTCGGTGCGTGGAAGCCGTAGTCGACGAGCCGCTTGGCGACGTCGTCGACGCTGACGCCGGTCTCCTTGGTCAGCCCGCGCACGTCGAGGATGCACTCGTGGGCGACGAGGCCGCCGTGGCCCTGGTAGAGCACCGGGAAGTGCTCGCCCAGCCGCGCGGCGATGTAGTTGGCCGACAGCACCGCGATGGCGGTCGCCCGGGTCAGCCCCTCCGCGCCCATCAGCCGGATGTAGGCCCACGAGATCGGCAGGATGCCCGCCGAGCCGTACGGCGCCGCGCTGATCGGGCCGATCCCCGCGCGCTTGTCGGCCTCGGGGTGCATCCCGTGGGTCGGGAGGTACGGCGCCAGGTGGGCGCGCACCGCGACCGGTCCGACACCGGGA
This sequence comes from Nocardioides sp. W7, assembly GCF_022919075.1. NCBI lineage: Bacteria > Bacillati > Actinomycetota > Actinomycetes > Propionibacteriales > Nocardioidaceae > Nocardioides > Nocardioides sp. W7. The sequence continues at coordinate 3,540,923 of NZ_CP095078.1, read as the reverse complement.
CCGCCGCCGCCGTGCGGGATGCAGAAGGTCTTGTGCAGGTTGAGGTGCGAGACGTCGCCGCCGAACTCGCCGGGCTTGGCGTAGCCGAGCAGCGCATTGAGGTTGGCGCCGTCGACGTAGACCTGCCCGCCGTGCCCGTGCACGATCTCGCAGAGCTCGGTGATGGTGTCCTCGTAGGCCCCGTGCGTCGACGGGTAGGTCACCATGATCGCGGCCAGGTCGTCGGCGTGCTTGTCGCACTGGGCGCGCAGGTCGTCCAGGTCGACGGTGCCGTCGGCGGCGGCCTTCACGACCACGACGCGCATGCCGGCCATCACCGCGGAGGCGGCGTTCGTGCCGTGTGCGGACGACGGGATCAGGCAGATGTCGCGGGCGACGTCGCCGTTGGCGCGGTGGTAGGCGCGGATGGCCAGCAGACCCGCGAGCTCGCCCTGCGAGCCGGCGTTGGGCTGGATGGAGACCCGGTCGTACCCGGTCACCTCGGCCAGCCAGGCCTCCAGCTCGGTGACCAGCTGCAGGTAGCCCGCGGCGTCCTCGGCCGGCGCGAACGGGTGCAGGTCGGCGAAGCCCGGCAGCGACACCGGCTCCATCTCGGTGGTGGCGTTCAGCTTCATGGTGCACGAGCCGAGCGGGATCATCCCCCGGTCGAGCGCGTAGTCGCGCGCCGAGAGGCGGCGCAGGTAGCGCAGCATCGCCGTCTCGCTGTGGTGGGTGGAGAACACCTCGTGGGTGAGGTACGGCGTGCCGCGCAGCAGCGCGTCCGGCAGCGCGTCGGCGGTGGCGGCGTCGACCGCCTCGAGGTCCACGGACCCCGCCGGGAGCGCGAAGGCCTCCAGCAGCCGGACCAGGGTGGACCGGGTCGTGCACTCCGAGGTGGAGATCCCCACCCGGTCGGCGTCGACGAGCCGCAGCTGCAGGCCGAGGTCCCGCGCCTTCGCCACGACGTCCGCGGCGCGTCCGGGGACCCGGACCTCGACGGTGTCGAAGAACTCCGCGTGGCTCAGCTCCAGACCGGCGCCGCTCAGCGCGGCGGCGAGCACCGCGGCGTACCGGTGGGTGCGGGTCGCGATCGACCTCAGCCCGTCGGGGCCGTGGTAGACGGCGTACATCGAGGCGACCACGGCGAGCAGCACCTGGGCGGTGCAGATGTTCGAGGTCGCCTTGTCGCGGCGGATGTGCTGCTCGCGGGTCTGCAGCGCGAGCCGGTACGCCGGCCGCCCCTCCGCGTCGACCGAGACCCCGACCAGCCGGCCCGGCAGGTGGCGCTCGAGCCCGGCGCCGACGGCCATGTAGCCGGCGTGCGGGCCGCCGTAGAACAGCGGGACGCCGAACCGCTGGGTGGAGCCGACCACGACGTCGGCGCCGAGCTCACCGGGCGACTCGAGCAGGGTCAGGGCGAGCAGGTCGGCGGCGACGACGGCCAGCGCGTTGCGCTCGTGGGCCGTCTCGATCACCCGCCGCGGGTCGAGGATCCGGCCCGACGCGCCGGGGTACTGCACGAGCACCCCGCACAGCTCGCCGTCCGGCAGACCGTCGGTCAGGTCGGCGACGACGACGTCGATGCCCATCGCCTCGGCGCGGGTGCGCACCACCTCGATGGTCTGCGGGAGCGCGTCCGAGTCCACGACGAACGGGCCACTCGCCTTCCGGTTGCCCCGGCGTACCAGCGTCATCGCCTCGGCGGCGGCCGTGCCCTCGTCGAGGAGCGAGGCGTTGGCGGTCGGCAGCCCGGTCAGGTCACCGACGACGGTCTGGAAGTTCAGCAGGGCCTCCAGCCGGCCCTGGGAGATCTCCGGCTGGTACGGCGTGTACGCGGTGTACCAGCTCGGGTCCTCCAGCACGTTGCGGCGGATCACCGGCGGGGTGAGCGTCGCGTGGTAGCCGAGCCCGATCATCGCCTCCCCCGGGCGGTTCGCCCCGGCCAGGGCCCGCAGCTCGCGCGCGGTGTCGTCCTCGCTGAGCGCCGGGGGCAGGTCGAGCTCGGCGGCCGTGCGGATGCCGCCCGGCACCGCCGCGGCCATCAGCGCGTCCAGTGAGTCGAACCCGAGGCGCACCAGCATGGTCTCGACGTCGGCGGGACGCAGCCCCACGTGGCGTTCGACGAACGGAAGGGCAGCATCGAGCGCGGCGAGCGATGGCACGTGGGACAAAGGGGCTCCTCGAATCCAGAAATGGGTCGATCGGCCTCCCCCTCTGTCGGAGCGCCGTCGCTCCTCCAGAGTCGCCTGCTCCACGCGGTCCGGTGGCCTGAGAGGTTCCGGGGAGGAATTGCCCCTTCGGCGCCCCGCCCGGCGAACCGGTCGAGGACTCTCCCGCGCGGGATGGTCAGCGCCGCCGAATCTACCAGCCGGCAGGCGAACGGCCCGCCACCCCTCAGGGGGTGGCGGGCCGCTCGCGAGTCGATCGGTGCGGACTACCCGGCGTTGCGGGCCGCTCGCCGCGCTGCGAGCTCGTCGCTGGCGCTCGGGGCAGGCGCCGGGTCGGCGGTGCGCTCGCTGGGCAGCTCGGCGAGCGTGCCCTCGATCTCGCGCCACACGCCGCCGATGGCGATACCGAAGACACCCTGGCCGCCCTGGAGCAGGTCGATGACCTCGTCGTTGCTGGTGCACTCGTAGACCGAGGCGCCGTCGCTCATCAGCGTGACCCGGGTCAGGTCCTCGGTGCCGCGCTCACGCAGGTGCTGCACGGCGGTGCGGATCTGCTGCAGCGAGATGCCGGCGTCGAGAAGCCGCTTGACGACCTTCAGCAGCAGGATGTCCTGGAAGGAGTAGAGCCGCTGCGACCCGGATCCCTTCGCGCCCCGGACCGTCGGCTGGATCAGGTCGGTGCGCGCCCAGTAGTCGAGCTGGCGGTAGGTGATGCCGGCGGCGGCGCACGCGGTCGGACCGCGGTAGCCGGTGTCGCTGGGCAACGGCGAGACGTCGTCGGTGAAGAGGAGCCCTTGCTCGTCGGCGACCGACGCGGCCGCGGCCGCCTCGGTGTTCAGCTCCTGCTCGTGCTCGTTCACACGGTCCTCCGGGGGTCTACTCCGTTTGCACGTAACTTCCGGGGGAAGGTCCGGTGCGGCGCACGGGACGCAAGCACAGCGGTGGAGTTACAACAGAGACAGTTCAAGGTAAGCCCCAGCGGGAGGGCGGTCAAAGAGGTGCGCGGCGTGTCGCCACCATCAACTATCAACCTCTACTTGAGGGTGAGAGTCGTCCTCACTGGGCCTCGAAGTCCTCCGGCGTGACCTGGTCGAGGAACTCGCGGAACTTCTCGACCTCGTCCTCCTGCTCGGCCGGCACCGCGAGGCCGGCCTCGTCGAGCACCTCCTCGGCGCACACGATCCGGGTGCCGGTGCGCAGGGCCAACGCGATCGAGTCCGACGGGCGGGCGCTCACCTCGGCTCCCGAGCCGAAGACCAGGGTCGCGAAGAAGACCCCGTCCTTGACGTCGGTGATCCGGACCTCGGTCAGCTCGTTGCCGGTCGCCTCCAGCACGTCCTTCATCAGGTCGTGGGTCAGCGGTCGCGGCGGCACCACGCCCTGCTGGGCGAAGGCGATCGCGGTCGCCTCGACGGCCCCGATCCAGATCGGCAGGTAACGCTCCCCCGAGACCTCCCGCAACAGCACGATGGGCTGGTTCGACGGCATCTCAACCCGGACACCCATGACATCGACTTCGCGCACGTCGCCACCCTACTCCGGCCCGCTGCGGGGTCCAGGTGGCCCTACGACGACCGCAGACCGGCCTTGACCAGGGTCGCGTGCAGCCGCACGGACAGCGCGGCGATCTCGCTGACCGCCTCCTCCGCACGGGCCTTGGCCCCGGCGTCGCGACCGCGCTTGTGCGGGGCGACGACCTGCTCGACCAGGCCGACCTCACGGTCCGCGGCGGTCTTGAAGGCGCGCAGGTGGCGTGGCTCGAAGCCGAAGTCGGCGAGCTCGCGGGCCGTCCGGGCGATCACCAGGCAGTCGGTGTCGTAGTGGCCGGTGCCCAGGCGCGGCGTGATCAGCCCGAACTGCTCCAGCTGGTCGAGCAGGTCCTCGGAGATCTCCGCGATCTTGACCAGCTCGCGCCGGGACAGCCGCAGCTGGTCGGAGCGCCGGAACGACTCCGGCGACGGCAGCCCGTCGGCGGCGAGCGCCACCTGGGGCACGGTCGGTACGACGGCGTCGATCGGCGGCGGCTCGAGTCCGCGGTCGATGGCGTCGAGGTGCTCCCCGATGACCTTCAGCGGGAGGTAGTGGTCACGCTGCATGCGCAGCACGTATCGCAACCGCTCGATGTCCTCGGCCGCGAACTTGCGGTAGCCCGACGGGGTGCGGTCGGGCTTGATCAGACCCTTGTCCTCCAGGAACCGGATCTTGGGGATCGTGATGCCCGGGTAGTCCGGGCGCAGGAGGTCGAGGACCTCCCCGATGTTCATCCGCCCCCGAGACGCCCCGGACGCGGCGCCCGCGGGCTGCGTCACGGCCATCGGGTCAGACGCTCTCGTGCCCGGAGAAGAACACCAGCCGGTACTTGCCGATCTGCACCTCGTCGCCGTCGGTCAGCTGCACGTGGTCGATCCGGTCGCGGTTGACGTAGGTGCCGTTGAGGCTGCCGACGTCGCTCACCGTGAAGGACGCGCCGTCCCGGGTGAACTCGGCATGCCGGCGGGAGACGGTCACGTCGTCGAGGAAGATCTCGCTGTCGGGGTGCCGGCCGGCCTTCACGACGTCGGCGTCGAGCAGGAACCGGCTGCCGGAGCCCGGGCCGCGCTGCACCACCAGGAGCGCGTGGCCGGTGGGTAGGGCGTCGACCGCCGCGGCGTCGACCGGGTTGAGCTGACGGTCGGAGGTCTCGGCCTTGTCACCCACGCCGATCTGGATCGTCGCCGTCGACTCACCCACGGGCTCACCGACCGTGGTGTCGTCGGTGGCGGGCGCCGGGTCCGCGCTCAGCAGGCGGGTGCCGCACTGGGAGCAGAATCGGGCGTCGTCGGGGTTCTGCCTGCCACACGCTGTGCAGAACGGCATCGGTCATCCTCCGAAGTCGGGCTTATCGATACCCCAGGTCCCTCAAGGCAGAACCCTCAAGGCCGGGCTGAGGTTGACGGTTGTCCGAACCTATCAGCCCCGGCCCGCGGCTCAAGCCGAACCGGGCTCAGGCGTCCAGGGACGCGACGTACTCCACCGCGCCCATCAGCTCGTCGAGCTGCGTGGGGTCCGAGGGGACCACTTCGAAGAGCCAGCCGGCGGCGTACGGGTCGTTGTTGACCAGCTCCGGCGTCGCGTCCAGTGTCTCGTTGCGGGCGACGACCTCGCCGGTGACCGGCGCGTAGACATCACTCACCGACTTCGTCGACTCCAGCTCGCCGCAGGTGCTGCCGGCCTCGATGGTGTCGCCGACCTCGGGGAGCGACACGTAGACGATGTCGCCGAGTGCGTCCTGGGCGAAGTGGGTGATACCGACCCGGACCGAGCCCTCCTGCTCACCGGGAGACCGCAGCCACTCGTGCTCGGAGGTGTACTGAAGGTCGTCGGGGTACAAGATGTCTCCTCTGGTGCGAGCGGTCGGGTGGTGCGGTGCTGCCCCGGCAGGTTACTGCCCGGAGGCTTGCTGGGCGTACACCGGATCCTCGGGGTCGCGGACCGCGGTGATCTCCAGCGGCCCGTCGTCCTTGAAGGTGAGCCGGCCGCCGTCGACCGTCTCGACCTGGTAGCGCGGGCCGAGCGGGAAGGTGAGCGCACCCTCCAGGCTGTGCGGGTCGCCGATGACGTCGAAGACGTACGGCGGCTCGAGCTGCTGGCCGTCGATGATGACGCCCCCGTCACCCTCGGAGAACGAGCTCTGGGCGATCAGCCGGACCCGGCCGTTGACCTGGATCGCCTCGGCACTGCCGGTGCGCAGCTCCTGCACCATGTCGAGCAGGGTCTCCGCGCTGACCTGCGAGGTGACCTCCTTGATCGTGATCCGCAGCCCGGGTCCGGTGACCGGCACCTGGCCGGCCAGGATCCGCAGGGTCTCGGCCTCCGTGCGGGCCTGGCTCAGCGCCGCCTGACGGCGGTCGGAGTCGGAGAGCAGGTCGTCGCGGGTGTCCTCGAGGCGCGAGATCTCGGCCTCGGCCCGCTGGCTGGTACCGGCCAGCCCGGTGAGCACGTCGATCAGGTCCTGCTCGCGGTAGCCCGCGAAGTCGGCCTCGTCGACCTGGGTGTCGCGGACCTGGGTGATCCCCGCGAAGGCCAGCACGCCCAGCAGGACGCCCACGATGGCCTGCCCACGGGAGGGCCGGCTCATCGCCCGGAGCAGCCGCTGGCGCCCGGACAGGGGCACGGGAGTCGGGTCCTCAGGCATGGAACAGGTGCCTCCGGATCGCGGCGGCGTTGGAGAAGATCCGGATCCCGAGGACGACGATGACGCCGGTCGAGAGCTGTCCGCCGACACCGAGCTGGTCGCCGAGGTAGACGATCGAGGCCGCGATGACGACGTTGCTGACGAACGAGACGACGAACACCTTGTCGTCGAAGATGCCGTCCAGGTAGGCGCGCAGGCCGCCGAAGACCGCGTCGAGGGCAGCCACCACCGCGATCGGCAGGTACGGCTCCAGGCTCTGGGGCACGTCGGGCTCGAACACCAGTCCGAGGACGATTCCCACGAACAACCCGAGTGCGGCGATCACGGTGTGGTCCCCTCGTTGGTGCGTCGGTCCGGTGCGATCGTCGGCAGCGAGGCGTTGCGCAGGCGCTTCGCCCGCGCCGCCGCCAGCACGATCGCGTCATCATTGTCCATGTCGAAGCCAAAGCCGTAGCGATCCTGCAGCGCGTCGAAGGTCGCGAAGCTCGACGTGTCGAGCAGGTCGGCGCCGAGGGTGCCGACGTTGCCGATCGCCTCCAGGGTGTACGGCGGCAGCAGCGCGGACGACTCGACGTTGATCGCGACGTCGGAGTTGTTGATCGAGGTCAGCACGCCCAGCCGGTGGCCGTTGAGCGAGATCGCCTCCGCACCCGACTCCCACAGGCCGTTGATCAGCAGGAACAGGTCCTCCTTGCGGATCCGCTCCTCGCCCTGGTCCGGGTCGTCGACCGTGATCCGGACCCCGGGGCCACGGACGGCGACGCGACCGGTGCGGACCTGGAGACGCTCGTTGGCGGCCTCCGCCGACTGCAGGGCGGCGTCCGTGGCGACGAGCCTCTCGTCGAGCTTTGCGTTCTGCTCGCGCAGCTCCGCGATCTGCTCCTGCTGTCTCGCGACCGACTCACGCTGGGTCCGGTTCCGCTCGATCAGGCTCGCCCGGCTGGCGTCGACGGTGTCGGCGTTGCGGTTCGTCTGCACCGCGGCGATCGTCACCAGGATCCCGAAGACGGCGGCGACCACGACCACCGCGGCCGTACGACGGGACCGGCGAGCGGGCGGCTCGACACCTCCTTGCGCGATCCGGCGCTCGGCGGCATGGAGGTAGTCCTCGTCGAGCGACTGCTGCGTGATCAGGGTCAGCAGCGGCATCGTGACCCGGGCCGGCAGCTGGTCCCGCTCGCGGGTCTCAGGCATCGCGGACCGCCGTTCGCCGCTCGGTCGTCGCCAGCAGCCGGCGTACCTGCCAGGCGTAGAGGACGCCGGCCCACCAGTAGAGGCCGATGCCCCAGAACGCGAACGCCCAGCCGAAGACCTCGGCCAGGGTGGCGACGGTGCCGTCCCCGTCGCCGAGCAGCAGGAGCGGGAAGGCGTAGAGCAGGTTGAACGTCGCGGCCTTGCCGAGGAAGTGCACGGGCAGTGCGCTGTAGCCGCGGGTGCGCAGCAGCGGCACCAGCCCCCACATCAGGAGGTCGCGCAGCGGCAGCGAGACCGCCATCCACCACGGGATGACGTCGCGCAGGGCCAGCCCGACGACGACGGCCAGGATGTAGAGCCGGTCCGCCACCGGGTCCAGGATCTGGCCCACCAGCGTCGTCTGGTTGAGGCGGCGGGCGAGCCAGCCGTCGGCGAAGTCGGTGAACCCCGAGACCATCAGCAGGGCCAGGGCCCAGCCGTCCGCCTCCGGGCCGAGGACCAGCCACAGGAAGACCGGGACACCGGCCAGACGGAGCATGCTCAAGACGTTGGGCAGCGTCCATACGCGGTTGGTACGCGTCGTCTCGTCTGCCACTTACTGCCTTCGTTCCAGGTCGGGGGTCACTGGGCGTTCACCCTAGAGCGTGCGGCGCTCAGACCTGTTCCTCGAGGTGGGCCGCGTCGCGGATCTCTCCGATCAGCTCCTCGATCACGTCCTCGAGCGTCGCCAGTCCGAGGGTCACGCCGTCCGCGTCGACGACGCGCGCCATGTGCGCGCCGCGCCGCTGGAGCTGCTCCAGGACGTCGTGCAGCGCGTCCTCGCGGGTGACCGGCGCGAACGGTCGGATCCACTTGTCCTCGATCGGGCGCTGCCGTCGCTCCTCGTCGGGCTCGAGCACGTCCTTGATGTGCAGGTAGCCCAGCAGCTCGCCGTCCTCGTCCTCGACCGGGAACCGGCTGAACCCCGTGGCGGCGCAGAGGGCCTCGACGTCGGCCGGCGACGACCCGCGAAGCACGGTGGAGAGCGTGTCGCGCGGCATCAGCACCGCCGAGACGGTCTTCTCGGTGAAGCCGAGCGCGCCGGCGAGCCGGTCGTACTCGTCGGCCTCGAGCAGCCCCTCGCCGCGCGACTCCTCGACCAGGGCGGCGACCTCCTCGCGGGTGAAGCTGGAGCTGATCTCGTCCTTCGGCTCGACCTTCAGGAGCCGCAGCGTGCCGTTGGCGATCGCGTTGAGGGCGACGATGACCGGACGCAGGACCGTGACGACGCCGAGCATCGGCGGGCCGAGCACCAGGGCCGCCCGGTCCGGGCCGGCGATCGCGATGTTCTTCGGGACCATCTCGCCGAGCACCACGTGCAGGAACACCACGACGGCGAGGGCGATCACGAACGAGATCGGGTGCACCAGTCCGTGCGGGACGTGCAGCGCCTCGAACACCGGCTCCAGCAGATGGGCGACGGCGGGCTCGCCGACCGCCCCGAGGCCGACCGAGCAGATCGTGATGCCGAGCTGGGCGCCCGCCATCATCAGCGAGACGTTCTCCATCGCGCGCAGCGTCGTGCGGGCCATCCGCGAGCCGGCGAGCGCACGCGGCTCGATCTGACTGCGGCGGGCCGAGATCAGCGCGAACTCGGCACCGACGAAGAACGCGTTGAAGGCCAGCAGCAGCACACCCACGAGCAGGCCGGTGTAGTCACTCATCGGCGGGCCCCCTTGGCGGCGTCGTTGGCGGTGTTGTTGGCGGGGTCGTCGGCGGCGGCCTCCCCGGCGGGGATGCCGTCGAAGAGGCGCAGCGAGAGCCGGTCGACGCGCAGGCCGTCCATGTGCTCGACGGTGAGGATCGCCAGCTGCTCGCGCGGCTCGTCCGGGTCGGAGCGGTCCGGCACGGGCACCTCGGCCAGGTCACCGCGCTCCGGGATCCGTCCGAGGACCTTCAGCACCAGGCCCGCCACCGTGTCGTAGTCCTCGTCGTCGGGGAGCTCGACGCCGGTGAGGTCCTCGACCTCGTCGGGGCGGAGCAGGCCGGAGATCGACCAGGACCCGTCGCGACGGCGCCGAGCCCGCGAGCCGGTCCGGTCGTGCTCGTCGGAGATGTCACCGACGATCTCCTCGATCACGTCCTCGAGCGTGACGATGCCGGCGTGCCCGCCGTACTCGTCGAGGACGACGGCCATCTGGAAGCCGTCCTCGCGCAGCAGGGCCAGGAGCGGGTCGAGGCGCAGTGAGTCCGGCACCACGATCGGCTTGACCATCAGGTGCTTGATCTTCGTGGTCGACCGCTCGTGGAGCGGCAGGGCGACGGCGTGCTTGACGTGCACGGTGCCGACCACGGCGTCGTCGGCGTCGAGCACCGGGAAACGGGAGTGCCCCGTCTGGCGGGCCGCGTCGATGACCGCGCTGGCTCGATCGTTGGCCTCCAGGGAGCGCGTGCGGACCCGCGGCGTCATGATCTCGCCGGCCGAGCGGGTGCCGAACTCGACGGAGCGCTCCATCAGCCCTGCGGTCTCGGCGTCGAGGGTGCCCTCGTCGGCCGAGCGCTGGATCAGGGACGCGAGCTCGGTCGAGCTGCGCGCCGAGCGCAGCTCCTCCTGCGGCTCGATGCCGAGGCGTCGGACCAGGGCGTTGGCCGAACCGTTGAGGAACCGGATCGGGACCCGGTTGACGGCGGTGAACAGGCGCATCGGCCGCTGGGTCGCCCGGGCGGTCTCCAACGGGAGCGCGATCGCGTAGTTCTTGGGGACCAGCTCACCGAAGAGCATCGTCAGCACGGTGCCGAGCACCAGGCCGATGGTGATCGCGATCGGTCCGACCGCGCCCGACGGCGTCCCGACGGACTCCAACGGGCCCCGCACCAGGTCGGCGATCGCCGGCTCGGCGAGGAAGCCGATGCCGAGGTTGGTGAGCGTGATGCCGACCTGCGCGCCGGAGAGCTGGGTCGAGAGGCTCCGCAGCGCGGTCTGCACCCCCTGGGCGGCGACGTCGCCCTCGGCAGCCGCCTGGTCGACCCGGTTGCGGTCGACGGTGACGAAGGCGAACTCGGCGGCGACGAAGAGGCCGCACAGCAGGACCAGCACCAGCGCGAGCGCCAGGAGCAGCAGAGACGTGATCATCGGGGCTCCGCAGACGGGAGCGAACTACTTTGAGAGCCGTCCATGACGGGGAGCAGTGGTCCTTACGATACGGGGCCGGATGAGCCACTGAGTCTACTGGCCCGGTCCCGAAAACGCCGAGCCCACCCGTTCCCGAGCAGCGGCGACGTACGACGCGCCCGGGTCGTCGACTGACGACGACCCGGGCGCGGTCGGTGCGGTGCGCCTAGCTCGACGGCGAGGGCGAGGGCGACTCGCCGTTGAGGTCGATGTCGCACTCGGACTTGGCGTGCTCGGAGATCTTGTCCGCGGCGCCCTCGACGTCCTCACCGATCGTGCTGAGGCTCTCCTGGACCTTCGCCATGGCCTCCGGGTCGGCGCTCTGCAGGGCGCTCGGGTCGTTCAGGTCGTCGAGCGAGATGCCCGCCTTCTCCAGCTCGGACTCCAGCTGGCCGAGGGCCTCCTCGATCTTCTTCCACTCTCCGGACACCTCGTCGGGTGAGTCCTCGGCGAGGTCCTCGGCGGCGTCCCTGAACTTCTCGAAGCTCGAGGCTTCGTCGGAGCCCTGGAGCGTGTCGCGGAACTCGCCCAGCTCGTCGCAGTACGACGAGCCGCTGTCGCCGTCCGCGTTGTCGCTCCCACCGTCGCTGCTGTCGTCACCGCCGCAGCCGGCGAGCACACCGGCCCCCAGCACGATGGCCGCGGCCCATGTCCCGATTCGTCTCACGTCGTCTCCTCTGCTTGGTGACGCACGCCTTCTCGACGCGCCTTTTCTGCGTTCTCAGCCTCACGGTTCCGACGCCGCATCGGGCGGGTGTCAGCGGAACCGTGCTCCGGAGGGTACGCGCGAATCCCTCACGGGCGGCAGTGCGTCGAGAAGAATGCGCGCAATGCCGCTCGGCGCTCGTCGCCGATCGGCAGGAAGAACGACGCCACCGGACTCAGCCCCGGCGCCCGGGTCCGGACCCCGATGAGCGTGCCCACCTTGTCCTCGGCGAGCGCGTGCGGGTCGCAGCGGGTCGGGACCAGCCGGAGCAGCAGCTCGGCCGGCGGGTCGTCGGGCCCGAGCGGAACCGGCGGGATGTGGTCCGCGGCGGGCGAGCCGTCGGCGTTGCGGAACAGCGGGGTGCCCTCGAACCCGGCGAACGACACGTCGTCGCGCTCGCCGGTCGGCGTGAGCGTCACCGGGACCTCGAAGACCGACGCGCGGCCCACGCCGACGACCCTCGGCTCCCCGAGCTCCAGGGTCGCGGCCTCCCCCAGCACCTCCGCGGCGCAGTCGCGGTCGAGGAAGAGCCCCACGGCGCCGTACCGGTCGGTCGCCGTCGTCTCCGAGATCCGTTCCGGCCCGTCGTCGAGCCGGTAGGTGAGCCGGACCCGGGCGTCCGACCCGTCGCCGCACCGGCCGGGCGGCATCTCGAACGGCAGGTCGGCCTCGTTGACGAACGACTTCTCCCCCGTCCAGGTGACCGTCCCGAACCGGGGCGAGGTGACCTCGGCGCGGGTGACGGTCACGGTGCGGTCGGGCTCGTCGACGAGGCGCACGAAGGCGGTCCGGGTCACCCGCAGCAGCCGCGACTGGTCGACGTACGCCGTGAGTCCGCTGGGCATCTCGACCGTCTCTGGCGCCGGCTCGTCACCCCCGCCACCGCAGCCGAGGAGGGGCAGCGCGAGGACCGCGAGGAGCACTCGGCGCGGCGGTGGCACGGGGCCAACTCTAGGGCCGTTCCGCGAAGTCACGAGTCGCAACATTCCGGCTCTATGATCCGCGCGTGCGCACGCTCGAGACCCTCGCCTACTTCCCCGACGACCCGACCCGGGTCTACCAGCTCCTGCAGTGGCTCCCGGTCCTCGAGCGGCTCGATCTGGAGCATCCGGTCGGCGTCGTCACCCGCGACGCCGAGTCGGCCGCGGTGTGCCGCGAGGAGACCTCGCTGCCGGTGTTCTTCGCGCCGTCGTTCCCCGAGCTGACCGAGCTGTACGCCGACCTGGCGGCCAAGGTGGTCCTGTACTGCAACAACTCGATGCGCAACTTCCAGTCGCTCATCGACGGCCGGATGCTGCACGTGCACATCAACCACGGCGAGAGCGACAAGCAGAGCATGGCGAGCAACAATGCCAAGGCCTACGACCGCGTGTTCGTCGCCGGCGAGGCGGCGGTGCAGCGCCACGAGGCGGGGCTGATGGAGCTCGACACCTCACGCCTGGTGCGCGTCGGCCGGCCCCAACTCGACCTGCGGCCGGCGCCGCTGCTCGCGCCGAGCACCCGTCGTACCGTGCTCTACGCGCCGACGTGGGAGGGCGACGCGGACTACAACGACTACACCTCGGTCGACGTCTTCGGCCCCCGGATCGTCCGCGCGATCGTGGCGCTGCCCGAAGTCCGGCTCGTCTACAAGCCGCACCCCAAGATCCCGACCAGCCTGACCCCGGCCATCCACAACGGTCACCGCGAGATCCTCGCGGTGCTCGAGGAGGCGACCCGCCGCGAGCCGGACGCGGGCCACGAGGCGATCACCGTCGGCGACATCCTCGCGGTGCTGCCCGACTGCGACGCGATGATCACCGACGTGTCGTCGGTCGGGCTGGACTGGCTCTACCTGCGCACCGAGAAGCCGATCTTCATCACCGACCGACACCACGACGCCGAGCGACTGCGCCAGGACGTGCCGGTGAGCCGCTGCGCCGACGTACTCGACGGCGACAACGTCGACGGCCTGACGGCACTGCTGAGCGCCCGGCTGGAGCACGACGAGCACCACCTGGCCCGGGTGGCGATGCGCCACCACTACTTCGACGACCTCCAGGTCGGCGACAGCACGACCCGCTTCCTGGACGCGGTCGGTGGGCTGGTGCGGCTGCGTGACCGGCTGCTCGGGGAGGTGCCGCCCGAGGACGGTGGCGTCGAGGCCGCGACCGCCTGAGGGCTAGGAGCCTGCTGAACAATCCGGCCGGCTACGCGCCGCGATGAACGCACGCCGGCTGCGTTGTCGCCGCTCGACGCACGCCCAGTGTGCCTTCGCGCCTCCGCCTTGCCGGCGCACGTCCCTCACGACGCTCCCTTCGACCGCCTTGTTCAGCAGTCTCCTAGGCGGTCTCGGCGGAGAGCACGACCGCGGTGAGCTTGACCCCCGAGCGCGGCGAGTAGGTCACGGTCGCACCGACCTCGGCGCCGAGGATCGCGCGACCGAGCGGGCTGCCCGGCGTGACGGTGTCGACACCGGCCACGGCCTGCTCGACCGAGCCGATGACGTAGGTCTCCGGGCCGTCGCCCAGGTCGAGGGTGACCCGGTCGCCGACGGACACGACGCCGTCGGTGTGCCGCTGCCGGCCGGCCTCCTCGATCTCGAGCTCGATGGTCGCGATCCGCTCGTCGAGCACCTGGAGCCGGATGGTGGCCTCGACGTTGGTCGCCCGGTCGGCAACGTCACCGACGGACTCGAGCCGGCTCTCGGCCATGACCTGCTCACGCTCGGTGCGCAGTACCTCGAGACGCTCGGCCAGGAGGGCTGTCGCACTGCCGGGGGTGGTGGCGGAAGTGAGGGTCAAGGGTGGCTCCTTCGCGAGGGGGGACAGGTCCCCGGGCCGTCCCTGTGGGGCCGTCCGGGCAGAGCCGCAACCATGCCGACGACGCGGTCATTCCCGCTGCTCCGAGGGGAGCGTAGAGGTCGCCGGCAAACACCGTGACCCGGGTCCGGATGTCGCGGTCCAACGTGAGGTGCGCCACCTCGCGGGGTACGCCGGGCCGCACCTCCGACCAGGGTCAGCCGTTCTGCGCGAGCACCAGCGCGACGTCGTCGCTCGTGCCCTGGTCACCGAAGCTGAGCAGCCGCTCGACCAGCCGGTCCAAGGCCTCGGCGACCGGACCGTCGCCGAGCTCGGCGGCGAAGTCGTCGAGGGGGAAGAACGACCCGGTGCGGTCGCGGGCCTCGACCAGCCCGTCGGTGTAGAAGAGCAGCCGGCTGCCCGACGCCCAGGTGTGCTCGGACAGCACCGGGGCGCTCCCGAGGCCCAGCGGCAGGGTCGGCTCACCGGTGTCCACGAGAACTGCGGTCGAGCCGGAGACCAGGAGGGGCGGGTGGTGGCCACAGTTGGCGAGCAGCACCTGCTCGCCGTTGAACTGCCCGATGATCGCGGTGACGAACTCCTCGTCGCTGAGGTGCTGCATGAGCGACTCGTCGATCCGGCGCGCCAGGCTGGCCGGGTCCGGCTCGGTGAACGCGGCCGCGCGGAACGCACCGAGCACGGCCGCTGCGGTCTGTACGGCCTCCAGACCCTTGCCCCGCACGTCGCCGACGATGACCCGCACGCCGTACGGCGTCGCGGCGACCTCGTACAGGTCGCCGCCGACCAGGGCCTCCTCGCTCGCGGAGACGTAGCGGGCGGCGAGGCCCACCGAGCCGATCGCCGAGGGCATCGCCCGCAGCACGGCCCGCTGGGCGGTCTCGGCGATCACGATCATCCGCCGCAGCCGCGTCTCGCGACGGTCCCGCAGCAGCGCGGAGACGGTCGCCAGCACCGACAGGACCACGCAGATCCCCACCCGGAACCAGTACGACCCGGAGATCGGCAGGTCGAGCCAGAGTCCGCCCAGCACCGAGCACAGCACCGCGCCGACCGCGACGACCGCGGTCCGGCGTGCGTCGGCGAAGAACGACGCGACGATCGGCGCCGCCACCATCGCGGTCGTCAGCTGGATCTGCCCGAGCACCGAGATCGCGGTCAGGCCCGCGAGCAGCACCAACCCGGCCAGCAGCCCGAGATCCTCGCGAGGATGGGTGGACCGGCGCACCTTCACGCGGCGCATCCTGTCAGGCAGCGGGAGGGCGCCAGCACCGAACGGACGGAGATCTAGTCCACCGGCCCCTGACCCGGGACGGTCCGCAGGAATCAGGGCGTGAAGACCACCTTGACCATGCCGTCCTCCTTGGCGCGGAAGGAGGCGTAGGCCTCCGGCGCCTGCGTGAGCGGCAGCCGGTGGGTGGCGAACGACTCGGTGCCGAGCGGGTCGGCGTCATCGAGCAGGAGCGGCAGGATGTCGTCGGTCCAGGCCCGCACGTTGGCCTGGCCCATCCGCAGCTGCAGCTGCTTGTCGAACATCTGCATCAGCGGCATCGGGTCGGCGGCACCGCCGTACACGCCCGACAGCGAGACGGTGCCGCCGCGGCGGACCGCGTCGATCGAGGTGTGCAGCGCGGCGAGCCGGTCGAACCCGGCGTGCTTGATGAGCGGTGCGGCGAGCGAGTCCGGCAGCAGCCCGATCGCCTTGATCAGCTTCTCGGCGATCGGGTTGCCGTGCGCCTCCATTCCGACGGCGTCGACCACTGAGTCCGCGCCCCGACCGGACGTGCGCGAGCGCACCTCGTCCCCCACGTCGTCGACGGCGTCGAGGTCGATGGTCTCCGCACCGAGGGCGCTGACCCGGGCGAGACGCTCGGGCACCCGGTCCACGACGATCACGCAGGCGCCGTCGCGCAGCGCGATCCGCGTCGCCATGTCGCCGATCGGGCCCGCTCCCATCACCAGGAGCGTCCCGTCGGCCGGTACGTCGGCGTACCGCACCGCCTGCCAGGCCGTCGGGATCACGTCGGAGAGGTAAACGAACCGATCGTCGGGCGGGCCCTCGGGAACCTTGACCGGGAGGAAGTCGGCGAACTGCACTCGGAGGTACTCGGCCTGCCCGCCCGGGACGGCGCCGTACAGCTTGCTGTAGCCGAGCAGGCTCGCGCCGGTGCCGTGCTCGCGGTTCTGGGTGGTCTCGCACTGGCTGTACAGCTTGCGCTCACAGGTCCAGCACGAGCCGCAGCTGATGTTGAACGGTACGACGACCCGGTCGCCGACCTTGAGGTCCCGCACCTCGGGCCCGACCTCCTCGACGATCCCCATCGGCTCGTGGCCGACGATGTCGCCGGGGGTCATGAACGGGGCGAGCGGCTCGTAGAGGTGCAGGTCGGAGCCGCACAACCCGGTCGTGGTGACCCGGATGACGGCATCCGTCGGGTCGACGATGGTCGGGTCCGGCACCTCCTCCACCCGAATGTCGCGTGGTCCCTGCCAGGTCGCTGCCAACATGTCGTGCCTCCAGTCCTCGGTGTCCGAGAAACCGTTACCCGCAACCTCTGGAGGCCGACCCACCCGAAGGGGTGGTCGCACGCCCTCAGCCGCTCAGCGACTGCACCAGATAGGCGACCGCGACGGCCACCGCGGCCAGGCCCAGCAGCCGCCGGAGCAGCGGCTCGGGGAGGTGCGGCTGCAGCGTCGCGCCGACGTACCCGCCGACGAGGCCGCCGAGGCCCGACGCGATCCCGATCGACCAGTCGGGAGCGATGTGGTCGTCCGAGCCCAGGGCCAGGAGCGCGAAGGCCACCACGCCGACGACCGACGTCACCATCGTCGAGGCGAGGGCCGCCGGCGCGACCACGGTGACCGCGAGCCCGCTGCCGACGAGCAGCGGTCCCAGGATCGAGCCGCCGCCGATGCCGTACAGGCCGCCGACGATGCCGACGACCAGCGCGAGCACCGAGACCGATCGGCGCGAGAGACCGGCGGTCCGGGCGCCGGCTCCCCCGCGGCGCGGCCAGAGGATGAACAGCCCGGTCGGCAGCAGTACGGCGGCCGCCACCAGCCGGAAGGTCGTCGGGTCGCTGACCAGGTGGACCCGCAGGACGGCGCCCATCACGACCCCCGGCACGCAGCCGAGGAGCAGCGCCCGGACCAGCCCCGGGTCCAGCTGGCGGCGGCGCCAGTAGCGCCACAGCGCACCGGGGCCCGACACCACGTTGAACAGCAGGTTGGTCGGCGTCACCTGCGGGTTCGGCACCTGCAGCACCGAGAGTTGCACCGGCAGCAGGAACACCGCCCCCGAGACCCCGACCGGCGCGGTCAGGGTGGCGACCGTGAAGCCGACCAGAAGCGCCAGTGCGTCGCGCTGCCACTCCATGACCGGATCTTAACTACATCGAAGCACTTGACATTGTGTTATCCGCACCTGAACGCGAGGAATGCCCGAAAGCCGGACGTTCACCCCGACGGGCGAACCTGGGCCTGCGCGCCCACGGGTACCTCATCGGGGTGACCCTTCTCAACCCATCGCCGACGACCGGTCGCGGCGTCGACCAGATCGTCGTCGCCTCGGTGCCGGCCGGCCACGTGTACGTCCGGCACCTCTCCCCGGCGCACGGACCCGGCCCGCGCCGGCTCGCGGATCCCGACCCCGCCGCCCCGGACCGGGCCGCGACCCAGCGATGGTGGCCCCCGGTGATGCTCGACCCCGGGTGGGCGGCCACGGCCGACTTCGACCTCTTCCACCTGCAGTTCGGCTTCGACGCCCGCTCCCCCGAGCACCTCGCCGACCTGGTCGACGCTCTCCGGCGGCGCGGCAAGCCGTTCGTGTTCACCGTCCACGACCTGCGCAACCCGCACCACCCGAGCCGCGAGCTGCACGACGAGCAGCTCGACGTCCTGATCCCCGCCGCCGACGCCCTGGTCACCCTGACCGACGGCGCGGCGGACGAGATCCGCCTGCGGTGGGGCCGCGAGGCCGTCGTACTGCCGCATCCGCACGTGGTCGACCTGAGGACGATGGCGGTGGCCCAGGACGCTCGGGCGCGCCGGCGCAACTGGGGGTTCCGGATCGGCCTGCACGTCAAGAGCCTGCGCGCCTCGATGGACCCGATGGCCGTGCTGCCGACCCTCGTCGAGACCGTCCGGTCCCTCCCGGGGGCCGTGCTGCAGGTCAACGGCCACCGCGACGTGCTCGACGACGACGGTGCGCGACGCGACGCGCCGCTCGGGTCGTACCTGCGCGAGCGCGCGGCTGCAGGCGAGCTGGAGCTGCACGTCCACGACTACTTCTCCGAGCCGGAGCTGTTCAACCACCTCGGCTCCCTCGACGTGTCGGTGCTGCCCTACCGCTTCGGCACCCACTCGGGCTGGTTGGAGGCGTGCCGCGACCTCGGCACCACGGTCGTCGCCCCCACGTGCGGCTACTTCGCGGACCAGGGTCCGGTGTTGAGCTACCGGCTCGACGAGGACGGGTACGACGCGGACTCGCTCGCGGCGGCGATCGTGCTCGCCTACGAGACCCGACCCCGGCTCGGCGCCGCCATCGACGTACGCCGCCACCAGCGGGCCGAGGTCGCCCAGGCCCACGACCTGCTCTACCGGAGCCTGGTCCGAACCTCCCGAGGCCGTCGGTGAGCCTGGTCCGTCCACTCCGCATCTGCCTGGTCGCCTCGACCCGTTTCCCGATCCGGGAGCCCTTCGCGGGCGGGCTCGAGGCACTGACCCACGCACTCGCCGCCGAGCTCGGCCGGCGCGGGCACCAGGTCACGCTCTTCGCGGCACCCGGCTCCGACCCGGAGCTGCACGTCGACGAGCTCCCGGTGCCGGCCTTCGAGCCGAGCCTCGCGGCCCGGCGCGACGTCAACGCGCCACCGGTCCGGTGGATGGCCGAGCACCACGCCTATCTCGGGCTGATGCTCGGGCTCGCCCAGGATCCGGGTCGCTTCGACCTGGTCCACAACCACAGCCTCCACCACCTCCCGGTCGCGATGGCGCCGTCCCTGTCGACGCCGTTGGTCACCACCCTGCACACCCCGCCGCTCCCGTGGCTGGAGTCGGCCGCCTCGCTCGCCCGGGAATCGGTGGTCTTCACCGCTGTCAGCACCAGTACGGCCGCGGCGTGGGCGCACGCCGTGCGCAGCACGCCGATCCTGAACGGGGTCGACGTGCACCGCTGGCTGCCCGGTCCGGGAGGCGGGCCCGCCGTCTGGTCCGGGCGCCTGGTGCGGGAGAAGGCCCCGCACGAGGCGATCGACGCGGCGCGGGACGCCGGCATGCCGTTGGTGCTCGCCGGACCGACGCCGGACGAGGCGTACTTCGAGGCCGAGATCGCGCCCCGGCTCGGGCCCACGGCGGTGCACGTGGGACACCTGGACCACGGCGCGCTGGCCCGCCTGCTGGGCCGGGCGTCGGTGGCGCTGGTGACTCCGGCATGGGACGAGCCGTACGGCCTGGTCGCCGCCGAGGCGATGGCCTGCGGCACCCCTGTGGCCGCCTATGCCCGTGGCGCGCTGCCGGAGATCGTCACCGCCGACACCGGCGCGCTCGCCCGCCCGGGCGACCCGGCCGACCTGGCCCGCGCGATCGGGGTGGCCAGGTCCTGCGACCGCGCCGTCGTACGACGCCACGCCGAGGAGCACTGCTCGCTCACCCGGATGGTCGACGACTACGAGCGCCTCTACGCCTCCCTCGTCAGCGTGGACGCGGCCGCATGATCGGCTACTACGTCCACCACCACGGCAGCGGGCACGTGCACCGGGCAACGGCGATGGCGACGCTCGCCGCCGCCCGCGGCCGGGTCGTCACCGGGCTGTCCTCACTCCCGCGGCCCACGGACTGGCCCGGTCCGTGGGTGCTGCTGCCCCGCGACGACGACGAGGAGTGCAGCGTCCGCCCCACCGCGAACGGCCGGCTGCACTGGGTCCCGGTCGGCGATGCCGGGCTGCTCGGGCGGACGGCCGCCGTCTCGGCCTGGATCGCCGCCACCCGGCCGGCCTGCGTGATCGTCGACGTCTCGATCGAGGTCACCCTCCTGGTCCGGCTGCACGGCGTGCCCGTCGTGGCCGTGGTCCTGCCGGGCTCGCGCGGCGACCTGGCCCACCGGTTCGGACTCGGCGCCGCCGACGCCCTCGTCGGACTCTGGCCGCCCGAGGCCACCGGCATGCTCAGCGACGTGCCCGACGACGTCCACGCCCGGCTGCAGCCCGTGGGCGCGCTGAGCCGCTTCGACATCCGGCCGTCCGGCCGCAGGCGACCCGGGCCCGGGAGGGTGGTCGCCCTCAGCGGCACCGGGGGCGACGACCCCGACGAGGAGCGGCTGGACCGCGCCCGCCGCCAGACTCCGGAATGGGGGTGGACCGCGCTCAGCGCCCGGTCCGGGACCTGGGTCGACGACCCGTCCGGCGTGCTCGCCGACGCCGACGTCGTCGTCACCCACGCCGGGCAGAACGCGCTGGCGGAGGTGGCGGCCCTGCGGCGGCCCGCGGTCGTCGTACCCCAGGCCCGGCCGCACGACGAGCAGCTGACGACGGCCCGGGCCCTGGCCACGGGCGGCTGGCCCGCCGTCGTCGAGGAGACCTGGCCCGAGGACGGCTGGTCGGCGCGGCTGACCCGTGCCGCCGCCCTCGACGGGAGCCGCTGGGCCGGCTGGTGCGACGGCCACGCCGCGGAGCGGTTCTGGTCGGTCGTCGACTCGGTCGCCCGGGAGGTGGTGAGCGCGTGAGCGGTCCGCGGGTCGCGGTCGTCACCCTGGTCCACGGACGCCGGGGTCACCTGGACGCCCAGCACCGGTCCCTGGCCGCCGGGTCACGCCGTCCCGACGACTACGTCGTCGTCGCCATGGACGACCCGGCGGTCCGCTCCGTCGAGCTCGACGGCCTGCGCCGCCGGATCGTGCGGGTGCGCAACGACCCGGGCGGGCTGCCGCTGGCCCGCGCCCGCAACCGAGGCGTCCGCACCGCGCTGGACTCCGGCGCCGAGGTCGTCGTCTGCCTCGACGTGGACTGCCTCGCGGGCGGCACCCTGGTGGCGTCGTACGCCGAACGAGCGACGGCCCACCCCCGGACGGTCTGGCAGGGGCCGGTCACGTACCTGCCCCCGCCGCCGGCCGGTGGCTACCGGCTCGACGGGCTCGACGGGCTCGACGAACCCCATCCCGGCCGGCCCGCCCCCGCTGCGGGGCAACAGGTGTGGGGAGCCGACCCGGACCTGTTCTGGTCGCTGTCCTTCGCGATGTCGGCGAGCGCCTGGCAGGTGTCCGGAGGCTTCTGCCCCGAGTACGTCGGGTACGGCGGCGAGGACACCGACTTCGGCCACACCCTGGTGACCCGGGGGCTCGAGCTGGCCTGGGACGGGTCGGCGCGCGCCTACCACCAGCACCACCCGGTCTCGCGGCCCCCGACCGAGCACCTCGACGACATCCTCCGCAACGCGACGCTCTTCCACCGCCGGTGGGGACGGTGGCCGATGACCGGCTGGCTCGAGGAGTTCGAGCGGCTCGGCCTGGCGACCTTCCGGGAGGGCCGATGGACCCGGGTCAGGCAGACCGCATCCGGCTAGGTGCGTTCCACCCGGACGGCAACCAGGGCCACGTCGTCGTCGGGAGACTCGGGCAGCAGCCCGCGGATCAGGCCGTCGCACAGCTCCTCCAGCCCGACACCTGCCCGCACCAGCTCGGCCAGCAACGCCCGCATCGCGTCGATGCCCTCGTCGAGCGACTGCCCGCGCCGCTCGACGAGCCCGTCGGTGTAGAGCAGCACGGTCGCGCCCCGCGGCAGCGTCACGACCGACTCGGTCCGCTCGGTCGCGGGGTCCAGGCCGAGGAGCAGCTCCGACGTCTCCGCCCACAGGGTCAGCACCTCGACCGAGCCGGGCTCGGAGCCGGGGAACGCGACCAGCGGCGGCGGGTGCCCGGCGTTCGACCAGCACAACCGGGTGACGCCGCGGGCCCGCTCGTCGGCGGTCTGCTCCAGGCGGGCCACGACCGCCGTGGCGGTGGTGTCGACCTGGAGGATCTCCATCGCTTCGTCCACCCGGCGGAGCACGTCGGCCGGACCGTCTCCGGTGGTGACCGCGATGCCGCGGAGCAGGCCGCGGACCTGTCCCATGGCCGCGGCTGCCGCGGTGTCGTGGCCGACCACGTCCCCGATGACCAGGCTGGTGCCACCGTCGGGCTGGAGGAAGGCGTCGTACCAGTCCCCGCCGACCTGCGCCGCCGCGGCCGCGGGCTCGTAGCGGACCTCGAGCTGCAGGCCCGCCGGGTCGGGCGGCGCGGTCAGCAGACTGCGCTGGAGGCCCTCCGCGAGGTCCTGCTGCTGGGAGAACGCCCGCGCGTTGTCGAGCGCTGACCCGGCGCGCGCGGCGACCTCCGTCAGGGTGTCGAGGTCGTCGGTCGTGAACGTCTCGCGCTCCGGACCCCGGAAGACGGTCAGCAGCCCCACCGTGTCCGCCCGACCGCGCAGGGGTACGACGACGGCGGCGTCCGGTCCGAGGGTGCGGAAGAGGTCGCGCGCCTCGCCCTCCTCCAGCACGGCCCCGATCGCGTCGGTGGCCCCGCTCGCGATCACCACCGGCGCGGTCCGCTGGAGCGCCTGGGCGACGAAGGAGGCCTCGGTCAGCGCGGGGATCCGGATCTCGGCGTACCGCTCGACGTCCGCGCGCCGGTGCGGGTCGTGGTGCCACCAGCCGATGTCTCGCAACCGGTGCCGCCAGCCCGGTGCCATCGCCGGTCCCCCACCCTCGGCGAGGGTCACGACGCACCAGTCCCCCAGCACCGGTACGACGAGCTGGGCCAGTCGGGCCACGGCCTCCTCGGCGTCGAGGGTGTCGTTCAGCGCCCGGCTGACCTCGGCGAGCAGCGCCGCGCGACGGGCGGCCCGGGTGACCGTCTCCTGCGCCGCATGGCGGGCGGTGACGTCCATGAAGTAGACCGAGAGCCCGTCGGGGCTGGGCCACGCGTGCACGTCGTACCAGTCGTCGAGGGGCGGCGGGTAGTACGCCTCGAAGCTGCGCGGGTCGCCGGTCTCCATCGCGTGCCGGTAGTGGGTCTCGAAGGTGCTCCCCACGGCCGCCGGGAACAGGTCCCAGATCAGCCCGCCGACGATCGGCATGCCGATGCCGCCGAGCAGCCGCTCCGCCTCGGCGTTCGCGTAGGTGAACCGCCAGCTCCGGTCGAGCTGGAGGAACGCCGTCGGCATCGTCTCCAGGACGCGGGCGACCCGCGCCTCGCCCTCCTGGACGGCGGTGCTGTCGAACGCCGCTCCCAGCAGCCGGACCGCCGCGCCGTCCGGTCCGGCGAGCGCCTGCCCGCGAGCGGCGATCCACCGCACCCCGCCGTCCGGACGCACCACGCGGTACTCGGCCGCGAAGGTCCCGCAGCTGTCGACGGCCTCGTTCAGGGCCTGGGTGACGCGAGCCCGGTCCTCGGGGTGGACCGAGGCCTCGAACGCCTCGATCGTGTCGCCGAAGGTCTCGCGACTGAGGCCGAACAGCTCCAGCAGCCGCTCGTCCCAGCGCAGCTGCCCGGTCTCGAGGTCCCAGTCGAAGGCGCCGACGCCGGCGGCGTCGACCGCCAGCTGCCACAGCAGCTTGTCGTCGTCGTGCTGGGCGGCGAGGACGGCGAGCTCGAGCTCCGCCAGCACCGGGCCGGCCAGCTCCTCGAGCAGGGAGACGTCGCGCTCGCTCCACTCCCGCGGCTCACGGTCGAAGACGCACAGGGCACCGACGGCGTGCCCGTCGACGACCAGCGGGATCCCGAGGTAGGCGCCCACGACACCCGACGCCACGAGCGGCAGGTGCCGGACGCGAGGGTCCCGGAGCGCGTCCGGGACGCCCAGCGGGGCGTTCTCCCGCACCGTGACGGTGCACAGGGACTCCTCGGCCGGTGACGCGGCGCCCACCGAGGCGGCGGCGTCGCCCACGCCGCCCATCACCGTCAGGTCGTCGGCGACGATCGACACCTGGGCGGACCCGGCACCGGTGAGTCGCGCGGCCAGGTCGGCCAGGCGGTTCAGGGCGGGAATGCCCTCCCGGTGGCCGACCACCCGACGCGCGTACTGTGCCCGGGCGGCGGCGACCTCGCCGTCGCCGAGGAAGGGGCCCTCGCCCGACACCGAGGGACTGGTGTCGCCCTCGCGGTGGACGTGGTGCAAGGACACTCCAAGCGTCGCCGTACTACGGACCGTTCTGGCACTGGCCGAACCCGACCGAAGGTGCACGCTGACCGTGGCAACTCTCCCACACGGGCCGGTCCGTGTCCGGACCCAGCCCGAGATCACCCGGCACAGGTGAGGGTGACGGCGTACGACGCTCCTAGCGTGCGGAGCAGACCTCGACCGGTCGTCCCGCCGTCTCGACCCAGGAGCCCACCATGCTGAAGCAGATCATCCTCGTGTGGCTCGTGACGGCGGCCGCCATCGCCGTCGCCGCGGCCCTGGTCCCCTCGGTCGACATCGACGGAGGGGTGCTCTCCCTGCTCGGGGTGGCGCTGGTCTTCGGACTGGTCAACGCGATCATCGGGCCCCTGCTGAGGCTGCTGTCGCTGCCGCTGACCATGGTGACGCTCGGTCTCTTCGCCCTGATCGTCAACGGGGCGCTGCTCGCGATCACCGCCGGCCTGACCGACGCCCTGGACGTGGGCGGCGTGGTCGCCACGGTCCTGGCGGCCGTGGTGATCTCGGCGGTCACCACGCTCCTGCTGCTGCTCACGGTCCGGGTCTTCGAGCCGCAGCCGCAGTAGCCGGGGATTCACCCGACACGGGTGAGTACGCCGCCCCGGGCGCTCGACAGGCTCGGGGCCAGACGGGCCGCGCCAGCCCCGTCACGAGAGCCTGAGGAGAGAGCGACCATGGAGGACTTCGGCCTGTGGGACGTCATCGTCTCGATGTTCTGGTTCACGCTGCTCGTGATGTGGATCTGGATGATCATCTCGATCCTCACCGACATCTTCCGCGACCACGAGCTCAACGGTGCGGCGAAGGCGGCCTGGACGGTCTTCATCCTGGTGCTGCCCTGGATCGGGGCGATCTGCTACATCTTCGCCCGCGGCAACTCGATGAACGAGCGCACGCGACGGGCCCAGCTCGAGCAGCAGGCCAGCATGCGCGCGTTCGCGCAGGAGACCGCCGTCCGGGGCACCAGTGTCTCCGAGGAGCTGCGGGAGCTCGCACAGCTGCGTGACAGCGGCACCATCTCCCCCGACGAGTACCAGCAGGCCAAGGCCAAGGTCCTGACGTGACGCCCGGGCCCGGGTCGTGAGCAGCCGCCGGCTCCGCTGGGTCGACGTACTCAGGCTGCTGGTCACCTGGCTCCTCGCGTTCGGGGCCCTGCTGCTGACGGCCGTCCTGCTCCCCGGGTTCAGCTACACCTCGTGGGCGCCGCTCCTGGCCGCGACGGCGGTGACCGGACTGGTCGGGATGATCGTCCGCCCGGTCCTCGTCGTGCTCGCCGCGACCGCGGGGTGGATCGCCGTCGGGCTCGCCACCCTCTTCGGGCAGGCGGTCGTGATGCAGCTCGCCCTGATGCTCGTGCCCGGCGCCTCGTTCGACTCCTTCTGGACCGCCGTCGCCGCGGCCTGGATCGCGGCGGCCCTCGGCACCCTGCTCGTGTGGCTGTCGAGTGCCGGCACCGACGAGTCCTTCGCCGCCAGCCTCCTCCGTCTCAAGCCGGGCGAGATCGACGACGCGGAGGTCGACGGCGTGCTGTTCGTCCAGCTCGACGGAGTGTCGTTCCCGGTGATGCAGTGGGTGCTCCGCTCGGGCAGCATGCCCACGCTGCGCCGCTGGGTCGACAGCGGCTCGCACGCGGTGCAGGAGTGGACCGTCCAGCTGCCGTGCACGACGCCGGCCAGCCAGCAGGCGATCCTCCACGGCACGGCCCACGGAGTGCCGGCGTTCCGCTGGTACGACCGGGAGCTCGGACGCGTCCTGGTGGCCAACCGTCCCGCCGACGCCGCCGTCATCGAGTCGCGGGCGAGCACCGGCACCGGCCTCCTCGCCGACGACGGGATGTCGGTCTCGAACCTCTTCACGGGCGACGCGCCGAGGGCCTCGATGACGATGAGCCGGCTCGAGGTCGCGCGCGGGTCGCGACGGACGCGGGTGGTCTTCGCCCGCTTCCTGCTCCGCCCGGACGGACTCTCGCGCAGCCTGTCGCGGACCATCGCCGAGGTGGTCCGGGAGCGCTTCCAGGCCAGCCGCCAGCGTCGGCTCGGCGCCCATCCCCGGGTGCACCGCTCCTGGACGTTCGCCGGCTTGCGCGCCTTCAGCAACGGCCTGCTGCGCGACCTGAACACGGTGGTGGTGAGCGAGGAGCTGATGCGGGGCGCGCGCAGCGTCTACGTTGACTACGTCGACTACGACGAGATCGCCCACCACGCGGGCAGCACCCGGGTCGAGTCGCTCGCCTGCCTGACCGGTCTCGACCAGGTGCTGGCCCTGCTCGAGCGGGTGGCCGATCGGGCCCCGCGCCGCTACCACCTGGTCGTCCTCAGCGACCACGGCCAGTCGCAGGGCGAGCCGTTCGCGGCCCGGTACGGCATCGAGCTCAGCGACCTGTGCCGCTCCCTGACGCAGGCGCCGACCACGGGTCTGGAGAGCAGCATCGAGGGCTGGGGCCGGGTCGACTCGGTCTTGGAGGCGTCGGCCCGCGTCGACGAGATCCTCAAACCGGCCTCGGCGGACGGCGATGCGGAGCTGATCGTGCTCGGCAGTGGGAACCTCGGCCTGGTCTACGTCCCCGGTCCGCAGAGACTGACCCTCGACCAGCTGGACGCCCGGTGGCCGGCGCTGGTGGCGGGACTCGTCGCCCACGAGGGCATCGGGTTCGTCAGCGTCCTGGATGCCGACGGGCCCGTCGCCATCGGCCGTGCCGGCCGGCGCCACCTGGACACCGGCGTCGTCGAGGGCATCGATCCCCTGCTGCCCTTCGGGAGGCACGCGGCGACCCGGCTCCTGGCCGCGACCGCCCTGCCGCAGGCGCCCGACATCTACGTCAACAGCGCGCTCGACGCGGACACCCTCGACGTCGCGG
Organism: Nocardioides sp. W7; assembly: GCF_022919075.1. Classification (NCBI taxonomy): domain Bacteria; kingdom Bacillati; phylum Actinomycetota; class Actinomycetes; order Propionibacteriales; family Nocardioidaceae; genus Nocardioides; species Nocardioides sp. W7. Next base: position 3,513,727 of record NZ_CP095078.1, on the reverse strand, counting down.
CGTTCGAGCCCCTGGTGGGCTGCCACGGCGGACTCGGAGGCTGGCAGGACTCCGCCTTCGTGCTCGCCCCATCGGCCCTGCTCGCGACCGACGACCCGATCGTCGGCGGCGTCGAGCTGCACCGGCACCTGGTCGGCATCCTCGAGGCACTGGGACAGCGGACGAGTCTGCACAGGAGCGCCTCATGACCCCGAGCCGGACGGGCCGGCTCCTCGTCAGTACGGCGGCGGCGGTCGTCGTCGTCGCCGGCCTGCGGTCGGCCAGCGACATCGTCGGCCCGGTCATGCTCGCCCTGGCGCTCACCATCGTCTTCCACCCCCTCCGGGCCGCGCTGGACCGTCGGGTGCCGACGTGGGCCGCGTCGGTCGTCGTCCTCGTCCTGGCGTACGTGCTGATCCTGGGACTCACCCTCGCCCTCGTCGTCTCCGTGGGCCGGCTCGCCGCCCTGCTGCCGACGTACACCTCCGACCTGGACGACCTCGTTGCGGACGCCGGCGACCGACTGGCCTCGCTGGGCGTCTCCCAGGCGCAGGTCGACGCCGTGACCGGGTCCTTCGACGTCGGTGCGCTGCTCGACACCGCCATGTCGATCCTCGCCGGCATGGCGTCGGTGCTCTCCAACCTGCTGTTCATCGTCACCCTGCTGCTCTTCCTGGCCTTCGACGCCGCCCACACCGCCAGGCTGGCCGGCCAGGCGCGCGAGCACCGCTCGCAGCTCGTGGACGCGCTCGCCGGGTTCGCGCGGGGAACCCGCAGCTACCTGGGCGTGTCCGCCGTCTTCGGCCTCATCGTCGCCGTCGTCGACACCGCCCTGTTGTGGGCCCTCGGGGTGCCCGGGGCGTTCGTGTGGGGCGTGTTGGCCTTCGTCACCAACTTCATCCCCAACATCGGCTTCGTCATCGGCGTCATCCCGCCCGCCCTGATCGGGCTGCTGGAGGGCGGCCCCGGCCTGATGCTCACGGTGATCGTCCTCTACTCCGCGGTCAACGTGGTGATCCAGTCGATCATCCAACCGCGGTACGTCGGACAGGCGGTCGGGCTCTCGACCACGCTCACCTTCCTGTCGCTGGTCTTCTGGACCTGGGTGCTGGGCCGCTCGGCGCGCTGCTCGCCGTACCCATGAGCCTGCTCGTCCGGGCCGTCCTCGTCGACGCGGATCCCGAGGCGCACTGGATGCTGCCGCTGATCAGCGGGCACCCCGACGACGTCGGCTCGACTACTGCAACGCCGACGTGAGCCGCATCGTGTTGTCGAGATAGCGCTGGCGCCGGGGCCGCTGCTGCCACTCCGGCAACAGCAGCTCCCGCGAGATCGCGCGGTAGCCGTCCTCGACCTCGCGGAACCGGGCGACGACGTCGCCTCCGGTGACCATCAGCGACACCTCGTAGTTCAGGGCGAAGGAGCGCATGTCCATGTTGCTGGACCCGATGACGGCCACGTCGTCGTCGATGGAGAAGTGCTTGGAGTGCAGCACCCACGGCGCCGGGTAGAGGAAGATCCGCACGCCCGACTCCAGCAGCGCCTGGTAGTAGGAGCACTGGGCGTGGGAGACCATGAACTGGTCGCCCCACTCGCTCACGAAGAGCTCGACGGCCACGCCGCGCCGGGCCGCCGTGGTGACGGCGTACAGCAGCGGCTCGTCGGGCACGAAGTACGGGCTGGCGATCGACACCCGTGCCTGGGCCGAGTAGATCAGGGCGGTGAACAGGCGCAGGTTGTTCTCGGTCGTGTAGCCGGGTCCGCTGGGCAGCACCTGGGCGGCGACCCCGTCGTCGTGGTGGGTCACGCTGGACGGCCGGATCTCCTCGCCCATGCGCTCGTTCGACTCGATGTACCAGTCCTTGGCGAAGACGGCCCGGATGGCGTTCACGCTCGGCCCGTCCACCCGGGCCACCAGCTCGACGTACTCGCGGTTGTCCTGGTGGTTCTTCGCCTTGTTGTAGCCCGGCTCGATGAGGTTCTGCGAGCCCATGAAGGCCACTCGCCCGTCGACCACCAGCAGCTTGCGGTGGTTGCGCAGGTCGGGCCGTTGGAACTGGCCGTGGAGGGGGCGCACGGGCAGCATCCGGTGGAACCGGATCGAGGTCTGCTCCAGCCGCTCGACGAACTCCCGGTGGCCCGGGATGCTGCGCGAGCCCATGTGGTCGAAGAGGAACCGCACCGTGACCCCCCGGTCCGCGGCCGCCACCAGGGCCTCGAAGAACGGCGCGGTCATCTCGTCCCAGGCCGCGATGTAGAACTCCACCTCGACCGACGTGGTCGCGCCCGCCACCGCCTCCGTCATCGCCGTGATCGCCTCGCCGTAGCCGGGGTACAGGTCGATCCGGTTGCCGGTCTGCAGCGGCAGCGCACCGAGGTTGCGGCCCAGCGTGGCGATCGAGGACAGGTACGCCGGTCCCTCGACCGGCGACGGAGCCAGCCGGTCGGTGGCCGCTCTGAGGGCGTCGTCGGCCTCCCGCTGACGCGCCAGCCGCTTGGTGCCCACGAAGGTCCGTCCGAGGAACAGGAACACCACGAATCCCGCCAGCGGGATCACCAGGATCAGGATCAGCCACGCCATCGCCGACGACGGCTTGCGGTTGCCGGGCAGTACGCCGATGGCGGCGAACTTGATGACGTAGTCGGTGACGACCAGGGCGAACCCCGCGACGACGGCGACGTTCTGCAGATCCACTGGGGCCTCCTCGAGCACGACTGCTGCCGTGACGCGAACCTAGGGTCGGGCCCCGCGGCCGGGCATCCCCCGGAACGAGGGAGCCTCGCCCCGCTCCGTCACCACCGGTTCCGGACGTCCTCGGCCCAGCCGACGACGTCCGCGACCCGGACCCAGGTGCCGGTGTCGTCGCGGACCCGGCCGGACCAGTGGCCGAAGCACTGGTGGGTCCGGGACGCGAAGACCTTGACGTCCGTGACCGACCTCTTCAGGTGGAAGGGAGTCAGGGTCAGGTCCACGGACTCCCCGGTGACGCGCCAGGGTGCCATCCAGTCGTCCTGGTCGTAGTCCCAGACCAGCTCCTCGCTGATCTTCGTCAGGTGCCCGTCGACGAGCAGCGAGTTCTCCACCGACCCCGTGCCGTCGGTCCACTGCCCGCCGACCTGGATGCCGACGACCCGGCCGTCGGTGCGACCCGAGCCGGCGCCCCAGTTCCAGCGGACGGCGTACGGCCACCGACCACGGCCGTGGTCCAGGGTCGCCCAGGACTCCCCCGCGGGTACGACGGCCTCGGCGCCGTCGACCCGGATCGTGCCGGTGGCCGGTCGGGCGACGTCCTTGACGGTGTACTGGAAGAGCCGGTCGGTCCACGGGACCACGACGCCGAGCGACTCGTGCCCCTCTGGGCGGTGCGCGACCACGTCGAGCTCGACCCGCTTGCCACGGGCGCGCAGCCGGGTGCCGCCGGCCACCTCGTCGATGTCGATCTCGACCTGCCGGGTGCGCGCCCGGGTCGGACCTGCTCCGAGCGTGCCGGGCAGGGTGGCGCTGCCCCCGAGGACCCCGATGGCGTCGTGGGCGATGGCCTCGCCGGTGCCGCGGTCGAGCAGCCAGATGCCGTGCACGGCCGCGTAGTCGAGGTCGGAGACGACCAGGGCCGCGACGTGGGTCGGGGTCGTCACCGCCCAGTACTCCCAGCGCTTGTTGCGCCCCCGCCCGCGCCGTCCCCGCCCGACCCCGTCGGTATCGATCAGCGGCGTGCGGGTCCAGCCGACCGCCTCGCGGTTGAGCCGGCCGTCGGGCAGGGTGAGCCGCACCGGCTCGGAGATCTCGCGCTCCCGGACGACGATCGGCTGCACGGGACCCCCGACGGCGTGGTCGTGCGTCTGGCGGAGCCGCCGGTCGGGGTCGTAGCTGCCCGCTCGTACGTCGGCGACGAGGTCGGCGACCCGACTGTCCGGATCGACGCCGGCGGCCAGGGTCTCCCGGTGGAGCACCCGCGCCCGACCGGTGTGCCACGAGCTGGCCGCGGGCAGCCGTACGACGCCGACCTTCTGGGGCATCCCGCGGCGGATCCGGGCATGCAGGAATTCGACGACGACCAGGACGACGATGCCGATCAGGCTGCCGTTCGGGTCGAGCCCTCGTCCGGAGAGGCTCTCGGTCTGCTTGACCACGCGGACGTAGTAGACCCAGCCGGCCCGCTCGACGCGGACGTCCTGATCCCCCGGCGTGAAGCCCGCCAGGTCGATGTGCGCCTGGTCCGCCGCCGTCCGATCACCCGCCATGCTCGCAGCGTAGGGACCCCGTCCACTCGGCGGCGGCCGAACCGGACGATCCGCCTCCCGGGGTTTCGAAGTCGTCGAACGGGTACCGGTCGACGGCGCACCCCCTCAGCAAGTGGCGCCTCTCCCTCCGTCCTCCCTCCCCCCTCCGGAGCACCATGCCTGCACTCTCACGCCACCGTCTTGTCACGCCCCTCGTCGCCGGAACCGTGCTGCTTCTCGGCGGCACCCTGCTCTCGACCCCGGCCCACGCCCACCAGGAGGCCGCCGAGCGGCGCAACGCCAACCCCACCGGCACCGCCTCCGGCAGCGCGCGCAACGGCACCGGCAACCTCAAGGTCCACCTGGCCGCCACCAACGACGGCCGGATCAAGGTGACCTGGGAGCGCTCCCGGCGCGTCGCCGGGTTCAAGCGGGTCGCCGTCAAGGTCAGCCCGAGCCGCAAGATGAACGTCAAGGTCAGGTCCTACCGGGTCAGCCGCAAGCGGCACGCCAAGGTCGTGTCGCACGCGTTCGGCGCCGTGCCGGCCTCCGGCAACTACTCCTTCGTGAAGGTCGTCGGCTACCGCCGCGACGGCTCGAAGACGGCGAGCCCGGCGAAGTGGATCCAGGCCCCGATCACCGCCGCGTGCACCGCCGCCCCCCAGGACCAGGTCACGGTCGCGGCCTTCAACGTGCGTAGCTGGGCCGCCGACCGCAACCTGGGTCCACGGCGGAACTGGACGCTCCGCGGCGACAACGTGGTCTCCGAGATCCTCCGCAGCGGCGCGCACGCCCTGGCCATCCAGGAGGCCAGCGGCTCCGAGCGGTTGGGCTTCAGCAACAAGCCCCAGCGACGCTGGATCCTGGACCGGCTCAACGACGTCGACCCCGACCGCAGCGCTCGCTGGGTCGATGCCCTCGACGACGAGGCCTACCGCCCGCCCAAGGGCCGCCGGCCCGGCCTGGTCGGCACCCGGGTGTTCTACGACGCGAGCAAGTTCCGCAAGCTCGACTCGGGTCTCGCTCGGATCGTCGACCCCGGCTTCAACAAGGACTCGCTGATCCCGTGGGCCCGACTGCAGTCCGTCAGCGGCGACCAGGCCCCGTTCGTCCTGACCTCCAACCACCTCCGGGTGGGCGTCGTCGGCAGCCGCAAGGAGTGGAAGATCCGGGCCCGCCAGGTGGTCAAGACGATCCAGATCCTGCGCAGCCTGCAGAGCCGCTTCGGCGACCAGCTGATCCTGGGCGGCGACCTGAACTCGACCGCCAACACGCTGCCCTACAACAACGTCCACCGGGCCCTGATGAGGGCGGGCTTCTACGACGCCTACGCCACCAGGAGGATCGCCGGCGGGAAGTTCCCGACGACGCAGGACTCGAGGTTCCCCGTCTACCGCACTCCCCTGCGTCGCGACTACCTCCTGACGCTCGGCGCGGTGAAGGGCTCCTGCGGCTACCGCAACCAGGTGTACAACCGCCGGTCCCAGATCGCCTCGGACCACTTCCTCCAGGCCGCGACCCTGCCGCTGCCTGCTCGATGACCGGGTGATCGACCAGGGCCCTCTCCGATTCGGTTCGGGGAGGGCCCTGTGCCGTGCGAGCTCACCCCGCGCGGTTGCTCGGACAGTCGGGATTGGTGCAGACCCGCTCGTCCACGGTCGGATCGCCGCCACCGACGACGCCGTCTGGAGGACCGACCGGAGCGTTTGGCTCGACCACGTCCGCACCGTCGCGGGCCCGGAGCCGGACCTCGGAACCACAGACCTCACAGGGCGACTCGTCGAAGTACACGTCCTCAGGTACCCACTGCCGTGCAGCAGCGTTTCCCGGACACCGGACTCGGTCACTTCTGGGCGGGCTTCTCCGGCTACCTCCGCACGATCAGGGCCTGAGCCGGCCGCAGAGGTCAGGAAACCCCGAGACGTACGCGGCCCGGTACCGCCTTGCCGACCGGCTCGTGGTGCGGGATGGTCACGGTCGCGCGCGTGCCCCCGCCCGGCGCCGGGTCCAGGGCCACCTCCCCGCCATGGGCGCGCACGATGTCCCGCACGATGGACAGGCCGACCCCCAGGCCCTGGGTCGCGCTCTTGCGGGCACCGCTCGACCGGTAGAAGCGATCGAACGCCTGATGACGTTCGACGTCGCTCATCCCTCGCCCGGAGTCCGTCACCGTCAGGATGAACCCGATCTCCTGGTCGATGAGGTCGACCTCGACGACGCCACCTGCGGCGGTGTACTTGATCGCGTTGGAGGTCAGGTTGTCGACGACCTGGTCGAAGCGTGAGGAGTCGACCCTGCCGGTCACCCCGTCGGGAACGGTCGCGGTCAGGCTGACTCCGGCGGCGGCCGCGGTGGGCAGGTGCCGTCGGACGACCCCGGCCACGACTGGCCCGATCTCCTGACGCGTCGGCTTGATGTCCTCGGCCAGGTCCTGGTTGGCCACCAGCAGGTTCGAGATGCGGTCGAGCAGGGTCTGCGCGTTGCGCTCGATGACGGCGAGCGACGGCAGCAGGTCCGAGCCAGGGGCGGCCAGGTCCTGGATGATCTCGACGTAGCCCATGATCGACGTCAGCGGGGTCCGGAGCTCGTGGGAGACGGTGGTCAGGAACTCCTCGCGAACCCGGAGGGACTCCACGACGTCGGTGACGTCCCAGGCAGCGACGACGGTGCCGAGGGCGGTGCCGTCGTACCGCCGGACCCGGCGGGCGCCGACGACCAGGGCGACCTGGCCGCCGGGCGGTCCCCACCACTCGAGATGGCCGGGCACCAGCTCCTCGCGCAGCGCGCGGGGCACGATCTGCTCGGTCACCGGGATGCGGGCGGTCCGGTCGTCGTTCCACATGTGACCACCGGCGACGCCCGCCAGGTGATCGGCCGCCTCGTTGCTCATCCGCAGCTGGTCGTCGGCCGAGTAGAACCAGACCGCGGTGTCCACGGTGTCGACGACCCCCTGGGCGATGGTGGCCTGGTCGCGGGAGACCTGCAGGGCGGTGACGAGCTGTTCGCTGCGTTCCAGCAGCTGCTCCCGGTTGCTCCGCAGGAGGTCCCCGACGATCTGGGCGATCACCACCAGGACCAACGCCACCAACGGGAGCAGGAGCACGTTGAGCCACGCCGAGGTCTCGGTCGGCCAGTCGCCCACGTGGAGGTGGGAGTACCCCGCCACGAGCACCGCCCCCAGCACCGCGGCGAAGACGCCGGCCCAGGCGAACTCGAAGCCCAGCCAGACCATCGGCAGGATCGACAGCAAGGAGACCGACGGGAGGACCGTGACGGCCCCGAACTCCATCAGCACGACCGCGGCGACGTCGATGATCGGGACGATCATCCGTCCGGACGGCCCCCACTGCTCCCACGGGAGCACGAACAGAGCCACGCTCGCCAGCAGCATGAGGATCGCGGGGATCACGAGAGTCCGGCCCGGGTGGTCGATCCCCTCGGTCATCGAGAGACCGGTGATCGCGGCACCGGACAGCACGAGAGTCGGCAGCTGCCACAGCGCGAAGACCGTCAGTCGCCCCTTCAGTACTGGAGCGCCATCAGGTCGGAGCATCAAGTTGTTTTCCTCACGAAGAAGACGAGGCCGTGCCCCCTCGCCTCTCCCCACCTCTACCCCGGCGTTCCCATCTGTAACATCGGGCAGGAGACGGAGCCGTCGGTCAGCGGGTGACGAGCCGCTTCCACGGACCCCTGGGGACGTCGCGACCGTCGACGAAGCGCCAGTCCACGCGGTCCCGGTCGCCGTCGAGCGACCGGAAGCCGAGGCAGCCGTTGAGCGCCGGCGAGACGTCCAGGCCGGCGTTGTTGTAGCGCTTCGAGGCCGGACGCGCGTCCCGGCGCCCGAAGACGTACCGCGCGTCGTGGTACCTGCCCGGGCCCGCGTCCTGGATCTGTCCGTAACAGGTGCGCCCGCGCGACCTGATCTGCACCCAGCGGTTCTTCATCAGGCTGACCGTGGGGTCGTCGACCAGGCCGGCGTACCGAGGCCGGGTGGCCCAGGGGACGACCGCGCCCCGGCGGCGGAAGCCGACCCGGTCGTTGAGGTCGTCGAAGGGAAGGTCGAGGTAGAAGGGGTTCTGCTTCGGGGTCATCCGCCGGGGGAACCACCCGTCGCGGCGGTAGCGTCGCTCGGTCGTGCACGTGCCCCCGCGGATCCGGCCGTCACACCCCCCGTAGCTCTCGTACCAGTGGTCGTCGTACGTCGAGATCATCTGACTCCCGTCCGCGGCGTGCGGGTCGAAGACCTCCCCGACCCAGAACGTGGTCGCGACGATCCGGGTGTGCCAGGGGTACGACGCGCGCGCCCGCTCGCCGACGGCGGCCTGCCCGGCCGTGGGCGGCAGTACCGCGGCGACCAGCACAGCGAGCAGGGCCGTGACGAGCGTTCTCCGCAGGCGTGCCATTCGGCCAACCGTAGGTGCTGCCGACTCGATCGCGGCACCGACGGCCTCGCTCTCCTGGTGGCGCTCGACCGGGGACCTTCGCCTCTACCCCTGCGCGCCGTCCCGCACGAGACTGCTGCCATGAACACCGTCCCGATCGGCAATGCCCACCTGGCAGAGCTACCGGCCTTCGAGTGCTGGTCCCTGCTGGAGTCCGCGGAGATCGCCCGGGTCGCCTGGAACGGTCCGCAGGGCGTGTTCATCGTGCCGGTGAACTACACCATCACCGACGGGGCCCTGTGGTTCCGCACCACGGCGTCGGCCGAGGTGGTGAGCGACGGGTCCGGTCAGTGGGTCGCGGTCGAGGTGGACAGCCTCGACCCGGAGACGCGGTCGGGCTGGAGCGTCGTGGTCCGGGGTGCGGTCGAGCTGGTCGACGCCCAGGACGCGCCCGACCGGCTGGCCGAGCTGCGCGTGTGGGCGCCGGGGCTCCGGACGACCTACGCCCGGATCGAGCCCGGCGAGATCTCCGGCCGCCGGCTGCTGCCGCCGCGTGAGGCCGAACCGGCGGCCGGAGCCTGACCCGACTTCGTGGCCGGCGTCCCGCACGTCATCGAGATGGGACCGGTCTGGCAGCCGGGCCTCTCCGGGCACCCGAGCACGCTGGTGGGGCCCGTCGGCGCGCGCTGGCTCGGCCACTCGGCGCTGTTCCGCTACGAGGTCCGCTGCTGGCCCCACGGCACCATCCCCGACGTCGGCGAAGCCGTGGCGAGCCCGCAGCTGCTCAGCCGTGACGAACGTCGGGCCCAGAAGGTGCTGACCCTGGTCCCGGAGGTGCCCGCGCTGACCTGGGGACGCGACGAACGCCGGGTCGGCGAGATGTGGAACTCCAACTCGCTGATCTCGTGGCTGCTGGTGACGAGCGGCGTCGGCCTCGCCGACGTCCGGCTCCCGGCCGGTGGGCGCGCACCCGGGTGGCGAGCCGGCGTCGCGATCGCCCGGACCCGCCGAGACCCGCACCCTTCTGGGTGACAACCGAGAGTGACGGCTTGGAACGCGAGCTGCGTGGGTATCTGCGAGTCCTGTTCCGTTCCCCCCGAAGAACAGTGGCCGCCCCGGGACCGGGAGGCCATTTCTCTTGGACAAGGAGTTTTGCCCATGCCCCACCCCATGAGGCGGATGCTGGTGCTCCTCACCAGCCTGCTGCTCGCCCTCGGCGTCGCAGCCGCCGTGCCGGCCGCCCCCGCCGGTGCCGCCACCAGCTGCTCCACGCTCGACCAGCGGTACGGCCAGACCCAGGTGCACGCCTCCCAGGCGGCCACGGCGAAGAAGAGGACCGCGAAGAAGGTCAAGAAGGCCAAGCGGACCTACGCCAAGCGCCACACGACGGTCAACAAGAAGAAGCTGGTCAAGGCCCGCAAGGCCAACCGCAAGGCCGTCAAGAAGCACCGCACCTGGCAGACCCGCTCCGCCAAGGCCAAGCAGGCGGCGGCCGACTGCAACGCCTCGAACGCATCCGTCCCGACCACCCCGCAGCAGGCCCAGCAGATCGAGCAGGTCCTCGGCCAGCTGTCCGCCGCCGGCCTGGACCCGGCGCAGGTGCAGGGTCTCGCTGACCAGATCACGGGTGCCCTCACCGGCGGCGAGCTGTCCCCGGCCACCCTCATCACGGTGCTGCAGCCGGTCGTCGAGGCCCTGACCGGCGCCGGACTGCCGGCCGACCAGATCGCCGGCGCCCTTCAGCAGCTGCTGGGCAGCCTGGCCAGCGGCAACCTGCCGAGCGACCCGACCGGCCTGGTCGACCTGGTCGTCGGAGCCCTCCAGGACTCCCTGGCCGGAACTCCGCTCGGCGCCCTCAACCCGATCCTGGACCAGGTCGAGTCCGCGCTGGCGACCCTGCTCGGAGCGATCCTGGGCGGCGTCCCCGCCTTGTGAGCGACTGACACCGGACACCACGAGGCCCGGACCCGTCCCGCGACAGGTCCGGGCCTCGTGCTGTCTGCCCGACGAAGGGTGCTCAGGGGCGAGTGCCGCGGATCAGGTACTGCAGCTGCACCTCGTGGTCGGGGGCGACGCCGTACTGCTGGTCCAGCTCGTGCAGCCGGATCAGCTCGACCACCTCGACGTCGACGAAGCCCGCGGCCCGGACCCGCTCGGCCACCGGTTCGATGCTGGCGGCCTCGGCCAGCGGCAGCGCCTGCCGCACGTGCTCGTCGTACGACCGGAGGAACGCGTCGCTCGCGCCCACGTGCAGGCCGTCCGCGAACCAGTTCGAGTCGACGACGGCGAGCGTGCCGCCCGGTCGGAGCAGCGTCATCCAGTTCGCCAGCGCGGTGTCCGGCTCGCGCAGCGTCCAGGCGACGTAGCGGTTCACGACCGCGTCGAACGAGGCGGCCGGGAACGGCGGTGCGACGGCGTCGCCGAGCAGGAACGCCGGCGGGCTCGCCATGCGGTCCGCGTGCGCCCGGGCCCGCTCGAGCATGCCCTCGGCGAGGTCGACGCCGGTGACGCGGTGGCCGAGGTCGGCCAGGACGCAGGCGACGTACCCGCTGCCGGTGCCCACGTCCAGCACGTCGAGCGGCGACTCGCCGAGCGCGGCGGCGTACACCTCCCGCCAGGCGGCGAGGTCGTCGTCGCGCCGGTCCGCGCGCTGCTGGTAGTCGTCGTACGGGCCGGAGCGGACGCTCCAGTACTCGTTCATCACCTGCTGCACGTCGGGGACGGTCTCGGTCATGGGTGGGTCCTCTCAGGGGATCGGGGCTGGGTGGTGCGAGGCCGGAAGGCCAGCTGGAAGCCGTCGTCGAGGTCCAGCCGGCGGACGCCGATCTCGTAGACGGGTTCGAGGTTCTCGGGCACCAGGACGTCGTCCGGGGTGCCGGCGGCGACCACCCGTCCTCGCTGCAGCAGGATCAGCGAGTCGCAGTAGGTGGCGGCCAGGTTCAGGTCGTGCAGGACGACGACGACGGTTCGCCCGCCGTCGACGGCCAGCGAGCGCGCCAGCTCCAGGACCTCGTGCTGGTAGCGCACGTCGAGATGGTTGGTCGGCTCGTCGAGCAGCAGGTGGGTGGACTCCTGGGCCAGGGCCCGGGCGATGAGCACCCGTTGGCGCTCGCCGCCCGACAGCCCGTCGAAGGGCTTGCCGGCCAGCTCCAGAGCACCGACCTGCGCCAGGGCCGCGGCGGCGACCCGCTCGTCCTCGGCGCCGCGACGGGTGAAGCCCGTGCGGTGCGGGGTCCGTCCCAGCAGCACCATGTCCGAGACCAGCAGCGGCAGGTCGCCGGAGGTCTCCTGGACCACGACGGAGACCCGGCGGGCGATCTCCCGGGCGGTCAGCGCGGTGAGCTCGTCGTGATCGATGAGTACGACGCCCTGCCGGGTCCGCAGCGATCCGTACAGGATGCGGAGCAGCGTCGACTTCCCCGACCCGTTCGGCCCGACGAGCCCGAGCACCTGCCCATGCGGGGCCGCCAGGTCCACGGAGTCCAGCACGGCGTGGTCGCCGTAGGCGAAGCCGATCCGGCTGGCGGAGATCATCGGGCGAAGTGCCCCACGATCCGCTCGAGCCCATCGACGGCCAGCGAGCTCGGCGGCTCGGAGAAGTTCAAGAGCTGCACCAGGATCTGGTCGTCCCTGACCGCGGCGAGCGCCTGGGCGCCGTTCATCGTGGTGATCGCGTCCTTCACCCCGGCCCCGTCGCCGTCCGAGTGCAGCAGGACCAGGACGTCGGGGTTGCGGCCGATCAGCTCTTCGAGCGTGACCTCGAAGACCCGCTCGTCGACGTCGGCGAAGACGTTGGTCAGCCCCGCGGCCACGAGCTGCGGATGAGCCATGGAGCGGGTGCCGTAGGCGTACGTGGTGCCCCCGCCGACCGTCGGGTAGAGCACCGCGGCCGTGCGGTCCTCGTCGGCGGCGACCCCGGCCACGATCTCCGCGACCCGCGCCTCGGCGCGCTGGGCCGCCGCCTCGGCCTCGTCCGGGACACCGAAGATCCGGCCGTAGGTGCGCAGCTGCTCGGAGACGTCGTCGAAGGACGCGTCCGCCGGCGGGTCCGGGCAGAGTCCAGGCTCCTCCAACAGCGCGATGTCGACCGCACCCAGCGTGTCGCGGGTCAGGTTGTCGGCCTCGCCGAACACGACGTCGGGCTGCTCGGCCAGCACGACCTCCTTCGAGATCTGCAGGTGACCGGACGAGTCCAGGTCGTCGCTGAGGGTCGGGATGCCCTCCAGCTCCGCCCAGGTCGCGTCGTCGTAGTAGGGACGCGGGTACGCGCCGGCACGGGCCGTGACGACGTCGAGGACGCCGAGCTCGCTCAGGTACGGGACGGTCGCCGACTTGAGCAGGACGGCCTTCTCCGGTGCCCGGTGGAAGGTGACCTCGGCACCGCAGTTCTCGAGCGTCACCGGGTAGCCCGCGGCCGATCCGCCGTCCTGCGCCGCGTCCTCACCCGAGCCGCAGCCGGCGAGGGTCAGCGAGAGTGCCGTCGCGGCGGACAGGGCAGCGAGTCGGGTGACGATGGTTTTGGGCACGGGTTCTCCTGCACGAGGGTCAGCCGGCGGGGTGCTGGCGACGGATCAGGTAGAGCAGGAACGGGGCGCCGACCAGCGCGGTGACGATCCCGATCGGGAGCTCGCGCGGCTGCAGGAGCATCCGGGAGAGCAGGTCGGCCCAGAGCAGGAAGATCGCCCCGAGGAGCGCCGCGGTGGGCACCGACCAGGCGTGGGCCGCGCCGACCAGCCGCCGCGCGAGATGGGGTACGACGAGGCCGACGAAGCCGATGCTGCCCGAGGCGGCGACCACGAAGCCGATGCAGAGCGACACCACGACGAGCAGCTGGGTGCGGAACCGGGTGGGTGAGACCCCGAGCACCAGGGCGGTCTCGTCGCCGATAGCCAGCGCGTCCAGCCGGCGCCCCCACAGGCTCAAGACGGCCACGGTGACGGCGACCACGACGACCAGGGCAGCCAGCGGACCGCCCCACCGGGCGAGGGCGAGCGAGCCCAGCAGCCAGAACATCACCGACCGGGCGCCTTCGGCCGAGCCCGAGGCGAAGATCAGGAAGCTGGTCAGCGCGGAGAGGGCGTACCCGACCGCGACCCCGGCGAGCAGCAGTCGGACCGACGTGATCCGACCCGCCGTCCGGGAGAGGACGAAGACCAGCAGCGACGCGGCCAGCGCCCCGAGGAACGCGCTGCCCGCCAACGCGTGCTCCCCCAGTCCGAGTCCGACGCCGAAGAGGATCGTGGCGGCGGCGCCGCTCGAGGCGCCCGAGTTGATGCCGAGCAGGTAGGGATCGGCGAGCAGGTTGCGCACCATCGCCTGCAACGCCGCGCCGCAGACCGCGAGGCCGGCACCGACGGCGACTCCGAGGAGGACCCGCGGCAGCCGGACGTCCCACACGATGATCTCGGGGGTCGGCGCGACCTCGTCGACCCCCACGCCGCGCAGGCGGGACCACACCACGTCCAGCACCTCGTGCGGTGGGATCCAGACCGGGCCGACCGCGACGCCGATCAGCGCGCTCACCAGCAGGAGGACCCCCAGGATCCCGACCACTCCGGCGTTGCGACGTCGGCGTACGCCCCTGCCCAGAGGATCGTCGACCGACGCCGCCTCGGCACGGGTCGACACGGACACGGATCCCCTTATTGCGAACTGTTGGCAACAACAAACAGCCGGAGACTACCCGACGAGAGCGCCGCCCTCGCCGGGGGCTATGCCGGGCGGGCGGCGAAGGTGACGACGGCGATGTCGTCGCTCGCCACGCCGTGCTGGTAGCGCAGGACCTCGTCGGTGATCCGGTCGGTGATCGCGTGCGGACGATGGCTGCACTGCTCGAGGAGTGACTGGAGCCGCGTCTCGCCGTAGAGACCGTCGTGGCCGCGGGCCTCGGTCACCCCGTCTGTGTACAGCGTGATGGTCTCGTCCCGCAGCAGGTGCGTGACCGTGGTGAACCTTGCCGCGTCGACCAGGCCGACCGGAGTGCCCGGTACGCCGAGCTCCCGGACCCGGCCCGCGGCGTCCCGCAGCAGCGCCGGCGGGTGGCCCGCGAGCGCGAGACGCACGCTCCAGGTGTCGTCCTGGCGGGTCAGGGTCGTCACGACCGCGGTGCAGTAGTGGTCGGTGCCGTGGGCGTGCAGGGCCCGGTCGAGGTGCTGGAGCAGCTCGCTCGGGTCCGGGTGGTCGAGGGCGAGGGCGCGGGTGGTGTAACGGACGAAGGAGGTCACCGCGGCAGCCGACACCCCCTTGCCGCTCACGTCGCCGAGGACGATCCACCAGGCGTCCGGACCGACCTGGAAGACGTCGTAGAAGTCCCCGCCGACCACGCTGCCGTCCCCGGCCGGGCGGTACGCCGCCGCCACGTCCAGGTGTGGGATCCGGGGCGGCGCCGGCGGGATCAGGGTCCGTTGCAGCGTCTGGGCGAGGGCGGTCGCCGCCTCGCGCGCCAGTTCCGCCGCCCGCTTGGCCGCGAGGAGGTCGTGCTCGTAGCGGTGCCGCTCGCGCGCCTCGAAGAGGACGACGCGCAGGGTGGGGTCGTCGGACGAGGTGTTGGCGTTGAGGAGGACCGGGATCCGCGAGCCGTCGGGACGTAGCACGTCGAGGGCGACCTCGCGGATCGCCCGGTCGTGCTCGAGCATCGGCAGCAGGTGGGTCTCGAGGAGGATCCGGCCGCCGACCGTCAGCAGCGAGGCGAGCGTGGCCGTCCCGAGCAGGTCCGAGACCGGACGGCCCACGAGCCGCTCGAACTCGGCGTTCACGTGGGTCAGCGTCCCGTCGGGTGCCGACAGCACGGCGTAGCCGCAGGGGGCGTCGGCGAAGAGGTCGGGGAACGGATCGGCCGGGTTCACGCCGGCCTCACGGGTGAGGCGCACCGAGCGACCGGCGGATCGCCGCGATCGTCTCGGCGGGCGCGGTCAGCTGCGGGCAGTGCCCCCGGGTGTCGATCACCTCGAGGCCGGCGCCCGGGATGGCGTCGCGGACGAAGGTGGCGGCGCTCGGGGGCGCGACGGAGTCATCGGCGGCTTGCAGGACCACCGTCGGGGCGGAGACCTTCGGCAGGTCCGCCCGGTTGTCGCCGCGGAAGGTCACGGCCGCGAACTCGGCGGCGATCTCGGGGCGGGTGCGGCAGAACGCCTGCTCCAGCTCGTCGTGCGCCGCGGACGTCGGGTCGCCGGCGACCAGGGTCGCGAGCGGATCCTGCCAGCCGAGGTGGTTGCGGCTCATCAGCTCCAGCAGGTCGTCGATGTCGCTCGCGGTGAAGCCCCCGACGTACGGCGGGTCGTCGAGGTAGCGCGCCGAGGGGGTGACGAGGACCAGCCGGTCGACCAGCTCCGGGTGCGCGATCTGGACCAGGACGGCGATCATCGCCGAGACCGAGTGGCCCACCAGGGCCACGGGTCCCAGGTCGAGCTCGTGCAGCAGCGCGACGAGGTCGTCGCGGTAGCCCTCGAGCCGTGCGTGCCGGGCCGAGTCGTAGGTCGACGGGTGGGCGTCACCCGAGCCCGGGAGGTCGAGGAGCACCACCCGGTGGTCGGACTCGAAGGCGGGGGCGACGTGGCGCCACATGTGCTGACCGCACCCGAACCCGTGGACGAAGACGATCGCCGGGGCCTCCGGCGGGCCGTCGACGGTCGCGTTCAGCAGCTCAACGTGGCCCATGTCGGCAACCTAGCCGATCGCGGTCCCCCCGGACCCAACCACCTGCGCGCCCGGCCGGGGCATCGCGCTCGCCGGCCGGGCTCGATGAGCGGTGAGCTCAGGCGCAGTCGTTGCAGAGGTCCACAGAGGGCGCGGACCGGCGGGACACGTGCTGGACGAGGAAGCACCCGGTGCAGGTGAACTCGTCGGCCTGCTTCGGGGTCACCTCGATGGTGAGGGTCTCGTGGGACAGGTCCGCGCCCGGCAGCTCGTAGGAGTCGGCGATCTCGGCCTCGTCCTCGTCCACCTTCCCCGAGGTCTTGTCCTGATCGCCCGAGGTGAGGCGGCGAGCCTCCAGGCTCTCTTCCTTCTGTTCGTCTTCCGTCTTGCGGGATGCGTCGTAGTCAGTGGCCATGTGGGATTCCTTCCGGGGCGGAGCGGCGAATGTTAGCCCCCGAAGGCGACAGAACCCTCATGCAGGCTGCCCTTGCCTCCGATCTCACCTCGCGCCTTCGACGACGTCGTCATCCTCGGCGAGCTCGGGGTGCTCGATCCGGTCCTCGGCCTCGAGGCTGGCGCGATTCGGGATCTGGCTGGCGATCAGCGCCGCCAGGGCGGCGACGGCGGCAGCGATGACCAGGCCGGTGCGGAACCCGGACTCGCTCGGGACGGCGTAGCCACCGAAGCCGGTCGTCATCTGGGCGAGGACGACGCCGACCACGGCGGCGGCGATCGACGTACCGACCGAGCGGGTCAGCGTGTTGAAGCTGTTCGCGGAGCCGGTCTCCGAGACGGGGACGGAGCCCATGATCAGGGCGGGCATCGCGCCGTAGGCGAAGCCGACACCGCTGTTGATGATGCAGACCGCGACCAGCAGGCCCCAGGTCGAGCCCATCAGGAGGACGGCGGCCAGGTAGCCGGCGGAGATGACGACCGCCCCCAGGGCGAGGGTGACCTTCGGGCCCCGCAGGTGGGAGATCTTGGCGCCGAGCGGTGAGATCAACATCATCATGAAACCGCCGGGCGCCATCCACAGGCCCATCTGCAGCATGTCCTGACCCAGCCCGTAGCCGGTCTCGGTCGGCAGCTGCAGGAGCTGCGGGATGATGAGCGACGAGGCGTACATCGAGAACCCGATGACCAGCGAGGCGGTGTTGGTCAGCAGCACGACCGGCCGCGCGGTGACGCGCAGGTCGACCAGCGGGTCGTCGGTGCGCAGCTCGAACCAGCCCCAGGCGAGCAGGATGACGACGGCCCCGACGAGAAGGCCGATCGTGGTCGCGCTCCCCCAGCCCCAGTCGGCGCCCTTCGAGACGCCCAGGAGCAGGCAGACCAGGCCCGCGCCGAGACCGACGGCGCCGATCGGGTCGAACCGACCCACCGCGGTGATCGGGGTCGCCGGCACGAAGAGGTAGATCAGGACCCCGACGATCACCGCGAGGACCGAGGCGCCCCAGAAGAGGACGTGCCAGCTGGTGTTGTCGGCGACCGCCGCCGCGATCGGCAGGCCCAGGGCGGCGCCGATGCCCATCGAGGCGCTCATCAGGGCGATCGCCCTGCCGAGCTTCTCGCCCGGCAGCAGGTCCCGCATCGCGCTGACGCCGAGCGGGACGAGTCCCATCTCGGCGCCCTGCAACGCGCGTCCGACGATCATCGGCACGACCGACGAGGACAGCGCGCACAGGACCGAACCGGCGATGAGTACGAGCGCGCAGATCAGCATGATCCGGCGCTTGCCGTACAGGTCGCCGAGCCGGCCACTGACCGGGGTCGCCACGGCAGCGGCCAGCAGCGTCACGGTGATCACCCACGACGCGTTGGAGGCCGAGGTGTCGAGAAGTCGTGGGAGGTCGCCGATGAGGGGCACGACCAGGGTCTGCATCAGCGCCGCGGTGATGCCGGCGAAGGCGAGTACGCCGACGATCGCGTTGCCGGGGGTCGGGATGTCAGGAGCCGGTGGCACGCGGCCGGGCGAGGAGAGCGATGAAGTCACCCATGTACGCTACACATAGTGTGTTATATACACAATCAGTGTGTCGCGCACCACTGAGTTCGTCAGCGCCTAGGCTGGGCCGGGCGAGCAAGGAGACCCATGACGGACCGAGCCATGAACTTCGACGACCTGCAGCTGGAGACCATGCTCTTCGCTCGGCACGTCGTGCCGGTGCGCAGATCTGGCTCGGAGCAGCAGCTCCGACTCGAGCGCAGCGGCTACACCCTCCTGTTGCGGATCCGGGCCGAGCAGCTGATGTCGATCCCGGAGCTGAGCGAGGCACTCGGCCTGGACGTCTCGACACTGAACCGACAGACCGCCGCGCTGCAGAAGTCCGGACATCTCGAGCGGGTCCCCGACCCGGCCGGTGGCATCGCCCGCAAGTTCCGGGTCACGGCCGCGGGGCTGGCCGACCTCGAGGCCGACCGTCAGGCCAGGGCTGCGGGCCTCCAGCGCCTGCTGAGCACCTGGTCGAAGGCCGACATCGACCAGTTCGCCGGGCACCTTCGTCGCTTCAACTCCGATCTGGAGAGCATCGACGGACGGCCCTGGCCGCGCGACTGAGGACCAGCACGAGGACCCGGCCGACGGACGGAGGGTTTCGGCTCGCGCCGAACCCCTCCGTCCGGCCGCGTCAGCGGACCCGGAGCACCTCGGCGCCCGAGGTCGACGCCGCGAACTTCGTGCCGCTCGGGCGGTAGCTCACCTTGATGCGGTGCTTGCCGCGCGCGAGCTTGCGGGGCAACGAGATCCGCACCCGTCCCTTCTTGAGGGTGCCGCGCTTGATCAGCTTCGTGCCGCTGTAGACCGCGACCCTCCCGCTCGGGGTGGTGGCCGCGCTGACCCGGACCGTGACCCGCACGCCGCCCTTGCCGTACGCCACCGTCGACCTGTTCAGCGAGATCGTGGTCTTCGTCGCGGCCGGCGTCGGCAGCGGAGCCGGCGACCCGTCGCCGGTCTCGCGCAGGACGTAGTCGTAGACGATCGCCCCGACCTGCTGGACGTACGGGTCGGCCGCGGCGTACCAGGCGTCTCCCGGGTAGCCACCGGTGTTGCTCGTGAAGACACCGATGCTCACCTCCCGGCCCGACAGCAGCAGGAAGCCGAGATCGTGGCTGACCGTCGCGTTCTCACCGGTCTTGTGGGCCAGGATGTTGCCCGGGATCGTCGCGCCGAGCTTGGTCTTGACGGTCTGTCCACGCATCAGGGCGATGAGCGACGTGGCGCTCGGCCTCCCGAGGAAGCCCGGGGTGATCGTGCCCTGCGAGGTGTCGTAGTACAGGTCGAGCAGCTGCTTGAAGCCGTGCGGGGTGGACCACAGGTCGCCGTCGGGCAGCACGGTCGCCCCGAACATCTTGCGACCGAAGTGCAGGTCGCTCTTCGCGATCCCCGCGGACTCCGTGAGCGTGTTGATCGGGTTGAAGCCGCCGACGACGTCGACGAGCTTGTTGGTCGCGGTGTTGTCGCTGACCTGGATCATCAGGGTCAGCATCTCGCCGACCGTCGTCGCGATCGGCCTGGGCCGGTTCTGCAACACCCCGGACCCCCCGACGACCTCGAGCTCGGCGATCGTGGCCGGGTCGGTCAGGGCGAGCTGGCCGGCCTCGACCTGGTGCATCACGGTCGCCGCGAGGGCGAGCTTGATGGTGCTCGCCGTGGTGAACGAGTCCTGCTTGCCGAGGTACAGCGTCCTGTCGTCGAACGTCCCGCCACTGAGGTCGGAGACGAAGAGCCCGAGGTCGACGCCGTCGGCCTTCGCGTCCGCCACGACCGGCGCGAGTCGTTGGGCCAGCCCCGGCCAGTCCCCGGGATTCGCCGTGGCGGGCGCGGCCTGCGCGGCCGTCGGGGCCAGCAGTCCGGCGGCCAAGGCTCCTGTGGCGAGGAGGGCGGAGAGGTGGATCTTCTTCATGTACGTCCTTTGCGGTGGGGAGGGAGCCACACCGTCGTCCGTGCGGATTTCTCGGAGGTTGCGCGATCGTTTCGGGACACCCCAGGACCTCCTCGGGGCGGAGTTGGGTAGCCTCACCTAACTATCGTCTGACGTTCGAAGGTTGCGCACTGATGAACATGCCGGAGTCCGCTCGACGCGTCGCCCTGGTCACCGGCGGCGCCGGTGGCATCGGGGCCGCCGTCGCCCGACTGCTGCTCGCCGACGGCTACGCCGTGGGTGTCCTCGACCTGGACCAGGACGCGCTGCGCACGCTCGCGGCGTCGCTGACCGAGGAGCACCGTGCGCGCTGCCTGGCCCTCACCGGCGACGTCGCCATCGCGGGTGGCGTGGAGGGTGCGCTCGACCGCATCGTCGTCGAGCTCGGTCCGCTCACCCACGTCGTCGCCGCGGCCGGCGTGCTGAGACCCGGTGGCCTGACCACCACGAGCGACGACTCCTGGGACACCCACCTGGCGGTCAACGCCGGGGGCACCTTCCGCACGCTGCGCGCGGCCGCCGCTCACGCCTCGCTCGAGGCCGTCGTCGTGGTGTCCTCCAACGCCGCCGACGTCCCGCGCACGGGCATGATCGCGTACGCCGCCTCGAAGGCCGCCGCGTCGGCCGTCGCCCGGTGCGCCGCGCTCGAGCTCGCCGAGGTGGGCGTCCGGTGCAACGTCGTCGAGCCCGGGTCGACCGACACGTCGATGCAGCGCGACCTGTGGCCCGACCCCGCAGCCGGCGTCGCCGCCGCGATCGAGGGCGACCCCGCGTCGTACCGGCTCGGCATCCCGCTGCGGCGACTGGCGAGCCCCGACGACGTGGCCGACATGGTCGCGTTCCTGCTCTCCCCCCGCGCGCGGCACGTGACGTTGCAGCGGATCCGGGTCGACGGCGGGGCGAGCCTGTGAGCATCCGGGAGCCCGACCTGAGCCCGCTCGACCTCAACCCGACCGACCGGGTCGCCGGCACCGGTGAGCCCTCCGTCGTCTTCGGCGGCGCCGACTCTGCCATCGTGGGCTGGGGAGTCCGGGACGTCGTCACGACCCGACGCAGCGACGACCCCGATCTCGACGCGGAGGTCCGGGGCCGGCTCGCGGACGACGAGTGCGCCGTCGGCGCGCTCAGCTTCCGCGGCGACGACCCGGCCACCTTCGTCGTACCCGCCTCCCAGCAGCGCCGCGCGGTGACCGGGCTCGGCCCCGGGCCGACCACGCCGCACCGGGTGCGTCGCCACGAGCACCCCTCCGCGACGGCGTACGCACGCTCGGTGGCACGGGCCCTCGAGCATCTCGAGCGCGAGCCGGAGCTCCGCAAGGTGGTGCTCGGCCGCTGGCTCCGGCTCGAGCTGGAGCCGGCGCTGACCCGCTCCGAGGTGGTCGCCGGGCTGGCCCGGACCGCGGGGCTCGCGCGGCTCTTCGCCGTCCCCGTGCCCGCGACCCTCGCCCCCACCGAGGAGTCGTCGTACCTGGTGGGCGCCAGCCCCGAGCTCCTCGTCTCGCGCCGGGGCCGCTCGGTGCGCGCGCTGCCGCTGGCCGGCTCGGCACCCCGCGGCCGTACGCCGGAGGAGGACCGCCTCGCCGCCGAGGAGCTCCTCGACTCGGCCAAGAACCGCGCCGAGCACGGCCTGGTCGTCGAGTCCGTGGCGGCCGCGCTCGGGCCCGCGTGCACGGAGCTGTCGGTGCCGGCCCCGACCCTGGTCGCCACCGACTCGATGTGGCACCTGGCCACCGACGTCCGCGGCCACCTGGACCGGCCCGACCTCGCGCCGGGCGCCCTCGGCCTCGCCCAGCTGCTGCACCCCACACCCGCGGTCTGCGGTACGCCGACCGAGCGCGCCCGCGAGCTGGTCGCGGCGCTCGAGCCGCCGCGCGGTCCGATGACCGGGGCCGTCGGCTGGACGAGCCGGGACGGCGACGGCACGTTCGTCGTCACGATCCGGGCCGGGCTGCTTCACGACCACCGCCTCGACCTGTTCGCCGGAGCGGGCATCGTGACCGGCTCCGATCCCGCCTCGGAGACCGCCGAGACCGGCGCCAAGCTGCGCACGATGCTGCGGGGGGTCGGCCTGTGACGCCCCGCAGCCCGCTGCTCCCGGTGACGCTCTGGCCCGCCGACGCAGCCCTGCGCTACCGCCGGGCCGGCTACTGGCAGCCCGAGACGCTCGACTCGTTCCTGGTCGACCGGGCCGCCCGCTTCGGTGACCGCGTCGCCCTCGTCGGCGCCCGGGCCGCCACGCCCGGGGTCGTCGTCGAGCTGACGTACGACGACCTGGTGGCCGAGGTGGGTGCCTGGGCCGGTTGGTTCGGCGCGCGCGGTGTGGTCGCCGGCGACCGCGTGGTCGTCCAGCTGCCCAACACCGTCGACTTCGTCGTCAGCATCTTCGCCTGCTTCCGCCTCGGCGCGCTGCCGGTGTTCGCGCTGCCCGCGCACCGCGAGCACGAGATCGGGCACTTCCTCCGGCTGACCGACGCCGCGGCCCATGTCGTCGCGGGCACCCGCTGGGGCCACGACTTCGCGGGCATGTCGTCCGCGCTCGGCGCGCACGCCGTCCTCGACGTCGAGGACCCGCCCGCCTCTCCGGCGCCGCACGTGTCCGGGACCGTGCCCACCCAGGACGACGCCGAGCAGGTCGCCTTCCTCCAGGTCTCGGGCGGGACCACAGGTACGCCGAAGCTGATCCCCCGCACCCACGCCGACTACCTCTACTCGGTGCGCGAGTCGGCCACGATCTGCGAGGTCACTGCCGACACGACGATGCTCGTCGCGCTCCCAGCGGCCCACAACTTCGCCATGAGCTCGCCCGGCATCCTCGGGGTGCTCGACCGCGGCGGCTCCGTCGTCCTCGCACCCGACCCGAGCCCCCGCACCGCGTTCGCGTTGATCGAGACCCACGGCGTCACGATGGCCTCACTGGTGCCGCCGCTGCTCCAGGCCTGGCTCTCGACGGCGCGGCGTACCCGCGCCGACCTCGGCACGCTCGACGTCGTGCAGGTCGGCGGCGCCCGCCTGGCCGACAGCGTCGCCGCCCGCGTGGCGCCCGTCCTGGGGGCACGCGTGCAGCAGGTCTTCGGCATGGCCGAGGGGCTGGTCAACTACACCCGACTCGACGATCCCGACGAGCTCGTCACGACCACCCAGGGTCGGCCGATCTCGCCGGACGACGAGGTGCTCGTCGTCGACGACCACGACGTGCCCGTCGCGGCCGGCGAGGAGGGACACCTGCTGACCCGGGGGCCGTACACGATCCGCGGCTACTACGGTATCGACGCCGAGCACGACCGGTCGTTCACCTCCGACGGCTTCTACCGGACCGGCGACCTCGTGCGCCGGCTCCCGAGCGGGCACCTCCAGGTGACCGGGCGGGCCAAGGACCAGGTCAACCGCGGTGGCGACAAGATCGCCATCGAGGAGATCGAGAACCTCCTGCTCACGCACCCGGCCGTCCACGACGCGGCCCTCGTCGGGGTGCCCGACGAGTACCTCGGCGAACGCAGCTGCGCCTTCGTCGTCCCCGAGGACGGCACGGACCTGACGGCCGACGAGCTGCGGCGACACCTGCGCGGTCTCGGGCTCGCGGCCTACAAGATCCCCGACGACGTCCGCCTGGTCGCGTCGTTCCCCAGCACCGGCGTCGGTAAGACCAGCCGCCAGGCCCTGCGCCGCTCCCTGCTCGACCACCTCCCGTCCGCGACCACTGCCCCTCACTGACCCCCACTGACCTTCACCGAACGGAGTCCGACGATGCCGCTCCCCCACGCCATCAGCTACGAACGCCCGCTACGACAGCGCGTCAACCGCGCACCCTGGCAGATCGACCCCGCGCGCGCCGTGCTGCTCGTGCACGACATGCAGCGCTACTTCGTGCGTCCGTACGCCGCCGACTGCCCGGCGTACGTCGAGGCCGTGGACGGCACGGCCCGGCTCCTCGAGCAGGCCCGGCGGGTCGGCGTACCGGTGGTCTTCACCGCCCAGCCCGGTGCCCAGGATCCGGCGTCGCGCGGTCTGCTGACCGGGCTGTGGGGGCCGGGGATCGGGGCGTCGGCGGCCGACGTCGACATCATCGACCCGCTTCGACCGCTGGCCGGCGAGCAGGTCCTCGTCAAGCACCGCTACAGCGCGTTCGTGCGCAGCCCGCTGGAGGAGTGGCTCGCCGCCGAGGGTCGCGACCAGCTCGTCGTCACCGGCATCTACGCGCACATCGGGGTGCAGGCGACGGCGCTGGACGCGCTGATGCGCGACATCGAGCCGTTCGTTCCGGAGGACGCCGTGGCCGACTTCGGCGCGATCGAGCACGACCGCGCGCTCGACCAGGTCGCCAGTACCGGCGGCGTCGTCACCTCGGTCGACCGGCTGCTCGAGGGGCTGGGTGTCGCCATCGCTCCGCCGGCCCTGGGCTCCCCCGAGGCGTGGCTGGCCCCGCGCCTGGCCGATCTGCTCGGCGACCCGGCCGTCGGGCTCGCGCTGGTCGCCGACCCGTCGAGCAACCTCTTCGAGTCCGGGCTCGACTCGCTGCGGTGCTTCACCTTGCTCGACGAGCTCGCCGACCACGGGATCGACGTCGACTTCGGCGAGCTCGCCGCCGACGGCACGGTCGGCTTCCTGCTCGACCGGATGTCCGTGCTCGCGTGACCGACCGCTGGCTCCCGCTCACCTCCGCCCAGCGCGGACTGTTCTTCGCCCACGAGCTCGACCCGGGCAGTCCCGCGTGCACGAGCGCCGAGGTGGTCCGCGCCTCCGGCCGCCTGGACGCCCGGGCCGTCGCCGACGCCCTGCGGGCGACGTACGCCGAGCACGAGCAGCTGCGCGTGCGCCTGCGGTCCTCCCCCGACGGTCCCGTGCAACAGGTCCTGTCCGGGTCGCCGTCGGTGACCGAGGAGGTCGCCGTCGCGGACGCCGCGGAGGCGGAGGCCTGGATGAGGCGACGGATCGCCCAGCCCATGGAGCTCGACGCCGGAGACGTGGTCCGGTCGGCGGTCCTGCACGTCGCTGACCAGGGGACGAGCTGGTGGTTCCACGCCGCCCACCACGTCGTCACCGACGGGTTCGGCTTCCTGATGCTCGCCCGCCGGGTGGCCGAGCACCTGCGTGGCACCCCGAAACCGGTCTCCCCGCCCCGGCTGGCGGACCTGGTCGGCGAGGATCTCGCCCGCCCGGTCGACCCCGCCGTGTGGGACGCCCGGCTCGCCGCGATGACCAGCCTCACCTCCCTCGCCGGCGCCGTCGCCGATCCCGCACCGGTCCCGCTGCGCCACCGGCTCGCCGTGCCCGACGACGTCCAGGCGGCGTGGGTCGGGGCCGGCCGACGCGGTGGCGGGGCGTGGACGGACGTCCTGCAGGCGGCGTTGGCGGCGTACCTCGCCCGGCTCTGTCCGTCGCGCCCCGAGGCGGTGCGGATCGGCGTACCCCTGATGAACCGCTTCACGGTCGGCACCGGGAGCCACCTCACCGCGAGCACGGTCTGCACGGCGATGAACGTCCTTCCCCTGCAGGTCGGTGCGCGCGGGCTGACGATCGCCGAGACCGTCGCCCAGGTGCGCGACGGCCTGGCCGACCTGCGCGTCGGCGCCCACGTGCGCCAGGAGGACCTGGCCCGGACGCTCCGGTCCCGGCCGGGTGAGCCGACCCAGCTCTTCGGGCCGCAGGTCAACCTGATGCCCTTCGACACCGTCCTCGACCTGGGCGGCGGCGTCACCGGCGCCGTGGCCAACCTGGTCCCGGGTCCCGTCGAGGACATCACCTGGACCGTGCGCGGGATGCCCGGCCGGGGTCGTCCGGTGTGGCTCGAGGTGGACGCGAACCCCCGCCTGTACGACGCCGACGTCGTCGCGACCACCGCGCGCCGGCTCCTCACCTGGACCCGCACCTTCGCCGCGGCCGACTCGTCGACGCTCGTGGCCGACCTGCCGCTGCTCGACGACGAGGAGCACGCGCTCGTCGTCCACGGCTTCAACGCGTCGGCTCCGCCGTCGGGGCGGGCCCGCACCCTGCCCGAGGCGTTCGCCGAGCAGCGTGACCGCACGCCCGACGCGGTGGCGCTCAGCGCCCCCGAGGGCACGTGGACCTACGCCGACCTCGACCGCGAGGCGGACCGGCTCGTGCCGCTGCTGCTGGCCGCCGGTGCCGGGCCGAGGCGCCACGTCGGCGTCGCGCTCCCCCGAAGCCTGGACCTGTTCGCCGCGATCTCGGCCGCCCACCGGGTCGGGGCCGCCTACGTGCCGATCGACCCCGAGACTCCCGAGCAGCGAGTGACCGACCTGGTCGCGGACGCCGGTGCGGTCGTCGTACTGACACCCGAGCTGCTCGCCGCGCACCGGGCCGAGGACGTGGCTCCGGACTCCGCGCACCGGCCACTTCCCGGCGGGCCGCCGGCGCTCGACGACCCCGCGTACGTGCTCTTCACGTCCGGCTCGACCGGCCGTCCCAAGGGCGTCGTCGTGACGCACCGCGCGATCGACAACCGGCTGCGCTGGATGCAGGACCGCTACCCCGTCGGCGGCGGCGACACCGTGCTGCACAAGACCCCGACGACCTTCGACGTGTCGGTGTGGGAGCTGTTCTGGCCGCTCCAGGTGGGCGCCCGGATCGTGGTCGCCGAGCCCGGAGGGCACCGCGACCCCCGCTACCTGGCCGACCTGATCGTCGACGAGAGGGTCGACGTCCTGCACTTCGTGCCGTCGATGCTGCGGGCCTTCCTCGACGACGACACCTCGGTACGGCGGCTCGCGGGGCACCCGCGGCGCGTGCGCCACCTGGTGTGCAGCGGTGAGGCGCTGACCCACGATCTCGTCGTCCGGTCGGGGGCGGCGTTCGGGGTCACCCCGGCCAACCTCTACGGGCCGACCGAGGCCGCGGTCGACGTGACCGCCTGGGAGACGTCCGTGGACGACGAGGTCGTGCCGATCGGCCGGCCCACGCCCGGCACCCGCTGCTACGTGCTCGACGAGGACGACGCCCCGGTGCCCGTCGGAGTCGTCGGCCACCTGCACCTCGCCGGGGTCCAGCTCGCCGAGGGGTACGCCGGCCGGCCGGACCTCACGGCAGAGGTGTTCGGGCCCGACCCGTTCCACCCCGGCGAGCGGATGTACCGCACCGGCGACCTCGCCCGCTGGCGCTCCGACGGGGCGCTGCTCTACGAGGGCCGCCGCGACCAGCAGGTGAAGATCCGCGGCCAGCGGGTCGAGCCCGGCGAGGTCGAGGCCGCCCTCGCCCTCGACCCGGGGGTCCTCTCCGCCACGGCGCTCGCCGTCACGGTCGGCGACGACGTGCGGCTCGAGGCGTTCGTGGTGCCGCGCCCGGGAGCCAGGCTCGACACCGATGCTCTGCGGGAGGCGACCCGTACGCGACTGCCGGCGTACCTGGTCCCGAGCGTGGTGCACGAGATCGCCGAGCTCCCGCTGGGCGGCAGCGGCAAGGTCGACCGGCGGGCGCTCGAGGCGCTGCGCCCGTCCCCCACCGCGACGCCGCGGACCAGCGTGCCCGGCGACCTCGTCGAGCAGCACGTGGTGGCGTGTCTCTCCGACCTCCTCGGGCTCCCGGCCGGGCTCGACGACGACGTGTTCACCCTCGGCGCGCACTCACTGCTCGTGCTGCGCCTCGTGGCCCGGCTCGAGCCGCTCGTCGGCGTGCCGCTCCGGCTCGCGGACGTCTTCGCGGCTCCGACCGCGCGCTCCCTGGCCGCGCTGGTCCGCGCGCGACGCTCGGGCACGCACTCCAGGGGTCGCGACACGGACCCCGTGCTCACCCTGCGCCCCGGCCCCGGTCGGCCGCCGCTCTTCGCGCTGCCGCCGGCCGGCGGTCTCGGCTGGTGCTACTCGGCGCTGCTGCCGCACCTCTCCCCCGATCGGCCCGTGCACGCGCTCCAGGCCGAGGGACTCGACGGCTCGACCGCGCCGCCGCCCGCCGACCTGCGCGACCTCGCGCGCGCCCAGCTCGCCCTGATCCGCGAGGTCGTCGGTGACGGCGCGTTCCACCTCGTCGGCTGGTCGATCGGCGGGATGGCGGCCCACACCGTCGCGGCGATGGCGTCCGAGGAGGGGCAGCACGTCGGGGTCGTCGCCCTGATGGACTCCTACCCGAGCGACCAGTGGCGCTCGCTGCCGGTGCCGGACGAGGCCGAGACGCTGCGGGCCCTGCTGCGGATGGCGGGCGCCGAGCACCGGGTCACCGCCGACGAGCTGCTCGACCGCACCCGGGTGGCGACCCTGCTGGCCGAGGAGGGCAGTGCGTTCGCGGCACTGCCGGGCGAGGTCGTCGAGGCCACGATGCGCAACGTCGTGACGAGTGCCACCCTGGTGCGCACCTCCGAGCACGGCGTGCTGGCCGGCGACGTGCTGGCCTTCGTCGCCGGCGCCCCGCGCAGCGAAACCTGGCTCGACGTCCAGGGCTGGGCGCCGTACGTGAAGGGCACGCTGGACGTGCGCGTGCTGCCCGGGACCCACCCCGACCTGGTCCGCGAGCCGCTGGTCGGCGAGGTGGCCCGGGCCCTCCGCGAGAGCATGGACCTATGGGACCGGTCCACCGACACGCGCTGATCGCGACGTCGGTCGACGTCCTCGCGGCCGGCCCGGTCGCGACCACCCCCGAGGAGCGAGCCCGCGCCGACCGCCTCCACCGTCCCGAGGACCGGCGCGACTACCTGGCGAGCCGGGTGCTGGCGCGAGCGCTGGTCGCGCACCACACCGGCGCCGAGCCGGACGACGTGCGGTTCTCCCAGACCTGCGCCCGCTGCGCAGGTCCGCACGGCCGCCCGGTGGTGGTCGGCCTGGACGTGCACGTCGCCTGGTCACACTCCGCCGGCCTGGTCGCCGCCATCGTCGACGATGATCCGTGCGCCGTCGACCTCGAGTCCCTGGCCGCACTGCGCACCGGCGCGCTGCCGCTCGGCGCGCTCGCCGCCGGCGAGCGGGTCTGGCTGGACGACCAGGCCGATCGTCCGCGCGCCTTCGCCGAGCTGTGGGTCCGTAAGGAGGTGCTGGTCAAGCTGGGCGACCTGACCCTCGACCAGACCGCCGGCGTCGACGTCACCCCGTCGTTCTCGGGCCGTCCGGTCCGGGGCAGGTACCTGGTCGCCCTCGACCCCGGACCGCACGACGCCGTGGCCGCATGGAGCACCACGGGCCGCGTCTGACCCGGCGCCAGATACCGCATTTGTGCTCTTCCCGGCCCCGCCCCGGCGGTGGCATTGTGTCGTGGGTCACATCCACTCGGGAGGTCCTCATGCGTCGACTCGCGTCCTGTCTCATTGCAGCGGCGGTCGTCGCCGCCCTCGGGGTCGGCCTGGCGCCTCCCTCGGCTACCGCCGCAGCGACGGCCGCGGCCAGCGATCAGCGGCTGGACGCGTACACCGCCCGGCAGGTGACGGCCGACCAGCTCGGCAGCCTGGCCCAGCAGGGCTACGACCTCACCGAGGCGCACCCGACCGGTGAGACCTCGCAGGTCGAGCTGGTCCTGACCGCCCAGGAGGCGGAGGACCTGAGCGGGCAGGGCATCGACCTGCGCCTGACCAAGGTCAAGGGCGGTCAGACGGTCCGGCAGTTCGCCGCCGCCCAGGCGGTCAACGGCTACAACGTGTGGCGGTCGTACGACGAGCCCGGCGGCATCCGCGACCAGCTGGTCCGGGCCGCCAGGCGCAACCCCCGCGTCGCGAAGCTCGTCAAGCTCGGCACCACCTACCAGGGCCGCGAGATCCTCGCCCTCAAGGTGACCGACGGCGCGCGGCGCAAGCGGGACGGGGCCCGCCCCGCGGTGATCTACAGCGCCACCCAGCACGCCCGCGAGTGGATCGCGACCGAGGTCACCCGGCGGCTGATGAACGACTACCTCGACGGCTGGCGGTCCGGCGACCGCAAGGTGCGGAGGCTGCTGAGCCACACCGAGCTGTGGTTCGTGCCCGTGCTCAATCCCGACGGCTACCAGTACACGTTCGACCACGAGCGGCTGTGGCGGAAGAACCTGCGAGACAACAACGGCGACGGGGTCACCCAGGTCGGCGACGGCGTCGACCCGAACCGCAACTTCCCCTCTCACTGGGGCTACGACAACGAGGGCTCCTCCCCCATCCCGTCGAGCGACACCTATCGCGGCCCGTCGGCGGCCTCAGAGCCGGAGACCCGGGCGGCGATGCGGCTGTTCAAGCGGGCCCGCGCCGAGTTCATGGTCAACTACCACTCCAACGGCCGCTGGCTGCTCTACAACGACGGCTGGCAGATCGGTACCCCGACCGCGGACGACCCGATCTATTACGCGCTCTCCGGCAACCTCGACAACCCGGCCATCGAGGACTTCCACCCCGGCCTCTCGTCCGACGTCCTCTACGTCACCAACGGCGAGATCGACGGCTACGCCCAGGAGGCCACCGGCACCCTCGCGTGGACGCCCGAGCTCTCCCCCGGCTGCCCGACCTGCGGCTTCGTCTTCCCCGACGACGAGGCGCTGGTCCAGGAGGAGTTCGAGCGCAACCTGCCCTTCGCCCGCTCCGTGGCCGCCTCGGCGAAGGACCCCGACGACCCGAAGTCGACGGTCGGCATCGAGACCAAGCCCTTCTACCTCGACAGCGACGACGCCTACAAGGCCGGCCTCCCGGCCGTCCAGCTGAGCTTCGCCAAGTCGTACGGCGACCCCCAGCCGGTCGCCGTACTGGCCAAGCGCAGCCTGGGCCGGGTGACGGCGAAGTGGAGGGTCAACGGCGGTCGTACCCACTCCTCCCGCACCCGTGAGTGGGACGGCGGCGAACGTTTCGGCATGACCTCGACCCACTACCACCAGGTCCGCGGCACCGTCCGGGGCACCAAGCCCGGCGATTCGGTCAAGGTATGGTTCGAGGCGCGCGGGAAGCGCAGCCCGTCCTTCACCTACCGGGCAGTGTCCGAGTCCAAGAAGCGCGTGCTCGTGGTGGCCGCCGAGGACTACACGGGCGCCTCCCCCGTGCAGACCCCCGGTCCGCACTACCTGGACTACTACCTCGACGCCCTGGCAGCGAACGGCCAGCAGGCCGACGTGTACGACGTGGACGCGCAGGGCCGCGTGGCCCCCGACGCCCTGGGCGTGCTGAGCCACTACGACGCGGCGATCTGGTACACCGGCGACGACGTCGTGACCCGCACCGCGGGCCGTGGCGCCGGCAACGTGGACCGGCTCGCGCTCGACCAGATGCTGGAGTTCCGCGCCTTCATGAACGAGGGCGGCAAGGTGATGTACACCGGCAACCAGGCCGGCGAGCAGTTCACCGGGAACCTCGGCACCCAGCTCTACGACCCGCAGGGGACGATCGCCTGCGCGCCGCTGCCGGCCGATGTCGATCCGCGGCGGTGCCTGCAGCTGCGCGGCTCGGGTGACGGCACCAACGACGTGCTGCAGTACTGGTTCGGCGGCTACCTCGCCATCCCGGGCGACGGGTTGGACGAGGAGGGCAACGTGCACGACGTCGCCGGCCTCGACACCCCGTTCACGGACCTCGCCTGGTCGATGAACGGACCCGATTCGGCCGACAACCAGGACGCCACGTCGTCGTTCATCGCGACCAGCGGCATCCTGCCGAAGGAGGAGTTCCCGCAGTTCGAGAGCTGGCCGTCGGCGCGGTGGAGCAAGCCGGGCGGGCCCTTCGAGCCGCACACCGGCGAGCAGTTCGTGTACAGCCAGATCGCCGACGTGTCGTACAAGCGGCTCACCCGGACGGTGACCGTGCCGGCCGGCGGCGGCTCGCTGGACTTCTGGACCTCCTTCGACACCGAGGGCGCCTGGGACTTCGCGTTCGTCGAGGCCCGCACGCCCGGCGGCGACGACTGGACGACGCTGCCCGACGCCAACGGGCACACCACCCAGGAGACCGGCGACAGCTGTGCCGCGGGCTGGCGCGAGCTGCACCCGCAGCTCGACCACTACCAGACCTTCGACGAGGCGACCGAGACCTGCACCCCCACCGGTACGACGGGCGTCTGGCACGCGGCATCCGGCAACTCCGCGGGCTGGCAGAACTGGAGCGTCGACCTCGCCGCGTGGGCAGGGTCGGAGGTGGAGCTGTCCATCACCTACGCCAGCGACTGGGGCACCCAGAACCTCGGTGCCTTCGTCGACGACGTGACGTATCCGGATGGGACGACCACGTCGTTCGAGACCGGCCTGGACGGCTGGGCCACGCCGGGCGCACCTGCCGGCAGCGCTCCGAACGCCAACGACTGGATCGCCACCGACGCCAGCGGCTTCCCGGTCGGAGCCGCGATCACGACGCCCGACTCGCTGCTGATGGGCTTCGGGTTCGAGGGGATCGCGACGCCGGCGGCCCGCAACGAGGTGATGGGGAGGGCCCTGGACCACCTGCTCGACTGAGGGACGCCGGCGTCCCTAGGTGCGGGCGCCGGCGACCCAGTGGGCGTTGACGACGACGTTGGCCTGGTAGCCACCGCGGCTCGCGTCGTACGCGCCGCCGCAGGTGATCAGGTTCAGCTCGCGGCGGCCGTGCGAGGTGTAGACGCGCTGGGCCGGGAAGTCCTCGTTCGCGTACGTCCGCACCGACCGGACGGCGAACGTGGCGGTGGTGCCGTCCTCCAGGGCCACCTCGATCCGGGCGCCCCGGCTCAGCTGCTTGAGCCGGAAGAACACGGCCGGGCCGTCCACGGAGTCGACGTGGCCGAGGATGACGGCCGACCCGACCGCGCCCGGACGGGTGCCGAGCCGGTACCAGCCCGCATCCTGCGGTTCCTGGGGAACCTCGACCTCGCCACTGTCCTGCAGGCCCAGTCGCACCAGCGCCGAGCTGACGTCGATGTCGGGGATCGTGACCCGCACCGGGGCCGGAGCAACCACCGGAGCGCTGTCGACCGGCGCCGGGGCGGCGACCGCGGGTGTGCTCACGGAGCCCTGGTCCGCGTCCGGATCCGTGTCCGGGTCGGACGACCGGTCGGCCCAGATGACCATGCTCACCGCACCGGCCAGCGCAAGCCCGGCCGCGAGGACCCGCCAGGTGGTGGACGACCGCCCGGCGGGCCCGCGGACGCTCATACCCGTCTACGCCGAGTGCTGCGGGAGCCGACGATCGCGGTGGCGCCGGCGCCACCGAGGCACAGCAGGCCGAGCATCAGCCAGCCGTCACCCGACACCGGAGTCGGGTGGCTGCCGGTCCCGGGATGTCCCACCGGCACCCAGGGAGTGTCGCCTCCGGGGGTGTCGCCACCGGGGGTGCCGTCACCGGGGGTGCCGTCACCGGGGGTGCCGTCACCGGGGGTGCCGTCACCGGGGGTGCCGTCACCGGGGGTGCCGTCACCGGGGGTGCCGTCGCCCGTGGACGGGGTCGTCGAAGGCGTGGCACCGGGGGTCGCGCTCGGCCCACCCGAGGGCGTCGCGGTCGACACGACCGTCGGCGCGGCGCACCCCGGTCGGGTGATGGTGTTCGTGTCCAGCGTGACGGCGCCGTTGCGCGCGAGCAGCCGACCGAGGACCACCGCCCTGGTCTGCGCACTGATCGAGGTCAGCGCGAGGACGGTGCCGACGAAGTCGCTCGAGGTGCCCAACGTGGCCGAGCTCCCGACCTGCCAGAACACGTGGCACGCCTGGGCCCCGCCGACCAGGGCGACTCGGCTGCCGCTGGCGGTGATCAGGGTGGAGCCTGCCTTGAACACGAAGACCGCGTCGGGGTCTCCTTGCGCGTCCAGGGTCACGGTGCCGGTCAATGCCATCGCGCTCGCGGCGTCGTAGACGCCGGGGATCAGGGTCTGACCGCCGAGGTCCTGGCTGGTCTGGTCCACGACCGGGCCGCGGCCGGCGGCGTCGTCGTACGCGGTGGTGAGGTCGTCCTGGGCCAGCGCTGCGACCGCGTCCGCGGCGTGGATGGTGCCGTCGTTCACGATCCCCGGGGGGAAGCCGACGACCTGGGAACCCGCGCTGACACCGACGTCGCCGGAGATCACCGACGGCCCGGTGTTGGTGACGGTGCTGCCCGCGAGCACGGCGAACGGCGCCGCGGTCCCGAGACCGACCTGGGGCTGGGCAGCCGAGGCGGGGCCGTTCATCGCGAGGACCAGGGCGGCGGTCAGAGCCACGACCGCGAAGGGCGTTGTTGTACGGATTCGACGGAACATAGGCACTCTCCGAGTAGAGCCGGAGCGGCGTCACAGCCTGGTGAGTACGAGTGCCACGAAGTCCGGGGGTGAGGTAGACAGGAGGAAACCCCCCCGGGTGTCTGGCCCGAGTGTTGCAGTCGCCGGTCACATCTGCTAATCGGCTCACGTGTGGGTGCGCGACCACCACCGCCGTACGGCGACCAGGCATGATCGAGTCACCATGCTCTCGCTTACCTACCTCAGCTCTGCCACCCGCCTGATGTCGGCCACCCAGCTGGTGGAGCTGATGGCCGCCGTCCGCCCCCGCAACGTCGAGCTCGGCCTCACCGGGCTGTTGCTCTACAGCGGCGGGAACATCATCCAGACCCTGGAGGGCCCCGACGACGCGGTCGACCGGGTCTACGGGGCGATCCGGACCGATCCTCGCCACACCGGGTTGATCGAGGTGCTCCGCGACCCCGTCACCGAGCGGGCCTTCCCCGACTGGTCGATGGGCTTCACCGACGTCGACCTCGACGACGTCGACGGCTTCAACGGCTTCCTGCAGCTGCCGGCCGACCACGCCGCACCCGGTCACCGTCACGTCCGGACGATGCTGCGCGTCTTCAAGGAGGTCAACCGCTGACGACGGCTACGCTCCTGCTCAAGCACGAGCCAGCATCTGGGAGAGCGCAGATGACCCGCACACGTAGGACGCCCAAGCCGGTCGGGGCGGTCATCGTCCCGGCGGAGCGGATCCACGCCCTGGTCGACGCCTACCTCCGCGCCTGGAACGAGACCGACGGCGAGGCCCGTGCCTCCCTCCTGGCCCAGTGCTGGGACGAAGCCGGCGTCTACCTCGATCCGACCGTGAGGACCCGGGGCCGGGACGCCCTGTCGGACCACATCGGCGGTGTCATGTCGAGGCGGCCGGGCGCCCACCTCGAGCTGGTCGGCGGCCTCAACCACCACCACGGCGTCGTGCTGTTCCAGTGGCGTCTGGTGCGGCCGGGGCAGGATCCGGGGAAGGTCTCGACGGACATCGGCGAGGTCGGTGACAGCGGCCTCCTGGTGCGGATGACCGGGTTCTTCGGCACCTGAGCTACGCCGCCGGGCGCCGATCGGGTCGCAGCAGGAGGATCCAGAGGGCCGCCGTACCCACGGCGAGCAGACCCACGACGTACCCGGCCGCGGCGGCTCCCCGGGAGAGGTCGCCGCCGTGCCGGGCGAGGGCCACGGCCTGGAGGACGACGAACGTGACCCCGGTCCACCCGACCGGCCGGACCGAGACCGCGTCGTCGACCAGGCCTGCGTGCCCGGCGGCCCACCCGAGCCCGACGAGCCAGGCGCCGACGGCGCGGGCGGTCAGCGGGGTCAACGGCCACGACCACAGGGTCGACGCGGTGTCGGGCGCGACGAGCAGCGTCACCCCGACGCCGGTCAGCACCACCCCGAGCGCGATCAGGAGCGTCCGCAACGCCCTCGGCAGCGGCGTGCGCGCCGGGGCGTCCGTGCCGTCGCGCGCACGCGCGAGCTCGCGCACCCCGACCGCCGTCAACGCCACCGGGACCACCGTGTAGATCGCCAGCCAGCCCCAGGTGATCGCCCGAGCGCCGCTCGGGTGGTCCGAGCCGAGGTGGAAACGGTCGAGGTGCATCAGCGTGACGACCAGCGTGAGGGTCGTGAACACCAGCACGCTCCCGACCGCCAGCCGGGCCTGCGCCCAGCCGGCGGCCCGTGCACCGGCGACCTCCAGCACCGCACTCGACCAGTACGCCGCCCCGAGGAACACCGCCGTCATCGGGGGCGCGATGGTCCAAGCGAACCAGTCCGCGGTGCGGAGGGGGAACACGAAGAGCTGGAGACCCGCGAGGAAGACCAGGGCGGCGGCCACCAGGAGCAGGCGTCGCAGCGCCGGTGACACGACGGCCCGCTCACTCGGCGGCCGCATCACCGCTCGCGCTCGTCACGACCGGTCGGGGGTGCTCGGCGAGGTACCTGTGCAGCACCGAGATCACGGTCGCCCCGTCACCCACCGCGGTGGCGACGCGCTTGATCGAGCCGGACCTGACGTCACCGATGGCGAAGGTGCCGGGCAGGCTGGTCTCGAGGGCCAGGCTGCTGTGCCCGTCGGTACGCACGAACCCGGCCTCGTCGCGGTGCACGGCGTCGGGCAGCCAGGTCGTCCGAGGGATCGAGCCGATGAGCACGAAGAGCCCGGCGGCCTCGAGCTGCTCGGTCTCGGCCGGATCGGTAGCCCGGGTGTCGCCCACCGTGATCTCCGCGAGGCAGCCGTCGACGCTGCGTGCTCCGACGACGGCCCCGTGGTAACGGATGCTGAGGTTGCGCGTCGCCTTCATCTGGGCGATCAGGTAGTCGGACATGCTGGCGGCCAGGCTCGCGCCCCGCACCAGCAGCGTCACGTGCCGTGCGTAGCGGGCCAGGTGGAGCGCGGCCTGCCCGGCGGAGTTCCCGCCCCCGACCACCCACACCTGCTGGCCGACCATCGACGGCGCCTCGGACACGGCGGCGCCGTAGTAGACGCCCCGACCGATGAGCTCGTCGACCTCGGGAAGGTCGAGCCTGCGGTAGTCGACCCCGGTCGCCACGACCACGCTGCGGGCTCGGACCGCGCTGCCGTCCGACATCGTCACGCGATGCAGCGGGCCGTCGGCCTCCAGACCCTGGACCTGGCGCATGAAGGAGTACTCGGTGCCGAACGCCCAGGCCTGCTGGAAGGAGCGGTAGGCCAGGTGGGCCCCGCTCACCCCACGCGAGAACCCGGGGTAGTTGCGGATCAGCGAGCTCGTGCCCGCCTGCCCGCCGACGGCCTGCTGCTCGATCACCAGGGTCGACAGGCCCTCCGAGGAGGCGTACACCGCCGCGGCGAGACCGGCCGGGCCGGCACCGACGACGACCACGTCGAAGACCCGGTCGAGCGGAAGCGGGGCCATCAGGCCGAAGGCATCGGCGATCTCCAGGTCCGTCGGGTCGACCAGCACGGTGGGCGGGCTGGTGAAGGCCAGTACGACGACCGGCAGCTCCGGGTCGTGGAGGTCGAGCGACTCGAGCATCCGCCGGGCCGCGTCGGTGCCGACGGGGTAGAACCCGACCGGGATGTGGTTGCGCCCGAAGGAGTCGCGCAACGAGAAGGTGCGCTCGTCGCGGGCCTCGCCGATGAGCCGCACCGCCTCGAAGCCGAGCCCCTGGGCGAGGTTCCAGTCGTCGAGGGCGTCGGTGACCGCGCCGTGGAACTCCTCGTCCCGAGGTCGTTCCGGGCGCACCAGCGAGAGCTCCGCGTGGCCGTGAGCGATCGCCGCGAAGACCGGCGCGGCGCTGGCGAAGTCGCCCCAGGTCACGGCCGCGGCCCGCTTCGCGGAGGGCTGCAGGGCATAGGCCCGGCGCAGGAAGTCGAGGCCGTCGCGGTCGTCCGGCCCGTAGTAGCCGATGACCAGCGCGACCGCTCTCCCCCACCGGCGCAGCCCCTCGAGGATCGCGCGAGCGTGCGCGTAGTCCGCGCACACGATCACCTCGTAGTCGCCGCCGTAGCGGCGACGCAGCTCGCCGCCGAGGATCTCGCGCGAGACCGGGTCGGTCGTCGCCAGCAGGATGACCGGGTCGGGGTCCATGGCCGCACTCCCTCGCAGGGGCCGTCGATGCGCAGCACGCTACTCCCGCTGCCGGGCGACGGCGAGCGGGATTTCGCCCCTACCCGGACGACGGGTCAGTCGGTCGGCCTCGGCCCGTGGGTCGGGTCACCCGAACTAGGTGACCCCGCTACGGGTGGATCGCGCGGACCATCGGGGCATGGACATCAGGCGGCCCCTCATCGTCGTCAGCCACGACGGGTCCCGGCCCGCCGACGCCGCCTTCCGGTGGGCGTTGAACCACGCACGAGCCGTCTCGGGACGACTCCGGGTCGTGCGCGCCTGGACCATGAAGACCGCACCTCGCCCCAGCTCCCAGACCCTCGGCTACGTCCCACCGCTGGAGGACTTCGAGGCTGCCGTCGTCGATGACCTGCGCGCCGACTGCGCTCGCCTTGCCGCGGAGGTCGACGACGTGGACATCGAGTGTTCCGCCGTCCGCGGGCCGGCCGCGAACAAGCTGCTCGAAGCCGCTGCCGATGCCGACCTGCTGGTCGTCGGAGCCCGCGGCCTGGGTGGCTTCCGCGGCCTGGCGCTCGGCTCGGTCAGCGACCAGCTGGTCCGGCACTCGCCGTGCCCGGTCGTCGTGGTGCGCGACGCTCACACGGCCGACACCGACCGCACCCTGCCCTCCGAGTGACCGAGTGACCCTGGTCATCTGCCGCGGATCAGTCGTTGGGGATGGTCAGCACCTCGATGACGGGGATCCCCAGTGAGCTGAGGAGATTCAGGACGCCCTGCAGCTCCTCCTGATCGGCGAGCTCACCGACCAACGTCGTCTGGGCCCGGTGGTGGCGAGGCGTCAGGTACGGGAAGGCGCTGGCGAGCTCGTCGGACACCTCCGCGTCCACCCGGATCATCATCCTCGCCATCGTGCTTCCCTTCATCGATCCCCGGCCCGGTCAGAGCTCCGCCGATGCTCAGAGTCCAGCGACGCCCTTGCCGACGACGGCGACGCCGATGACGAGCAGGAGGACGGCCATGACAGCCGCGTTGTGGGCGGTCAGCCACTGACGTAGGTCGTCGAGCGGCTGCTGCATCCTCTGTTGCGCCGTCAGGTAGCCGAGCACCGGAAGGGCGACCGTGCAGGAGCCGATGACGACGAAGACGACGACGGCGGCGACCTGCTCGCCCGCCGAGAGTGCCCCGCACCCGATCATGACGCCGCCGGTCAGGCACAGGGTGAGGTTCTTCGGGTTCACCGCGGACAGCAGCGCGCCGAGCCCCAGGGCCCTGGTGGCCGTGAGGGTGTCGACGGCGCTCATCCACTTCGGCATCGTCGGCTCCTCGTCCCCCCGCGGCCGGGAGCGCCAGCTCTTGACGGAGAGCAGGACCGCCGCGGCGCCGAGGACGATCTTCAGCACGCTCGCCAGGGTTGACGGGTCACCGGACTCGGAATCGTCGACCGGGTCGACGGCCACGGCGACCATGGTGACGACGGCACTGATGCCGAGCACCCACCCGGCGCAGAACGCGACCGATGCGGCCTTCGCGTGCGGTGCCAGGAGCATCAGGATGACGGCGATGATGGGCACCGGCGAGATGGCCACCCCCAACGCGACGGGGAGCAGTTCACCGATGACCTCGCCCACCGCTCCTCCTGCCCAGCTGCCGCCCTCGGGTGGCGGCCGTCGCCGCCAGCCCGGGAGCCGTGACGCTAGGGGTGCCGCGGCCGCTGGTGGTCACCCCTTCCGGGGGAACTGCGGGCGCAGCGCGCGCTCCTAGCTCCGCCGCGAGATGTTCTCTACGCCGTTCACCAGGAACGGGTGAGCCGCCCAGCCGGGCCCCGGCGTGAACTCGGCGTGAACCCGACACCCGACACCAGGAGCGCGGTCATGGCCCAAGCCACCCTCACGGTCTGGAAGTTCGACAGCCCCGACGGGGCCGAGCAGGCCTCGCAGACCCTTCAGGACCTCGCCCGCGAGGGCATCCTCACCCTTCACGACGCCGCGACGGTCTCGTGGGCGGAGGGCCAGAGGAAGCCGAAGACGCGCCAGCTCGCCTCGACCACCGGCGCCGGTGCGTTGGGCGGAGGGTTCTGGGGTCTGCTGTTCGGTCTCATCTTCTTCGTCCCGCTGCTCGGAGCCGCGCTCGGTGCCGCGACCGGGGCGCTGGCAGGGTCGCTGAGGGACGCGGGCATCGACGACGCGTTCATCACCAAGGTCCGTGACCAGGTCACCCCCGGCACGTCCGCCCTCTTCGTGATGACCTCCGACGCGGTGGTCGACAAGGTCAAGGCCGCGTTCGCCGACCACCAGCCCGACGACCTCATCTTCACCAACCTCAGCGATGACCAGGAGGCCGCCCTGCGGGGGGTCTTCGCGACCGAGTGACCCGACCGCCGCTCGTCGACCACCACGAAGGAGAAGCCATGACCACGCACGCCACCGGACGGGCCTACGAGAAGTCGACCAAGGGCCTGGTCGCGGTCGGCGCCACCGCCTTCGCCGGCGTCATGCTGGCCACCGTCGCGATCTTCCAGATCCTCCAGGGCATCGCTGCCCTTGCCGAGGACACCGTCTTCGTCAGCGGCGTCGAGTACACCTACGAGTTCGACATCACCACCTGGGGCTGGATCCATCTCATCCTCGGGGTCATCGGACTCGTGACCGGAATCGGCATCCTCGCCGGACAGACCTGGGCGCTGTTGCTCGGCGTCGCCATCGCCACGCTCAGCGCCATCACGAACTTCGCCTTCCTGCCGTACTACCCGTTCTGGTCCATCGTCGTGCTCACGTTCGACGTGTTCGTGATCTGGGCGTTGTGCAGCCAGGTCATGGCCACCGACCGCGCGTCAGGGCGCTGAGCACCGACCGAGGACTTCACCTGACGCAGGGGTGACTTCGACGCGGAACCGTCCTACTCTCGGGAACATCAGGGATGGGGCCCTGGCTGGCGACGGCTCGGGGGCGGGAGTCGTGACCATGTGTGACCACTGTGTTGACCCGGCATGTGGCGGGCTCCGACGCACTGGGGGGACGCATCGGGCAGTTGCGTGCCGGCCGGCGACGGCGAAGGGCTTCCCGTGCACATTTCCCCACCCACCCAGACGCCGCTTCACCGCGGACCGCGACTGCCCCGGACCTACGTCCCCCGCCCCGCTTTCTGGGCCCAGCTGGACCAGGGCACCCAGGCTGCGGCCACCCTGGTGGTCGCGCCCGCCGGCGCCGGAAAGACCCTCGGCGTCGGCGGCTGGCTGCAGCAGCATGCCGTACCGGAGGCACCCCCCGGTGAGGCACTGTGGGTCACCGGCGACTCCAGCTGGCACGGCGACCGCCTAGCGGGTCTCCTGGAGCTCGCCGCAGCTCCGCAGCGGGCCTCCTCCGACGTCGAAGCACCGCCGACCAGGCCCCGGCTGCTGGTGATCGACGACGCCCACCAGCTGCCGCCGTCCGCCGTACGCCTGCTCGACGAGCGCCTGAACCAGGAGCCGGACTCACTGCATGTCCTGCTGCTGAGCCGGTGGGACCTCGCGCTGAGCCGGCTGCTGCCCGAGCTGCTCGGCCACCTCACCGTCCTGCGCGGCGACGTCCTGCGCATGGACGAGACGGAGTCCGCGGCGATGGTCGCCGCGCACGCCCGGTCCGACGACCCCGAGGTCATCGAGACCATCACCGAGCACGCCCACGGATGGTGTGCCGCCGTGGTCCTGATGGCGCGAGCCGTCGCCGCCACCCCCGATCCGGCGGCCGCGGCCCGCCGGTACGCCGGAGTCGACGCCCGGGTCGCCGATCGGGTGGCCAGCGAGGTGTTCTCCGCCCTGGGGCCGAGAGAGCGCCACGTGCTGCTGTGCATCGCGCACGAGAAGGAGGTCTCGGTCTCGACCGCCCGTCACCTGTCTCACGACCCGCACGCCGGGGAGGTCCTCGACGACCTGGAGACGACGGGCCTCCTGGTGACCCGCGTCTGGCCCGACGGTCACGACGACGGTGGCGGCCGTCGTACCCCGCTGGGAGCGGCTGCCGTCGATGACCCGCGCTACCAGATCCACCCGTTGCTGGCCGAGGTGATTCGTCGGCGTCTGGTCGTCGGGGGCGTCGACGTCGCCCAGGCGCGCTCCACCGTCGCGCGTGCCGTCAACCTCGACATCGAGCGAGGCGAGACCAGTCGCGCCTTCGACCGTCTGGTCGCCATCAACGAGCCCGGCCGAGCCGCCGACCTCCTCGCCGGCGAGGGCATCACCATGGTGATGCGCGGGCAGGGTGTCGCCATCGCCGGCTTCGTCCGCGCCCACCCGGCCGCCGTGGCCGACCGCCCGGGAACCTGGTTCCCGGTCGCCGTCGAACGCTGGTTGAACGGCGACGTCGAGTCCGCCCGGCACTGGATGGACCGCACCCTCAAGGACCAGGGAGCAAGCAGCGGGCGGGTCGCGTGCATCCGCCTGATGCGCGCCCGGCTCGGCCTCGAGTCGCTCTCCGCGGCGGTCGGCCACGCGCAGCGGGTCGTGCTGGAGTCCCACCGAAACGGCGGCAACGACGAGGTCATGCCGCACCTGCTCACCGAGCTCGGCATCACCCAGAACTGGACCGGGGACCTCGTCCACGCTCAGGTGAACCTGACCACGGCCGTCGGACTGAGCCGGACCCGGAGCCTGCCGGCGTTGACGATCGCTGCCGCCAGCCATCTCGCCATGACCGAGTACATGGCCGGCCGGGAGCAGTCCGGGAGAGAGCTGGCCACCGAGACCATGGGGATGCTCGGAGCGGCGTTGCCGTGGCGACCGCAGTTCGCGTTCTCACGGGCCAGCCTCGTCATGCTCTTCGCCGGGCTCATCGACCTGCCGTGGAACGACGGACCCATCGAGCCGGCCGCCCCACCGACACCGGTGCACGCGGCCGACCTGTGCACCCGGTTCTGGATGCGGATGCGCGACGCGCGCCTGGCCCTGCAGGCCGGCTCCGCGTCGCAGGCCGAGCAGATCCTCGAGGCACCTCTGGACCTGCCCACGGGGTTGGACCAGCTGCCCGACCACCTGAATGCGGTGACGCTGATCGAGCGCTCCTTCATCGCAGCACTGGCGTCGGACAGCGACACCCTGAGGAATCTCGAAGCCGAGCTCCTGGCGCTGCGAGCCTTGGGTGAGGCGTCCCTGGTCGCCGGGCTGCGCGCGGACCTCGCCGGTGACCTGCGCAAGGCCGCGTCCCTGTTCGGGACAGCGGCCGGGGACATGGCCTACGCCCAGCCGGCCAGTCGCGAGCTCGCGTTGGTCTGTGAGGCACAGACCCTCGACGCGCTCGGCGAGCACGAGACCGCCCTCCGCCGGATCCAGGAGGCTGCCACCGCGACGGCCGTCCGGCGCAACGCCGTGCCGTTCCTCGGTTGGACCAGGCACGGCACGCCCGTCGCCTCCCTCCTGACCCAGGCCGTCGAACGGTCGACCTCGGCCTGGCTCCGCGAGCTCGCGGAGGCCGCGGCCACCCGTCCGGACGTCACCTCCGTCTACGCCGTCAGCACGGCCACCCCACGCGAGCGGGACCGCGTCTCCCGGTCCCGGGTGCGCCCGGTCCTGAGTCCTCGGGAGCGTGACGTTCTCCACGAGCTCGCCCGCGGCTCCACCTACGCCGACATCGCCGCGAACCTGTTCGTCTCGGAGAACACCGTGAAGACGCACGTGTCCAGCCTGTACGCCAAGCTCGCGGCCGGCCGGCGCAGCGAAGCCCTCGCAGTCGCCCGCGCTCTGCACCTGCTCTGATCGGTCCACCCGTTTCGGGCGAAGTGACCCGATCGACCGGAGGGCACGATGACCGCAACCCCGTCGCCACGCCTCCGGGAGGCCGCCATGTCACAGTCCCCGCTCGACGTCGCGTCATCGCAGGCCCAGGCGGCGTCCCCGGACGAGACCCGGTCGCTCCCGTACGGCGCGGTGCCGCCGGGCCTGAACCGGCTCGCGGACCACTGGGGCCTGGTGCTGGCCTACGGCGTCATGACGCTCGGCATCGGAGTCGTCCTGGCCGCCTGGCCGGACGAGACACTCAAGGTCTGCGCGGTCCTGGTCGGCATCCAGTTCCTCGTCTCGGGCGTCGTACGGATCGTCGCCGCGGTCGGGACCAGCTCGCTCGACGGCGGCATCCGAGCGCTCATGGGGCTGTCCGGTGCCCTCGCCCTCATCGTCGGCCTGCTGTGTCTGCGGGACCCGCTGCAGACAGTCGTGGCCATCGGCATCCTCCTGGGCGCCTGGTGGCTGGTCTCGGGGGTCATCGACATCATCGGCGCGCTCGTCTCGCCGGTCCCGGGCCGGCGCGGCTGGGACCTCACCACCGGCCTCCTCAGCGTCCTCGCCGGCGGGTTCCTGCTCATCTACCCGGAGCTGTCGCTCGGAGTGTTCGTCCTCGTCGCCTGCCTCTGGCTGTTCGCGATCGGCCTGCTGGCCGTCGTCGCCGCGTTCACGCTCCGCTCGGCCCGTGGACGGCATCCGGCGTCAGCGGGATAGGACCCGGGCCGTGGGGTTGGCACGCTGGCTGCGGCTGCTGGGCATCCTCGGGTTCATCCTGGCCCTGTACTTCCTGGTGCCGGTGAACACGGAACCGCCGACCCAGGTCGTCGTCCGGGGTCTTCTCGGGGTGCTGCTGCTCGTCGCTCTCGCCGCCGGGCTGCGGGCTCAGCTCCGGCTGGCCGCTCTCGACGGGGACCGCCGCATCGACGGACTGGTCGCGGCCATCGTCACCGTCCTGGTCGCGTTCGCGTTCGCGTTCTACGCCCTCCAGGTCCACCAGCCCG
Source organism: Nocardioides sp. W7 (assembly GCF_022919075.1). NCBI lineage: Bacteria > Bacillati > Actinomycetota > Actinomycetes > Propionibacteriales > Nocardioidaceae > Nocardioides > Nocardioides sp. W7. The sequence goes on along the minus strand of NZ_CP095078.1, from coordinate 3,469,190 downwards.
ACCAGGTCGAGGGCCTGCACACGAGGGTCGACGGCCTGTACTTCTCGGCCTCCACGATGCTCACGATCGGGTACGGCGACGTGCACGCCGTCGGGCAGGCGGCTCGCATCGTGGTGCTCGTCCAGATGGTCTTCGACGTCGTCTTCGTCGCCACCGCCGCGTCCCTGCTCGCCTCGAAGGTCCGACGCGCGGCCGCTCGGCACGCGGCCGCGGCCGGGCCGGACTGGCCGCCGAGCTAGGTGGACTCGCTCTGCTCGACGGCCTTGCGCCGCCAGGGTGGGACGCCCTCCAGCTCGATCGCGAGGGAGAAGCTGAGGAAGGTGCGCACCAGGACGATGAGGCCGAGGGCGACGGCACTCTCGAGCGTGGGCTCGATGGTGATGGTCAGCACGATGTCGGCGATGATCAGGAACTCCAGGCCGAGCAGGATCGCGCGACCGACCCCCTGTCGCGCCCGCTGGTAGGCCACCGATCCGCCGGACCGGCGCCAGGCCACGGCGGCAGAGGCCAGCGCGACCAGCGAGCCGACGACGAGGACGAGCACTCCCCCGGCCTCGAAGCCCTGGACGACCCACTCCATCGCTTCGTCGAAGTGCATCCGACTACCGCCCGCTCGAGACCCGCGTGGCGCAGGCAGCCCGGAGGACGAGCCTGACGCCGACCACTCGTGCGGTCCTCATCCCGGGGGGATGACCTTCTCGTCGCCCAGGGACGGAGCCTTCTCGCCCGAGGCGAGGAACTCCAACACGACGAGGACCACGACGATGACGACGATGAGCGTCAGCGCGTCTGCGCCGGTGGGGTGGCTCAGGGACAGGTAGACCAGGGCGCCGAGCCCGACGACGACGGACCGCGTGAACGCGCGGTACGTCGACAGGAAGGTGCCGACCGGCCCGGTGTCCATCCCCGCCCGGGTGGCGCGTCGACGGATGCGGCCCAGGACGGCCGAGGCGCCGCCTCGGCAGGCCGCACCTGCGCCGGACGGCGCGAACCAGAACGCCGCAGCCGCGATGGCGAGGGCGACGAAGCCGACGGCACGCAGCGCGGTGCGGATGAAGCGGACCAGCTCGTCGTAGATGACAGCCGCCGCGTCGGAGGGGATCGCCGAGGCCGGCACGGCGTCGAGGTAGGCCGGCCGAACGAGGTTGAGCGTGAGGCCGAGCAGGATCATCGAACCGGCGATGCACAGGCCCGCGGCGAGCAGGGCCCGGCGACGGCTGCGAGCGATCAGCACCGCACCGAAGACCAGGAGCAGGGTCAGGACCGGCAGCACTCGAGCGATGGTGTCGAGCCACGAGAACCACTTCTGGGCGGTCCCGATGTTCTTGGCCTCGAAGATGGTGAAGGTCGCGGTGACCTCGGGGATGCGGTTGGCGAAGGCGAAACCCTCGTCGAGGAGCCGTTGCTTCACGGCGGCGACCAGGCTGGCGATGCTCACTCGGACCGCACCGTCCTCGACACTCACCGTCCCGTCCACCTCTCCGGTCAGGACGGCCACCAGCTGGGCGTGGGCCTGGCGGTTGGCCTCCACCCAGGCGTCCTCGAAGATCTCCGAGCTGACGACCGCGTCGATGCGGTCGCCGATGAAGCTCTCGATCGCCGAGCTCAGCGGAACGGCGAGCGACGGCAGGAGGTCCCCGGCGCGCTCGGGCACGAAGGGCTGGCCGGCGAGTGCGGTGAGCACCTCCGTGGTGACCTCGTCGACGGCGATGTAGGCGAAGATCTCCTCGGAGATCCGGGTCGCGATCGCGCTCTGCACGGCCGGGTCCGAGGCGAGCGGTGCCACGGTCTCGACGTACCGGTCGGTGTCCCCGATCTGGTCGTGCGCCCAGGTCGCGACGACGGTGATGGGCGCCAGCACCGACGCCAGCACCAGCATCACCGTGACCAGCGAGGTGCGGACGAGACCCCCGGTCCTCGAGCCCGACGGCCGCTCCGTGCCGGCCCCGCCGGCCTGCTGCTGCTCGAGCTCTCGGACCCGCGCTCGTAGCGACTCCACGTCCTCTGCCGGTGGCATGGGTTCCTCCCTGGTCGAGTCCACGGGGTGTCGGGCGCTCGCAGACCGGGCGACCCGCACCCTGCACGCTGCCGGGGCGGAGCACGGTCCGCGTCCTTCGGTGGGGATGATCTGTCCCGGCTCGGCGTCGCGACGTTCATGCGCGCCGGATGACGACGATCGCGGGCGAGCGAGGTGGGATGGCCACGGTCCGGGTGAGCGCCGAAGGGACGTCTGATGGCCGTTACGACGTACGAGATCCTGGTCACGGGAACGGTGTCGCGTGAGCTCATCCGAGGGTTCGGGAACGTGACCGCGACGCCCCAGGAGTCACGGACCGTGCTGCGTGGCCGGTTCGCGGATCAGGCTGCGCTGCAGGGCCTGCTGCGCCGCCTGGTGGCGCTGAACCTGGACCTGGTGGAGCTCCGGGCCGTGCCCGAGACCGAGCCCTGGCAAGACGGCGGCGGATCGCCATGACCGGCGTCGAGCGGAGTCCTGGTCGCACCTACGAGATGACGGTGGCCGGCCGGATGGGCCCCGTGCTGCGTGCGGCGTTCGCCGACCACCGCGTTCGCGAGCTCCCGGCCTGCACCGTGCTCGTCGTGCGCGACGACGCGGACCAGCGTCTCGGTGAGATCGTCGAGCTCCTGGCGCGCGCCGACCTGCTGGTCCGGGAGGTCCGCCGCATCGACCCGCCGCCGCAGCCTGGTAACCCGTAGCGGGTGATGACGCGCGCGGGCGTCTGCGCCAGGGTCGCGAACATGGCGACGATGGCGCAGGAGCCAGACCCGGGCCGCGACAGTCCCCTGCTCCGGGCCCGCTGTGCGGTGCCCGCCGCTCCGCGGTGCTACGTCGAACGGCCACGCCTCGACGAGGCGCTGGAGGCCGGCACCGGGCGAGGTCTGACCCTGGTCTCGGCCCCGGCGGGCAGCGGGAAGACGGTCGCGGTGGCCGCCTGGGCGACCGGTCGGCTCGCTCGACAGGTGCCGGGCGAGCGGATCGGCTGGGTCACGTTCGAGGCGGGCGACGACCGGCCGGCGATCTTCTGGCCCCTCGTCGTGGACTGCCTGCGTCGATGCGGTCTCCGGGTCCCGGGGGGACCCCCTGGATCCGGGCGCACCAGCCGCACGCTCCTCGCGCGCATCGGCACGGCCCTCGCCGAGCTGGACGGCCCGCTGACGCTCGTGCTGGACGGCTACGAGGTCGCGGATCGGCAGCTCGCCGAGGGACTGGAGTTCCTGCTCGCCCACAGTGGCGAGCACCTCCGACTGGTCATCGTGAGTCGCACGGACCCGATCCTCCCGGTGCACCGGTGGCGCCTGTCGGGCGACCTGGCCGAGGTCCGCCTCGCGGACCTGGCGTGGAACCAGCAGGAGACCGAACGACTGCTCCAGCAGGCGGGGGTCGTGCTGAGGCCGGAGACCATCCGGGCGCTGGTCGACCGCGTCGGGGGGTGGACCGCCGGGCTGCGGTTCGTGGCGACGACGCTCGCCCAGTCCCAGGACCCCGACGCCGAGGCCGACCGGATCACCGGTGCCACCGGCAACATCGCGGAGTACCTCATCAACGAGATCCTGATGGCCCAGCCGGTCGATGCCCGCGACGTACTCCTCCGCACCAGCGTGGTCGAGCTCCTCCAACCGGGTCTGATCGAGGAGCTCGGCGGTCGTGCGGCGTCGCGGACGCTCGCCGTACTGGCGCACGCGAACGTGCTGGTCGAGGAGGTCGCGACCAAACCGGGCTGGTACCGCTACCACGCCCTCTTCCGGGAGCTGCTCTGTGCCGAGCTGGCCTACGCGTCGCCGGCTCGCCTCGCCGGCCTGCAGCGCAGGGCGGTGCGGTGGTACGCCGCGCACGGCGTCGTCGCCGAGCTGCCGGTGGGGGCGGGGCCCACCGCCGCCGTACGCACCCGCGCGGCGTGCCGCGGTGCCGCCCAGGAGGCGGGCCGACCGGCGCGCGCTCCGGAGCTGGTCGGGCCCGGGCTCACCGGGGTCGTCCTCGAGCCGCTGACCACCAGGGAACGCGAGGTGCTCGGGCACCTCTCGGAGCTGCTGACCACCGAGGAGATCGCGGCGACGATGTTCGTGTCCGTCAACACGGTCCGCACCCACGTCCGCCACATCCTGAGGAAGCTCGCGGTCACCCGCCGGAACGAGGCGGTACGCCGGGCGCGCGCCCTCGAGCTCCTCGGCGCCTGATCAGCGTCGCGCCTTGATGTCGGCGCCGTGCACGGTCAGCGCCATGATCACGACGATCCCCAGCGCGATCATGGTCAACGACCAGAAGGGGTAGGCCGCGAGGAACGCAACGTTGATCAGCACGCTGACGACGGCCACGATCACCCCGACGACCCGTGCCCACATCTGGCCGGCGAGGACCCCGAAGCCCGCGAGGATGACCAGCGCCCCGCCGATCAGATGGGTCCAGCCCCAGGCGGTGAAGTCGACGTTGACCGCGAGCCCGTTCGAGGTGACGAGGAAGTACTCGTCCTTGACGAGCGCGACGATGCCCTGGAAGACGTGCAGGCCCCCGAGCAGGATCATCATGACGCCGGCGAAGGCGATCCATCCGACCCAGCCGGAGGTGCCGGGGTCGGGCTCTCGCGCGATCGCGGACTGTGAATGGCGGTGCTGGTCAGCAGCGGTCATCGTCGCTCTCCTTGACGCTTGTCGGTCGTGTGTCGTTCGTGCTCACTTGCTCGGATGTGCCATCGCGTCCACCGCGACGGTCACGGCGAGGACGAGTACGGCGTCCACGCCCGGGGCGACCTGGACGCCGTACGTGTCGCGCGCCCGGAACCACTTCTTCGAGACCTCGGCGATCTTGGTGTCGTCTTCCTCGATCTCGTACTCGTGGTCGGCGATGCTGCCCTGCACCGACCAGTCGGGCCCGGCGGGCCGGTCGACCTTCCAGCGCTCCCGCAGCGGGGAGATCAGCGCCTTGTGCACCAGGGCGAGCCGCTCGCCCGCCGGATCCTCGATGGCCATCGAGTCGCGCAGGTGCAGGACCCGGGTCTGGATCCGGCACAGGACGGCCCCGCTCGGGTCCTCCAGGTCCAGGGTGTCGCGCAGCCTGAGGGCCTTGCCGTTCACCCGGAACTGCCGCGCGCCCGCGTCGTCCTCGATCCAGAAGTCGTCCCCCACGGAGACCAGCTTCTGGCGCAACTGGAAGCGGGTGGCCGCGCCGTGACGACCGAAGTTCTCGCGCTCGTCCCGCCGCCGCTGGCCCCTGTCGCGCAGCCCCATCGCGTCTCCCACTCGAACTCGGCACTCGATTCGCCCGTACTCGGACGTGACCGATGCTGGTCCGACCGGGGAGTCGGCGCGTCATCCGCGGCAGACGATTTCGGCTCAGCCCGCCGGCACCCCGACCACCTGCGCGACGGCCCGGGCGACGGCGGCCGCCTGGTGCGGGAGCAGACCCTGGCCGTACCCCTCGAGCGCGGCGAGGTACGGGTCCACCACCGGGGTGCGGACGCCGCTGAGCTCCTCGACGATCGCGAGCCCGCAGAACGGCACGATCCACGGGTTGTAGCCGCCCTCGTGGGCCAGCACCAGCCGGCCGCCGCAGAGCTCCTCGGCGACCTGGCGGGCGTGCCGGGCCAACATCCGGAAGCCCTCGGAGCTCAGCAGCTGCCGGGCCATCGGGTCACCGCCGTTGCCGTCCAGGCCGGAGGCGACGAGCAGCAGGTCGGGTCGGAAGCGGGCCAGCGCCGGCCGCACGACCTCGGTCATCGCGTGCTCGTAGGCGCCGGATCCGGACCCGGGCGGCAGCGGCACGTTGAGGTTGGCGCCGAGACCGGCGCCCTCCCCGACGTACGACACCGGGCCCGAACCGGTCGGGTACGCGCCGTCCTGGTGCAGCGAGATCGTCAGCACGCTCGGGTCGGCCGCGAAGATCGACTCGGTGCCGCTGCCGTGGTGGACATCCCAGTCGAGGATCGCCACCCTCGCCAGGCCGCGCGAGCGAGCGTGCCGGGCCGCGATCGCGACATTGTTGAACAGGCAGAAGCCCCAGCCCGTCTCGGCGGAGGCGTGGTGGCCCGGCGGCCGGACCAGCGCGTAGGCGTTGTCGACCTCGCCGTCGAGGACGGCGTCCACGGCCGCGACCACGCCGCCGGCCGCCAGCAGCGCGATGTCGTACGACGCAGCGCCGAACGGGCTCGCCCCGTCACCGGCATCACCGCGACCGCTCGCGGCGGCGGCCTGGATCCGGCGCCGCAGCTCCGGGGTGTGCACCGCCTCCACCTGCGCCTCGGTGGCCGGCCGCGGCCGCACCTGGTGCAGCTGCTCGAGCAGGCCGGAGACGGTGAGCAGGTTGAGGAGGCGGCGCTTGGAGGGCGGCGACTCGACGTGGTCCATCGGCTCGATCCACGGGCTCAGGCTCGCGGGCAGCGGCCCCGCCCCGGTGCCGGTGTCGTGCCACAGGTAGCGCTCGTCGAACACCCAGCCGGTCCGGCGGCTCGCGCTCACTCGAATCTCCTCAGGTAGGCGGCCACGAAGGGCGCGCTGCCGAGCACGATGAGGAGCCGGAGCACCTGGGTGGCGGCCACGAAGGTGACGTCGCCGCCGGTGGCGGCGGACATGCCGAGCACGGCGTAGATGCCGCCGGGGTTGGTCGCCAGGTAGGCGTCGAGCGGCTCGGCGTCGGTCAGCGCGACCAGCAGCCAGCCGAGGCCGGCGCAGGAGACCAGGGTGGTCACGATGGTGAGGAGCGCGGTGGGCAGCATCCGGCCGATCTGGCGGAGGCTGGCGACGGTGAACTTCAGGCCGACCTGGATCCCGATGACGGCGTACCCGACGGCAGCGACCACCCACGGCACCTGGGCGTCGCCGAAGGCGGGCACCAGGGTGAGCAGCGCGGCGGCGGCGAGCGGGCCGAGGATCGCCGGCGTCGGGAAGCGCAGCAGCCGCCCGCCGACCAGCCCGACGACGATCGCGAGCAGCGCGAAGGCCAGGTCGGTGGGCAGCGAGTGAGCGGCGACGTCGAGCGGGTCGGCGTCCTCGCGGGCGTCGAAGACCAGGGTCGCGACCAGCGGCATCGTGACGAGTACGACGAGCAGCCGGAGGTACTGCAGGCTCGCGACGACCCGGGAGTCGGCACCGAGCTCGTCGGAGACGGCGGTCAGGCCGGCCGCCCCGCCGGCGATGGAGGCGAACGTCGCGGTCACCCGCGAGACGCCGTGCCGCATCAGCAGCTGCCCGGCCAGCACGGAGACGACCAGCGAGAAGCAGGACACCAGCGCGACGACGAGCCAGCTGACGCCGAGCGAGCGCAGGCTGCCCCAGTCGACGGACGCGCCGACGAGCACGCCGACGACCGCCTGGCCGGTGGTGAACCATCGGTCCGGCAGCCGCAGCGGCACGGTCGGCCGGGTCACGGCGTACACGAGCGCCCCGACCAGGCCGCCGAAGAGCAGCGGCGTGGGCAGGTGGGCAAGGGTGAAGGCCACCGACACGCCCGCGGCCAGCGCGAGCAGCAGCAGCCAGGGGCGCAGGGACCTCGGCACGGGCACACCGTAGACCCGTCCCGACGGGTCGGACGGACGATGCGGGCCACGTCACACGAGTCTCTGCTGTCCCCCTGTCCCCGCTCATGTAACACAGTCGAGAAGATGTCGGGAGGGCCGTAAACAGCCAGTTACGGGGCCGTTCTGCGCCTTCCGGCGTCCCTACGCTCCCGGCCATGACCCGCTCCTCCTTCACCCTCGCGATGGCCCAGCCCCGCCGCATCCCGGGCGACGACGGCAGCCCCAACATCCAGCACGCGGTGGCGCTCGTGGAGCAGGCCGCAGCAGCAGGCGCGGACCTGATCTGCTTCCCCGAGTTCAGCCCCGGGCCGGTCGACCTCACGATCCCGTCGTACGACGCGGGGCCGGCACTCACGGCCGCCGCGAAGGCCGGTGACCTGAACGTCGTCTGGTCGCGCAACGAGATCTGCGAGGACGGACTCAACCGGCTCGTGGTCTACGTGACCGGCCGCGACGGCGCCACCCTGCTGCGCTACGAGCGCACCCACCCGGCCACCATCCCCGCCGAGCAGACCAGCGGCGTGCTGACCTCGCCGGGCCAGGTGTTCGGCAACGTCGAGATCGACGGGGTGCCGTTCGGCATCGTCGTCTGCTCGGAGATGTGGACCCCGGAGGTCGCCCGGATCGTCGCGCTGCGCGGCGCCGAGGTCATCCTCTCCCCGGCCGGCGGCGGGTTCACCAACCTGACCCGCAACTGGCAGGTCATCAACCAGGCCCGGGCGATCGAGAACCTCTGCTACGTCGGCCTCACCAACAACCTGTGGGGCGAGGAGCAGGGCGCCGCGATGATCACCGGCCCCGAGCACGTGCTGGCCCAGGCCGGCCGGCGCGAGCTGGTCGTCGCCACCCTCGACCTGGAGCGGGTCCGCTGGCTGCGCGACCACGACGACTCGATCACCGAGCCGAAGCCCTTCGACTCCGTCCCCGGCCTGCTGCGCGCTCGCCGACCGGAGCTGTACGCCGACCTGGTCGCGCCCCGGCCGGACGCGTTCGACTACGCGAGCGGCCGGCCCGCATGACGGTGCTCATCCGGGGTGCGTGGGTGCTCGCACCCGAGCCGATCGCCGACGGCGGGGTCGTCCTGGACGGCGACCGGATCACGGCCGTCGGGACGTACGACGAGCTGGTCGCCGCGCACCCGGACGCCGAGGTGCACGGGTCGGCGTACGACATCGTCTCCCCCGGCTTCGTCAACACCCACGGTCACTTCTCCGAGGGGCTGATCACCGGCATCGCCAGCGACTACACCCTGTGGGAGTGGATCTGCGCCCTGATCAACCCGGTCAGCCCGCACCTGGACCGGCGCTCGGCGTACCTCGGCACCATGCTCAGCGGCATCCAGATGCTGCGCAGCGGCGTCACGACCGCCAACGACATGTTCGTCTGCCACCCGGGCGCCGACGCCCCACCGGTGACCCCCGGGGTCGTCGACGCGCTCGAGGAGCTCGGCCTGCGCGGCGTGCTCTCCTTCGGCGCGGGCGACCGCGGCGGCCGTCCGATCCAGCGCCAGATCGAGGAGCACGACGCGCTGCGGGAGGCGGTGGGCGGCAGCCGGCTGCAGACCTTCCGGGTCGGCATCGGCGCGCTCGGCGGCCAGAGCGACGAGCTGTTCGCCCGCTCGATCGAGTACGCCGCCGGCGGCGGGCACGGTGTGCACATCCACGTGCAGGAGATCCGCGAGGAGGTCACCGCGACCTTCGAGCGGACCGGTCGCACGGTGGTCGGGCACTGCGCGCACGAGGGGCTGTTCGCGGCCCCGACCCTGGCCGCGCACTGCGTGTGGATGGACCGCGCCGACCGACAGCTGATGGCCGAGCACCGGGTCGGCGTCGCCCACAACCCGGTCGCCAACATGATCCTGGCCAGCGGCGTCGCGCCGGTCGCCGAGCTGCGGCAGCTCGGCGTCGACGTCGGGATCGGCGTCGACGGGGCGGCCTCCAACGACTCCCAGGACTTCCTGCAGGCCATGAAGTCCGCGGCCCTGCTGGCCCGGGTGCACCACCAGCAGGCGACGGCGATGAGCGCCTTCGAGGCCTGGGAGATGGCGACCGTCGGCGGGGCCCGTGCGCTGCGGATGGAGGACTCCATCGGCAGCCTCGAGGTGGGCAAGAAGGCCGACGTCGTCGTCCTCGACGGCACCGGCCCGACGCTGGCCAACGTCCACGACCCGTACCAGGCGGTGGTGTTCGTGGCCGGGACGCGCGAGGTCAAGGAGGTCTGGGTCGACGGCCGGGCCAGCGTCCTGGACTTCGAGGTGACGCAGGTCGACCCGGCCGAGCTGGCCGCGCAGTCGCGGCCGGTCGCCGCCGAGCTGGTCACCAGGGCCGGTCTCCCCCACCTGTCGCGACTGGCGAGCAGCTGATGGAGGTCGCACCGGGCGTCGACGAGATCTACCGCAGGCTGCTGGACCGGGTGCTCACCGGCTTCTACCCGGTCGGGTCCCGGCTGCCGTCGTGCCGCGCGCTCGCCACCGAGCTCGGCTCCAACTCCTCGACCGTCGACCGGGCGATCGGCCGGCTGGCCAGCGGCGGCCGGGTCCGCACCGTCCCGCGGCGCGGCACCTTCGTGCTGCCGCCCGACTCGGCGACCGTCGACCCGCGCGACGTGGTGTCCGCGGAGCTCGACGAGATGCTGCTCCGGGCCCGCCGGCTCGGGTTCTCGGCCGCCGACCTGACCTCGATGGTCGAGGTCGCCCTGCACCGGGTCGACTCGATGCGGCGGATCGCGGTCGTGGAGTGCAACGAGCGGGACCTGCGGCACGTGCAGGACCTGGTGCAGCGGGCCAGCGGCGTCGAGGTGCAGCCGGTGCTGCTCGCCGACGCCCGGGGCCGACTGCTCGACGAGGAGTTCGACGCGGTCGCCGTACCCATCTTCCACCTCAACGACATCGACGGGCTGGTCCGCGACCTCGACCAGGTCATCGAGCTCAACCTGGTCGCCTCGCCCTCGGCCCTGCGGCGCCTGATCGACGTCCGGGACCGCGAGAGGATCGTCGTGGTCGCCCCGAGCCGCCGCGGCGTGCAGTGGATGACCGCGATCGTGGGCCAGTACTACCCGGGGGTCATCGAGGGCATCGAGTTCGACCCGGACGCCCCGCCCGACCTGGACGGCGACCCTCGTCTCGACGATGCGGCCGTGGTCGTCGTCAACAACGCCGTTCCGCTCCCCGCCGGGCTCGAGGAGCGCGTCGGCCAGGTCATCGCCATCGAGTGGGAGCTCGACGGCCGCTTCAGCACCGCTCTCCGCTCCCGCGTCGAGAGCGTCATCAGCAGCAGAGGAGAGGCATGAGGATCACGATCGGGCTGTCCGACTCCGCCCGCACCCGCCCACTGGCCGCCGGCCGGGTCATCGTCGAGGGGGTGAGCGCCGAGGTCGCCCTGAGCGGGGTGCAGGCGCTGTTCAACCAGCAGACCGTCGAGCACACCTACGACGTGTGCGAGTTCCCGGTGGCGACGTACCTGCGCAGCCTCGAGGACCCGGCTCGGCCGTACCTGGCGGTGCCGGTGTTCCCATCGCGCCACTTCCGGCTCTCGTGCGTCTTCGTCGGCGAGCACAGCGGGGCCAAGGTCCCGGCCGACCTGGCGGGCCGCCGGATCGGCATCCCGGTCTTCGACATGGCCGCCGCCGTCTGGCTGCGCGGGATGCTGCACGACCACTTCGGGCTCGACCGGTTCGCACCGACGTACGTCACCGGCGGGCTGGAGGAGGCCCGGGCCGGCGACGAGCACCCGCAGCACTACCCGCCGGGCTTCACCGTCGAGCGGCGTACCGACGCGAGCCTGGCCGAGCTGCTCGCGGCCGGCGAGATCGACGCGCTGATGACCGCCCGGGCGCCGTCGACCTGGCCCGGCGACGGCGTACGACGGCTCTTCGAGGACCCGCGCCCCGTCGAGGTGGAGTACTTCGAGCAGACCGGGATCTTTCCGGCCATGCACGTGCTGGCGATCAAGCGACCGCTCGCCGAGGCTCACCCCGAGCTGCCGATGGCGCTCTACCGGGCCTTCACCGAGTCCCAGCGGCTGGCTCGCGCCGACCTGTTCGACTCCACCGCGCTCGACACGGTGCTGCCCTGGCAGCTCGAGGAGCTCCTGGAGACCGAGCGCCGCCTCGGCCCCGACTTGTGGGCCTCGGGAGTCGCCGCCAACCGGCGGATGCTCGACCAGCTCGTCGCCTACTCGCTCGCCGACGGGCTGATCAGCACCCCGTTCACCGTCGAGGACCTGTTCGCCGGCCCCGGCGACGCCGCGATCCTCACCACCTGAGCAGCAGGAGAAGAACATGCGTACCGGATCCGACTACCGCACCTCTCTCGACGACGGCCGCGCGGTCCACGTCGACGGGGAGCTGGTCGCCAACGTCGCCGAGCACCCCGCGTTCGCCGGCGTCGTCGACACCATGGCCGGGGTGTACGACGCCGCCTGCGTGCCGGGCTCGCCGCTCGTCGACCCCGAGACCGGACGGCTCGCGATCTTCACCATGCCGCGCACCCGGGAGCAGCACGAGCGGCGCAAGGTCGCCCTCGACGAGTGGTCCCGGCTGACCCACGGCTTCATCGGACGCGGCCCCGACCACGTCTCCGGGCTGCTCGCCGGCTTCGCGTCGCGGCCCGAGCTCTTCGACACCGCGACCCACCGCCTCGGCAAGCACGTCGTCGGCTACCACGACTCCGCGGCCGCGGCGGGGCTGTGGATCACGAACTCGATCGTGCCGCCGCAGCAGAACCCGCACGACCCGACCAGCCGGGTCACCCCGGTGCGGCTGGTCGAGGAGACCGAGGAGGGCATCGTCGTCGACGGCGCCCAGATGCTCGGCACCGGCGCCGCCGTGGCCGACGCGATCTTCGTGACCAGCGTCCGACCGCTCGCCCCGCACGAGTCCGAGCGCGCGCTGTCGTTCGTCGTACCGATCGCGACGTCGGGCCTGCGGCTGCTGTGCCGCCGTCCCTACGCCACTGCCGGCTCGTCGTTCGACTACCCGCTCTCGGCGCGCTACGACGAGACCGACGCGATGGTCGTCTTCGACCGGGTGCTGGTGCCGTGGTCGAGCGTCTTCGCCGCCGGCGACGTCGGCGTGATCAACAGTCAGTTCTTCGGCACCGCCGCCCACCAGATCGGCAACCTGCAGTCGATCGTGCGACTCACCGCGAAGCTGCGCTTCGTCACCGGCGTCGCCAGCCTGGTCGTCAAGGCCAACGGCCGCGAATCCGACCTCGCCATCAAGGGCCAGCTCGCCGAGATCGCCACCATCCAGACCGTGTCCGAGGCGCTGACCGAGGCCGCGCACGCCCGCGCCGAGGTCGACGAGTACGGCCTGTGGCGCCCGGCCGGCAAGTACCTCTACGCCGCGCTCGGCATGCAGACCGAGGTCTACCCGCGCGCGGTCAGGCTGCTCGGCGAGCTCGCCGGCGGCGGGGTCATCCAGGTGCCGGCTTCGCTGGCCGATCTCGACGATCCGGTCCAGGCCGCGGCGATGGAGGTCGTGATGGGCTCCGACCTCCTTCCGGTGCGCGAGCGGGTCAAGCTGTTCAAGCTGGCCTGGGACGTCGTCGGCTCGGAGTTCGCCGGCCGGCACGTGCAGTACGAGCGCTTCTACTCCGGCTCCGCCGCGGTCGTGCGCGGGCAGGCCCACCGGTTCTACCCGTTCGACGAGGTCGAGGAGCTCGTCGGCGGCTTCCTGGCGTCGTACGACGGGGCCGGCGCGTGAGCACCGCCCTTGCCCCCGACGGCGCGCTGACCCTCGCGCCCACGGGCTCGGGTGCCCTGGACGGACTGCGGGTGGTCGTCAAGGACCTGTTCGACGTGGCCGACCGGGTGACCGCGGCCGGCAACCCGACGCTCGCGGCCGGGCCGCCGGCGGACGCCCACGCCGCGGCGGTGGCGACCGTGCTCGCCGCCGGGGCCAGCGTGGTCGGCAAGACCGCGACCGACGAGCTGGCGATGGGGATGTTCGGCGTCAACAGCCACTTCGGTACGCCGGCCAACCCGGCCGCCCCGGACCGGGTGCCCGGCGGGTCGTCGAGCGGCTCCGCGAGCGCGGTCGCCGCGGGCGAGGCCGACCTCGGGATCGGCACCGACACCGGCGGCTCGATCCGGGTGCCGGCGGCCTTCTGCGGGCTGGTCGGGCTGCGGCCGACGCACGGCCGGATCGACGTGGCCGGGATCCGGCCGATGGCGCCCGGCTTCGACACGGTCGGGCTGCTGGGACGCACGGTCGACCCGGTCGCGGCCGCGTTCGCCGTGCTGGCCGACGTACCCGCCTCCCTGCGCATGGTCGGGCACCTGGTGCTGCTCACCGACCTGCTCGAGCGCGCCGACCCCGGCGCGGCCGCCGCGACCCGCGCCGCCGCCGAGCGGTGGGCGGGCCTGCTCGGGCTCGAGCTGGTCGAGGCGCCACTCGTGACCGACCCGCTCCCCACCGAGCTGACCAGCGTCTTCTGGCCGCTGATGAGCCGCCAGCTGTGGGAGAGCAACGGCGCCTGGGTGACCGGTGCGCGCCCGGTGCTCGGCGAGGGGATCGAGGACCGGATCCGCGCCGCCGCCGACATCACCGACGAGCAGGTCGCCGCCGCCGAGACGCTGCGCGCCGACCTGCGGGCCCGGCTCGGCGTACTCCTGCACGACGCGGTGGCGGTGCTGCCCACCGCGATCGCCCCTGCCCCGCGCCGCGACCTCCCGCACGCCGAGCTGTTGGCCTACCGCGATCGCAACCTGGCCTTCGTCGTCCCGGCCTCGCTGACCGGGTCGCCCCAGCTCAGCCTGCCGACCGGCACCGTCGACGGCGCCCCCGTCGGCACCTCGCTGCTCGGCCTGCCCGACGACGACGAGCTGCTGCTCTCCCTGGCCGCGGAGGTGGCGCCGTGAGCGAGCGCACCGCCCCCGCCCGGTTCGCGCTGTCCGCCGACGGCCCCCGGCTGGCCCCGCTCGACGGCGCGTCGGTGCTGGTCAACGTGGTGGTCAACCTCGAGCACTGGACCCTCGACCGGCCGATGCCCCGGGCCGCGCTGCCCGCGCCGGGCGGGCTGAGCGTGGTGCCCGACGTCGCCAACCACTCCTGGGTGCTCTACGGCCTGCGCGCCGGGCTGCCGCGGCTCGCCGACGCGCTCGCGCCGCTGGCCGACGCGGTGACGGTCGCCCTCAACGCCGACGTGATCGACCGCTACCCGCAGGTGGTCGACCTCGTCGACCGCTGCGGCTGGGAGGTGGTCGCCCACGGGGTGCGCCAGCAGTCGATCCAGTCGTACGACGACGAGGAGCTGGTCGTCGCCGCGGCGCTGGAGCGGATCGCCGACCGGTTCGGACCGGCCCGCGGCTGGCTCTCCCCCGGCATGAACCAGACCGACCACTCCCTCGGCGTCATGCGGCGGGCCGGGCTGGAGTTCAACCACGACTGGATGATCGACGACCGGCCGGTGTGGCTCTCCACGGAGGCGGGTCCGATCCTGGGGCTGCCGTACACGCTCACGCTGAACGACGTCACGACCTACCAGGTCGGCCTCCAGGCCGACGGCGCGCTGGCCGACCGCACGCTGCGGACCCTGGATCGGCACGTCGTCGAGGCGACGCGGAACCCGGTCGTGATGCCGATCGGGCTGCACCCGCACATCATGGGCGTCGCCCACCGGGTCGGCGAGATCGAGCGGATCGTCGAGGCGATCACGACCACCCGCGGCGTCCGCGCGGTGACCTCGTCGGCCATCCACGACTGGTACGTCGAGCAGGTGCCGGCGCCGTGAGCCTGCGCCCCTGGACCGCCGCCGAGCCGGCCGGCTACCTCGCCGAGACCGAGCGGCTGCTCGCGACCGTCGAGCCGCGGCTGCGCGCCTTCACGCACGTCACCGCCGACCGAAGCCACGGTGGCGGGCCGCTCGCCGGCATGCCGGTCGCGGTCAAGGAGATCATCGACGTCGCCGGGATGCCCGTCACCTGCGGCTCGACGACCCTGGCCGGCCGGGTGCCGTCCACCGATGCCACCGCGGTCGCCCGGCTAAGCGCGGCCGGGGCGGTGGTCGTCGGCATCACCACCAGCACGCCGTTCGCCTGCGGGACCACGACGGTGACCGACCACCCGACCCGGCCCGGCCACACCCCCGGCGGCAGCTCGGCCGGCTCCGCCGCCGCGGTCGGGGCGGGGATCGTCCCGGTGGCGCTGGCCAGCCAGTCGCAGGCCTCGACGATCCGGCCGGCGTCGTACTGCGGCGCCTGGGGCTTCAAGCCCAGCCACGGTGCCCTCCCCCGCGACGGCATGCACCTGCTCTCCGAGACCCTCGACGACCTCGGGGTCGTCGCTGCCTCCCTCGACGACCTCGAGGCGGTGTTCACCACCCTGATCGAGCCGGTCGGCCCGCAGCACGTCCCCCCCACTTCGCTGCGGGTCGGCCGGCTCCTCCTCGACGACGGCGGACTGCCGCGTCCGGAGACCAGAGCCGCGCTGGACGCGCTCGTCGCGCTGGTCGCGCCTCTGGCGGGCGTCGAGGTCGTCGACGGCACCCCCGACCTGCGGTCGGTCGACGCGGCGCTGCAGGGCTCGGGCCAGAGCTGCTTCGACATCTTCGCCGGCGAGAGCGCACCCACCCTGGCCGGGCACGTCGCCGCCGGCGAGCGCGACCCGCGGCTGCGCGAGCTGGTCGAGCACGCCGAGACGATCGGGCCCGAGGGCCTGGCCCGCGCGCTCGCGCACCGCGCCGAGCTGCGGACGGCCTGGGCCACGCTCGCGTCGTCGTACGACGTGCTGCTGACGCTGGCCACCACCAACCCGGCCCCCGAGGGCCACGCCTCGACCGGCTGCAGGCGTCTGCCGGCGACCGCCTCGCTGCTCGGCGTACCCGCCCTGACCGCGCCCTGGCTGGAGGTCGACGGCCTCCCCCAGGGGGTGCAGCTGATCGGTTTCGAGGGCCGCGACGACGCACTGCTGGCCGCCGCCCGGCGGCTGGACGACCTTCTGGAGGAAGCCCGATGACCCCGCTGGAGACGCTCGAGGAGCAGGTGCGCCGCGACCTGGAGCTGACCGCCTACCCACGCCCGGCCTGGGTGCCGCCGCGCACCCGCGGCGGCGAGCCGGTGCTCGACGTGCTGGTCGTCGGGGCCGGCCAGGGCGGGCTGACCCTCGCCTTCGCGCTGCGGCGCCGGGCGATCACCAACGTGCTGCTGCTCGACGAGTCCGAGCCCGGCCGCGAGGGCCCGTGGACGACGTACGCCGCCATGCACACGCTGCGCACCCCCAAGACGCTGACCGGCCCCGACCAGGGGCTGCCGTCGCTGACCCCGGAGACGTGGTACCGCGCCGCCCACGGCGACGCGGCCTGGGAGGAGCTGACCTTCCTGCCCAAGGAGCACTGGCAGGACTACCTCGCGTGGTTCCGCCGGGTCACGGAGGCGCGGGTGCGCAACGGGGTGCGCGTGGGGTCGATCCGCGACGCCGGCGACGGCGTGCTGGAGGTCGGCACCAGCGAGGGCACCCGGCTCGCGCGCCGGGTCGTGCTGGCCACCGGCCTGGCCGGCAACGGCGCCTGGTCGGCACCGGCGATCGTCCGCGATGCGCTGCCCGAGTCGCGCTACGTCACCACCGGCGCCCCCGTCGACTTCAGTCGGTACGCCGGCCAGCGGGTCGGCGTGCTCGGTGGCGGCGCCTCGGCCTTCGACTACGCCGCGACCGCGCTGGAGCACGGGGCGGCGAGCGTCGACCTGTTCTACCGGCGGCCCGAGGTGCCGCGGGTCAACCTGTTCCGCTGGATGGAGTTCTACGCGTTCGGCGCGCACTTCCCCGACCTGCCCGACGAGGACAAGTGGCGCTACAGCGTGCACTTCGGCCGGGTGAACCAGCCGCCGCCGCAGCAGAGCTGGTATCGCTGCAGCGGCTGGGAGAACTTCGCCCACCACACGGCCGCGGACTGGAAGTCGGTCGCTCTCGTCGGTGACGACGTCGTGGTCGCGTCCGGCGCCGGGGAGTTCCGCTTCGACCAGGTCGTGTGCGCGACCGGGCCGACCATCGACCTCGCCGCGCGGCCCGAGCTGCGCGACCTGGCCCCGCACGTCGCGACCTGGGGCGACCGGTTCGTCCCACCCGCCGGCTGGGAGGACGCGGGCACGGCGTCGTACCCCTATCTGGCGGGCGACTTCGCGTTCACCGAGAAGACTCCGGACACGGCCCCGTGGGTCGGCCGGGTGCACGACTTCACCTACGGCGCGCGGGTGTCGATGGGCCTGAACGGCAACATGAACTCCGGCCTCGGCGCGGGCGGGCACCGGCTCGCGGACGCGCTGTCGCGCTCGCTGTTCCTGGAGGACCGCGAGCACTTCCTGGCCTCCTACCAGGAGTACGACGTCCCGGAGCTGACCGACCTGGGCCGGCCTCGTGAATGACGCCGTGTCTGCTCGGGACCTGGTGGGTTACGGCCGCTCGCGGCCGGATCCGCAGTGGCCCGGCGGCGCCCGGACCGCGGTCTCGATCGTGGTCAACCTGGAGGAGGGCGCCGAGCAGGGCGAGTGGCCGCTGACCGACGCGGGGGCGGCGGGCGCCGACGTACCCGGGCACGACCTCGGGGCGGAGTCGATGATGGCCTACGGCAGCCGGGTGGGCTTCTGGCGCGTGCTCCGGCTGCTCTCGGAGCGCGGGCTGCCGGCGACGGCGTCGGCCTGTGCGCTGGCGCTGGCGGCCAACCCGCTGCTGGCCCCCGCGGCTCGCGAGGCCGGCTGGGACCTGATGGGCCACGGGCTGGGCTTCGACAAGCACTACCTGATGACCGAGGACGAGGAGCGGGCGTCGATCGCCGCTGCGGTGTCGTCGTTGACGGCATCGTGGGGCGCGCCGCCCTCGGGGTGGTACTGCCGCTACGCGCCGTCGGCCAACACGCGCCGGCTGCTGGTCGAGCACGGCGGGTTCGGCTACGACTCCGACGCCTACGACGACGAGCTGCCGTACTGGACCCGCGTCGGCGAACGGCCGCACCTGGTCGTACCGCACACGTTCAGCAACAACGACAACAAGTACGCCAAGGGCTGGTGGTCGACCTCGGAGGACGCCTTCACCTACCTGCGCGACGCCTTCGACGTGCTGCACGCCGAGGGCGGCGCGATGCTGGCCGTCTCGGTGCACCCGCGGCTGAGCGGCCATCCGGCCCGGGCGGCCGGGCTGGCCCGGTTCCTCGACCACCTGCTCGCGGCGCCCGACGTGTGGGTGACCACCCGGTCGGCGATCGCCCGGCACTGGGCGGAGGTGAACCCGGCGTGATCCTGTCGGGAGGTGTGGTGCTGACCGGACCCGGGTGGGTGCCGCGCCTGCTCGACGTCCGGGTGGTCGACGGGGTGATCGCCGAGGTCGGTCCGGCGCTGGTCGGCTCCGAGGTCGTCGACGTCTCGGGTCGGCTCGTCGTACCGGGCCTGGTGAACGCGCACACCCACTCCCACACGCTGCCCGCGCGCGGGCTCGCGCGGTCGTGGACGCTGGAGGACTCGCTGCTCAACGGCGCCTGGATGAGCGCGGCGCGGAGCGAGGAGCTGGCCGAGCTGTGCGCGCTGCTCGCGGCGACCGAGATGATCGCCTCCGGCGCGACCGGTGCCTTCGATCTGGTCGCGCAGGCCGGTGGCCCGGACCCGGCCGGGCTGGCCGCGGTGGTGCGGGGATATTCGCGTGCCGGTCTGCGGGCCGTCGTCGCGCCGATGGTGGCCGACCGGACGGTGCACTCCGCCGTCCCGGCGATCGGCGCGTGCTGCGGAGTGCCCGATGTCGGCCTGCCCGCCTCGTCGATCGTGGCGCGCTGCGCGGACTTCGTGTCGGCGCCGTACGACGGGCTCGTGACGCCGGCCGTCGCACCGACGATCCTGGCCCACTGCAGTCCGCCGCTCGTGGCCGGACTGCTCGATCTCGCGTCGTCGTACGGGCTGCGGGTGCACACGCACCTGGCCGAGTCGCGGCCGCAGGCACTCGCGGGCGCCGAGCGCTTCGGGCGCTCGATCACCTCGGAGCTCGCGGCCGTCGGGGCGCTCTCCCCCGCTCTGACCGCGGCTCACGCCATCTGGCTCTCATCGTCGGACCGCGCACTCCTGGGGACCGCCGGTTCGGTGGTCGTGACCGTGCCCGGCAGCAACCTGCGCCTCGGGTCGGGCACCGCCGACACCCGCGCCCTTCTCGACGCCGGGGTCACCCTGGCCATCGGCACCGACGGCGCGAACTCCGCCGACGCCCTCGACGTCCTCGACGCCGCCCGGCTCACCGCCCTGGTCGGCCGCTCCGGCACCTCGCCCTCCTCGTCCTGGCTGACCGTCGAGGAGGTCCTGGACGCCGCCACCGTCGGCGGGGCCACCGCCTGCGGGTGGTCGTCGGTCGGGCGGATCGCGCCGGGGTACGCCGCCGACCTGGCCCTGCTCGACCTGGACTCACGCGCCTTCCTGCCCGCCAACGACCTGGCCAACCAGCTGCTCACCGCCGCCCGCGCCGCCGACGTCACGGACGTCCTGGTCGCTGGCCGCTGGGTCTACCGCGACCGGAGCTTCCCCGGGTTCTCGCTGGCGCCTCTCTACGCGCGTTTCCGGGAGCTGTGCGCTGAACTGCATGCCGCGACGGCCGACGCGCGCGCTGCCGCCGCGCGGGAGTCGGCGCTCGCCGCCCCCGCGATCGCGGAGCTCCGGGCGCGCGCGTGAGCGCACTCCGGTCGCTGGGTGGGAGACGTCCGGCATCGACGCACTCTCCGGTTGAGGTCGGGCGTCGTAGTAGCACAGGCATCCCGCCCAGAAGGCAGCGGCTGGTCGTCGTACTCGGACCTACATATGTCGCCTTCGCGGCACCGTGCTGAGCGCGAGGGCCCGGTTTCCGACGGCACTTATGTACGTCCGAGTACGGACCGTCCGGAGGTGTGGGACGAGCCCATTCCCCCGCGAGTCGGCGCAGCTGGAAGGGCGCTCACATGACGATGAGCGGACGCGATCCTGACAGAGTGAATTGACTTCGTGGACGGGCCCATGCGCGCGCACGGCCCAGGCGCGGGATACAGGGAAGTCGCACGGCCGGCCGGGATCGTCGCTAGGGTTCGCGGCCATGAGCCTCCGCCCCGTCGTCGCTGCGACCACGTTCGCACTGATCCTGTCCGCTCTGGTCCCCACGGCGGCGGCCACCGCCGTCGATAACGCGACATCGGTGACGGCGGGCACGTCAGCCAAGCCCAAGGCCCCCAAGGTCACCATCAAGAACCTGGCGTCGTCGTCCGAGGTGGGACGCAAGGTCAAGGTCACCGGCACCGCGAAGCCCGGTCGGTCCGGCAAGGTCAAGGTCAAGGTCCAGCGGCGCTACGGCGCCGGCGCCTGGTCGACGGTCGCCACGAAGACCACGAACAAGAAGGGCCGGTACGCCGTCCGGGTCCCGCTGGCCCAGGGCGGCCCGACCTCGTTCCGAGTCAAGCGCGCGGGCGGCGGCAAGAGCAAGATCGAGACCCTCGCGGTCTACGAGTGGCTCTACCTGGCCGACCAGCCGTTCCTCCTGGGACTGGGAGGCGGGTCGACCAGGATCACCTCGGTGATGGGCGGCCGGTCGTTCCCCGAGAGCATCGAGCTCTGGACGAACAACCTCGTAGGACTGTGGTCGGTGGCCGGCTGCACCACCGTCGACTTCTGGGCCGGCTTCACCGACCGGGGGCGGGATCAGCTCGACCCGGCCGACCACGTGGAGCTGCGCTTCGGACCCCTCACCGC
Organism: Nocardioides sp. W7; assembly: GCF_022919075.1. Classification (NCBI taxonomy): domain Bacteria; kingdom Bacillati; phylum Actinomycetota; class Actinomycetes; order Propionibacteriales; family Nocardioidaceae; genus Nocardioides; species Nocardioides sp. W7. Next base: position 3,447,985 of record NZ_CP095078.1, on the reverse strand, counting down.
GACAGGCGGCGAGGGCACGATCACCGAGGAGAACATCCCGATCGGCCCGGGCGTGCATCACACCGTCCCCGTCACCTCCGAGACGAGGTACTTCGGCTTCGCCCTCTCCGCCGACACCGAAACCTCCGAGCCCTCCGCCGACGCAGTGATCGGCACGCCCCGCGCACGCTGCAACGCCTCCGCTCTCCCGTCCGTCCGCTTCGAGGAAACGCCACTCTTCGGCGCGCGGGCTGTCCGCTGAAGCCGGACGAAGCCACAACTCGTGCCGGTGGATGACTCCCAGACACGTCCCCCATCGACGACACCTTGTGGTGCACCGCCATCCTGAAGCGTCCGGCTCTGCCGCCGAGCGTTGCGCTTCGCAGGTGCGTCTTCAGCCCCGACTGTGGGCCAGTGGATGCCGCGCAACCCGGCGCCTTCACGGTGCGGCGCGTCTGACCGTGCGGCGGACGCGGGCGAGCCTGCTCTGGGTGAGGCGGAGGCCCCGGTAACGTCCGGGGGTGGCCAGTCCTCGCCGATCCGGTGCTCGTCGGCGCACCGCGTCACCGCGCCGTGGCGGGACGCGACAGCCGCAGCGGCCGTTGCCGGCCGCCGGGCCGGGCGAGCGGCTGTGGGTGCTCGACGTCCCGTACGGGACCCAGGTCGACGGCGCCACCTGGCACCCGGCGATCAAGGCCCATCTGTACGTCGGGCGCGCTGTGCCCGCGCACCTCGCGCCCTACGCACCAGGGCCGTACACGCTCGGTCGGTTCATCGAGAACACGATCAACCCCGGCGATCCGACACCCGGTCCCGAGCCGACCGACGCGCTCGAGCCCCGGAGGATCCAGTTCGAAGCGGCCGATGCGATCGCGGCGCGCGCCGCGGCGGGCGGACGGCAGTTCCTGCTGGCCGACGAGCCTGGCGTGGGCAAGACGATCGCCGCGGTCCTCGGCGCGACGGCGGTGGGAGACCTCCGCGGCGCACGGCGGGTGCTCGTGGTGGCCGACCGGCCCGCCGCGATCACCATCGGTCACTGGTGCCGCACGATCACGGCGCTGGGCGACGGGGATCTGGAATGGGTCGTGATCACGTGGGACCGGCTGGAGAAGGTCACGGACCACGAGTGGGACGTGATCATCGCCGACGAGGCCCACGCGCTGCGACGTACGACGACGAAGCGGTGGAAGCTCTGGGCGAGGATCTCAGGGCACGGGCGGCCGCACGACAAGGCGCCGTTCGTCATCGCGACCACCGCGACGCCCGGACACACGCCACTGGAGCTGCCGTACCTCGCTCCCGCCTATGCGCAGGTGCTCGGCGAGCCGATGCGGGAGTGGACCTCGGCGACGCAGCCCGGGGCCGCTTTCGCCGCCGCGCTCGAGCGCCACGGTGTCGGGGTGGAGCAGGGCCGCTACGGCGCGACCTGGACCGCCGATCCGGCACGACGCGCCGCGGACCTCAAGCTGGTGCGCGGCTGGCTCGCCGACGAGCGGCCCCCGGCGATGCTGCACCGCGCCGCACCGTGGGGGCCGGTGCCGATCTCCGGCATGCCGGTGGCGCTCACGCCGGCGGAGCGGACCGCGTACGAGGCCGAGTGGGGAGAGTTCTGTCGTGAGATGGACATCGCGCGACACGGCCGCAATGTCGCGAAGGGGCGGGCCGCGCTGCTGCGCTTCCGGCAGAAGGCCGGGCTGATCCGCGTCGACTCGACGGTCGCCTGGATCGCCCAGCAGGTCGAGTCCGAGCGACAGGTGGCGTGTTCGGTCGAGTTCGTCACGACTGCCGCCGACCCCATCGCCGACCGGCTGCGTGACTGCGGCATCGACGTGGCCACGATCTACGGCCGCGACCGGTTCGACCCCGAGGCCGAGCGGCTCCGGTTCCAGACCGGACAGGCGAAGGTCTGCGTCTTCACCACGGTCGCCTCGATCAGCCTGCACGCCGGCGAGACCCTCGCCGACGGCCGCCAGGCGAGCACCGAGCCGCGAGTCGGCGTCTTCCACCAGGCCCGCTTCTCGGGCATCGCCGCCCGGCAGGTGACCGGTCGCACCCACCGCGATCACCAGGTCTCGCCGTGGCACATCGCGTACGCCGAGGGCACGGTCGAGGAGCAGGTCGGCAAGGTGATGGTGGAGCGGATCGCCGCAGCCTCCGACACGGTGGGAAGCGACACCACCGGCCTCGCCGACCTCGCGCAGCTCCTCGGGGCCGACTGGCTGCCGCCCACGACCCTGACCGAGCACGGCACCTGACCGAGGCTGGGCACAGGCAGACGGTCAGGCGTCGATGCCAGCCAGGGCGCGGTCGAGCCAGTCGGGGCGCGTGAGCTGGTGGGCTTCGGTCTCGTCGATGCGGTGGGTGCCGGTGTGGTCGACGCGGCGCAGCAGTCCGTGTGGGGTGCGCCAGACGAAGGCGGTGCGGCTGACCTGGGTGACCTGGTAGCCGAGATGGGTCTTGGCGCGGTGATGTCGCCGGGTCAGGGGTGCGCAGTTGAGGTCGCCGGTCTGGCCGGGTGGACCGTCGGCGTCGTACGGCGCGGGGTGGTCGTGGTCGCGGGTCCGGCTCAGGGTGGTGGCGTGCGGGAACGCATCGGCCGGGATGAGGAGCTGGGTGCGGTCGCGGACGGCGGTGGGGTGCTCGTAGCGGTCGACCGCGACGGTGGCGGCGAGGTCGAGGACCGGTCGCAGGGTGATGTGCGCGTGGCCGAGAAGCCCGCGGACCTCGTCGAGGACCATCGGCCCGAGCTCTTCGACCCGGGCGACGCCGACGCCGCTGGCCAAGGCCACCCTCGACAGGTGCACGTGCACGACCGCGGACGGACGCCTTGGCACGTCCGCATCGCACGGTTGGTCGAGGACGCCGAGCAGGGCGGCGAGGTCATGGGGCCGGGCCAGCCAGCCGAGCGCGACCGCCCGGAGCTCGTCCTTCGACACCTCGTCGGGCAGGTCCGGGTGGTGGGCCCTGCGGAGGTCGGCGTCGGTGGCGAGGAGGTCGGCGACCCGGTCGACGGTCGCATCGATCCAGACCGCGTCGCCGGCCGCGAGGCGGGCGACGAGGATCCGCATCCCGGCGTCGTCGGAGGGGGTGAGCATGACTCCGCGGCGTCGGCGGGCCGCCTCGAGCCGCTCGGCGTGGGCGGCCTGGTCGGCCTCGACAGTCTTAGCCTCGGCGATCCGCAGCACCCGGCCCGGGGCGCAGCCGACCGCGTCGGTGACGGCCTGGTCGACCAGGGCGATCCGGTCCCGGCTGAGTCCGCGGGACATGGAGGCGACCCGGCAGGCCAGCCAGGGCTCGCAGGCCAGCTCCTGGACCGCGAGCCACAGCCGGGGCAGCCGGTGGCGCAGGTCGAGGGCGTCGGCCATGGTCGAGCGGGTCGCCAGGACGTGGGCCTGGCGCGCGGTGGCGAGCTCGGCGAGGCACAGGTCCTGGACTCGAGGGGTGCCGTCGCCGCCGAGGTCGATCAGCTGGTCGCCGCCGTACCGGGCCGGGACGGCTCCCGATCGGGCCTGGGGGTCGTCGCCGTGCAGGTCGGCCCAGCGCAGCACCAGCTGCAGGTCCTCGACCTGGGCCAGTCGCCGCGCCTCGAGGGTGGCCTCCGCACGCGCCAGCACCGCGACGGCGTCGAGCTCGTCGACAGTCGGGGCGAGCGCGGTCATGGCCTGATTCTACTCGAACGGGTGTTCGAGTTTGGCGCCCCTTCGACTTCTGTGGAGGAACCGCGTCGCGCGCACGGCAGGCACCTAGGGCTGACCCAGCAGCGCTCGGAGCCGAGCATCCACGTCGTCGAGGGACGTCACTTGGCGTTCGCCTCCGATTGCGGCTTGACCGGAACCGCGCGGACCCAGGTCCGGAAGAACGACCGCTTGCCGCCGACGCCACCCAGGACCGACTTGCCGAGCAGATCCGGCGAGCTGGCCCGCCGGCTCAGGGTCAGGTTCTGCTCGGCCTCGGGGCGCCGGAGCGGATAGCGCCCCGTGGGCTTCTTCTCGGCGCCCTGGGGAACGGTCCGGGCCTGGTGCGGGATGTTCACCGAGTTCAGACCCTCGGGCCCGTACCGCGACATCAGCTCGTCGATCTGCCCGGACTCCAGGCAGTCCTTCAGCACCGGGCGCGAGACCTCCTCGGTGGGTCGCGAGCACAGGTCCATCAGGGTCTCCCAGCGAGCCTTCCGGTCGGGCTCCCAGCTGCTGGGGAGCTGGTCCCGGAAGGACTTGGGCGACGTGAACCAGCTGAGGAACCCGTCGGTCGGGCGCGAGTTCCCCCAGACGTCCTCGGCGAGTCTGCAGTCGCCCCCCAGGGTCGGATCGCCGCGCAGGTAGGTCTGCAGCTTGGCGGCGGTCGTCGTCCGGTGACCGGTCAGGGGCGTGGCGTGATGGACCGCCTCGTCGACGAAGGAGACCACGCCGTTGACCGGCACCTCGGTCGTCCCGATCGTCGTGGGGTCACCCAGCTCGCGGACGCCACCGAGATCGGACAGAAACGGCTTCGGAAGGCTGTTGCCGATGTGCTCCTCGTGCTCGGCCACGGTCGGCGGATTGACGACGTACTCGGGCCCCATGATCGGCTCCGAGTTGATGTAGTTCAGGTTCACGAACAGCGTCTGGCCCTCGGTGTCCTTGTGCAGGCTGCCGGCGGTGCTGATGGTGCCTCGATCGCTGTAGTAGTGAACCTCGACCACGAGCTTCCAGGCCGGACCGACGATCCCGCTCTCTCGCAGGTACTCCAACTGCCCGGCGGCCTCCATCGTCCGCAGGGTGTTGTCGATGATGTCGCGCTCGGTCCCGGACGCCCGCGGCAGGTCGGGCGCCTGGGCCCTGGACCCCTGCGAGTTGTCGGTAGCCTCCATCGTCGCCGTGGAGATCAGCCGAACGAGGTCCTCCTCGGTCGCGGGCACCTCGGTGAGCACGATGGACCCGAGGTACAACAGCCCACGCAGATAGTCGGGGGGCCGAGCCGCCTCGAGCTCCGCCAGCTCGGGTGCCTTCTCCTGGGCCGACCGGCCCGGAGCCAGCCTGAGCTCCCGGATCTTGCCGTCGATCTCGTCCCGCCGCGGCTTGGCCTCGCTGTCGAGGAGCGGCAACGTCGTCTCCAACGCCTCGACGATCCGCTCCTGCACGGGCACCCGGGGACCCTCGAAGGCCTTCGGCTGGGCGAGGGCCTGCAGGAGCGTTCGTGAGCTCGGCCCCGAGCCACGCACCCCCAGCGGTACCGGAGTCTGAGGGACCCCCTCGGTCGAGGACGGGTCGTGAGCCGCCTTCCGCTCCTGGTCGGGCGACTCGAGATGCATCGATTCCATGCTCATGGGGGTCCTCCGGCGAACATCGCTCGTTGCGCGCGCCCATCGGCTCCCCCTGGAAGCGGCACCGACCACAACTATCACGTTCAACCGAGCCACGCCGCACGACTCGGTGCAGACTCACCGTGACGGTGCGAGACCGACGAGTGGTGAGGGTGGCGCAGGTGAAGGCAGTCGTCTACGACCGGTACGGCGGCCCGGAGGCGTTGCGACTCGAGGAGCTGCCGACCCCGAAGCCCGCGGCCGGCCAAGTCCTGGTCCGGGTCGCGGCCACCTCGGTGAACCTCAGCGACTGGGAGTGCCTGGTCGGGTCGCCGGCGTACGCCCGGATCGGCGGCCTGCGCACCCCGGCGCGTCGGACACTGGGGTCGGACATCGCCGGAGTGGTCGACACCGTCGGGTCCTGCGTGACCCGGTTCCGGGTCGGCGACGAGGTGTACGGCGACAATCTCGCCCTCAAGGGCGGCTTCGCGGAGTACGCCGTCGCTCCGGAGTCCGCGCTGGCCCTCAAGCCGGCCGGTCTGTCGTACGCGCAGGCCTCGACCATCCCGCAGACGGGCGCGATCGCGATGCAGGGCACGCGGTGGGCCACGGCCGGCGACCGCGTGCTGATCAACGGCGCCGGCGGTGGCACGGGGGCATTCGCCATCCAGCTCGCGAAGCACGCCGGCGCCCGGGTCACCGGGGTCGACAACGCCGGGAAGCTGGACTTCATGCGGTCGCTGGGAGCCGACGAGGTGCTCGACTACGCCAGGGACGACTTCACCCGGACCGCCTCCCCCTACGACCTGATCCTGGATCTGGTCGCCCATCGGTCGGCCTTCGCCTACCGGCGCGCACTCGCCCGCCACGGCCGCTATCGCTGCGTGGGTGGCTCGGTCGCCACGATGCTGCGGGTGCTCACCGCCGGGTCGCTGCTCGGACTGCTGAGCGGCCGCTCCATCGGGGTGCTCGCGGTGCGGGAGGGACCCGGCCACTTCGAGCCGCTGGGCGACCGGTGCGCCGGCGGCCAGGTGGCGATCCACGTGGATCGCACCTATGCGCTCGACCAGGTGCCGGCGGCGCTCGCGCACGTCGGCGAGGGACGCGCACTGGGCAAGGTCGTGGTCTCTCAGTCCTGAGAGTCGGTCACAGGCGGACCCTCGAGGCGCCGGTAGCGCAGCAGCATCGCGCCCTTCGGGTACGACGTCGGCGGCGCGGCCAGCTGGTACCTCGAGGCGACCGTGCCGTCGGGGAAGAGCCGCTTGCCCTGGCCGATCACCACCGGGCACATCCACAGGTTCAGCTGGTCGACCAGCTCCTCGCGGAACAGGGCCTGCAGCAGGTCCGCGCTGCCCCAGGTGTGGATCAGCTCGTGTCGCTCACGTAGGTCACGCACCTCGGTGGCCGCGTCGGCGAGCTGGGTGCTGGTGTCCCAGGTCAGCTCGGGCGTGCCGCGCGACGCGACGTACTTGGGGACCCGGTCGAAAGCGCGCCCGATCTCGTCGGTCTTGCCGGGCCAGTAGCGGCGGAAGATGTCGTACGTCGTACGACCCAGCAGCAGCGCGTCGGACGCCTGCACGTCCGCGACGATCTGGGCGCCGGACTCCGCATCGCCGTAGGGACGCTCCCAGCCGGCGTACTCGAAGTCGCCGTCCTCCTCGGTGGGGCCGCCGTTGGCCTGGATCACGCCGTCGAGCGTGATGTTCATGTTGACGTGCAGCTCACCCATCGCTCCGTCTCCTCGCCGTCCGCCCCCGTGGACCTGACGGGAGTGCGGACCCGCGGAGTCCCCGGAACTCATCGGCGCGGGTCGCTGTCGATCAGGCGGAGGCGAGCCACTTGTCGGGGCCGAAGACCTCGTAGCGGATGTTCGTCTCCGCCACGCCGCGGGCCACCAGCGCATCGCGCACCGACTCCATGAACGGGATCGGGCCGCACAGGTAGACCTGGGCATCGGTCGGAACCTCGACCGCGTCGAGGTCGACCAGGCCCGCAGCCAGGTCCTCACGGGGCGCCCGGGTGCCGAGGTCCTCGTACCAGCGGTGCAGCGTCGCGGTGGGCAGGGCGCCGACCAGCGACTTCAGCTGCGACCGCAGCGGGTGGTGCCACGGGGATCGGTCGGCGTGCAGCACCGTGACCTCGCGACCGGTGGAGGTGTGGCTGAGGTGGTGCAGCATCCCGATGATCGGCGTGGTGCCGATCCCGGCCGAGATCAGCAGGAGCGGGGCGTCGGAGTCGTCCAGCACCAGGTCGCCGAACGGGGGCGAGACACTCAGCACGTCGCCCTCGAAGACACTGCGGTGCAGGAAGTTCGAGACCTCGCCCTCGGGGATCTCGGCGCCGTCCTCGGCGATCCGCGCGGGCGCCGCCTTGACGCTGATCGCCCACTCCCCGGCACTGTGGCTCCCGGTGAGGCTGTACTGGCGGATCTGTCGAGCACCGTCGGGCAGCGTGACGGCGACCGAGACGTACTGGCCCGGCCGGCCGGCCGGAAGCGGGGTGCCGTCCGCTGCGCCGAACACGAACGAGACCGTGTCCGGGGAGTCCTGGCGGCGGGTCTTGAGCACCACCGACTGCCACACGTGCTCCGGCGTGATGCCGGCGGCGGCGTACAGCCCCCTCTCGATGGCAATCAGGTCGCGGGCCATCAGCCAGTAGACCTCGTCCCACGCCGACGCGACCTCCGGGGTGACCGCGTCGCCGAGCACCTGGACGATGGCCTCGAAGAGGTACTGGTGGACGATCTCGTACTGCGCCTCGGTGATGCCCAGCGAGGCGTGCTTGTGGGCGATCCGGGACAGCAGCTCCACGGGCGCCGGGGCGTTCTCGTCGACCAGCAGCGTCGCGTAGGTGGCGACGGCCCCGGCCAGCGCTCGCGGCTGGTCGCCGACGGCCTGGTTGCCTCGGTTGAACAGGTCGCGTTCGAGCTCGGGGTGCGCGTCGAACATGCGGCGGTAGAAGATCGGGGTGATGTCACCGATCGCGGCGCCGATCACGGGCAGAGTGGCCTTGACGACCTCGGTCGACGGGGCAGACAGCATGTGGTTCCTCCTGGGGTCGGGATGGATGGCTCGGACGGCGGGGTCAGTCGGGCGGGCGTGCCGACAGGGTCAGCAGCACGCCGGCGGTGGGCGCCTGGGTGAGGTCGTCGACCGTGAAGGGGTCGAGGACCTCGAAGAACGCCTCCTGGGCGTCTCGGAGTACGGCGCGCAGTCGGCAGGCGTTGCGCAGCGGACAGGGGTTGGCCCCGTCGCACTCGATGACCTCGTCGTGGCCCTCGAGCTGGCGGGCCAGCCAGCCGATGGACGCTGCACGACCCCGTTCGGTGAGGGCGAGGCCGCCGTGCCGGCCGCGGCGGGTCTCCACCACGCCCAGCTCCTGCAGCCGGGCGACGACCTTGGTGGCGTGGTGGTAGTTCACCGCGACCTGGTCGGCGACCGCGCGCGTGGTGAGCGTCTGGGCGTCCGAGGCGGGCACGGCCAGCCGCATCAGGATGCGGAGGCCGAGATCGGTGAACCGGGTCAGCTGCACGACCCGAACCTATTAATTGGTATTCGAGATACCTAATTGGCGTCGATACGGGTACGGCGGCCTCGGCTCAGGCCTTGCCTGTCAGGACGCCGTGCGGCCGCGGATGGCTCGGCGACACCTCGACCCCGCTGAGTCCGGCGAGCCGCATCAGGTCGACCAGCTCGTCCGTCCGCCGGGCCCGCCCCGCGGTCTCGACCCGCATCATCAGGTCGAACAGCGGGCCGAACGAGCCGGGCGGGTCCCCGGGGAGCTCGAAGACGACGACCCGGCCACCGGGACGCAGCACGGAGCGCGCGAGGGAGAGCACCGTCAGGCAGTCCTCGTCGGTGAGGTCGTGCAGGAGGTGCGAGAGCAGGGCGACGTCGTAGCCGTCGCCGATGGACGACGGGGCGGACGGTGCGAGCAGGTCGACGGGCAGGACCGACACCGAGGACGGCAGCACCTCGCGCGCCCACTCGGCGACGGGCGGCAGGTCGACCAGCGTCACCGACCGACCCGCAGTCGACAAAGGCGCGGCGTACGCGCCCAGTCCCCCGCCGAGGTCGACGACCGAGGCGCCCTCCGGAATCACCGAGGTCAGGTCCGGACCCGTCGTGTCGGCGAGGACGACCAGGGCCTCCAGGAAGGAGCGCGCCTGGGCCGGGTTCGAGGCGAGCCGGGAGGTCCAGGGGTCCAGGCGGGGCTCACCGGTGCGGACCGACTCCTCCAGCTCCAGCCAGACCCGGGCGAGGAACGCCTCCTTCTCCGCGACCAGCCGCAGGTCGCCGGCGACGCAGAGGCGGGCGGAGTCCTCGGTGCCGGCGTACAGCTCCCCGTCGCGGGCGAGCAGGCCGAGGCCGACCAGGCTGTCCAGCAGCGCGCGCGTCGCCAGCGGCTCCGTCCGGCAGAGGGCGGCGACGTCGGCGTCCGACAGCGACGAGGTCTCGAGCGCGTCGAAGACCCCCAGCCGCGCGGCGGCGGTGAGGGTGGCCGCCGGCTGGTAGCCGGTCATCAGGTCCAGGACGCCGTACGTGCCGAGGCCCATCAGTGGCCCCCCTTCTTGATCGCTCGATAGGCGCGGAAGCCGCGGACCAGACCGCGGGCCTCGTCGCGCACGCGGTCCCGCAGCCGCGGCGGCCCGGCCGACGGGGCGAGTACGGCGGCGGCCGCCGCCGAGCCGGAGGCGCCGGAGAGCCCGCCGCCCGGGTGCTGTCCGGCGCCCGCGAGGAACAGCCAGGGCAGCTCGGTGCGCAGGTCGGCATGGCCCGGGGTGCGCCAGCCGAGAAGCTGGTCGAGGGTGTTGTCGAGGTGGTTCGGGCTGCCGTCGCCGCCGATCCGGTCCGCCCAGGTCGCGGGCCCGGAGACGATCGTGTCGACCAGCCCGGCGCGCAGGTCCACCCCGAGCACCTTCGAGACGTGGTCGACCAGCCGCTTGGCGGCGGCCCGCTCGCGCGCCGGTGTCCAGGGACCGTCCGCCCGCTGAAGAGGTACGACGGAGCTCAGCCACACCGCTCCGCCGGTCACCCCCACCGGCTGGCGCACCCGGCCCACCATCGACCAGGGCGCGCTCGGCAGCGAGCCGGCGACCAGCTCGCCGAAGCCGCGACGCACGTCGGCCGGGTCGGCGATGGCGTACCAGACCGCGTCGCTGTCCTCCCACGGCAGCGCCACCGGCGCGGAGTGCACCAGGGTCACGGTCATCTCGGAGACGTTGAACTGGCCGCTGTGCAGGTCGGCCGCGGTCGAGCGCAGCCGCGGCGCCGGGTCGGTGAGCAGCTCGGCGGTGCGCGGCAGGCCGACGGTCGAGATCACCACGTCGGCGCTCAGCACCGTGCCGTCCTCGAGCGCGACCTCGCCGCCGACTGCGACGCTCGACATCCGGGTCACCCGGGCGTTGCAGCGGACCTCACCGCCCGCCGCCTCGAGAGCGGCGACGAGCGCGTCGACCAGCGCCCGCGAGCCGCCGACCGGCCGCACCGACGGGCCGCCGTGCGCGAGCGGCAGCAGGAACGCGAACAGCCCGGTGCCCGGCGCCCACGCCGGGACCTGCGCGTGCGAGGCCTGCAGGGCCAGCGTCGCCCGGGTCAGCGGGTCGTCCAGCGCCGCGTCGATGACCGTCTCGGCCGACTGGACGATGGTCCGGAACAGCTTGTCGCCGCCCGGGACCGCCGCCAGCGAGGCGGCGACCTGAGCCGGCGTCGGTGGCACCGCGAAGGTGTCCAGGACGCCGAAGAGGGTGTCGGCCAGCTCGACCAGCCGCCGGTACGACGACGCATCGCCGCCCAGTCCCGCGACGGTCCGCTCCAGGTCGCTGTGGAAGATCCGCTGGCTGCCGTCCCCGAAGTGGAAGCCGGAGGCGACCGGGTGCTCGACGTACTCGACGTCGAGGCCCAGCTCCTGCGCGACGGCCAGCACGCCGCCGTGCTCCCAGGCGCCCCGCTCGACCACGACCCCCGAGGAGTGGGTCTCGGTCCAGATGCAGCCGCCCGGCTCCGAGCCCTGCTCCAGCACGGTCACCCGGCAGCCCGCGCGGGCCAGTCGCACTGCGGCGACCAGGCCGTTGTGCCCGCCGCCCACGACCATCACGGAGCGACTCACGCGTGCACCGAGTGCCCGGCCGCGGCCAGGCCCGAGGCCCGGCCCAGCTCCTCGACCAGCGGCCGGCAGCGCAGGATCTGCGCGGTCTCGTCGATGGTGACGCAGCGGTGGTCGGTGACCACCGCCACCCCGTCGACCCACACGTCGCGCACCGAGCGGGGCGAGGCGCCGTACACGACCTGCGAGACCGGGTCGTGCAGCACGGCGATGTCCACGGTGTCCTGCAGCAGCACCAGGTCGGCGCGCTTGCCGGGCTCCAGCGAGCCGACCAGGTGGTCGAGCCCGAGCGCCCGGGCGCCCTCGATGGTGGCCATGGTCAGCACGTCGAGTGCGTCGATGACCAGGGCGTCGAGGTGGTGCACCTTCTGCAGCAACGCGGCCGCCTTCACTGCCTGGAGCATGTCCTGGCTGTCGTTGGAGGCCGCGCCGTCGGTGCCGATGCCGACCGGTACGCCGGCCGCGCGCAGCCGCGGCACCGGGCAGACGCCGGAGGCCAGGATCATGTTCGCGACCGGGCTGTGCGCGATCGCGACGCCGTGCCGGGCCAGCACCGCGACGTCGGCCTCGGTCAGCCAGACCCCGTGCCCGGCGATCAGCGGCCGCTCGAAGAGGCCGATCCGGCGGGCGTGCTCGACGGTGCGGCGGCCCCACCGGTGCCGGCTGGTGGTGAGCTCCTCGCGCACCTCCGCGAGGTGGGTGTGCACGGCCCAGCCGCGCTCGCGGCACAGCTCCACGCCGGCGCTCAGCAGCTCGTCGGACTGGCCGAGCAGGGTGCCGACGCCGTACCGGAAGTCGAGCAGCGACGCCGTGTCGACGTGGGCGGCCAGCGCGACCTGCTCGGCGAGCACGTCGTCGACGATGTCGGCACGCGGGCGGTCCTCGAGGAAGGCGTCCTCGGCGCCGAACGACACCACGCCGCGCAGCCCCGCCCGGTCCAGGCCGTCGACGACGCCGAGGCTGGCCTGCGAGCCGAGGTTGGCGTGGCAGAACATGTCGTTGACCGTGGTGATGCCCGACAGCAGCATCTCGACGGCCCGCAGCGCGGTGCCCTCGGCGGCGTGCTCGCGGGTCAGCACCATCCCGAGCGGGCCGACGATCTCCTCGCCCCACTCGAACAGCGACAGCTCCGAGCCCATCCCCGTGGCCAGCGCCTCGGACAGGTGGGTGTGCGTGGAGACCAGCCCCGGCATCACCACGCCCGTACCGTCGCCGTGCACGGGCAGGTCGGGGTGCGCCACGCGCAGGACGTCGTACGACGCCACCTCGACGACCGCCCCGTCGCGCACGTGGACGGCGCCGTCGCCCAGCACGCCCTCGAGCTGCGCACCGGGAGTGCGGTCGCGCTCGCTCGGCGGGGTCAGCCCCGCCATCGTGAGCACGAACCGGCCCCGGACCAGGAACTCGCTCATGCGGCTTCGGCCATGGCGGTGCGCAGTGCCGTGAGGAAGGTGTCGATCTGGGCCGTGGTGATGACCAGCGGCGGCATGATCCGGATCGTGCCGGACTGGTTCAGCACCGACCCGACGAGGACCCCGAGCTCCTGCATGCGGTTGACCAGCGGGTTCGCGTCGACCGTCACCTCCAGGGCGCACCACAGCCCCCGGCCGCGCACGTCCGCGACCATGCCGGGGAAGTTCGGTCCGAGCGCGGACAGGCCCGCACGCAGGTACTCCCCCATCGCGGTCGCGTGCTCGAGCAGCTCGTCCTCGACGATGACGTCGTACGCCGCGATGCCCGCCGCGCAGGCGACGGGGTTGCCGCCCATCGTGGTCAGGTGCGACAGCGGCGGGTCGGAGAAGGTCGCGAACCGCTCGGCCTGCGAGAGCACCGCCGCCAGCGGCAGCCCGCCGCCGGTGGCCTTGGCGGTGGTGATGATGTCGGGTACGACGTCCCAGTGCTGGTGGGAGAACCACGTGCCGGAGCGGCCCATGCCGCCCTGCACCTCGTCGGCGATCAGCAGCGCGCCGGCGGCGTCGCACAGCGCGCGCAGCCCGGGCAGGAAGTCGTCGGACGGCACCCGGATGCCGCCCTCGCCCTGAATCGGCTCGACGATCACCGCGGCGGTGCGGTCGTCGATCGCGGCCGCGGCGGCCGCGAGGTCGTCGTACGGCACGAACTCGACCTCGGGCAGCAGCGGCCCGAACGGCGTGCGCCACTCCTCGCGCCAGGACACGGACAGGGCGCCGAAGCTGCGCCCGTGGTAGGCCCGCTCGAAGGCGACGAACTTCGGCCGGCCGGTGACCTTGCGGGCCAGCTTCAGCGCGCACTCGTTGGCCTCGGCGCCGGTCGAGAGCAGGTACGCCATGTCGAAGCCCGGGCCCGCGGCGGCGACCAGCCGATCGACCATCTCGACCTGCTCGGGGACCACGAAGCGGCCGTAGACGTTGACGTGCGCGTAGCGCGTCATCTGCCGCTGCACCGCCTCGACGACCCGCGGGTGGGAGTGGCCGACGTTGGCGACCCCGATGCCGGAGGTCATGTCGAGGTACGTGCGGCCCTCCGCGTCGGTGAGCGTGCACCCCTCCGCGTGCTCGATGACGAACTCCTTGCGGCCCGGCATGTTCTGCGAGAGCCGCTGGACGAAGCGGTCGCGGTAGTCCTCGGCCGTTGCGGTGCTGGTCACTGCTCCCCCTTCGGGATCGGTACGACGCCCGCGGGCCGCAGCCCGCGCAGCGCGATGAAGCGAGTCCGGGTCAGCTCGCCGAGCGTCCACCCGAGGCCCTCCCGGCCGGCCCCGGCGAGGTCGACGCCGCCGAACGGGACGACCGGTGGGCGGTAGTTGTTGGTGCCGTTGACGACGGCGCCGCCGAAGTCCAGCTGCTGCGCCAGCTCCAGCGCGCGCGGCCAGTCGGCGGAGAAGACCGCGGCGGTCAGCCGCAGGCTGGTGTCGTTGGCCAGGGCCACCGCCTCCTCGTCGGAGTCGACGGTGGTGACCGGCACGACCGGCCCGAAGATCTCGTCCTCGTGCAGCACGGCGGCCGCCGCGGGCACGTCGGCCAGCACGGTCGGGGCGAACCAGGCACCGTCCGGTGCCTCCCCGAGCGCGCGATTCGCGCCCTCCCCGATCGCCCGCTGCACCTGCTCCTCGACCCGGGCCGCGGCCCGGGCGTCGATGAGCGGGCCGAGCCGGGCGCCGTCGGCGAGCGGATCCGTCGGTGTGACCTCGGCCAGGGCCGCGACCAGCCGCTCGGTCAGCTCCCCCGCTATCTCACGGTGCGCGATCACCCGCTTGGTCGCGGCGCAGGCCTGGCCGTTCATCAGCAGCCGGCCGCGCAGGGTCTCGCTGACCACCAGGTCCAGGTCGGCGTCCGGGCGCACGATGGCGGCGCCGTTCCCGCCCAGCTCCAGGTGCAGGGGGCGCAGCTGGTGGGCGGTCGCCCGGGCCACCGCCACGCCGGCCCCGACCGAGCCGGTCAGCGAGACCGCCCCGATCCCGGGGGCCGCGCAGAGTGCCTGAGAGGTCGCGGGGTCGGCGTACACCTGGGTCAGGACACCGGCGGGCAGGTGCCGTTCGAGGACGTCGAGGACCGCGCCGGTGGTGAGGGGGTTCTGCGGCGGCAGCTTGACGACGACCGCGTTACCGGCGGCGAGCGCGGCGGCGGCCTTCTCCATGGTCAGCTCGACCGGGAAGTTGAACGGGATCACCGCGACCACCACGCCGAGCGGCACCCGCTCGACCAGGGTCAGGTCGCGCTCGCCGCCGGGCAGCCCGCCGGTCGGGGCCAGCTCGCCGGCCATCAGCCGGCCGAGCTCGGCGTTGCGGCGCAGCAGCGCGATCGCGCCCAGCACCTCGTGGTGGGCCTGCGGCAGGATCTTGCCGGACTCGCGGGCGTGCCGCTCGGCGAGCTCCGCGACCCGCCCGGAGAGCTCGTCGGCGGCGGCGACCAGCGGCGCGGCGCGCTGGTACGGCGCGGCGGCCGCCCAGCCGCGCGCCGCCTCCCGGGCGGCCGCGACGATGCCGGGCACCTCCTCGGCGCTCGTTGCGGCGACCTCGCCCAGCCGCGCCCCCGAGCCGGGCGCGTGGATGGCGATGCTCACCGGGCGACCTCGTCCAGCCGCGCGACCAGCGCGGCGGTCAGCTCGGGCAGGCCGAGCGGCGTGTCGTGCCCGTCGCCCCGCGCGAAGACCGCCCGCACCGAGCCCGGCCCCGCAGGCCGACCCTCCGCAGCCAGCCGGACGGCCAGCTGCTCGCGCGCCGCGGCGCTCTGCTCGGGAGTGGGGAGCACCTCGACCGCGCCCGGGAGCGTGTCGAGCACGCCCCGCAGCGGCACCGGGCCGGACGCGCCGAGCCGGAAGGTGGGGATCCCCTCGGCCGCCCGCAGGCCGGCACCGGCCAGGAAGCTCCGGTGGGTCAGGCCCGGCGAGACCCAGCCCAGGATCGCGTCGTACGACGGCGCGAGCCGTTCGAGCGCCCGGGTGAGCGTGTCGGCCATCGCGTTGTGCATGGTGGCGAAGGCCTCCCGCTCAGCCGGCCCCCAGGCCCAGCTGCCGTCGGCGCGCTGGGTGGCGGTGCAGTCGTCCCGCTCCGGGGAGACCGAGGTGCCGCGCGACTCGAAGAGCCCCGGGTCGTCGTACGCACTGGCCGAGGCCGGGCCGCCGCCGAGTGCCGCAGGCAGGAAGAGCGTGTGCTCGTAGGGCACCAGCCCCATCGGCTCGGAGACCACGAACCGGTCCAGCACGACCCCGTCGCGCTCCAGCGGCGCCGTCGCGAGCAGCTCGTCGGGCTCGCCGTCGTCCAGGGTCGCGCGGAGCTCGGGCGGGCCGTCGTACCCCTCGACCGGGCGCCAGCCCGCACCGAGGAGCGCGGTGTTGATCGCGCGGTGCTCGCGACTGGTGAGGTACGGCTTGTACTTGGTGCAGGGCAGCAGCAGCGCCAGCCGGGTCCTGGAGCCGGGCACCTCGGTCGGCCACCACTCCTCCCGGACATAGCCCAGCCACTCCGCGACCCGCGGGTGTTCGAGCGCCTCGACGTTCTCCTGCGGGGAGTACAGGCACAGGGTCGGGTCGAGGACGAAGGGCTTGCGGATCTTGCGCGCGGACTCGGTGACCCGGGCGTCCCGCGCGGCCGAGGCCGCGCGGGACGCCTTGTCGGTGGAGGTGCTCACCCGACGCTGATCGTGTCGTCGATGAACTCGTCGGTGACCAGGTCCTCGGGGGTGAGGTCGCTGACCGCGTCGCCGTCCGGGCCGTACTCGCCGACGATGTCGATGATGGTCTGCACCCGGTCGAGGTCGAAGCTGCCCATCACGCCGTCGGCGCCGTCCCCCAGGATGCCCAGCTCGACGCCGGTGTCGTGGGCGAACTCCGCACCCTCGGGGGTGTAGACCCAGCCGGTGTCGTACTCCTCGACGATCTCGACGATGAGCTCGTTGGTCGCGGTGGCGTCGTTCACGTAGTCGACCTGCGCCTGCTGCATGACCGGCACGAGCTGCTCGAGGCAGTCGGCCTCCTTCTCGACGTCCTCGGTGCGCACGGTCAGCGCCTGGAAGTACTCCGGGAAGCCGGTGTCGTGGATCAGCTGGCCGATGACCGGCTTCTGCCACTCCGGGATCTCGTGCTCGTACATGAACGGCTCGGCGGTGATGAAGCCCGCCTCGGCGAGCTCGCCCTTGGCGGCGACGAAGTTGGCCGGCTTGTTCTGCTCGCTGCGGTCGACCTGGTCCTCGTCGATGACGCCGGTGCCGACCAGGTAGTCGACCCACACGTCCTCGTTCGAGCCGACCGAGATGGTCGCACCCGCGTCCTTGAGGTCCGCGATCGTCTTCGCGTCGGGGTACGTCTCGGGGTCCCAGTACACGGCGTACGGGCTGGTCGCCATGGACGCGAGGACGCCGACCACGGGGGTGTCGGCCTGGGTGATCATGTACTCGCCGACCCGGCCGTAGCCGAACATGATGTCGCGGTCCTGGTAGAGCAGCGACTGGGCGGACTGGTAGCCGACCGAGGTGCCGCCGATGCGGATCTCGATGTTCACACCGCTGTCCTCGCCGTCGACGACCAGCGGGCCGGTGACCGACTTGGCGTCGGCGTCGATGGTGTACTCCTCGCCGATCAGGCTGTAGATGCCGCCGTGCTCGGCCTCGGGCTCCCAGTCGGCCTGGATGACGACGGTCTCGGGGCAGACGTCGGCGAGGACGCCCTCGCCCGTCGTGGTGGCGGTGGCCTCCTCGTCGTCGCCGCAGGCGGTGAGGGCGGCGGCGCTGACGAGCAGCGCCGACCCGACGGCGAGGGAGCGGCGCAGGCGGACGGTTCTCATGGTGTTCCCTTCGAAGGGGGCGGTGGGTCGGTGCATGGGCGGGGTTGGAGCGGGACGGGGGTCGTCATCGGGCCCCCCAGGCGGGGGACCACTTCCCGACGACGCGGCGCCCGAGCGCCCCGAAGAACCAGAAGGCGGCGATGCCGAGCAGGCAGGCCACCAGCACGGTCGCGAGCATCTCGGCCGACTGCAGGCGCGAGCTGTAGCGCTGGAGCAGCAGGCCGAGACCGGTCTCGCCGCGACCGAAGAAGAAGTCACCGACGGTGGCGCCGACGACCGCGAGCCCGGCGGCCGTCTGCAGCCCGACGAACACGTCGGGCAGTGCCGAGGGCAGCTGCAGCCTCAGCAGCCGGGTGAAGGAGCTGGAGCCGGAGAGGGTGAACAGGTCGTGCAGCCCGCGGTCGGCGCCCAGCAGGCCCTGCAGCGGGTTGATGATCAGCGGGAAGAGGCTGATGATCACGCAGACCACGACCCGGGCGAACATCTCGAAGCCGAACCAGAAGCCGATCACGGGCACGATCGCCAGGATCGGCACGGTCTGCAGCAGGATCGCCCAGGGGTAGAGCGAGCGCTCGACCCACTTGGCCTGGGCCATCGCCAGCGCGAGCACGCTGCCGATCGCCGTGGCGATGCCGAGCCCGATCAGCGCGGCCTGGGCGGTCACCCACAGGGCGGAGAGCTGGTCGGCGCGCACCTCGCTGTCGAGGAAGCCGTCGACGAGCACCTCGTGCGGCGGCGGCAGCAGGAACTTCTCGGTCTCGTCCAGCACCTGGTAGCTGACGAGGTACCAGATGCCGAGGACGACGAGGAGTACGGCGAGCGGCGGGAGCACGGTGATGGCCGCCCGCTTGAGCCACCCGGTCACGAGACGGCCTCCAGGGTCTTGGCGACCCGCCCGGCGAGCTCGGCGAACTCGGGGGTGTAGCGCAGGTCGAGACTGCGCGGATAGTCGAACGGCACCTCGAACTCCTCCACGATCCGGCCCGGCCGGGCCGACATCACCACCACGCGGGTGGACAGGAAGACCGCCTCCTCCACGGAGTGGGTCACGAACAGTCCGGCGAAGCTGCGGGCCCGGAAGAGCTCCAGGAGCACCAGGTTGAGCCGGCCCCGCGTGATCTCGTCGAGCGCGCCGAACGGCTCGTCGAAGAGGAAGACCTCCGGGTCGAGGACCAGCGAGCGGGCCAGGCTCGTCCGCATCCGCATGCCGCCGGAGAGCTGGTGCGGCAGGTGGTCGGCGAAGTCGGTCAGCCCCACGGTCTCCAGCGCGGCGTCGACCGCCTCGCGAACGCCGGACCGGCTCGTCCCCTGCAGCTCGGCCAGCAGCCCGACGTTGCGGCGTACCGTCCGCCAGGGCATCAGGGTCGCGTCCTGGAAGACGTACCCGACGCTGTCGGTGGCGAACTCGACGCTGCCCGACGAGGGCCGGTCGAGCTTCGAGGCGAGGCGCAACAGGGTGGACTTGCCGCAGCCCGACGGACCGATGATCGAGACGAACTCACCCCGGGACAGGGCGAGGTCGCAGGGCGCGAGCGCCTCGACCGAATCGAAGCGGCGTCCCACCTGGCGGAACTCGACGAGGGGTCGAGGGGGCGTCGTCATGGCGGTGAATCTAGGGGCGGAAATCGGCCCAACTGCCCCCGGTAACGGCCTGTTTACTGCTCGCCCGCGATCTTCTCCACCCTGTTACATGCCCGGGGACAGGGGGACAGCAGACGTAAAGAAGCACCCCCGCGCGGGCGTAACCCGGAGCACCGGAACGGAGTTGAACCACCAACGCTGAGCTGTTCGCCGTCTTCGAAACCACGGACCGACGGGGCAGCTCTCTGTGAACCTCGTAAGGAGAGACCTGACATGCCCCACGTCTCGAAGCGGGTGCTGACGCTCCTCACCAGCCTCCTGCTCACCGTCGGCGTCGCCGCCGCCGTTCCCTCCACCCCCGCCAGCGCAGCGGCGCCGAGCTGCGCGAAGCAGGACCAGCAGTACGGCAAGACCCAGGTGCGGACCGCCCAGTCGGCCACCGCCAAGAAGAAGGCCGCGAAGAAGGTCAAGAAGGCCAAGCGGACCTACGCCAAGAAGCACACGGTCACCAACAAGAAGAAGCTGAAGAAGGCGCGCGTGGCGCACCGCAAGGCCACCAAGAAGCTCCGCAGCTGGCGGGCTCGCAACGCCGGCGCCCAGCAGGCCGCGTCCCGTTGCCACGCGACGAACGACACCCCGTCGCCGCAGCCGCAGCCCCAGCCGCAGCAGGTCCAGCAGCTGTTCGACGCGCTCGCCGGCGCGGGCCTGGACCCGACCCAGCTCGAGGCGGTCAGCGAGCAGATCACCGGCGCTCTCACCAGCGGCGACGTGTCGCCCGAGACCCTGATCGCCGTCCTGCAGCCGGTCGTCCAGGCGCTGACCACGAACGAGCTGCTGCCGGAGCAGATCGCCTCCGCCCTGCAGGAGCTGCTCGGCACCCTGTCCGGTGGCGACCTGCCCTCGGACCCGGCCGGCCTGGTCAACCTCGTGGTTGACAGCCTCCAGACCGGTCTCGCGAGCACCCCGCTCAACCAGCTCAACTCGATCCTCGAGGAGGTCCAGACCGGGCTGAACACCATCCTCGGCACGCTGCTGGGCGGCCTGCCGCTCCCGATCCCGTGACGGGCTGAGCCGGCACAGCAACATCGCACCAAACCCCGACGGCCCCGCACCCACCGGTGCGGGGCCGTCGCTGTGTTCGGGGCGTACTCAGGAGTCGTCGCTCGTGGCGGTTCTCCGCCGGTTCCGGCGGACGGTGAAGAAGATCACCGCCACGGCCACGGTCGTCACCAGTCCCGAGATCAGGAACGACGCCAGCGGGAGGTCCCCCAGGGCCTGGCCGATCTCGTAGGCCAGCACGCAGGTGTAGGTGCTCCAGAGGATCCCGCTGAGCACCGACCACGGCAGGTAGCGCCGATAGGAGATGTTCGAGAGCCCCATGGTCGCGTTGACCACGAAGCGCATGCCGGGCAGGTAGCGCCCGCCGATGATGAGCACGCCGGCGCTGGAGTCCAGCAGCTCGAAGGCGCTCCGTACCCGCTCGTTGGCCCGGGCCCGGGCCACCTGGCCCTCGATCCGGTGCCGATAGGTGCGCGCCAACCAGAACAGGCAGGAGTCTCCGACGATGGCGCCCAGCGCACCCATGACGATGACGGGAGCCAGTTCGAGCTTGCCCTGGGCGGCGACCGTCGAGGCGGCGTTCAACGTCGTCTCGCCGGGGAAGATCGGCATCACCCCGTCCAGGGCGATCAGGATGAACACCCACAGGTACGCCGCGGCGGGGTTGTCCGGGTCGACTTCCGAGAGGGCGCCCACCCACGTCGCCGTCATCGGGCGGCCGTCTCCGCCGCGCGACACGCGTGGACCGGGTACCACCGGCCGTGCAGCGTCGTCACCAGGCTGATCAGGGTCAGGAAGAAGAGGGTGGAAGCCACGTTGATCCCGCCGTCGCCGCGCGGAAGCAGCCACTCCGCGACCGCCACCAGCGCCACGTTGGCCACGGTGCGGGCGAGGAAGGCCAGGGCGGTCGACTCCAGGCTCCGCGACCGCCGCACCACGATGACGGCGAACACCGCGTTGACCAGGACCACCACCGCGACGCCGATGAAGACCTGGACGTTCGACGCCTCCACGCCCGGCAGGGTCTGGGCGAAGACGACCGAGAGCAGGCCCAGGAGCACCATCTGCTCGACGGTCGCGGCCATCTGGACGGCCTTGCGCTCGGCGTACCCACGCACCGCGGGCAGCGGGTCGGCCGAGAACCGCCACGGATGGTCGGCCGGCAGCAACCGGGGTCGGCCCCAGATCCAGAACGCCCCGGCCGCGACCAGTACGACGGCCACGACCAACGGACCGGCCCAGGCGTTCTCCTCGAGGAACTCGGTGACGTCGAGCTGCGCGACATGGATCCACCACTCCTGCGGGAGCTTGATGAACACCCAGATGAAGGCGGCGACGCCGATCCACCAACGCAGCGCCCATCGGACGGGCGACCAGCGCGACCGGATGGCCTCGTAGGCCATGAAGAAGTACTCGAAGGTGTTCGGGAAGACCAGGAGCAGCGCGCGCACCTGGGTCAGCTCGAAGGCGACCACGCCGACCAGGCGGTAGAAGTACAGGAACCGGCCGACCTGGTACGCCGCCACACTCGACCAGTTGCGCAGCGTCGAGAGGTAGGCGAGGGCCAGGTAGTAGACGTCCATCGCCTTGTCGTAGCCCTGGTACCCCGGCGGGTCGTAGCCGAAGGCCTGGAAGATCGACTGGTCGGCGGCGTCCAGCACGAGGCAGCTGAGGATCGCCGGCAGCGGGAACCGCGGGATCAGCAGCGGGACCAGGAACCGAGCGCCGATCACGGCGAGGAAAACGAAGGTCTCCCCCGTGCTCATCGGGTCCTGCCTAGGCGTCGGCCAGGAAGTCGATGAGGCGCACGACTCCGTAGCCGATCGCCAACACCCCCGCCACGACCAGCGACGCCGCGGTCCAGGCCACGAGCAGCCGGGCCTCCGCCGGCGACCGTCCCGTCCCGTCGGCGATCAGGCGCATCACCTGTGCGTTCCTCACCCGCACAGCATTCTCCGCGCCGTCGGCTCCCGGCATCACCCGGCGTGGGTGAGGATCCCGAGCGGAGATGGGTCGTCTGGACTAGTGCGGAGCTGACCGCGACGCCTTAACGTCGAGAGGTGGAGCCCTCACCGGGGGAGATTCGACGACGGGCACCGTCGGCCTCCCGTCGGCGCCACCAGCACGCGGCGGACGGACGATGGAACCGACTGGTCGGTCTGGCTCAGATCCCGTACAAGACCCTGCTCGGGGTCGGGGCGGCTGCCGTGGCGATCGCCGCCGTACGAGCGCTGATCCCTCAGGACGAGCCGGAGCGGGTGACCCTGGGCGAGCCGGTCGTCAGCACGACCTTGATCCGGATGTCGGAGTTCGCGCCGACGGCCTCCCCCGGCTTCAACGAGGTCTCGACCTCCGGGGCAGCCGAAACGCCTGGCCCGGCCTTCCGGTTGGCCGCGGCGGGTCCCACGTCGGTTCCTACCGGCAGCGAGGCGCCGCCACCTGCCACGGATCCCGACCCTGGAAGCACCAACCCCTCCACCGACCCACCCGGCACGATCTCGCCTCCATCCGGGCCGACAACGCCTCCCGACGTCCCGGTTCCGGACGACCCGGGGGACGTACCGGAACCCGGGATCGAGCCTGTTGATCCTGCCCTGCCCGCGCCCTACGTGGCCGATGTCCTCGAACTGGTGGAGCTGTCCGGGTTCACGCTGGAGGACCCGCCCCAGGACGATGACGGAACCGGCCTGACCCAGCTGATGGCGACGGCGTCGAGTGTGGACGAGAACGGAGACCGGGTCCCGCCGGAGGTAGCGGCGCGGCGCATCGTCGCGGTGCTCGCCCGGGTCCGCACCGAGGACGTCGACGGGTTGAAGGAGCCCCTCGGCGTCATCGTCCGCGTGCGGGTGCGGATCGAGCACGCGGAGGGCGTCCCGGTCCAGATCTCCTGGGAGATGGACGGGGTCGGCGACCAGGGCCAGCGCCTGACGCACCGGTGGCTTCGCGGCCAGCCCGCCTACGAGGTCGAGGCAGCCAACGGCGACGACCGCGGCGTGGTGCGGCTCTGGGTCCCGCTGCCGCCGGCGCGGGGACGCTACTCGCTGACGCTGTCGGCCGGCGTGGAGGGCGACCAGCTCGCCCAGGACTCCCAGACGATCCGGGAGCTGCCTAGGCGTTGACCGGAGTGACCTGCAACGGGCTGGCCCGCGTCTGCTCGGCTCCGTGGACGCTGTCGCGGTCTCGTCCGTGTCCGCCGTGCCAGTCCAGGCAGAGCACGGTTGCGTCGTCGTCCAGTGCCTTGCCACTCGCCTCGATGACGCGATCGGCCAGGGCGCGGACCGCCTCCCGCGGGTGCAGGGACCTGGTCTCGGCGATCGCCCCCGGGAGGTCGGCCTTGACGGCCGTGCGCTCGAGCATGCCGTCGGTGAGGAACACGACCCGGTCACCGGGCTGCAGGGCGAGCTGGTTGACCTGATAGCTCGAGTCGTCGAACAGGCCGAGGGGAAGGCCCACCGCAATGTCGACGGCACTCACGTGCGAACCCCGGGCCAGGTACGGCGCGACGTGGCCGGCGTTGACCAGGTCCATCGTGCCCGTGTGCAGGTCCACGCGGCCGATCAGGCCCGTGACGAAGTCCTCCAGCCCGGACTCGGCCGCATGCTCGAACAGCGACTCGTTCGTCGAGGTGACCTGCTCCAGCAGGGACCGACCCTCGTTGCGGGCGTTGCGCAGCCCCGCCACGCACAAGGTCGCAGCAAGGGCGGCAGCCACGCCGTGGCCCATCGCGTCGGTCACGGAGAGGTGCAGCAGATCGCGAGCCAGGCTGAAGTCGAAGGTGTCTCCAGCGATGTCCGCCGCGGGTTCCAGCCAGCCAGCGAGGGTGAACGATCCCGCCTCACAGGTCTGGGGCCCCGGGAGCAGCCGGTGCTGCACCTCCGCCGACAGGCTCAGGGGCCGACTGCGCTGTCCCCACTCGAACAGATCCGTGTGCCGCCGGTTCGCGATCACCACGAACGCCAACAGGTGCGCCAGCTGACCGATCTCACCGCGTACCGCGGCGTCCGGCCGGTGGGGAAGGGTCAGCTCCAGGACTCCGATGACCTCCCCGCGCTCGGCCACCGGCGCCAGCACCAGCCAGGAGCCGCCGCCGGACCCCGAACCGTCCGATGCGGGCGCGACGACCTGGACCTCCTGGGAGCGCACCGCGCGCTCCGCCGGACCGCCGTCGAACGCCACCACCGTGGCGGACTCCTCACCGGCACGCCGCTCGCCGCGCGCGACCGGACTCTTCACATCACCCCCGCTGGGGCGGAGCTGGACGTGCGCGAGACGGACCAGGGCCCGCCCCGACATGTCGGCGATGAGGAAGGAGACCCTGCTCGCGCCCAGTGCGACCCCCAGCTCGCGGGTCACGGCCTCGACGGCATCGACCGGCGACACCGCCTCGGCAGCAGCCAACACACTGCCCCACCCATGTACACCCGCATCCGACTTCACCAGCGGAGCATAAGGGCGTACCGCTCGCCTCGGATCAGGAGGTTCACCCCTTCGAGTACGACCTGCCGCTCTCATCTGGGTACCGGTCCGGAGGCGCCACCGCGCCCTCGAAGAGAAGGAGACATCGCTATGGAGATCGTGGGCATTCTCGTGGCCGGCCTCATCATCGGCCTGCTCGGCAAGCTCGTCGCCCCCGGCGACAAGGACAACATCCCGCTGTGGCTGACGCTGCTGTGCGGGATCGGAGGAGTCCTGATCGGGCTCGGGGTCTACCAGGCCTTCGGCGGCGACGGCTCGGCGGGAATCGACTGGACCCGTTGGATCGTCTCCATCGCGATCGCTGCGGTGCTGGTCGTCGTCGCGTCGACCGTCACGGGCCGCAGCCGTACCAAGGCTCACCACTGAGGTCTCGTAGTTCGCACTTCTTCGGAAGCGCCGCGGCCCCACATGGGGTCGCGGCGCTGCTGCTTCACCGGACGAGGGCTCGCCTGCTCCTGATGGCCGACACCCGACCCGCATTCCGGTGAGGGAGAGGAGCAGGCTCGCCGGGTCTCGACCTCGTGGATAGTCGGACCGTGATCTGCGAGCGCGGGACGACCAGCGGTGGTATCGCGATCGTCGTCGTGGCGACGGTGGTGCTCCACACCGTCACGGACAACCCGGTCCTCGAGACCGGCTGCTACCTCGGCATGTTGGTCGGCGCGGCCCTCGGCGCGTGGATCGGGGCCGAGCGCGCACCCCCCGGACGGCGGCTGGTGCCGCGCCTCATCGCGGCCGGGCTCTCCCTGAATGCGCTGGGCGACGTGCTGTGGTCCGTCCTCGACCTCGCGGGCGCCGGGACCGAGATATCGGTCGCGGACCCAGCGTGGTTCGCCAGCTACACGGTCCTCTGCGGCGCGCTGTGGGTGATCCTGCGCCGGAGCCGGAGCGAGGGTCACGTCGACGTGGACTTCGCCATCGACGCGGTGACGATCGTCGTGGTCAGCCTGCTGATCTTCTGGAACCTCTCGATCGACACGATCGTCGCCGACGACAGCGCGTCGGCGTTCGCGCGGACCGTGTGGGCGGCGTACCCCGTCGCGGACGCGGTGCTGCTCGCCCTCGTGGTGCGCATCCTGATGAGCCCCGGCGCGCGTACGGCGATCGGACCCTCGTTCGCCCTGGGGATCTGCCTGTGGCTGGCGGCCGACATCGCCTATCTGCACGCGCCCGAGGGCGCCGCGAAGCTGACGGACGCCGCCTGGATGGTGGCCCCAGTCCTGTTGGCCCGCGCCGCCTGGCTAGTCCCCCACCAGCGGAGCGACGTGCCAGGTGCCCCGGTTCCTCAGGGCTGGACCGGGCAGATGATCGTCGCGGTCGGCCCCCTGATGGTGCCGCCCGCGCTGGAGCTCGTCTCCGACCTGCGCGGAAAGCCCGACCAGCCACTCCAGCTGTTCACCGGCACCGCGGTCCTGATCGCGCTCGCCTTCATGCGCACCGCCCGGTTGATCCGCTCCGAGGCGGACGCCCGCCGCGAGCTCGAGGGGGCGCGCGACGCGGCGCTGGCCGCCTCCCGCGCCAAGTCGATGTTCCTGGCCAACATCAGTCACGAGGTCCGCACCCCGCTGACCACCGTCCTCGCCACCGCGGAGATCCTCGAGGACACGCCTCTCGACGACGCCCAGCTCAAGCTGGTGGCCAGGCTGCACCGCTCGGGGCGTCTGCTGAAGAGGCTGGTCGAGGACATCCTCGACTTCTCCCGGATCGAAGCCGGACAGCTCCAGCTGGCCTCGACGGCCTTCGACCTCCACGCCATGGTGGCCGACGCTGCCGACGCCTACGAACCGCAGGCGAACCAGGCAGGCATCCGGTTCGACTCTCACCTCGAACCCGGGGTTCCTCGGACCGTCGTCGGCGACCCCGGCCGACTCTTCCAGGTCCTGACCAACCTCCTGGACAACGCCGTGAAGTTCACCCACCGGGGACACATCACCCTCACCGCGCGTCCCGCACCTGCCGGCCACGAGTGCAGGGAGGTGCACGGGGTGGAGTTGATCGTGGCCGATACCGGCATCGGGATCCGTGAAGAGGACCACCAGTCGGTCTTCGAGTCCTTCAGCCAGGTCGACGGGTCGGCGACCCGGAGCTACGGCGGCAGCGGCCTCGGGCTGGCGATCTGCCGGGAGCTCGCGCAGCTGATGGGTGGGTCGATCACCCTGCACAGCGAGTACGGCGTCGGCACCACGGTCGTCGTCCGCCTACCGGTGGCACAGATCGACCGAGAACGCACCGCGACCGGCCCCGGGTCATCTCGGCCGGGGTGAGCCCGCCCGACAGGCCATCAGGACCCCGACGACGAGACCATCGCCGATCAGGGCGGTGATGGTGTCCTGCTGCGCCTGGGCGCGCTTCCACCGCTCGTCGTGCCCGTGCTGCTGCTCGATGACCTCCTCGACCCGTGCGGCGGCGTCCTGCCAGTCGTCGGGGGTGCCGGCGACGTCGGTCAGCCGGGTCTCGTCCAGCACCGTGAGCCCGCAGGCCCCGAGGTCCGCGTCGAGCTCCGCGCGGCTCGGGAAGTGGTTCCCCTCCGGCTGGTCGGGGAGGACATCGACCGCTCGCGTGTAGACGAGCATCCCGACCGGACCCCCGGGACGAACCACCCGGATCAGCTCGCGGAGGTAGGAGCGCTTGTCCTCCAGCGTGCACAGCACGCCGAGGGACCACGCGCAGTCGAAGGTCGCGTCGGGGAACGGGAGGGCGGCCCCGTCGGCCACCACGACCGGCTTGCCGAACAGGGTCCGAGCGGCACGACAGGCCCCCTCCATGGGCTCGGCCAGCACGGGCGCGGCATCGAGCCCACGCGCGACGTACTCGGCCGGTCCTCCGACGCCGGCCCCGGAGTCCAGCAGCCGAGTCCCGGCGCGCACGCCCATCGCTCCGGCCAGCCAGTCGAGTGCGGCCGGGCTGCCACTGCCCCGGCAGGCCGCGGGAAGCGCGTACTCCGCACCGAGCTCGGCCACCGCCGTCGCCGTCCACCACGCGACCGTGTCGAACTCGTCGGCCATGGGATCCGTCTCCGTCATCGACCCTCCCTGATCCGTGCGCCGATCTCGGCCTTCACCCGTGCCCCGGCCAGCTCGCCCTCGCCCGAGGCGAGCCCGGAGAGATTCACCCCGGCGACGCCCGCCACCGCCAGCAGCGACCGGGCCTCCTGCAGCGCGGCCTCGATCCCGGCGGCGCGGACGTCCGTCGACGCGAGTACGGCGGCCACCTGCTCGGTATCCACGTGCAGGCCCGGGAAGTTCTGCAGCACCTTCGCCGACCTCTCGTCGGTGTAGACGGCGACCGCCGCGATCACCGGGATGCTCAGTCCGAGGCTCCGGGCCGCGGACACGAACGACGCCACCTCGGCTGCGGTCGCCACGTGGTTGAGGACGGCCAGCCGTGCCCCGGCCCGCTCCTTCTCCACGAGCCGTGCCGGGCGCAGGTCGCGCGGTACGGCGGCCGGCGCCTCCGGGACGGCGACCGCATGGCCCTGGCTGCTCGCGAGGGCGGCGAGCTGGGTGCCGTCGAGGTCGAAGACCTGGGTCACCCCCGGTCGCACCCCCTGCGCCCGCCCGTCGCCCGTCACGCACAGGACCCCGTCGACGCCGGCCACCGCGAGCCCCGCCAACTCCTGCTCGAGCACCAGGCGGTTGCGGTCGCGGCAGGCCAGCGTCACCCAGGGCACCCCGCCCGCCTGCGCGACGAGCGTGGCCATCAGGGTCGGCGGGAAGTCCGGGCGGTTCTGGTGCTCCCCGACCAGCACCGCGTCGCACGAGTCGCCCAGGGTCCGGACGACCGTGGTGAGCCCGGCGACGTCGTACGCCGGGATCGTCAGGTCGGTCAGCACGACCGGTCCACGGTCCACGGCGTCCAGCAGCCGGCTGGCCGGGCGCGGCGAGCCGGACCCCGCCTCCGGCCAACGCACGATCTGCGCCCGCTCCCGGGCGAAGGGGCAGGGACGTGCGTCGAGCTCGCACGACGCATCGTCGCGCACCCCGCCGCAGGGCCCGAAGGTCATCCGCTTGGGGCACCCGCCGGAGTCCGGGGTCAGTGCGGGGTCGGACGACAGGGCGCTGCTCCTCCCCCTGGGCGGCCCGCGCGGAGCGCGCGGCCGGACCGACGGACATCGACCAGCCCTCAGTCTCCCGATCGGCGCGATCTCATGCCCGCGATGGCTGTCAAGGCTTCCCCCGGCGCCCGGCACGTGGTAGGCCGAGACATGGACACCGCGACGCTCCTGAAGGAGCTCGAACCGACTGTCGAGGCCAACCTCAACCGGCACCTGGAGACGGCCCAGGACTGGATGCCCCACGAGTACGTCCCGTGGAGCGAGGGCCGCAACTTCGCGCTGCTCGACGGCGAGCCGTGGACGGTGGAGCAGTCGACGCTCTCACCGATCGCCCGGACCGCACTCGAGGTCAACCTCCTCACCGAGGACAACCTGCCGAGCTACCACCGCGAGGTCGAGCGGGCGTTCGGCCGGGAGAGTGCGTGGGGCGAGTGGGTGAACCGGTGGACGGCCGAGGAGGGCCGTCATGCCTTCTGCATCCGCGACTACCTGCTGGTCACCCGCGGCGTGGACCCCGACGAGCTCGAGCAGGCGCGGATGCAGACCATGGAGGCCGGCTTCGACTCGGGCGAGAAGGCGCTCCTGAACGTCTGCGCCTACGTCTCGTTCCAGGAGCTCGCGACCCGGGTCTCGCACCGCAACACCGGCCGGATCACGGAGGACCCGGTTGCGGAGCGGTTGCTCACCCGCGTGGCGAAGGACGAGAACCTGCACATGATCTTCTACCGCAACATCGTCGATGCCGCGCTGCAGCTCGCCCCCGGGCCCACGATGCGCGCGATCACCGACGAGGTCCTCGACTTCCAGATGCCGGGAGCCGTGATCCCGGGCTTCGCCCGGAAGGCGGTCCAGATGGCCCGGGCCGGCATCTACGACCTGCGCATCCACCACGACGACATCGTCATGCCGCTGGTGCGGCAGTGGCGACTCTTCGAGCTCGAAGGCCTGGACGAGGAGGGCGAGCAAGCCCGCGACGAGCTCGCGGCGGCGATCAAGGTGCTCGACGAACAGGCCACGCGGTTCGTCGAGCAACGCGAGGCGGCCGCGGCGAAGCGGGCGGCACGCAGGGGCTAGGCGGACGACGGATCGACCGCTCGTCCCACCGGCTCCCTCGGCACGAATCGGGTCAGGAAGAGGGCCACCACGGCGAGGAGCGCGAGGATGGCCAGGCTGAGTCGGAGTCCGGCGATGCGCGCAGTCTCGTTCGCGTCCAGGACCGCCTGGGTGGTCGCCTCCGCCACGCCCGCGTCGGTCAAGGCAGACTCCAGATCGGCGTTCGAGACGAACGGGACTCCGCCGGACAGCTCGGCCTCCGCAGAGGCGACCACCTCGTCCGGCACGTCAGGGCTCTCCTGGACGCCTTGGACGAAGCTCGCGGTCAGGGCGGCGATCAGCACCGACCCGGCCAGGGCGGTCCCGAGTGACGCGCCGAGATTGGTCGCGGTGTTCTGCAGCCCGCCCACCTCGCCGGTCTGCTCGTCCGGCACCGCTGACACGGTCACGGCGCCCAGCTGGGAGGCGAGGGCGCCGACGCCGAGGCCGGCCAGCAGGAGCGGCACGGTCACGATCTCTGCTCCGACGCCGACCTCGAGTGCACCCATCAAGGAGATGACACCCGCGCACAACAGGGCCAGACCGATGGTGACGACCCGTCGAGGTGACGCCTCGGGCCAGACCTTCGGCACTCCCGCGGCGGCCAGCAACAGGGTCACCGAGAGAGGGAGGAGCCGTACCCCGGTCTCGACGGCACTCAGGCCCAGGGCGACGGATAGGAAGAGCGGCACGATGAAGAAGAGTCCCGCCTGGATCAGGTACTGGAAGAAGAACATCACCAGGCCTCCGTTGAGGCGCGAGTTGCGCAGCATCCGAAGCTCCACAAGCGGCTCCCTGCCGGATGCGGCGACTCGGTGCTCCCACCAGAAGAACACCCTGACGATGAGCAGGCCGCCGAGGATCAGCCACAGCGTCAGGGAGAGCCCGAGCGGGTCGGGTGCGCCCGGCTTGGCCTGCACCCAGCCCCATTCGCCGGACCGCAGTACGCCGTACACCGCGGCCCCGAGGCCGGTCGCGGAGAGCACGACGCCGACGTAGTCGAGGCTGAAGGTGTTCGTGGACTCGACGTCGTGCACCCTTCTGGCCAGGAACAGGATCACCACCACGACGATGACCTCACCGAGGAACACCAGTCGCCAGGACAGGTAGGTCGTGAAGGCGCCGCCGATCAACGGCCCAGCGGCGACCGCGATGGCCCCGGCCGCCGCGATCAGCCCGTAGGCGCGGGGCCGCTGGTCGGCGGCGAAGTTCGAGGCGACCAGCGCCACGATGGCGGGCATGATCAGGGCGGCGCCCATCCCCTCCAGGAACGACCAGCCGACGATCAGGACGGGGAGGCTCGGCGCGAGGGCCGTCGTCAGCGAGCCGGCCGCGTAGACGACGCACCCGATCGAGAACGCCCGGCGGTGCCCGATCATGGTGCCGACCTTGCCGCCGGTGATCATCAGCGTCGCCATGACCAGGGTGTAGAGCGTGATCGCCGTCTGGACGCCGGTCACGGTCGTGTCGACGTCCTTGGCGACCTGGGCGATGGACACGTTCATCACGGAGCTGTCCAGGGTCATCAGGAACTGTCCGGAGCCCAGAGTCAGCAGCACGAGAGCGCCGGTCGCGGCGACCGAGGTCTCTTTCGACATCGACGCCTCCACGAGTCAGACCGCGACGCTCACCGGGAACGTCGCCAGCCAGGCCAGGGCACCGAGCAGTACGACGGTGCCGGCGATCGTCGTCACCCAGCGCAGTCGAGGGTTGCTGAGCCGGGTGCTCATCCCGGCGAAGAACAGCACGATGGCGTACAGCACCACGGTCAGGACGTAGTTGCTCGAGCGCTGGATGTCGGTCCGCACCTCCGCGGCCGACTCCTCGGCGGAGGCGTCGAGCCTGGCCGCCTCGTTCTTGGCCGCGACCTGGTACTCCGCCATGGCGAACGGGGTGGACGGAGCGTCGGGGTTGGTCAACGGCCGCTGGGCGATCCAGGCCTGGTACGCCGGGCGGAACTCCTCGCGGAAGCGGTCGCCGTAGAAGTCGGCGACCTTCGTCTCGCCCCGGAGGTCCGCATCGGCCCACGCGATGAAGGTGGCCACGTCGACCTGGGTCTGCGTCCTCGCCAGACCGTCGGCCCGCGCCGCGTCGATCCGGATCGCGTTCGTCCGGCCGGCGGCAGCCGCCTGCTCCCCGTTCCACCGGGTGGCCTGATAGCTGCTCCACGACGTGGCCAGCGCCGCGACGACCAGGAGCACCGTGGCGAGCAGCTCCTGCCGGTTGCGCCCGCGCTCCGGCGGCGGGTCAGCGGGCGTTGCCATGGTCGTCGCAGGGAGGGGTGACGTCGAGGCCGACGGCCTCGGCCTGCAGGTCGACCAGGCGCAGGGTCCGTTCCATCGCACTCGGTTGCAGGCGGCCCACGCCGTCACCGTGCGGGTGGTCGAAGAACATCAGCAGCAACAGCAGGAGCGAGATCACGACGGTCACGCTGCCCATGAGCATGCCCTGGGTCACCGGCCCCTCGGCCGGGTCCGCGAAGAACAGCAGGTAGGCGAAGAGGACCGCCGCGATGACGAAGAGCGCCAGCCACAGCGGGACGGGGATGATGCCCTCCGCGCCGTGGATCCGGGCGATCCGGGCCTGCTCCCGGTCGGAGGTCTGGGCCATCCAGCGGTCGTAGGCGGACTGCTCGACGGCCGAGGTCGGGTCGAGGGTCGAGACCGTCAGGTACATGGCCGCACCCCAGGGGTTGATCCGGTCCCCGAGCGTCTCGGCCGCGAGCGCGTCCCACTCCGGGCCGGCCACGTAGCGCGCGTAGCAGACCAGCTCTCCGGTGAGGTCCGCGTCGGCGTCGGGGAGGAACTGGGCCGTCTGGACCTGTTGCGCCACGACCGTGGCCTCGGTCTCGGCGCCGGAGCGCGACTCGTCGTACGACGTGAACCCCAGGAAGATGATGAAGCCGAGCAGGATGGAGAAGCCGGTGGCCAGCACCCCGAAGACCCCCGAGGCCCGGTCACCGTCGGTGAAGTAGCTGCCCTCCGGGGCCCGTCGACGCACGAGCAGCATCGCCGCCACCGTGATCGTCGTGGCGACGACGGTGACGACGAGCCCCAGGAGGATGTTCACGCAGCGGCGTCTTCCTGCACGCTCGGACCGTAGGCAGCGGGGACCGCGGGCCGCATCACCCGCCGCGGATGAGAGCCCGTCCCCGGGTCACCTGCGCGTGATGGTGACCGTGCGGGCCGTCGAGGTGGACGCGGAGGTGGTGGCCGAGCCGCTGTAGGCGGCCACGACCCGGTGCCTGCCGGGCTTGGCGATCCGGATCCTGACCACGGCTCGGCCGTTCCTCAGCACGACCCGCTTGACGACCCTGCCGTCGACGCGGATCGCGACCTTCCCGGTCGCCCTCGGGTTCGCAGTGACCACGGCTCGGACCGTGACCGGCCTGCCCTTCCTGACCTTCGCCTTCTTCACCGAGACCGTGGTCCGTGAGGCGGACTTCACCACCGGTGCCGTGGCGGTCGAGGTGGCCGTGCCGGGCACCTTGTCGGCCTTGGTCGCGGTGACCCGAACCGAGAGCCGCTGGCCCACGTCGGCCGCCGACACCCGGTACGACGCACCCCGGGCGCCCGCGACCTCAGTCCCGTTGCGCAGCCACTGGTAGGCGTAGGTCAGGCCCTTGGTGTTCCACGACCCGCTCGTCGCCGTCAGCGTCGAGCCGAGTCGCGGCGTACCGGTGACCTGAGGCGGGACGAGCGCCGAGACGACGTCCACGTCGGCCAGGCTGACCGTCTCGACCCGCACCGGCTCGGGGTTGCCCGCCACGTCGGTGGAGGCGAACTCCACCGCGTGGTCGCCGAACCCGGTCACGATGACCGGCTCCGAGCCCGACACCGTCGCCCAGTCACCACCGTCGAGGCGGTAGACCGTGTGGGCGACGCCGCTGGTCGCGTCCGTCGCGGTGAAGGCCAGGGTCGCGGAGTCCACACCCTCGACCCCGGCGCCCCGAGTCGCCCTCAGCGTCGTCTGCGGCGCCGTGACGTCGATCCGGACCGTGGCCGCTCCGACGGTCGAGGTGTGGCCCGCCGCGTCGCGTGCCCGATAGCGGACCTCGTGCTCGCCGTCCCCGGCGACCCCGACCGGACCGGCGTACGGCGCCCAGCCGGACCCCTCGTCGACCTCCACGACCGGGGTGTCGCGATTGTCCACCGCCTGCACGCCGAGCGTGACGTCCGAGCGGTACCAGCCGTCGTCGCCGACAGTGCCGCTCACGACCGTCGCCGCAACGTCGGGCGCCTGGTCGTCATCCGGCACCGCCAGCACCCACGTATCCGCCAGCGACGGGTCACCGGGCGAGTTCTGGGGGAACTCGAACCTGATCCGGACGCTGCCGTCGTTGGCCGCGACAACCGCCGAGGCATCGACCAGCAGGTCGTAGACCCTGGTCCCGGCTCCCGTTTCCGTGCGAGTGATCCTCTGGTCCGCGACCAGCACGTCGTCGACGTACACGTTGTACCTCTTCGCGCCCGGGCCTCCGAAGGTGTCGATGTTGCGCAGGATGAACGACTCCCCCGCCGGGGCCTTGAGCTCCGCCGAGAACCACGAGCCCGGGAACCCACCGTGCGCGTACCGGCGCGTCAGGCCGGCCTCGACGCTCGTCCCGCTCTGGGGGGCGGCCTGCAGCGCGTGGGCCGACTCCGAGTCGGTGGTTCCCCAATCCAGGTGGTCCACCGCCGCGGCCGCCGGTGGGGTCACGATGCCGAACGACACCGCCCCCTGCGCCGAGGCCAACGTGGCCGCACCCCGCTCGAGCGTGACCCCGACCTCGACCGGACCGCCGACTCGATCCAGCGGAAGCACCACCGGCACCTCGAGGTCGACCGACTCGCCGGCAGGGATCCGGAGATCGCGCGAGGGCACGGTCTTCCACCCGGGTGGCAGTGTCAGTGCCGCGTGGGCACGGACGTCGGCGGAACCCGTGTTGGTGACCGGCACCGTCACGGTGCCGTGCTCGCTCGGGTCGGCGCCGTCGACGGTCGCGGTGAGCGTGCCGATCTCCAACCCGGACGTGACGCTCGCCCAGTCCTCGGTCCGGTCGGTGACCGTGTACGACGTCCCGCCCACGACCATCCTCAACGACAGCTCGGCGTCGTAGCCGCCCGCGTCGGCGTGCCGCGACCCGGTGATCGTGAACGGCAGCTGGGCCGTCGCACCGTCCGCGACCGATCCGGCCGAGACGGTGGCCTCGCCGAGGCCGGCCGCCACGACGGTGCCCTCGACGCCCGTGACGACGGCCCCGCTGTGGTTCACGACCTCGACCGTCCCGGTCACCGTGCCACCCGGGAGGACGGCGCCGACGACCGGCGGCAGGGCCACGGTGACCCCCCGCGCCTCGGTCGACGCCGTGACCAGCTTGGCCTCGACACCGGCCAGCCGGCGGTCCAGGTCGGCACGGACCACCCCGTCGACGCCCGAGCCCGCGAGCCGGCTGCGTGCACCGCGGATCCCGGTGAGGGCCGAGTCGAGGGCCTCGGTGAGGGCCTCCTGGTCCTCGGCGGTCGCCGCGAGCAGCGCCGTGGAGACGTCCGCGCCGACCGCGTCAGCCGCGGTCACGAGCCGGTCGCGGTCGGCCGGGGCGAGCTGCTCGGTGTCGACCAGGTCGGCCAGGTGCGCGGTGAGGGCGTCCAGGTCCTCCAGGACCGAGCCGAGCAGCGCGTTGTCCGCCGTGACGACGAAGTCGTAGCTGCCCGAGCCGACGGTGACGGTGACCGTGTCGCCGTCGTCCCTGACCTCCAGGACACCGTCCCCGTCGTCGACCAGGGCCCCGCCCTCGGTGATCGAGAAGACGTTCTCGGCGGGCAGCACGACCTCGGCCGTGGCCCCGACGGGGACCTGGACAGCGTCGGTCAGGTCGGCGCCGTCCCGCTGCCAGTGCGACGAGACCGTCCCCAGCGGGGTCTCCTGCGTCGCGCCTGCATGCGGAATCCTCGTGAGGTCGGGCACGGCCAGCCGGATCCTGCGGAAGCCGGGCTCCAGCGGCGTGATGCCGGCCAGCCCGCGGTAGAACCACTCCTGCAGACCGCCCGCCAGGGCGGGGTGGCTCTTCGAGGAGGTCCCGTCCGGGGCGCTGGAGTTGACCCACTTCTCCCAGATGGTGCCGGGCCCGTTGGCGAGCATGTAGCCGATGCTCGGGTAGTCCTCCCGAAGGGCGGTGTCGAGGACGACGTCGTCGCGGCCGTACTCGTGCAGCGCCTGGATGATCAGCTGGGTGCCGACGAACCCCGCCGTGAGGTGGTCGTCGCGCCGCCGGATCCCGGACACCAGGTTCGCGAGCACTCGGTCCTCGAGCGCCGCGGGCACGATGCCCAGCAGCAGCGGGAACGCGTTGGCGAACTGGGAGCCGTTGGCATACGTCGCCGTGTCTCGGTCGAGGAACCTGCGGTTGAGGCCGTCCTCGATCTCCGAGGCGAGGGTGTCGAGCTCGACGGCATCGGTCTCGTGGCCGAGCACCCGCGCGATGCCGGCGATCAGCCGCGTGTCCTTCAGGTAGTAGGCGGTGTGGAACAACTGGGGTGTGGTGTTCTCGGTCGCCTGCCAGTCCTGGCCGTAGCTGACTTCCGGACTCACGATGACGTGGTCGCCGTCGGCGATGGTCGCCAGGTAGTCGAGCCAGCCGAGCATGTCCTCGTAGTGCTGGGCGAGCACGCGGTCGTCACCGACCTGGAGGTAGTGCTCCCAGGCGATGCCCGGGTACGCCGCACCCCACGCGGGGTCGACCTTGAACTCCCGGCCGAACTGCCGGCTGGGAGCAACCGATGCCACTCCCCCGTCGGAGAAGATGCTGGTCTGCAGGTCCCGCAGGTACTTGCGGTAGAGGTCGCCGGACTCGAACGCCGACAGGATCGAGCTGGCACCCGTCAGCGCGTCTCCGGCCCAGCCCTTCTTCTCCCGCGTCGGTGTGTCCTCGGGGATGCCGTGCATCGCGTTGAGCTGACCTTGGCGCACCGCCCTGTCGATGCCGGTCAACAGCGGGTTCCCGAGCTCGAGCGTGCCGTGCTGATCGAGGTCGGTGTACACGGGTCGGGCTTCGAGAGTCACCTCGGCCCCCGCGGGCAGACCCGACAGCTCGGCGTAGCGGAAACCCGAGTAGACGAACATCGGCTCCCAGATCTCGGCGCCTTGCCCGGAGAAGGTGTAGCGGTAGGTCTGGCGCTGCTCCTCGCCCGGGGCGAAGTTGATGTTGCTCGTGGTGACACGACCGTTGCCGTCGCGGATCTCACCGAGATACACGGTGGCGGTGGTCCCGGCCGGCGCGGAAGCGGTGATCCGCACCCAGCCCGCATAGTTCTGCCCGAAGTCGTACTGACGCACTCCGGGCGCCACCGTCGACGTGCTGACCGGGGCGATGGTGTCGACCGCGCGCATGTACGGCGTCGGATCCGCCTCGAGGGGGCTGACAGCGAAGGCGCGCTCGGACTCGTCACCCCGCACGACGAGCTCGGCGAGGCGGAAGCTGTAGTTGTCGGAGTTCTTGGCCAGTCTGGTGGCCGTGACCCGGACGTAGCGCCCCGTTGCCTCGGCCGGCACGACGACCGGCGCCATCCCCGGGTTGGGCTGGTCGGCACCGGTCCGGTCCA
Source organism: Nocardioides sp. W7 (assembly GCF_022919075.1). Classification (NCBI taxonomy): domain Bacteria; kingdom Bacillati; phylum Actinomycetota; class Actinomycetes; order Propionibacteriales; family Nocardioidaceae; genus Nocardioides; species Nocardioides sp. W7. The sequence goes on along the minus strand of NZ_CP095078.1, from coordinate 3,410,519 downwards.
CGACCACCGTTGCGGTGGCGAAGGTCGGGTCGTCACTGGTCTCGATGCGATAGCGAACGGGGAAGCCGGCCCCTGGGTTGCTGCCGGCCGGGTCGTTGGTCGGCGAGGCGCCATGCAGGCTGATCGAGCCGATCGAGCGGCTGCTGCCGAGGTCCAGCTGGACCCACTTCGTCTCGTCCGGGGTCGTGCTCGTGCTCGAGTGGTAGCCCTGAGAGGCGTCGGTGGAGACGAGGATCCCGTCGTTGACGGCGCCGGTCGACCAGCCGCAGCAGTCCACCGTGTCCTTCGCGGTCACGGTCGCACCGGCCGACAGCAGTGCAGAGCCGACGACCGGAGCCACCACCTCGACCGGGTCCCAGCCGCTGTCGTCGAACCCGGGCTCGTCCCACCCGGACGACTCCAGCCGGGCGTCGAACGACTCACCGCGATAGGTGTCGATCCTGGTCACCGGGCTGTCGGCCGTGCGCCAGTCGTTGTCGGTGCCGTGCACGACCCGACGCTCGCCGTCGGTCCCGACGATCTCCAGCTGCGCCATCACCTTGATCTCCGGGCTGGGCGCGCTGAGCGTGGCTCCGACCGTGAGTCCGAGGGCGTTGTCGCCGTCGACCAGCAGGTCGGTGACGTCGACGCCGCGGTAGAGAACCCGACGGTCCCAGTCGGTCCACGTCGTACCGAGCCGCTCATCCGAGACCGGCTGCCCGTTGAGCCGGACCTGGAGGTTCCCCCAGGCCGCGAAGTAGAGGTAGGCACGCTCGCCGCTGGAGGCGCCGGCCTCGAACTCCGTGCGCGCACGATCTCCGCTCGACACCGAGATCCAGTCGGACTCCCAGTCCTCCAGGTCCATCAGGCCGGTATGGATGGGCGCCGGCGCAGACCACGCCGAGTCCAGGTCGGCGGCGTCCCAGGTGCGAACACGCCAGGAGTAGTCGCGTCCCGACCCGAGGCCCGGGCCCTCGTAGGACCGCAGGGTCGTGTGCTCGTCCACGACCTTGCCGGAGTCCCAGACGGTCGTGCCGTCGGCCTCGTGGACCTGGAGCTGGTAGGCGGTCTGGCGTTCGTTCCGATCCGCATCCTCGACCACCCACGAGAAGCGTGGCTCCTTCTCTCCGACCAAGGCGTCGTCCCAGCCGGTCACGTCCAGCGAGCCGGCCCGGATCACGGGCTCGGCCCCCCCGTCGGACACGTCCGCTGCCGTCGCCGTCGCGCCCGGGGCGGGCACAGCGACAGCGAGACCAGCGGTCAACGCGAGCACCGCCAGCGCCGATGCCCCGAGCTTCACGCCGTCTGTCAGAACTCGTGGCATCGCTAGATTCCCCATCGTCTCGAACCAGGGACGGCCGCTTGACCGGCACGTCGGACGTGACACCCGTCACGATCGCGTTGAACCGTTTCATAGGCGCGCATCAGGCGCAAGGACCGTTCCATTTTGAAACGTTCGCCCCATCGTCCGGACGAGTCGCGGGGTACGACGGTCCGGATGGTCCCCAGGTGAAGTCGCGGGTGAAATCCACGGCAGGTGGCGCGGCGGCGGAGGTGGTTGGTCCGATCAGCGTCGATCGTGGGAGCTTCGGTCGAGCCCCCGCGGGCTCGACACCGTCACCGATCTTGGGGGATGACGATGACTCGGCGTCGAAACGCGGCACCGACGGTGCCCCTGCCCGCACCCGCGGTCAGGAATGTGCCAGCATGACCGGCGTGTCTGTGGTGACGGCGGTGCACCTGCTCGCCGCGGTCGTTGCCGCAGCCACCACCGTCGTCGTGCTGGTGTTGCCGGCTCGACTGCGGGTGCTCTTGCCGCACGTGGGCTGGGCTTCGGGCGGCACCGTGGTCTGGACGCTGTGCGTGACGTCGGTGAAGCACGAGGGGATTCATCCGTGGCACCAGATCCTGTGGTTCCCCGCGATCGCGTTCGTCACGGGCGCCCTCCTGCTCTGGGCCGGCTGGTTCGCTCGGCCCGGTTGGCGGCCCAGCCGGTCCCTCTGGGTCATGTGGTTCGCCGCACCGGCACTGCTGCTGATCGTCCGCCTCGTCGGCGGTCAGGACGTCCGTTCGGCGCTCTTCGTCGCGAACACGGTCTACTGCTTCGCACTGCTGCTGGCGATCGCCGTCCAGGTCGCGCGACGAGCCGGCGACCCGGAGCCTGGGCCCCGAGTACTGGCCCGCGTCGTCCTCGTCGCGGCGGTCGTCACCCTGATCGCGGAGGCCTTCCGTCTCAACATCACCGACGTGATCGTGACCGTGACTCTGGTCGTCGTCGTTGCCACCACGGTGCACGCGGGCGAGAACATCCGGCCCCGACGGGACGCAGGGTCCCTGATCGACGACCTCGGGGCGCTCGTCCTGGTGTTCGACGCTCAGCAGCGGCTGGTCGATCTCAATGCACCGACCCGGCTCTTCTACACGCTGCGAGGTGCCGCGCCTCCTGCACCGGGAACCGATGCGATCGTCCTGCTCGGCACCGACCTGGTCGACCTCGACACCCTCACCGTGACCTTGGACGTCGGGAGCGAGAAGCTCCGTCTCGGCGGCTACGTCCAGCGCCTGCCTTCGGACGGCACACCCCCAGGCGGCTGGGTGTGCCTGCTGCGTCGCTCGGTGCGGGTCGGATCGGACGAGCCCGCGCACTGGGCGCGCCGCACACTCATGGGCCGGGTCCCGGCCCACGATCCCGCTACCGGGCTGCTGTCGAGCCGCGCGTTCCAGCAGGCCCTGGGCGACGCGGCGCAAGACTCTGCTGCCGAGACCGAGAGTGCGGTCGCCGTGGTCATGCAGACGTCGGACCCCGCCCTGTTGGTCGACACCGCATCGGTCGTCGCGGCCTCGTGGGAGGGCCGACCCGAGGCGATCGCGGTCGGACGGTTGGGCCGGTCGACGATAGGTCTCGTCGTCCGCGACGTCGCGGAGCCCACCATCAAGGCCTGGTACGACGAGGTCGGGATCCTCGACGGTGTCCTCGTAGCCATGCGCGGCGGATCGGTCTCCGAGGCAGTGGCGCTGGTCGACGCAGCCGACTCCGAGGTCAGTCGCCGCTCGCGAGGGTAGACACCACCTCGCGGATCGCCGCCAGGCGCCCCTCGGGATGGTCGACCAGCCGATGAAGGGTCACCACGGGGCCGCTACGGCCGGGAGTGAGACCGGCGACCCACGACCGGGCCTGCTCGGCTCGACGCACATCGCCCTGCACTAGCGCGACCAGCCCACGTGATGCGTTCTCCCGGCCCTCGAGCAGCGCCACGTGCTCCGACGGACGGTCGAGCCGGGCCGCCAGCACTCCCGCCGCCACCCGGAGCACGTCGTCGGGCTGCAACAGCGTGGGCCCCCCGCCACTACTGCCCTCGCGCGGTCCCGTCTCGGCGAGGACCGCCCAGGAGGGCAGCTCGGTGTCGGGACCGGCGAGGGAGATCCACAACCGATCCTCGAGATCGTCCCAGGTGAGCACGCGGACGTCGTGCGCCCGGTCGAGGTCCTCATGGGTCCGTGACCATGCGACAGCACAGGCCCGCAGCACCCCGGCCGGCAGCTCGTCACCCGGCTCGAGGTCCAGGATCAAGCGCAGGTCGGTGAAGACCGACGCGAGCGTCAAGCCGTCGATCGCGGCCTGGCGGGTCATGGCCGTCACGTCCTCGAGGAATCCCTCAACCGGGTCCGTCACGTTGCTCACCCCGCCCTGCGGAACAAGCGTCGTGCCAGGTCCACGTCGACCGGACCCGGGACCACCTGCACGGTCGGGGTGGTCGAACCGACGAGCTCGGTGCAACGGGTCCGCAGCAGCGCGGTGCGCCGGTCGAGTTCGGCACCCCCGTCCACTGCGGCCACGACCCGACCCTCTGCCTGTCCCGCGACCGCGGCACCGGGGAACACCCTGCGGACCTCGCCCACGACCCTGGCGAGCGCGGAACGCTCCGGATCCGCGGATTCCCAGGAGATCACCAGCAGCTGAGCGCTCGGCACCAGCTGCCGCCACTCGTCGCTGACCGAGCGCATCACGCGCCGTTCGACCTCCTCCAGCGATTCCTGCGACTCCAGCCCGACGCCACCGACCGTGTCCAGGAACGCGTCGGCCCACGCGACCGAGGAATCCTCGATCATCCGACTCGGCGTACCCATCCCCAGGACCGCGCAGAGCTGGTCGAGATCGGCGAGCAGCACCTCGACGCCCCTCCCGGTGCGGGCGTACTCCCGCGACAGCGCCCGCAGAGCGGCAACGTCGAGCGGACGGTCCGGACCCTCGGGCCACAGGAGGGGAAGATGGATCCGCAGATCCGACGGAGCGGAGCTCGCTGAGCGCGCGGTGTCGCGACGAGCCGCCCAGCGCTTCCAGCCCGCCATCGCGTCCGCCCTCCGCCGACCTAGACCGCACCCGTTGACGAGGCGACCCACGCGCCGGCCCGAGCGTCAACGGGAGGTATCGTACTGCCGTGCTGTCGCTGCTTCGTCCGAATCAGCGACGTCAGGGACGGCAGGCCGGCACCACGCCGCCGGACCCGCTGCCCCGTTCCGTGGAGCGTGACCAGGTTCTCGTCGCAGCAGCCCGAGCCGGCGACGCGGAGGCGGTTGACGAGCTCTACCGTCTCCACCTCTCGGTCGCGCGGGGTGTCGCCCGAGGGCTGTGCCGGCCGGACGACCTCGACGACGTCGTGTCGGAGGCATTCGCACGAGTGCTGAAGCAGATCTCCCGAGGCGGCGGCCCGCAGGTCTCCTTCCGCGCCTATCTCATCACCGCGGTGCGCAGCGCCGCCGCCGATCTCCCCCGCAAGAACGCGCGCCTGGTCCTGACCGACGACGTCGACGAAGTCACAGCCGACACCCGCCTCCCGGACCGCGCCCGTCGCGACAGTGCCGTCAGGCAGGAGTCCCAGCTCCTCGCGGATGCCCTCGGCGACCTTCCGGCCCGCTGGCAGCTGGTCCTGTGGTGGACGACGGTCGAGCAGCGGCCGCTGTCGGAGGTGGGTCAGCGGCTGGGCATCAACCCCAACGCCGCCGCCGCGCTCGCCTTCCGCGCGCGCCAGGGCCTGCGCGACGCCTACGTCCGGCTCCACCTGCCAGCGGTCGCCGATCCCTCCTGCGCCGCCTGTCGCGCGGAGTACGTCGAAGCCCTCCTGGCCCGGTCGGACACCCCCCTTCCCGATGATGTCGTCGAGCACCTGCGCTTCTGCGATCCGTGTCGTGACGTCACCGACGACCTCCGCGACACTCGGGCCGGCCTCGCCTCCCCTGCCTAGTGCCGCGGAACTTCTGAGCGCCCTCTCGTAAGAGGCGGGCGGCACGTGCGTCTCTTACAACGCCTGGCTCCGCGCCCCCGTCGCGGAGAGCATGACCGCCAGAGTCAGACCTGGAGGTCGTGCCAGGCGTCGGGCAGGGAGCGGAGATCGACGCCGCCCCCTGCCCGACCTGGCAGCTGTTCCTGCTGAGCAGGACGACTCGTGCGTCAGGCCGAGTAGAGGGTCACCACGCAGGCGCCACCGATGCCGAGGTTGTGCTGCAGTCCGGTGCTCGCGCCGGGCACCTGCCGGCCGGCCGCCTCACCGCGCAGCTGCCAGGTGATCTCGGCGCACTGCGCCAGCCCGGTGGCCCCCAGTGGATGACCCTTGGAGATCAGCCCTCCGGACGGGTTCACCACCCACCGGCCACCGTGGGTGGTGGCACCGGACTCGACCAGCCGGCCGCCCTCCCCCTCGGCGCAGAGGCCGAGGGCCTCGGTGGTGATGATCTCGTTGACGGAGAAGCAGTCGTGCACCTCCAGGACATCGAGGTCCTCCACCCGGCGGCCGCTCTCGGCGAGCACCTGGGCCATCGCACTCCGGGTCAGCTGCGACCCGACGACGTCGATCATCGAGCCCGCCGAGAAGGTCGACGTCGCGTCGGTGGCCATCGCCTGGCCGACGATCTCCACGGCACGGTCGGCCAGCCCGTGCTCCCTCACGAAGCGCTCGCTCACGATCAGGGCCGCACCGGCACCGTCGGAGGTCGGGGAGCACTGCAGCCGGGTCAGCGGCGCCTGGACGGTGAGGTCACCCAGCACCTGCTCCAGCGTGTACGCCTCCTGGAACTGGGCGAGTGGGTTGTCGACCGAGTGCCGGTGGTTCTTCACCGCGACCGAGGCGATCTGCTCCTCGGTGGTCCCGAACCGCTCCATGTGCTCGCGGGCGGCAGCGGCGAAGAGCTGCACCGTGGTCGGCACCGGGCCGGGCTGGTGCAGCTCCGCCAGCACCGCCAGGTGCGGGTCCAGGGTCGAGACCACACGGTTCGGTGCGCCGGCCATCGCCTCCTTGGTCATCTGCTCGAACCCGACGGCCAGGGCGGCGTCGACCAGGCCGGATCCCACCCACTCCCGCGCGGTCATCAGCGCGGTGGAGCCGCTGGCGCAGTTGTTGTTGACGTTGAGGATCGGGATCCCGGTCATGCCGATGTCGTAGAGCGCCCGCTGGCCGGCCGCGGAGGGCTGGAAGACGTAGCCGACGGCGGCGCGCTGCACCACGTCGTACTCGACTCCGGCGTCGGCCAGGGCCTGGCCCACGGCCTGCCCGACCATCTCGGGATAGGTCCAGCCCCGGGAGCCGATCTTCACGAACGGGGTCACCCCGACCCCGACGACGTACGTCCTGTTCATCGCGCGACCGCCTCGGCCGCGACCGCCTCGGCCGCGATCCGGTTGGCCTCGGGGACGTTGACCTTGCCGGTCACGTGACGCGGAGTCCGCTCCACCGGCACCAGGCGGCGCGGGAGCTTGTAGCCCGACAGCTGGTCACGCAGGAAGTCCCGCAGCTCCTCCAGGGTCGGGGCCGCGCCGGGGCGGGCCTGGACCAGCGCGGTGACGGCCTGCCCGAAGCGGTCGTCCGGGCTCCCGACGACGACGGCGTCGAAGACCTGCGGGTGTGCCTTGAGTCCTCGCTCCACCTCCTCGGGGAAGACCTTCTCGCCGCCGGTGTTGATGCAGCTCGAGCCCCGTCCCAGCAGGGTCAGGGTGGTCGCGCTCTCGATCCGGGCGAAGTCACCGGGAACGGCGTAGCGGACGCCGTCGATCATCGTGAAGGTCTCGGCCGTCTTCACCGGGTCCTGGTAGTAACCCTGCGCGACGAACCCGCGCCGAGCGACCCGGCCGACGACACCGACGCTGGTCCCGGGGTCCAGGACGTTGCCCTCGTCGTCGAGCACGCACGTGCCCTCGCTGATCCGGACGGTCGCCCCGCCGGTGCGCGAGGTGGCGTCGTCGACCACGCCGAAGCCGGCCAGGCCCATCTCGGTGGCCCCGATGGAGTCGCTCAGCAGCACCGTGGGGAAGGCCCGACGGAACTCCTCCTTCAGCGCGGTGGAGAAGATCGCCGCGCTGGACGCCACGGCGATGAGGCTGCTGCCGTCGTAGCGACCGGTGCCGTACTCGTCGATCAGGGGCCGGGCCATGGCATCGCCGGTGAGGAACATGGTCTCCACGCCCTCGGCGTCGACCACCTGCCAGATCACGTCGGGATCGAAGCGCGGCACGAGGTGCACCTGGGCGCCCTCGAAGAAGCCCTTGAACATGCTCCAGGTGGCGGCGCCGTGCATCAGCGGACTGAGCGGGAAGCTGATCCGTCCCGGACCGCCGGCGGCGATCCGGGACTGGGAGTACTCGTCCAGCAGCTCGCCGGTCAGCACGTCGATGCCGCCGCCCAGGGTGCGCCACACGTCCTCATGCGCCCACATCACTCCCTTGGGATAGCCGGTGGTGCCACCGGTGTACAGGATGTAGAGATCCTCCCCCGACCGTGCCTCGAAGTCGCGGTCCGGCGAGCCGCTCGCCACCGCGTCGTCCCAGTGCACCGCGCCGTACGACGCGAACTCGTGCCCCGAGCCGTCCTCGATGACCACGACGTGCTGCAGCAGCGGATGCCGGTCGACGACGTTGGCGACCAGCGGTGCGTAGCTCCGGTCGTGGACCAGGGCGACCAGGTCGGCGTTGTCGAAGATGTGGCTCAGCTCCGCCTCGACGTAGCGGTAGTTGACGTTGATCGGGATCGCGCGGAGCTTCAGCGTGGACAGCATGGCGACCACGTGCTCGACGCCGTTGAGTCCGTAGATGCCCACGTGCGAGCCCCGGCCGACCCCGTGCCCGGCGAGATGGTGGGCGAACCGGTTGCTCAGCAGCTCGAGCTCCGCATAGGTCAGCCGGGTCTCACCGACCACCAGGGCGGTGCGGGCGGGTACGACGTCGACTGCGTGCTCGAAGAGATCTGCGATAGCGAGGGCCATGACAGCGACGATAGGAACCGTCGGTGCCGCCTCCCGGCGTACTTCCAGTGGATGAAAGCCGCACGGCGACCACGGGTCAGTGGCCGGTGAAGTCGGGAGTACGACGCTCGCCGAACGCCCGCAGCCCCTCCCGGGCATCGGAGCTGGACATCACCTCGCGGGTCAGCCGCCGCTCGATCGCCAGTGCGTCCTCCTCGGCCAGCCAGCCGCTCTCGATCACGGCGCGCTTGGCGTTGCGGACCGCCAGCGGGCCGTTGGCCGCGACCCGTTCAGCCAGGGCGATCGCCGTCGGCAGCGCCTCGCCACGGGGCACGACGCGTCCGACCAGGCCCACCTCGCGGGCCTCCGCGGCGGTGAGCGGGTCGCCGGTCAGGATCATCTCCATCGCCCGGGTGTAGGGGATCTGGCGCTTGAGCCGCACCATCGACCCGGCTCCGGGGACGAGGCCGCGCTGCACCTCGGGAAGCCCGAACCGCGCCTGCTCCTCGGCGACCCTGATGTCGGTCTGCTGGAGCATCTCGCAGCCGCCGCCCAGCGCGTCACCGTTCACCGCTGCGACCAGCGGCTTGACGAGCGGGGCGCTGAGCAGCAGGCCGCGGGTGATGGTCGCCGTACTGGGCCGCGGACGGTCCTCGCCGGAGCCCCCGGTCATCCAGCCCTCGCGCAGGTCTCCCCCGACGCAGTAGGCCTCGCCGGCGCCGGTCAGCACGGCGACCCGGATGGCGTCGTCGGCCTCGATCCGGTCCCAGGCCGCGGCGAGGGCCTCGATCATCGCGAGGTTCATCGCGTTGCGGCGCTCGGGCCGGTTCATGGTCAGGACGGCGATCGGGCCCCGGCGCTCGAAGAGCAGGACCTCTGCGTCAGCCACGTGGCATCCCCATTCCGTGGATCGCGATCAGGTCCCGCTGGACCTCGTTGGTCCCGCCGCCGAAGGTGAGGATCAGCGTGGCGCGCTGACCCCGCTCGAGGCGGCCGAGCAGTACGGCGCCAGGTGAGCCGGCGACGACCGAGGCGGACGACCCGACCACCTCCAGCAGCAGCCGGTAGGCCTCGGTGAAGAACTCGGTGCCGAAGACCTTGGTGGCGGAGGCGGTCTCGGGCGCGACGTCGTGCTCGATGCCCCAGGCGATCCGCCAGTTGATCAGCTTGAGGAACTCGACCTTGGCGTGCACCCGGGCCAGGTCGAGGCGCACCCACTCCTGGTCGATCACCCGAGAGCCGGTGGGCAGCCGGGTGCTGCGCGCCCAGGCCACGGTCTCCTCCAGGGCCCGCTCGATCTTGGAGGCCGGTGAGACCGCCACCCGTTCCCGGTTCAGCTGCTGGGTCATCAGCGCCCAGCCGCCGTTCTCGGGTCCGACCCGGTTGCTCGCCGGGATCCGCACGTCGTCGTAGAAGGTCGCTCCCGTGGTCTGGTCGCCGACGGTGTGGATCAGGTTGAAGCTGAAGCCGGGAGTGTCGGTGGGGACGATGAGGACCGAGAGGCCGCGGTGCCGGTGCGCCTCGGGGTCGGTGCGGGCAGCGAGCCAGACGTAGTCGACGTACTGGACCATGCTGGTCCACAGCTTCTGCCCGTTGATGACGTAGTCGTCGCCCTCGCGGCTGGCCCGGGTGGAAAGGTTGGCCAGGTCGGTGCCGGCCTCGGGCTCGGAGTAGCCGATGGCGAAGTCGACAGAGCCGTCCAGGATCCGCGGCAGGAACTCCGCCTTCTGCTCGTCGGTGCCGTGCCGCATGATCGCGGGACCGACGGTGCCGATGGTGAGCAGCGGGAGCGGCACCTCGGCGCGCGAGGCCTCGTCGATGAAGATCAGCTGGTCCATCAGCGGACGGCCCTGGCCGCCGTACTCCACGGGCCAGCCCAGGCCGAGCCAGCCGTCCTCGCCGAGCCGGCGGACCAGTCGTCGGTACGGACCCGACCTGGTGTGGTCCGGCTCGGTGCCGCCGTGCGGCAGGCGACGGCGGTCCTCGGGGGTGACGACCTGGTCGAAGTAGACGCGCAGCTCGCGGCGCAGGGCCTGCTGCTCAGGCGTGGGGGCGACGCGCATCTCAGGCCTCGATCCCGATCGGCGTCGACTCGTCGGCGAGCAGCGCACCGATGGCGCTGAGCTGCTGCGAGGCGTTGCCCAGGGTGAACTCGTTCTTCTTGGCCCCGATGAAGTACCGGTGGACCGGGTGCTCCACGTCCACGCCCACGCCGCCGTGCAGGTGCACCGCGGCGTGGCCGACCCGGTGCCCGGCCTCGGCGCACCAGAACTTGGCCACGGCCACCTGGGACTCGGCCGGCCCTCCCGACTCGAGTGCCCAGATCGCCTGCCAGAGCGTGAGGCGCACGGCCTCGACGTCGATGTAGCAGTCGGCCACCCGCTGCCGCACGGCCTGGTTGTGGGCCAGCGGCCGGCCGAACGCCTCGCGCTCGGAGGTGTACTCGGCCATCAGCTCGAGTGCGCGGTGGAGGACGCCGAGCTGGGTCGCGCAGAGTCCGACGACGACCCGGGCGCGGGCCCAGGCGACGACCTCGTCGCCGGCGCCGGGGTCTCCGAGGACCGCGTCGGCTGCCACCTCGACCCCGGTCAGGACGAGGTCGGCCTCGGGCTCGCGGTTGGTGGTCCGGACCGGCGCGAGGGCCAGCCCCTCGGCATCGGTGGGGACCAGGAAGACCGTGACCGCGCCGTCCTCGGCGCGCGCCGGCACCAGGAGTACGTCGGCGAACGTGCCGCCGGCGACGCGGGAGGCGTGACCATCGAGGCGCCACCCGGTCGCGGTCCGGGCCGTGCGTACGTCGTGCCCGGTGATCGAGGTGTCCGGGTCCTCCAGGGCCGAAGCCAGGATCGTCTCGCCCCGGGCCGCCGCCGGGAGGAGCTGCTCGCGCTGTGCGTCGGTGCCGAACCGGGCCACCGGCAGCGCCCCCGCGACGATCGAGGAGAGCATCGGCACATGGGCCAGGGTGCGGCCCACCTGCTCGAGGACCAGACACGTCTCGAGCAGGCCGAGCCCGCTGCCGCCCACCCCGTCGGGCAGCGAGACGTCGACCAGGTGGGACCGGGCCATGGCCGACCAGGTCGACCGGTCCAGCCACTCCGGTCCGGACTCCAGCTGCCGGAGCCGGTCCACGGTGACCAGGTCGCCGAGGATCCTGGCGGCGAGGTCGCGGACCGCGTCCTGGTCCTCGGTGAGGGCGAAGTCCATCAGTGCTCACCCGGCCGTTCGCTGCCGACGAGCCACATCGCATGGAACTGCGCCGCGCCGCCCATGGCGTGGCCGACCACCTTGCGGGCCCCGTCCACCTGATGGTCGCCGGCCAGGCCGCGCACCTGCAGTGCCGCCTCGGCGAACCGGATCAGGCCGGTGGCTCCGGTCGGGTTGCCGGAGAGCACCCCGCCGGAGGCGTTGATCGGCTGGCTGCCCTCGAAGGCGGTGGTGCCGTCGTCGACCCGTTTCCAGCCCTCGCCGATCGGGGCGAGGCCGAGGTTCTCCAGCCAGATCGGCTCGAACCAGCTGTAGGGGATGTAGAGCTCGGCCGCGTCGACCTCGGTGGCGGGATCGGTGATCCCGGCCTGCTGGTAGACGTCCATCGCGCACTCGGTGCCGGCCCTCGGGTTGACCTCGTCGCGGCCGGCGAAGTGACCGGTCTCGGTGCGCCAGGCCATGCCGTGGATCCACGCCGGCGGACGCGGCGTACTGCCGACCTCCTCCTCGGCCGCGAGCACGACGGCACACGACCCGTCGGAGGAGGGGCAGGACTCCAGGAACCGGATCGGGTCCCACAGCATCGGCGACTCGCGGACCTTCTCGATGGTGATGTCGGGACGCTGGATGTGGGCGTACGGGTTCCGGGTCGCGTTCAGCCGGTGGTTGACCGCGGTCTGCCAGCCGATGTGCTCGGGTGCGCCGGAGCGGCGGATGTACTCGCGGATCACCGGCGCGAAGTGACCGCCGGCGCCGGCGCCCAGGTTCGGGGTGAACGGCCGGGGACGCGACAGGGCCCAGGTGAAGTCGCCCTCCGACTCCTTGGAGTAGGCCACCACCAGCACCCGTCGGGCCAACCCGGCCTGGATGAGGTGCGCGCCGTAGATCGCGGCGTGGCCGCCGACGCTGCCGCCGGTGAAGACCCGGGTGACCGGCAGACCCACGGCTCCCATCGCGTCGGCGAGGTAGAGCTCGGGCATCATCACGCCGTCGAAGAGATCCGGGGTCTTGGAGAGGATCACGGCATCGATCTGGCTGGAGTCCACCTCGGCATCGGCCATCGCGGCGGCCACCGCCTCGTACACCATGGCCGCGATCGAGACCTCGCGGCGCTTGGCCTGCTTCCCCTGGCCGACCCCGACCACTGCGACTCGCTTGCTCACCGTTCCCCCTCCAGGAGACAGACCAGGTTCTGTTGCAGGACGGGGCCGTGGGTCGCGTGGGCCAGCACCTGGTCCGCGCCGCCGCGGTGGATCAGGGCCGCCGCCTCCCCCACCCGGGCCAGGCCCGTGGCGGTCACCGGCCGACCGGCGAGCGGTCCCCCGGACGGGTTGACGGCGACCGACTCGGAGAGTCCCAGCGCGTTGGCGAGGATCGCCTCCTGGTGGCTGTACTCGAGGTGCAGCTCGGCCGCATCCGGACGCAGCGTCGTACCCGCCTCCGCGGCCTGGCGGACCACCGTGGCCAGTGCCGTCTCGGTCGAGGGCGACCTGGTCAGGTCCCGTGCTCCCGGGTAGTGCGTCTCGATCCGGTGGTCCAGGCCCCGGATCCAGGCCGGACGGCCGCACAGCCTCCGGGCGACGTCCCCGGTGGCGAGTACGACGGCGGCGGCCGCGTCGACGACCGGAGCGACGTCGAAGGAGCGCAGCGGAGAGGCGACGTACGGCAGCTCCATCAGGTCGTCGCTGGGGTAGTCACCCGAGCGCCACGCCGTCCGGCTGTCGCTCGCAGCGGCCAGGGAGCGGGAGACCACCTCGGCCATCCGGCGCTCGTCGGTGATGCCGGCCTCCAGGCAGGCGCGAGCCTGGATCCCGGCCAGCGCGTCCTGGTGCGGGCGCAGCGGCGCCAGGTAGTAGGGGTCGAGCTGGGTGGGCATCACGTCGTCGAGGTCGTGCACCCTGGTCCCGCACCCGACGCCGTAGACCAGGGCGATGTCGCCCTCGCCCAGCTGCAGCCACGACCAGGCCTCGGCCAGGGCCCAGGCCGCGTCCATCTCCACGTGCGACTCCGAGATCGGCGGCCAGGCACCGACGGCGTCGAGCGAGTCGATGTAGGCGAAGGTGCGTCCCTCGAAGAAGTCGTGGCTCCCGGAGGCGAAGAAGTCCACCTGGTCCCGGGTGAGACCCACCGAGTCGAGGACCCCGGAGACCACGGGGAGCAGGATCTCGGCCATGTCCGATTCGCGGTTCGCGTGGTCCTGGACGGACTGGGCGAACGCGACGACGGCGACCTCACGCATGGTCGTCCTCCTTCCGCACCGGCCGGAAGTACCGGATGCTGTCGAGGGTGGCGGCCAGCTGATCGGGCTCCACCCACACCGGCTCCACCTCCAGGTCGATGGCGACCCGGTCCTGCTCGATGCCGGAGATCCGGTGCATCAGACGGGTGTCGACGCCGTCGAGCCGGATGTAGGCGACGACGTACGGCGGGGTCTCGGTCTGGCCGGGGAACGGGAAGTTCACGACGCAGTACGTCGCGATCCGGCCGCGCCCCGAGACCTCGAACGGCTCGTCGAGCCCGGTCAGGCAGCGTGAGCAGAAGCTCGGTGCGGGCAGGTAGACCTGGCCGCACGAGGGGCACCGGCGGGCCAGCAGCCGGCCCTCGGCCAGGCCGCCGAGGAAGCGGCTCCGTCCGGCTCCGGCGACGTAGGTGTAGTCCACCTTGTACTGCGATCCGAGCACGGTCACCGGCTCGGTGGTCGGTCCGCTCACTGCTCCTCCTCGACGGGTTCGAAGCAGGCGAGGTCCCGGATCGAGCCGACCCGCTCCTGGCTCCACCGGATCCGCACGCGCATCCCGGTGTGCATCCGGTCGGCGTCCCCGCCGGTGTCGACGGCGTGGAAGAGCGCCGTGTCGGCACCGTCGACGAGGACCAGCGCCCAGGCGAAGTCGTGGCCGACCGGGTCGCCCGGCCGCGCCGGGACCCAGGTCCAGGAGGTGACCGTGCCGGTCGGTTCGAGCGGCACCGAGCCGGTGGTCGGGATGCCGGTCCCGGGCTCGAACTCCAGGGCCGGGCATAGCACCCTGCCGGACGCCGTGGTGGCGCCCGTCAGGACTCCGTCCCGCAGTCCGGTCAGGAACTCCCCGATCACCGGACCGACCGTCCGGCTGAAGCCGAACTCGATCGTGTAGGGAGCCGTGAGCAGGTCAGATGGGACGGGTTGCTGCATGTCGGGAGTCTGGCAACCCCGGCCGTCAGCGAGATCGGCACTTTCAATGGCTGAAAGCGACGTGTGCGCTACGTTCGCGCGACCGGAACATCCGAGCGTTCGGGGCCGGGCAGGTGGAGGTAGGAGATGGCACGCAGCGGAGCGGTCCAGGAGCACAGACCGTCCATGGTCGAGCGGATGACCGACATCCTCGATGTCTTCATGAACGGCCCGACCGTGATGTCGCTGGAGGAGGTCGCGGCGGCCGCCGGACTCCCCCAGTCGACGGCGTTCCGGATCATGAGGCAGCTGACCGGCTTCCAGTGGCTCGAGCACGACGAGAGCGGCTACCGACTCGGCGTGCGCTCGATGGCGCTCTCGGCCCGCAGCCACAGCCACGCGATGCTCACCTCCGCGGCCCGGCCGGAGATGGAGCACCTCCAGGCACAGACCGGGGTGTGCGTGAACCTCGGCGTGCTCGAGGGCTCCAGCGTGCACTTCGTCGGGAAGGTCGGCGGCGCGATCGCGCACAAGATCCCGTCCTCGGTCGGCGCGCGCGTCGCGGTGCACCGGACGCTCGTGGGTCGGGCCCTGCTGGCCCCGCTGTCGCCCGAGCGGGTGGAGCAGGTGATGTCGCTGCGCGACCGGCGGCCGGACCCCTCCCTCGATCTCCCGGACTTCCACCGCAAGCTCGCGCACGTACGCCACCGCAACGGGCTAGCCGTCCTCACCTGCCGGGTGATGAACGGCCTGGCCGCGGGCATCGCCAGCCCCGACGGCCTGGTGGCCGGCATGTCGGTGGTCTCGCGGGAGAGGTTCGACCTGGACCGCACCGCGCCGCTGCTGATCGACGCCGTCCGGGCCGTCTCCCACCGCATGTTCGGTCCCGCTGCCTAGCGGTCGTCGTTGTTGATTCGTCGGGGGTCTGTCTGCCAGGCCGTTTGGGCGCCGACGTGGAGGGCTCGTGCGATGTCGAGCTCCGCTGCTTCCGCACGGCGGTGGGTGGAGGTCTCCTCTTGGCAGCAGGTTGGTTCGACGACCTTCTATGAAATAGGGGGCTCGTCGTCCGCTCGGGTCGACGTACCTGGTTGCGGCTGCTGGTCGGCTCACGGTCGCTTCGGGTCGACCGTTGGGGTCACCGCTGTGGAAGAACAACCCGGACTGTCGGTGGGCTTCACTACATTACTGGTATGGCCAACGGGGAGCTTCACGACTGCGACGACGCATCCGCGTTGCTCGCGTTCGTGCGTGCTCGCCGGACGGTCGCGGCCCGGGCGGAGGCTGATCTGTTGGCCTCGGCGGTGGCGTGGGCGGCTATGCACTCCACCGAGTCCCTCGACGAGGCCGCGAGCCTGGTCCCGGGCAGTCAGGAGCCGGTCGCGATCGCCGGCGAGGGTGCGCCGTTGGTGGCGGAGTTCAGTGTGTTCGAGTTCGCCGCCGCCCTCGGTCTGTCCACCGATGCCGGACGGATCTACCTCGGTGATGCGGTCGAGCTGGCGCACCGGCTGCCGAGGCTCTACGGCCGGGTCCAGGCGCTGGACCTGCCGGCGTGGAAGGCGCGGCGGATCGCCAAAGCCACCAACGACCTCCCCATGGAGGGGGCGGCCTACGTGGACGCCCATCTTGCGCCGGTGGCGCACAAGGTCTCGATCGCCCAGCTCGACCGAACCGTTGAAGAGGCCCGGGTGACGTACGACCCGGCCGAAGCCAAAGCCCGGTGGGAGGCGTCGTTCGAGAAGCGGCACTTCGACATCGACCGCCAACAGGTCTCCTTCGACGGCACCGTCGACGTCCACGGCACCCTCGACCTGGCCGACGCCCTCGACCTCGAAGACGCCGTCGCCCGCCGCGCCCGCGAACTCGGCCAGCTCGGCCTCGACGTACCGGTCGACATCCGCCGCTCGATCGCGGTCGGCGACCTGGCTCGGCGCCAGTTGTCGTTGGAGCTCAACGCTCAAGAGCCCGACGACCCTCAGCGGAAGCGGCCCCGCCAGGTGGTCCTGCACGTGCACCTCTCCGACGCCGCCCTCGGCGACACCACCGGGAGCGACGACCTGCACCTGGCCCGGGTCGAGGAGACCCGCTCCTTCGTCTCCGCCGACCAGGTCCGCAGCTGGTGCGCGAACCCCGACACCCAGGTCGTGATCAAGCCGGTCATCGACCTCGACGATCACGTCCACGTCGACGCCTACGAAACCCCCGACCGGCTCCGCGAACGCCAGGTCCTGCTCCAACACAGCTGCGTGTTCCCGTGGTGCCGCAAGCCGGCCCGTAGATGCGACTGCGACCACATCGACCCCGCCGCCCGCGGCGGACCCACCTGCGACTGCAACATCGCCCCGCTCTGCCGACGGCACCATCGCGCGAAGACCCACACCAGGTGGCGCTACGACAAGCTCGACGGCACCACCTTCGTGTGGCAAACCCCGAACGGTCTGGTCTTCAAACGCGACCACACCGGCACCACCGAGCTCACCCGACCGACCCCACCGCCTCAGCCCTGACGAGCGCCGTCGACGGTGACCTCCCAGCCTCAATGGCTCCTTGAGCCAGCCTGCTGTCGACAGGAGAACGCCACCGACCGCGCGCTCGGCGCCGCACCGCGGCCCACGTCGTACGCCCGGTGGGCCGCGGAGTCGCCCGACGACTCCGTCTTCGCGATCACGAGCAGGCGCTACGTCACCCACAGGTTGCGGCTGCCCGCCCCGTTCTTCGAGCTGCTCTCCCGCACGACCCAGGCGATCGCCGAGTTCGCCCGGCGGCACGACGACAAGCGGCTCCGGACAGTGCGCGGGGCCGGCTGCTAGACGGTATGACGTGACCCGGTCGCAGTGACGGGGTTGCGGGCCGGGGCCTCACTCACAAGATTCGTGGGTTACCGAGCAGGGGCCGCCTGCTCGGCCTATCCGACATTGTGGGAGGCCCCGGTGTTTACCGAGCGTACGAGCGTTGGGCTCGACGTGCACGCACGATCTGTCGCGGCAGCGGCGATCGATGGCGTCACGGGCGAGCTCGTCCAAGCGAAGCTGACCCCGTCTCATGACCACATCAGGTCCTGGGTCCAGGACCTTCCGGGGCCGGTCGCGGTGGCCTACGAGGCTGGCCCGACGGGATTCGGCCTGTCGCGGGCACTGGCCGCGGCCGGGATCCGGTGCGAGGTCGTCGCTCCGTCGAAACTGCAGCGACCTTCGGGCGATCGGGTCAAGACCGACGCCAAGGACGCGGTGCACCTGGCCCGATTGCTGCGACTCGACGAGTACGTCGCGGTGTCGGTGCCGAGCGTGGGACAGGAGAACGCCCGCGACCTGGTCCGCGCTCGGGAGGACGCTCGCGGTGACCTGATGCGGGCCCGGCACCGGTTGTCGAAACTTCTGCTGCGCCAAGGGATCGTCTACTCCGGCGGTCACGCCTGGACCACCACCCACGACGCCTGGCTACGCCGACAGCGCTTCGATGCGCCCGCGCTGCAGCTGACGTTCGAGTCCGACTACGACGCCGTGCTCGCCGTGAAAGCGCGCCGCGACCGGCTCGATGACGCGATCGCCGTGATGGCGGCGGACTCCGAGTTCACCCCGATCGTGCGCCGACTCGGCTGCCTGCGCGGGGTCAGCACCCTGACCGGGTTCGCGTTGGCCGTTGAGGTCGGTGACTGGCACCGGTTCACCGGCAACACCATCGGCTCGTTCGTCGGTCTGGTGCCGTCGGAGTACTCCTCCGGGGCGAGCCGGGTCCAGGGCTCGATCACCAAGACCGGCAACACCCACCTGCGTCGGCTGCTGGTCGAGGCCGCCTGGCACCACCGGGCCCACTATCGGCCGGGAAAGACCATGCGTGATCGCTGGGAGCTCGCATCACCAGCAGCCCGGGCCCGCGGTGACGCCGGCAACCGGCGGCTGAACGCCCGCTGGGACACCTTCCGGGCCCGTCGCAAGCGGCACGTGGTCGCCAACGTCGCGATCGCCCGCGAGCTGGCCGGCTGGTGCTGGTCCCTGGCCGTCCTCGAGGACTGACCCGAGCCCGGCCAACCCTGACTGCTTCATCGACCAACGTGGTGGAAGCAGCGCGTGGAGCGACCCGCGAAACAGCTATGAGCAGTCCGGACCAGCACAGCTGATCCGGACGACGCTCGGTCCTAGACAAGCGGTCCGCTCCTGCCGAACACCCCGTCCTGCGGTAACCAACCCGCGCATATCAGCCTGACCGCGCGTCGCCAATGACACGCTCACCACCGACGATATCGACGAAGCACGAGGCGCCCGCCCCGAACAACCGGGACGGGCGCCTCCCCCTGCCTCTTGACAGGAAGGCCCTACATATCAGCTGGGCCCGCTCTCTGCCGGCCCACCCGGGCGTCGTGCGGGAGCCCGCTAGCCGAGGCCGAGCAGCGCGGCCACGAAACCGACGGCCGGGATGAACCAGATGAAGGCGGTCGCGAAGAGGTCGGAGTCGACCGGGGCCTCGTCGGGGCGGGCGTGGTCTTCGAGCGTCGAGGTCGTCATGGTGCTTCCCGTTGCGGAGTCGTCCTTCGGACAGCTGATCGGGTATCCGGACACCGAGACCGCTACACGGAACGGCGACGAAACCGCCCGTTCGGGTGGGGTGGCATCCGGCGACAATCCACCCGCCACTGCTCAGGTGACGAGCTCCCGCAGCAATCTGTCGGAGACGAGCAGCGCGTCGCGGTCGTACGTCGAGGCGCTCGACATCACCTCGTCGGCGTACGTGCGCTCGACCAGTCGCTCGAGCCGCCGTCGTACCGTCGCCGGACTCCCGGCCACGGCCCGGTCCAGCGAGGCGTCGACCCGGCGCCGCACCTGCGCCGGCCACGAGGCGCCGCGAATGGCGGCCACCGGCTCGAGCGGTGGGAACTCGCCGGTCTGACGCGACAGCGCCATCGCCCAGGCCTCGGGCAGCGCGAGGTCGCGCGCGGCTGCGTCGTCGTCCGCGACGGTGATGTCCAGCGAGATCGTCACCCGCGGCGTGCTGCCGCGGTGCGGGCGGAACTCGCGGCGATAGCGACCCAGCACCTCGGGCAGCTCGTCGGAGTCGAGGACGGGGCCGCCGACCACGACCGGCAGCCCGAGACGTGCTGCCAGGTCGATGCCCCGACCGGTGGCCAGCAGGTGCATCGGCACCACGCGATCGGTCGCCGGCCGAGCGGTCACCTCCGCGGTGCCCTCCAGGTAGCCCCGCAGCTCGGCGAGGTCCCCCTCGAACGACTCGACGGCGTCCAGGTCGCGGCGCAGCACCCGTCGTACCGGCGCGGTGAAGCCGACCGAGCGGCCCAGCCCGAGATCCACCCGGCCGGGGTGCAGTGCGCCCAGGACGAGGAACTGCTCGGCGACGACCAGCGGTTGGTGCAGCGGCAGCATGACCCCGCCCGAGCCGATCCGGATCCTCGACGTCCGGGCACCGATCGCCGCCAGCAGCACCGCCGGTGTCCCCGACGCGATGCCCGGCACGGCGTGGTGCTCGGCCACCCAGAACCGCTCGTAGCCGACCTGCTCCGCGTGCACCGCCCGCGCCACCGTCGCCTCCAGCGCCTCGGCGTCGGGCACGCCCACGCGGGTCCGGGACCGGTCGAGCAAGGAAAGCTGCACGTCCGCCCCAACGCGTCGCGGAGCTCTCCCCTTCCCACGAGCCGGGGGGTGGTGGCCGACACCGCGCGGTTCGCCGGCCGCCGTGCTCGTGCCCACGTTGTCCGCGGCTCAGGGGCGACGTACCTTCGCGGGTACCGAGTCTTCTTCGCCTCCGCAGTCAGCGGCGGCATTCCCGGCGAAGCACGATGTGGGAGTCACGCGGAGCCACCGCGCAGCACTTCCGGGAAACCTACGGTGCCGACCATGTCGTCGAGCTCTCGACCTCATCCCGTGGCCGGGTCCGATGCGCTCCGGGTCGACGTGTCCGCCCCGGACGCCCACACCGTGGTCGTGACGCCGACGGGAGTGGCCGACCCCCTGACGGTGCCGATCCTGCGCCAGGCCCTCGCCCAGGCGACGGGGACGGGCCGGTCCCACGTCGTGGTCGATCTCGATCGGCTGAGCTTCCTCGACGCCAGCACGCTCGGTGCGCTGGTCGTGGCGCGGCGGCGGATCTCGGCGGCCGGAGGCCGGCTCCAGGTCAAGTGCCACAGCCGTCACGGCCGGCGGCTGCTGTTCGTCACCCGGCTGGACGACATGCTCGACGACCGCCCCTGAGGCCTACGACGGCCCCGTCCCGAACGGATCGGCTCCCGTGGGCGAGCCGGCGCGAAGGGCGTGGACCTGGTCGACGAACCACGGGCTGAGCGCCCAGGGCGCACTCTGCACCGCGCTCCAGATGTCCTTCGGTGTCGCCCAGGCGTGCTCGGCGACCTCGGTCGGGTTGGGGCTCGGGTCGCCGACCGCCGTGGCCGCGTACACCGGGCACAGCTCGTTCTCGACCACGCCGCCGGCATCGACCGCCCGGTAGCGGAAGTCGGGTAGCAGCGCCTGGAGCTCCTGCCCCTCCAGACCCAGCTCGTGCCGGGCGTACCGGCGTACGGCGTCCTCGAGGGGCTCGCCGGGACGAGGGTGCCCGCAGAACGAGTTCGTCCACACGCCGGGCCAGGTGCGCTTCGTGAGGGCGCGGCGGGTCATCAGCACCCGCCCGTCCGGCCCGAACAGGTGACAGGAGAACGCGAGGTGCAACGGGGTGTCGTGGGTGTGCACCTCGGCTCGCGCGGCGGTGCCGCACGGCGTCCCGTCCTCGTCCAGCAGGACGACCAGGTCCTCGGTCTCCATCGTCGTGGCCACCTCTCACCGACCCGCTGCGGACGGCGGGATGCCGACCAGGTACCCGAACGCGGCCGGGATGCGGTGCAAGCCGGGGTGAGGGGGCACTGGACGGGGAGCCGAGCATGGAGGGTGGACGGTGCACGAGCGAGAGAACCGGCCCACGCGGGCGACGGGCACGGCCCTCGCCCTGGTGCGGGCCGCGCACCCGGGGCCGGCACTGGCCGTCGCGGTCGTCGCCGGGCTGCTGGCCGTCGCCTCGGGCCAGCCGACCACCACCGTCGCGCTCGTGTTCCTAGCCGTCCTCGCGGGTCAGCTGACCGTGGGGTGGGGCAACGACCTCGTCGACCGCGAGCGCGACCGGGTCTCCGGACGCCTCGACAAGCCGCTGGCCACCGGTGAGCTGCGCGTCGACGTGACGTTGGCGGCGCTGCTCGCGGCGGCCGTCGCGTGCCTGGTCCTGACGGCGCTCCTGGGCTGGCGCGCGGCCATCGCCCACCTGGTGTGTCTCGCCTGGGCGCACGCCTACAACCTGGGCCTGAAGTCGACCGCCTGGTCCTGGGTGCCGTACGCCGCAGCCTTCGGCCTGCTGCCGGCCGTCGCCTCGCTCGCCGGGGGCGACCCGGAGCGGCCCGCGTGGTGGGCGGTCGCCGCCGGCGCGACCCTGGGCGTCGGCGCCCACCTGGTCAACGCCCTCCCGGACCTGACCGACGACGAGCGCACCGGGGTCCGCGGACTGCCGCACCGGATGGGGCCGCGGCGCTCACGCGTCGCGGCGGCGGCGCTGCTCGTCGCCGCGTCCGTCCTGGCCGCACTCGGACCCGACGGCGCCGTCGGGCCGGTGGCGTTCGGCCTACTGGGCGGGGTGCTCGTCCTGGCCGCCGTCTCGCTGCTCGGCGACGGTCGCTGGCCGTTCCGGGCCGCGATGGGCATCGCGCTGCTCGACGTCGTCCTCCTCGTGGCCGCGACATGAGTCCGTGGGACGTGGTCGTGGTGGGCGGTGGTCCCGCAGGGGCGACGGCCGCGCTGGCGGTGTGTCAGGCCGGTCCCGGCCTGACGGTCCTGCTCCTGGACCGGGCGGACTTCCCGCGGGACAAGGCCTGCGGCGACGGCGTCGCGCCGCAGGTCCTCGACGTGCTGTCCGAGCTCGGCGTGGTCGGTCTCCTCGACGACCGCGAGCCCGTCGACCGGCTGCGCATCAGCCGGGACGGGCACGGGGTCGAGCGCCGGATGGCGCGCGCGTCGTACGTCGTGCCGCGTCGCGTGCTCGACGCCCGCCTCGTCGACGCGGCGCGCGATGCCGGCGCCGTCGTACGACGGCACCGCGTCCGTGCCCTGCAGGCGGACGCGCGCGGCGAGGTGGTCATCGACGGCGAGCTCCGGGCCCGGGTCGTCATCGGGTGCGACGGCGCCCAGTCGGTCGTGCGCCGGGCGCTGGGTCGCTCCCACGACCGGTGGGCGCTGGCCATCCGGGGCTATGCGCCGGTCCGTCCCGAGTGGCGGGGCGCCCAGGTCATCGTGTTCGGCTCGGTGGCCCAGCCGTCGTACGCCTGGTCCTTCGACCTCGGCGACGGGCGGGCCAACGTCGGTTACGGCGAGGTCCTGACGCCCGGGCGCGCCGCGCCGACGCGTCGCGACCTCCTGGCCGGCCTGGAGCAGCACCTGCCGGGCGCGAGTGCGGGTGCCGCCGACTGGCGCGGGCACCGGCTGCCGTTGTCCGCGCCGCGCTGGCGATCCGCCGGCGGTCCGGTGCTGCTGGCCGGCGACGCCGCCGGCCTGGTCAATCCGCTCACCGGCGAGGGCATCTACTACGCCGTCGCCACGGGCGCGGCGGCCGGGCGGGCGGCCGCCCGCGCTCTCGCCGCCGGTGACCCGGCCTCGGCCGGGGCGTCGTACGCCGCCGCGGCGCGGGCCACGCTGATGCCGCACCTGCGGCACACGTCGGTCGCCGCGGCCCTGTGCTCGCGGTCCGCGGTCCTGGACGCGGGGCTGCGCGCCTCGGCCCGCGACCAGCGGGTCTTCGACGACCTGGTCGAGCTCGGCCTGGCCCGGGGCCGGATCACGCCCGCGATCGTGCGCGGCCTCGTCGGCGCGCTCGTGCCCCGTCTCCGTCCGCCACCCACTCCCCCGTCAGCCACATGAGATGAGTCGACCATGCGCATTCTGAGCGTCCGCGGCGCGCTGCCCGAGCACCGCCACTCGCAGGCGGAGATCACCGCGTCCTTCGTCGAGACGATGCTGCGCGGGCAGGTGAACGCCTCGGTCGTGGAACGGTTCCACCGCAACGCCTGCGTGGACACCCGGCACACCGTCCTGCCCCTGGAGGCCTACCAGCACCTCGACGGCTTCGGTCCGGCCAATGACGAGTTCATCGCCCACGGCGTCGAGCTCGGGGCCCGCGCGGTGCTCGACGCGCTCACGGCCGTCGACCTCGCCCCGACCGACGTCGACCTCATCGTCTCGGCCACCGTCACCGGGCTTGCGGTGCCGTCGCTGGACGCCCGGGTGGCCGCCCTGATCGGGATGCGCGAGGACGTCGTCCGGGTGCCGATCGTCGGACTCGGCTGCGTGGCCGGCGCGGCCGGGATCGCCCGGCTGCACGACTACCTGCTCGGGCACCCCGACGCCGTCGCCGTCCTGATGAGCGTGGAGCTGTGCTCGCTGACCCTGCAGCGCGACGACGCCTCCGTGCCGAACCTGGTCGCCAGCGGGCTCTTCGGGGACGGTGCCGCGGCCGTCGTCGCCGCCGGCCGGGACCGGGCCGCGGAGCTGGCCTCGACCACCCTCCCCCAGCCGGAGGTGCTGGCGAGCCGCAGCCGGCTCTACCCCGACTCGGAACGCACCATGGGGTGGGACGTCGGCTCCAGCGGCCTGAAGATCGTGCTCGACGGCGCGGTCCCCGACGTCGTACGCCGCTACGTCGGGCCGGACGTCGCCCGGTTCCTCGCCGACCACGGCCTGACCCGCGAGGACGTCGGGTGGTACGTCGCGCACCCGGGCGGACCCAAGGTGCTGGAGGCTCTGCAGGACTCGCTGGGCGTCGACCGGGCCGCCCTGGAGGTCACCTGGGAGTCGCTGCGGCGCATCGGCAACCTCTCCTCCGCCTCGGTCCTGCACGTGCTGGCCGACACCCTGCGCGACCGTCCCCCGCGGCCGGGGTCGTACGGCCTGATGCTCGCGATGGGTCCGGGCTTCTGCTCCGAGCTGCTCCTGCTGCGGATGCCCGGATGAGCAGCGAGGCCCTCTACACGCTGCTCGTCGTGGCGGTCGGCCTGGAGCGCGTCGCCGAGCTGGTGGTCTCCCAGCGCCACGCGGCGTGGGCGTTCGCGCACGGGGGCGTCGAGTCCGGACGCGGGCACTACCCGGTGATGGTGCTCGTGCACACCGGGCTGCTGGTCGGCTGCGTGGTGGAGGTGCAGGTGGCGGACCGCGCGTTCGTGCCGGTGCTGGGCTGGTCGATGCTGGCCCTGGTCGTCCTGGCCCAGGCGGTGCGCTGGTGGTGCATCGCGGTGCTCGGGCGGCAGTGGAACACCCGCGTCATCGTCGTACCGGGGATGGACCTGGTGCGCGCCGGGCCCTATCGGTTCCTGCCGCACCCGAACTACGTGGCGGTGGCCGTCGAGGGCGTCGCCCTCCCCCTGGTTCACGACGCCTGGGTCACCGCCGTGGTGTTCACCGTGGCCAACGCCGCCGTGCTCGCCACCCGGATCAGGGTGGAGAACAGGGCGCTGCAGGCGGCGGCGCCGTGAGCGGACGCTCGATCGACCTCCTCGTCGCCGGCGGCGGACCGGCGGGGCTCGTGACGGCGCTGCACGCCGCCCGTGCCGGCTGGGAGGTCGAGGTGTGGGACCCCCGGCCCGGGGCGATCGACAAGGCCTGCGGCGAGGGACTGATGCCGGGGGCGCTCGACGCCCTGCGCGCCCTGGGCGTCGACCCCGTCGGGCACCCCCTCCAGGGCATCCGGTACGTCGGCGGCACCCGCTCCGCGACCGCGGACTTCCGGTCCGGCACCGGCCGGGGGATCCGGCGGACCACGCTGCACGAGGCGCTCACCCGGGCCGCGCGCGACGCGGGCGTCCGCCTCGAGCAGCGCGCGCTGCGCGCGGCGCCGACCCAGGACCCGGACCGGGTGCGGGTCCAGGAGGTCGAGGCCCGCTTCCTGGTCGCCGCCGACGGCCTGCACTCCCCCACCCGCCGCCGACTCGGCCTGGACCGCCCGCACCCGCGTCACGTCCGGTTCGGGTTGCGTCGCCACTTCGCGGTGCCGCCGTGGTCGTCGTACGTCGAGGTGCACTGGGGCCCGGCCGCCGAGGCGTACGTGACGCCCGTCGGTCCCGGTCTGGTGGGCGTGGCCGTCCTGGCCTCGACGAAGGCCGACTACGAGTCGCGCTTCGCCGCACTCCCGGAGCTGCGTGGCCGACTGCTCGGGGCCGAGCCCGTCACCGAGGTCCGGGGCGCCGGGCCGCTGCGCCAGGGCGCCCGACGCCGGGTCGCGGGCCGGGTGCTCCTCGTCGGTGACGCCGCGGGCTACCTCGACGCGCTCACCGGTGAGGGCCTGGCGCTGGCCTTCGCCCAGGGCGAGGCGGCCGTGGCCGCCATCCGGGTCGGGAACCCTCAGCGCTACGAGCGCGAGTGGGTCCGCCTGACCCGGCGCTACCGCTGGCTGACCGGGGCGCTGGTGGCCGGCACCCGCTTCGGGCCGGCCCGCCGCGCCGTCGTCCCGGCCGCCCGTGCCCTGCCGATGGTCTTCGAGGGAGCCGTCAACGCCCTGGCCCGCCCGGTGGGGTGAGCGCGCGTCGGACCTGACCGACGGCCGCGGTGTGGACATAGTGCTCGACGTCGTCGGCGGCGAGGGCCTGCGTGACTCCATCCGCGCCACCCGGGGCAGCGGCACGGTCGCCGTCATCGGGTTCCTCGACGGCCAGAGCGCGAACCTGGACCTGATGGACGTGATCTGGCACCAGACACGTATCCAGGGCATCGCCGTGGGCCATCGCCGGTCCTTCCACGACCTGGTCGCCTTCCTCGACGAGCACCACATCGAGCCCGTCATCGACAGCGTGTACGCCTTCGACGACGCGCACGCCGCCTACGACCGGCTCGCCCGCGGCGCGTTCGGGAAGATCGTCGTCAAGGTCAGCTGAGTACGTCTCGAGGCCGCAATCCGACACGAGCCTGAGCGCAACGGAATGGGACATATCCATGGCACGTGAGGTCACCGACGAACCCGGCATCGACAGCTACGACTTCACCCGTGTTCTCGCTGCCGTCGCCGACCCCATCCGGCTCAGCATCGTCCGCCAGCTCGCGGAGGCCGACGGAGCCTTGACCTGCGGTGCGATCGAGCTGCCCATCAAGGCGTCGACCGCGACCCACCACTTCACCGCGTTGCGCCAGGCCGGTGTCCTGCACCAGTACTACGTCGGGACGTCGCGGATGAACCTGCTCCGCACCGACGACCTGGAACGGGTCTACCCGGGCTTCCTGCCGTCGGTGGTCGCTGGCGCGAGCAAGACGCAGACCAGGAGCCGGCCCTAGGGTCCTGCCCTGCGGTTCACTCGCTGACAGGTCGGCGACAGGCGCCCCTCCGACCCTGGATGACGAGAGACGCGACCTCTGGTGCTGGGCGGCACGACCGCCGCGTTCCTCGGCTCGGGAGGTCTGCTCCTGCTGGACACCGACAGCGCCTCTACGCCGCCGTGCTACTGCCGTGCCTCGTCGGTCTCGGCGCCGGAGTCGGCGTCACCTTCGTGGCCACGGCCGCCCTGTCGATGACCGAGGTCCCCGAGGCGGACACCGGGGTGGCGTCCGCGCTGCTCAGCACGTTCCAGGCGGTCGGGGGCACGATCGGTGTCGCCGTCGTGGCCTCACTCGCCGCGACCCGCACGGACGCCCGGCTGGCCGCGGCGGCCCCACCGCTGACTCCCGACGTGGTTCGGGAGGCGCTGCTGTCCGGCTCCTGGGTCGGCTTCGTGGTCACGACCTCGCTCGCCGGCGCTGCCGTCCTGGTCGCCCTCGCCACCGCCCCGCGGCGTACCGCCGGGGTCCCCGGGCGCCACTCGGATCAAGTCGACGAACCCCGCCGGCCTGCCTGCGAGCTCTTGACGCGCAGCCACTCCGCCCAGGTCAGCTTCTCGTCCAGACTGTCGGTCTCGCCTCCGGCGGAGAGCGCATCCAGAGACTCCATCGCCTCCTGGGTCGGCGCGCCGGCCATGATCTCCTCGTAGAGCATGAACTCACGTCTGGTGAAGCTGCGTTCCCGAGTCTCGTCCATGCGTTGCACGCTACAAGCGCAGCGGCGATGCCGACCGGCTGGTGACAGACCGCACCCCCTGCGCGGGTCGACCTGCGCAGGGGGTGCGGTGTGTTCAGTGCGTGGTGATCAGAACTTGTAGACGTAGATCGACTTGTCGGACATCGCGGGGGCGTAGCGCTTCCCGGCCGGCGCGTAGACGCGGTAGTAGACGCGCTTCGCGCGGCCCGTCGGTCCGGCGATCGACACGCGGAAGGTGCCCTTCCGCGTGGTCTTGAAGCCCTTCCACTTCGTGTACTTCTTCTTGCAGTCGGTGTTGCTGGTGCACACCTTCCGCTGGACCACGAGGCTGAACCTCTTGGCCGGCTTGATCCGGCCCACGAGGTAGAAGCGCTGGCCCTTCTGCTTTCCGTTGATCTTGATCTTGCGGGGCTGCTGCGCCCGCGCGGCCACGGCGGGCGTCGCGACGGCGGCCTGGACCGACTCGCCGGCACCGGTGCTGGCGACTGCGGAAGGCGCCGCGGTCAGGAGTCCGCCCGTCAACGCGGCGGCGGCGAGCAGGGTGGAGGCGTGCTTGAGGGTCATGGTTCTCCTGGCAGTTAGTGGATGCTCTTCCTGATCGTGCCCAGCACTCGCCCAGTTCACTCCCGGTCGATGCGGCGGGTGAGTGTGACTCACCCCTCAGCCGGCGTGGTCCTCGCGAATGAGGTCGCTGGCCCGCTCGGCCAGGGCGATCACCGCCAGGTGCAGGTTGGCGCTGACGACCTTGGGCATGATCGAGGCGTCGACGACCCGCAGCCCCTCGATGCCGAGGACCCGGCAGCGGGGGTCGACCACGGCGGCCGGGTCGTCGGCGGAACCCATCCGAGCGGTGGAGCAGGCGTGCACGACGTCGCGCACCTGCTGCTGGACCTCGACCGTGCCGCGCGGTGCGCGGGGCTCGCCGACAATCACGGTGCGGAACTCGGGGCGCGACATCAGGTCGAGGGCTCGTTCCACGCCCTCGACCATCCGCCTGAGGTCGGTCGGGTCGGCCAGCAGGTTGTGCTCGACCACCGGGTCGACCGCGGGGTCGGCCGACGGCAGCCGCAGCGATCCGCGGGTCCAGGACTCGTTGAGCTGGATGGCCAACCCGGCGTGGGAGTTGCCGAACCAGTAGTTGTGGTTCGTCCCGACGATCACCATGTCGTTCGGGCCGGTGCCGGGCAGCTCCGAGGAGTACCGCACGGTGACGTTGGTCGGCCGGAGCTCCGCGGGTACGTGCCGGTCCGGCTGGGGCACGAAGTTCACGAAGGTGATCGCGTGGTCCTGGAGTCCCTCGCCCACCGGCAGGTCGGCGACGGGGCCGACCCCGAGGCGGGAGAGCTCCGCCGCCGGCCCGACACCGCTGCGCAGCAGGATCGCCGGGGAGTGCACGGCGCCGGCGGCGAGCACCACCTCGCCGTCGACGGCCACGGTGTGCAGGGTCCCGTCCAGCAGGCGTACGCCGGTGACGCGGCCTCGGTCGAGGACCACCGAGACCACGTGGGACTCGCCCAGGATGGTCAGGTTCGCCCTTCCGCGGGCCGGGTCGAGGTAGCCGTGGTTGGTGGAGACCCTCAGCCCCTCGGCGCTGGTGTTGCTGGGGTAGCGCGAGATCCCGGTGCTGCCGGGCTCGTTGTAGTCGTCGTCCTCGCGGAATCCTGCGGCCGAGGCGGAGGCGTGCAGTGCACGATCGACGTCGCCCCAGCCCTCGACCGGCTCCCGGCTGATGTGGATCGGACCGGCGTCACCGTGGTGCTCGGTGTGGCCGTAGTCCAGGTCGGTCTCCATGCGGCGCAGCATCGGTGCGAAGTCGTCCCAGCCCCATCCGGTGGCGCCGTACTCCTTCGCCCAGGCGTCCAGGTCGGCGGCCTCGGGCCAGACGGCGACCATGCCGTTGACCGTCGAGCTGCCGCCGACGCCCTTCCCGCGGATGTAGGGCAACGGCTCCCGGTCGGGGCGGCGGCGGGCGGTGACCCCGGGCCAGTAGTACTCGGGGAGCCGCAGCCGGCCCGGGGTCAGGTCCAGGCCGGTCTCCAGCACCCGGCCGCGGAAGAACTCGGGGACCTCGGATCCGGGGTAGTTGCGGCCCGCCTCCAGCAGGAGCACCCGGCAGGCGGGGTCCTCGCTGAGTCGGTTGGCGAGCACTGAGCCCGCCGCGCCCGCGCCGACGACGATGAAGTCCCAGGACGAGTCGGTCTGGTCGGTGTTGCGGTCCATCTGGGGACTCCTTGCTCAGCTGCGGGGGATCTCGATGGTGCGGGTCTCGGTGTAGGCGAGCAGGCCGGTCAGTCCGCTCTCCCTCCCGATCCCGCTCTGACGCATCCCGCCGAACGGGATGTGCGGCTCGACGCCGGCATGTCGGTTGACCCAGACGGACCCGGCGACCAGCTGCTCGGCGACCTCGGCCCCGTGGACCGGATCCGAGGTCCACACCGAGGCACTGAGGCCGAACTCGGTGGAGTTGGCCCGCTCGACGGCCTCGGCGACGTCGTCGAACACCAGCACCGGGAGCGCGGGGCCGAACTGTTCCTCTGCGACGAGTCGAGCGGTGTCCTCCAGACCGGTGACCACGGTCGGTGGGTAGAAGTGGCCGGCCCGGTCGGCCGGCGCTCCCCCGGTGCGGATCTGCCCACCGCGCGCTCGTGCGTCCTCGACCAGCTCGGCGACGACCGCGAGCTGCTCCGCAGTGGTCAGGGGTCCGAAGGTGGCTCCGTCCTCGGTGGGCCCGCCCAGCCGGGCAGCCTCGGCTGCCTTCACGAGCTCGGCGACCACGGCGTCGTACACCTCGCGGGCGACGTAGAGCCGCTTGATCGCCTGGCACACCTGCCCGGAGTTCATGAAGGCCGAGCGGAAGAGCTGTGCGCCGACCACGCTCGGGTCCGCGTCGGCGAGCACGATGGCGGCGTCGTTGCCACCGAGCTCGAGCGTGAGCCGCTTCAACGAGGCGGCGGCGTTGACCATGATCGCGCGGCCGGTCCGGACACTGCCGGTGAACGCGACCATCCCGACCTGGGGGTGGCCGGTCATCGCCGGCCCCAGGTGGTCGCGGCCGGTGACCACGTTGAGGACTCCGGCGGGGACGATGTCGGCGACCAGCTCGGCCAGGCGCAGGGTGGCCAGGGGCGTGTGGGGACTGGGCTTGAGGACCAGGGTGTTGCCCGTGCGCAAGGCGGCCCCGGCCTTGTGCGCGGCCATGATGAGCGGCGCGTTCCAGGGCAGGATCGCGGCGACCACGCCGATCGGCCGATGCTCGAGGAGCACCGTCCGGGTGTCGTCGTCGACCAGCTGCTCGTGGGGCAGGTCGACGTCGGCCATCCAGCGCAGGTGCTCGGCGGCCTTGACCGCCTCCATCCGGCCGCCGAGCGCAGACTTGCCGGTCTCCGCGCAGACCAGCGCGCCCAGCTCCTCGGCGTGGGACTCGAGTACGTCGGCGACCCGGCGGAGCACGCTGCGGCGGGACGCGTGGTCGGCGGCCCACCCGGGCTGCGCCCGCGCGGCAGCGGCGACGGCGTGATCGAGAACGTCGATCCCCAGGTCGGGCACCTCGCCGATCACGAGACCGGTCGAGGGGTCCTCGACAGGAAGGCCCGTCCCGGGTGCGGCCGCCAAGAGCTCCCCCGCGACCAGTGCACGCATCTTCATCTCATTCCTCACGCTCATGGACGCTCCGGTGCCGGCCCGGATCCGAGCCCGAGGGCGTCCTCGTCCCGGCGACGCTAGCCACGGCGTGAGGTCCGCCACCTTCTTGCGATCGCCCAGCGGAATTCGCGGTGACCAACCCCGCTCGGCGCGATGACATGGGTCACACCACCCACGGCCGGCTGCTCAACCGCAGTCGTCGGCGCCGGGCGGTCCGCCCCGAGCTCGCTTCGAGCCCGGCCCACCAAGGAGACCCATGACCAACGATCACACGTTCGCGAAGGCTGTCGCTGCCGGGATCAGCACCATCGCCCTCGTCGCCCTGAGCGCCTGCGGCGGCTCGGACGGCGGCGACGGGGAATTCGACGGAACCGTCATGATCGGCACCTTCCCGAGCCTGAACTCGCTGTCGCTGTACACCGACGCCGCCAAGGAGGCGTTCGAGAAGGAGGGTCTCCAGGTCGAGTTCAAGACGGTCGCCACCCCCGCCGAGGCCGCTCCGCAGCTGATCGGCGGTCAGCTGCAGTTCTCGATCATGGACATGACCACCCCGATCACCGCTGCCTCCCAGGGCACGGACTTCGCGATGGTCGCTCCGTCGAACTACGGGACGCCTCTCTTCGACGATGGCTGGGGCACCGGCAACCTGTGGGTCGCACCTGGCTCCGACATCACCTCCGTCGAGGACATCCCGGGCCACAAGTTCGGCGTGCCCGCGATGAACAGCCAGATCTGGCTCGACATCCGCACAGCCGTGGACGAGGCCGGCGGCGACTCCTCCAAGATCGAGTGGATCGAGACCGGCGCCACCGGGATCACCAACCTCAAGTCCGGTCAGGTCGACGTCACCACCACCTCCGAGCCCTCCGGCACCGCGCTCGCCGGCGACAAGGAGGTCAAGCACCTCGCGGGGTTCGTGAGCGCCGGCGGCGACCTCGCCTTCGAGTTCGTCTCCACCCAGGACTTCGCCAACACCAACCCCGAGCTGGTCGAGAAGTTCGAGCGCGCCGTCCTCGCGGGGAACAAGGCGTTCAACGCCATGAGCACCGAGGAGAAGGCGGCGCTGGCGCAGACCATCCTCCCCGAGGCATCCCCGGAGCTGCTCCGCGCCGTCCGCTTCCCGACCTTCCTGGAGGAGGAGATCGGCGAGGACTCGGTGAAGGCCGCAATCGACCGGATGGAGAAGTACGGCCTCTTCGAGGACGCCGACGTACCCGCCCCCGAGGACCTGCTCCCGAAGGACTGATCTGCCAACGTCGACCTGGTGTGCGGCCTGCCCGCGCACCAGGTCGTGGAGGCGGTCGTTCTCGGTCTCGATCGGCCTAGGCTGCTGTCGTGGCCCAGACAGCACCCCAACTGCAGGTCCCCGGCGGCACGCTCCTGATGGGGAGCAACGACTTCTACCCCGAGGAGCAGCCCGTCCACGAGGTGGCCGTCGGCGATCTGCTGGTGGATCGTCACCAGGTCACGAACGCCGAGTTCCGGCGCTTCGTCAAGGAGACCGGGCACGTCACGGTCGCCGAGCGGCCACCCGAGGGCAGCGAGTTCGAGGGCGCCGACCCGGCCGACCTGGTGCCCGGTTCACTGGTCTTCACCCCCACCGCCGGACCGGTCCCCCTCGACGCCTGGCAGCGGTGGTGGCGCTGGCAGCCGGGCGCCCAGTGGCGCCGCCCCGAGGGTCCCGACTCGACCCTGCACGGGCGCGAACGGCACCCGGTGGTGCACGTGGGGTGGGAGGACGCCGCGGCGTACGCCGCCTGGGCGGGCAAGCGCCTTCCGACCGAGCCGGAGTGGGAGTGGGCGGCCCGCGGCGGGCTCGCCGGCGCAACCTATCCGTGGGGCGAGGAGTTCACGCCACGCGGGCGGGTGATGGCCAACACCTGGCACGGGCCGTTCCCCTGGCGCAACGACCTGCCGCACCGCAACGGGCTGACCGAGCCCGTCGAGTCGTTCCCGCCCAACGGCTACGGGCTCTTCGACGTCGCCGGCAACGTGTGGGAGTGGACCGCCAGCCCGTGGCGCACCTCGCATCAGCCCAGCGCGCCCGCCGCGGCCACCAGCTCGTGCTGCGCACCGAGCCGCGGTCAGGAGGAGTCGACCCGGATGACGATGAAGGGCGGGTCGCACCTGTGCGCCCCGTCGTACTGCCATCGCTACCGTCCCGCCGCCCGTCAGGGACAGCCGCTGCGCAGCACCACCGGCCATGTCGGCTTCCGGTGCGTCCGGGACGCCTGAGGCCCACCGTCAGCGCTTCGGATGGAGCTTTCGTCAGTCAGTACGCCGGGAGCGCCGGGTCGTCGGTGTCGGTGGCGCCGATCCGTGCAGCAGCCGAGTCGCGTCCCCGGCCGAGTGGCACCACGGTGCTGGCCGCGGCCAGCCCGTACGGCGGCATGTTGCCGTAG
Organism: Nocardioides sp. W7; assembly: GCF_022919075.1. NCBI lineage: Bacteria > Bacillati > Actinomycetota > Actinomycetes > Propionibacteriales > Nocardioidaceae > Nocardioides > Nocardioides sp. W7. Next base: position 3,376,889 of record NZ_CP095078.1, on the reverse strand, counting down.
ATGGCCTCGATGTTCGCGGTCCGGACGCGATAGGTCTCGTGCCAGATCCCGACGTCGCCGGAGGCTCCGACGCGCTTGTTGAACTGCCGCCAGGGCTCGAGGTGGGGGTCCGAGCGGTCCCGCGCGAAGCGGGCCAGGTCGTCGAAGGAGCGCCAGTACTGGACGACGATGGGCGACGGGAGGAAGGCCTGCTCATACCCGAGCAGGCCCTTGTCGGGGTGCTGGGCCAGGTAGCTCAGCATCTTCGGCATCGCGACGAAGACCGGCCACCAGAGGCGGACCTTCCAGGGCTTGTTGATCCGCATCCCGATGAGGAAGACGATCACCTCGTCCCCGAGTGAGCCGGCGTCCGCCGTGAAGCGGCCCTTCTTGACCTCTGCCATGACCTCATCCCTCCTAGGGCTCTAACCTCGCCGGACGATGGCCGCGAGTGCGTCCACGGCACGGTCGACGTCGTGGTTGTTGGTGTACGCAGCGAAGCTCAGGCGGCACGTGCCGACGTCGAGGCCGAGGTCGCGGTGGGCGAGGCTGGCGCAGTGGCAGCCGGCGCGGGCCTCGACCCCCTGCTCGTCGAGGGCCGCGGCCAGGTCGCGAGGGTCGGTTCCCCTGACGGTGAAGGCCAGCAACGGGGACCGGACCACGCCCGCCGGTGGGCCGTAGGTGTGCAGCCCCGGGATACCGCCTGTGCGGGCGAGCGCCCGGTCGGTGAGGCCGGCGACGTGGCTGTTGACCCGGTTCATGGCCGCCACCACGTCAGCGCGACAAAGTGGTGACCGGCTCTCGAACCGAGGCGGGTCTTCGGCGAGTGCCAGGTCGGCGAGGAGGCGTAGCGCCTGCGCGGACGCGATCACGCCCAGCACGTTCGGGGTGCCGGCGGCGAACTTCCACGGCAGCTCGCCGTACTCCACCCGGTCCGGTCCCACCTTCCCCTCGGCGACCATGTCGCCGCCGTACAGGAAGGGCAACGACCGTTCGAGCAACGGTCCGCGGGCGTAGAGGACGCCCACGCCGAAGGGCGCCAACATCTTGTGGAAGGAGAAGGCGAGGTAGTCGACGCCCAGCTCCTGTACGTCGATGAGCGTCGTCGGCGCCAGTTGAGCGGCGTCGACCAGCAGCAGCGAGCCACGCTCGCCCGTCGGTTGGAGGTAGCCACCGGCGTGGGCGATCGCCCGGATCCGGCCCAGCGGCGGTTTGCTGCCCAGGAAGTTGGAGGCGCCGCTCACGCACACGAGCTTCGTCCGGGAGTCGACCAGCCCGGCCAGGTGGTCCACGTCGAGCTGGCCGGTGTCGTGGTCGAAGCGGGCCACCCGGCACTCCACCGACCGGCCGAACCGCGGCAGCACCTCGCGGGCGAGGGCGTACCAGGGCACGAAGTTGGAGTTGTGCTCCACCAGCGTGGTGACCACGTTGTCGCCGTCGCGGAACTCCGTGAGCAGCGAGTACATCACGGCGTTGATCGCCTCGGTGGTGTTCCGATAGGTGGCGATCGTGCGTCGGCTCGGCGCGTTGATCCAGGTCGCGATCGTGTCGTAGGACTCCTCGAACCGCTCGGTCATGCGCTGCGACGCCGTGGACTGCCCACGGTGAACGCCTTCGTACCAGGGAGTAAGCCGTCGGTAGAGGTCGACCAGCTCCCGCGGGGTCTGCGTCGTGGCCGCATTGTTGGTGACGATCCGCCCGGTCGCCGGGAAGTCGAAGTGCGAGCGCATTGCCTCCACGTCGAGGCCTTCGATCGCCGGCACGGCCGCGGTGGCGTCCGGGCGGCGTTCGCGGCGCCGCTGCGGGAGTAGCCCGCCGCTGATCAGCCGCTCGCTCACGTATCCGTAGTGGTGGCCCATGCCAACCTCCTCGACACCGGTCAACAATCTACGCTGGTGTTCTGAGGGGTGCAACCAGCAATCCCCGTACACTGGTGTCGTGACGCACGAGCTGACACAGGCCGACGGCATCTCGCAGGACCGGATCCCCCTCACGGCCGCGCTGATTCGCGATTTCGTCAACACCCTCGACCATGAGCTCGGAACTGACGAGCTCGCCACCACCGCCGGCTTGACGAGCTTCCTGGTCGGCCACCAGCTGCTCACCGACGGCCCGGACGCCGACGAGGCCGAGCGCCAGGCGTCCGTGCGGCTGCGACAAGGCCTGCACGACGCACTCGGGCTCAACCACGCGGCCGAGCAGGCGCCGCTCGCGATGCTCGACGACGCGCTCGGCGCGCTCCGCATCCGCTTGCAGTGGGACGGTGGCGGAGTGGTCGCCACTCCGGCCGAGGACGGCGTCGCGGGCGCCCTGGCCCGGATCGGGTTGGCCGCCCACGAGGCACGCGCGGGCGGGCTCTGGTGGCGGCTCAAGATCTGCGCCTTCGACGAGTGCGAGTGGGCGTACTACGACCAGTCGAAGAACCGCTCCCGGCACTACTGCGAGTTCGGCTGCGGCAACAAGCTCAAGACGCGCGCCTACCGTGCGCGGCGTCGCGCCGACCAACGGACAACTCTCTGACCTGACCCGACCCGACCTGGGCGTGTCGCGGCACAGGGGCTGGCGCATACCAGTCTCGCAGCGATGACGTAGTGATAGCGCCGCCGAGCCGGACGCGCGGATGCCCGACTAGTCACGACGAGACGCGTCTGTGAATGGCCACCAAGTGGCCACCTCACGCCCACGTCGGCGGCCGCGCGCATCCGGATCTGGTCGCCCACTCCCCCATCAGTCCGCGCGGTGGCGGAATGACCTGACGATCACCCCAACCGACCGTATCTGCCGACGAACGGATGCGCTTTCCCAGCCGTTGGGCCGGTGCGTGAGGCGGTCCGCGCTCGGCGCGCAGACGCCTGGTCCGCTTCTGTGCTCCAGAACCACTGACGCCGCCGGACCAGTCTCTACGAGGTCGAGAGGAGAGGAGGTGGCGGGCAAGCGCTCACCTGAGCCCACTTCGAGTAGATGGCGTGTATGACGTCGAGGTAGAGCGAGATCAGGTTGCCGGAGCGGTCTGCCTCGTGAACCTCGGTGGCAGGCAGGTTCATGGATACACCGGTCTTAGTCTTCCGCAGCCGCCTGGCGTCGATTCCGGGCCTGATCAGGAGGACGAGGAACGGCGACGGCGGAATGAGGTGTTCGCGGACCCATGTGCGCCACTCCTCCCTCACCACCAGGACGTCCCAAGCGTCGTCGAACGCCTTCAAGTGGGCTGAGGTCAGAGCAGGATCCAGCCACGCCTTGCTGATCGAGGATCCCATCCGATACTGAAACCAGACCTGAGGCTCCACGGGACCGTCCGCATCTGGTGTCGGCTCGCGAGGTACGTCGGCCATTGCCGAAGCCTAGCCATCGGCTCGGCACGGAGCGGGCGTGCCGACGCGCACGGATCTGCCGCCGAGTCTCGCGGTGCTGCCGAGAGTCGGGCATGCCGCTCCGATCAGCTGGCGGTCCGAGAGGAACGTGCGCGTTCCTTGATCTCCTCGATAACGCTGGTCTTCGCCTCCGCGTAGGCGTTCATGTCTGACCACTCCCGCGTCATGAGGTCGCGTTTGGTGGCCTCGTAGAGGTGACGATCCTCCGGAACGGTACGAAGGTGGTCCCGCAGCAGCAGGTAGTCGTCGGCCGCCGGGTCGTCCGGTTCGAGGATGTGGATGTGCACGTCGCGCTGCTCGGTGCGCACCAGTCGATGGCCAGGCTCGCGAACGCGCAGGACGTACCCCGAGGCGAGCAAGGGATGGAGGTAGTCCTCCTCGGCGGTGATGTCAGGCACCGTCACCAGGACGTCGATGATTGGCTTGGCCGCAAGCCCGGGAACCGAGGTCGATCCGATGTGCTCGACCGCTTCGGCGATGTTGCCGATCGCGCTCCGCACGCGTGCCTCGTGCGTGGAGTACAAGTCCGCCCACACCGGGTCGTACTCGGCGAGGAAGAGTTCGCGCTTCTCCACGCCACCAACCAACAGGGCACCGGTCACATCAGCGCGTCGCCGGGTGTGGGTCACCGGTCGATCGTCCATTCGCCGAGGGTAGCCAAGCCGGCACCCAGTCAGTGAACGCCCCACTTCGCGGATCTTCATCCGACCATGCCGCGCCCTTCGCGGCTACGCTCGCCCGGATCTGCCGCCGATGGTGCGCGGTCTTGCCGATGACGGACGGCACTGCCTACACCTTCTCCGCCACGTTCCAGCGGCCGGATCTGGTGACCCTGGCGTCCGGACAGGTGCTCGTCTCCTACTCGGACGACCCTGACCACCCCTGAAGGAGACCGAGACGTGACACGAGGCCCGCGGCAGAGCCCCACCGACCCGACACACGAGGACAACTGGTCCGGCGGCTACTACGAGTTCTCGATCAAACTCGGCGCGGCCGACGACGCCCGGCTCGATGTGGCGTTGGCCGCGCTCTGGCATGCGGCTTCACTCCCGAAGCCTCTCCGGCGGCACCCCGACGAAGCGCCCGAAGTCTCGGCGCAAGCGTTGCTGGCCGGTCCTCTGAACGCTGTCGCGACCATCCCCGGACTGGGGTCATCACTCTGCGTAGTGATGGTGGGTCGAGCGGAGACGGATGACTCCGGTGTTGCCCTGGAGGACGCCGATTGGCTCGACCTGTGCCTACCCCTCGGCGCGCTCGCCAACCTTGACGAGCGCGTCGGTGGCTATCCGTTCGACGGGGACGGCGACACGAGAGGATGGCGCGAACCGATCGAACATTGGTTCGCGACCGTGGCATCCGCAGTGTTCGAGGCTGTCCCGTTCGTGCACGCCGTCACCGACGACGAGGTGTCGGGCTCCGAAGTGCCCGAAGTCCAGCAGGGACTGCAAGGAGTGTTCAGGCGCAGCCCCGAGGGCGGTCTGGAGGTCGAGCCAGTCCAGACCTGGTCCTGATAGACGAGCACCGAAACGCACTCGTCTGCCGCAAGTCGTGCACCCGACAAGGTGCGTACTTCGCCGCCTAACGGCTGAGCGTCGCCTCCACGTCGATCCCGGTGAGCTTCATGGGATTGCGGACGGCGTAGATCCGGGTGATCCGTCGGTCCTCGACGACGAACGTGATCGCCGTGTCGTGGCCGTCCTCCAGCCCGACGATCATGGCGCCGGGCGCTCCGTTGAGCAGGGTCGGCAGGACCGTCGCACCGGCTCCGAACTTCGGGAACGTGCGCAACAGGTTCGCCACCTTCTTCGCCCCCGTGACGGGTTGGGTGATCGCCTGGGCGACGCCTCCGCCGTCCGCCACGAGAACCACGTCCGGGGCGAGAGCATCCAGCAAGCCCTGCAGGTCACCGCCGGTCACCGCGGCGAGGAACCGCTCGACGACCTCCTGCTGCTCGTTGCGGCTCACCTCCCTCCGGGGGCGCCGGGCCGCGACGTGCTCGCGGGCCCGATGGGCGATCTGACGTACGGCGGCCGCGGACTTGTCGACCGCCTCCGCGATCTCGCCGTACGGCAGGTCGAACACCTCGCGCAGGACGAAGACGGCTCGCTCGGTCGGCGTCAGGGTCTCGAGGACCGTGAGCATCGCGAACGACACGCTCTCCGCCAGCTCGACGTCGTCTGCGACGTCCGGTGCCGTCAGCAGCGGTTCGGGCAGCCACTCGCCGACGTACTCCTCGCGCCGCCGGGCGTTCACCCGCAGCCGGTCCAGCGCCTTGCGGGTGACCATCCGGACCAGGAACGCACGCGGGTCGATGACCTCGGACCGGGCGGTCGAGCCGATGGCGTCCCAGCGGATCCAGGACTCCTGGACGACGTCCTCGGCGTCCACGGCCGAGCCGAGCATCTCGTAGGCGACGGTGAAGAGCAGCCCACGATGGGTGACGAACGGGTCCTGGGACACGCTCACGACCCTACGGCGGTGCGCGGGGCGAGCGGCTGGAGACCGCACGCCGCGGCGAAGCCGTCGGACTCGATGCCGAGCGCGACATTCGCGCGGGTCGTGAAGTTCGCGAACGCGATCACCGCGGTGAGCTCGACCACCGCGGAGTCGCCGAGCCGTGCGCGGAGCGAGGCGACGATCTCGTCGGTCACGGTCGGCTCCGTCTCCGTCATGGCATCGGCGTAGGCGAGCACCTCCCGCTCCAGCGACGTGAAGGCGTCGGAGTCACGCCAGCGAGGGATCTCCCGGGCCTTGGTCATGTCGAGGTTCTGGTTGTGGGCCTCGAAGTAGTTGAAGTCCAGGCACCAGGTGCAGCCGACCTTCGAGGCGACCGCCATGTGCGCGAACGACTTGAGCTGCTCGTCGCAGGCGTCCCACTTCTTGACCTTGCCCCCGACGGCGGCCAGGTCCATGAGCACCTTCTGGTTGTGCCAGTAGACGCCGATCGAGCTCGGCACCTGGCCCAGCGTCTTCCTGGCGAAGCGCTTGATCAGCGAGCCCTTGAAGCCGGTGATCTCGGCGGCGGGGATGCGGGTCGCTCCGGTCATGTCGTCCTCCTGTGGTGGTCGGTACGACATCAAGACGCCGGCGAGCGCCGATCTGTGACAACGGCGCGAGGCGCGCTCGCAGCGATCCGAGTCGTCGTCAGACTCGACGAGGCGGCAGAACGTCCGATGGTGAACGTAGGAACTCCCGTCCTCGGGAAACCACGACGTCTATCGCGGGACCGCCACGCCGACGCCCGCTACGCCCTCAGCTGCGAAGAGCCGCTCATGCGGTTTCAACGGCTGCGCCGGCCCGGTGCCCACGACGCTGGCCGAACCCAGAGGCCGGTTCGCGCTCGCGGGAGCTCGCGGTGCTCGACCGGCTGGAGCAGCTGAGCGATATCCGGTCGTGCTGCTCGCCGTCGCGAGCACAGGCATGGTCCTCCCGTAGGGTGCGGCACACGCCTTCGCCGCAGGAACCCGGTGCGATTCCGGGGCGGTTCCGCCACTGTGACCAGCCCGTGAGGGCTCGAGCCAGACACTGAGCCGAGGGTGATCCGACCGCTACACGGGGCGAGAACCCCGGAGGAGGAACCCGGCCATGGCCGCGTCCGTACGCATCTGCCTGCTCTCCACGTCCGATACCGACCTGCTCTCGGCTCGGGCCAGCGGCGCCGACTTCGCCCTGGCGAACCCGGCCCGCAGCACCGACGCCGAGCTGACCCGCTGCGTCGAGGGTGCCGACCTCGTCGTGATCCGGCTGCTCGGCTCGCCGCACGACCTGTGGCCGGGGATCGCCGAGGCGCGCGCCGCCGGCACCCCCGTCATCGTGCTGGGCGGAGAGCAGCAGCCCAGCGCGGAGCTGATGGAGCTGTCCAGCGTCCCGATCGGGATCGCCGCCGAGGGACACCGCTACCTGGCCGAGGGTGGCCCGGTGAACCTGGCCCAGCTGCACGCCTTCCTCTCCGACACCGTCCTGCTCAACGGCGAGGGCTTCGAGCCCCCCGCGGTGATCCCGACGTGGGGCTTCGCCGAACGCCGGGGCCCGGCGGATCCGAGCCGTCCGCGGATCGGCATCCTCTACTACCGGGCCCACCAGGCCAGCGGCAACACCGCCTTCGCGCACGGCCTGGCCGACGCGGTCGACGCCACCGGCGGGGCAGTCGGAGTCCCGATCTTCGCCGGCTCGCTGCGCAGCGCCCCCGACGACCTGTACGACGCCCTCGGCACCCTCGACGCCCTGGTCGTCACCGTGCTCGCCGCGGGCGGCAGCGTCCCCGCGTCGGTGAGCGCCGGCGGCGACGACGAGACCTGGGACGTCGAACGCATCGCCGCTCTCGACCTCCCGATCCTCCAGGGGCTGTGCCTGACCAGCAGCCGAGCGGAGTGGGAGGCCAACGACGACGGCGTCACCCCGCTGGACTCGGCCAACCAGATCGCGATCCCGGAGTTCGACGGCCGGATCATCACCGTCCCGTTCTCGTTCAAGGAGATCGACGCCGACGGCCTCCCCCGCTACGTCGCCGACCCCGAGCGCTGTCGCCGGGTCGCCACCCTCGCCGTCAACCACGCCCGGCTCCGGCACGTGCCCAACGGCGAGAAGAAGGTCGCGCTGGTGCTCTCGGCGTACCCGACCAAGCACGCGCGGATAGGCAACGCCGTCGGGCTGGACACCCCGGTGTCCACGATCCGGCTGCTGCGCCGGCTCCGCGACGCCGGCTACGACCTCGGCGCACCCGGCGCGGTGCCCGGGCTGGACCTGGACGACGACACCGAGGCCGGCGACGCGCTGATCCACGCGATGATCGCCGCGGGCGGGCAGGACGAGGAGTGGCTGACCTCCGACCAGCTCACCGACGCCCACGTCCGGATCAGCGCCGAGCAGTACGCCCGCTGGACCGCGGATCTGCCCGCCGGGTTGCGGGACGAGATGGTGCAGGCCTGGGGCGAGGCGCCCGGCTCGCTCTTCGTCAACGAGTACGGCGAGCTCGTGCTGGCCACCCTGGTGGCGGGCAACGTCGTGCTGCTGATCCAGCCGCCCCGTGGCTTCGGCGAGAACCCGGTCGCGATCTACCACGACCCCGACCTCGCCCCGTCCCACCACTACCTGGCCGCCTACCGGTGGCTGGAGGCTCCGGAGCCGGACGGCGGTTTCGGTGCCCACGCGGTCGTGCACCTCGGCAAGCACGGGTCGCTGGAGTGGCTGCCCGGCAAGAACGCCGCTCTGTCGGCGGCGTGCGGGACCGACGCGGTGCTCGGCAGCCTGCCGCTGTTCTACCCGTTCCTCGTCAACGACCCGGGCGAGGGAGCCCAGGCCAAGCGCCGTGCCCACGCCACCATCGTCGACCACCTGGTCCCGCCGATGGCCCGGGCCGAGTCGTACGGCGACATCGCCCGCCTGGAGCAGCTGCTCGACGAGTACGGCAACATCGCTGCGATGGACCCGGCGAAGCTGCCGGCGATCCGGGGCGAGATCTGGGCCCTGATGCGGGCCGCGGAGCTGCACCGCGACCTCGGTCTGGACGAGCGTCCGGAGGACGAAGACTTCGACGACTTCCTGCTGCACGTCGACGGGTGGCTGTGCGAGATCAAGGACGTGCAGATCCGCGACGGGCTGCACGTCCTCGGCCAGGCCCCGACCGGTGATGCGCTGGTCAACCTCGTGCTCGCGATCCTGCGCGCCTCCCAGGTCTGGGGCGGCGTCGGGCACGCCGTACCCGGGCTGCGCGCCGCCCTCGGGCTGAGTGACGGGGCGAGCACCGCCGAGGCCGACGCCTTCGAGGAGCAGGCCCGTGCCCTGGTCACCGCGCTGGCCGAGGCCAACTGGGACGCCGCCGTCGTCGACGGCCTGCACGCCGACCCGGCGGTGCGCCAGGCCCTGATCTTCGCCGCCACCGAGGTGGTCCCGCGGCTGGCCGCCACCACCGACGAGCTGGACACCCTGCTGCACGCGCTCGAGGGCGGGTACGTCGCTGCCGGGCCCTCCGGGTCTCCGCTGCGCGGCCTGGTCAACGTGCTGCCGACCGGTCGCAACTTCTACACCGTCGACCCGCGCGCGGTGCCGTCCCGGCTGGCCTGGCAGACCGGGCAGGCGATGGCGGAGTCGCTGGTCCAGCGCTACCTCGACGAGACCGGCGAGTACCCGACCTCGGTGGGTCTCTCGGTCTGGGGCACCTCGGCGATGCGCACCTCCGGCGACGACGTCGCCGAGGTGCTGGCCCTGCTGGGGGTGCGCCCGGAGTGGGACGAGATGTCGCGCCGGGTCAACACCCTCACCGTCATCGACCTGGCCGAGCTCGGCCGTCCCCGCATCGACGTCACGGTCCGGATCTCCGGGTTCTTCCGCGACGCGTTCCCGCACGTGGTGGCGATGCTCGACGACGCCGTCCAGCTGGTCGCCGGCCTCGACGAGGCCGACGAGTCGAACTACGTCCGCGCCCACGCCCGGGCCGACCTCGCCGAGCACGGCGATGCCCGCCGGGCCACCACCCGGATCTTCGGCTCCAAGCCGGGCTCCTACGGGGCCGGGATCCTGCAGGTGGTCGAGTCCGGCAGCTGGCGCGACGACAACGACCTCGCCGAGGTGTACACCGCCTGGGGCGGCTTCGCCTACGGCCGGGGTCTGGACGGCGCCCCGGCGGCCGACGACATGCGCACGGCGTACCGCCGGATCAAGGTCGCGGCGAAGAACGTCGACAGCACCGAGCACGACATCGCCGACTCCGACGACTACTTCCAGTACCACGGCGGGATGATCGCGACCGTCCGGGCGCTGACCGGCGCCGACCCGAAGGCGTACGTCGGGGACTCGACCTCGCCGTACGCCGTACGCACCCGGACCCTGCAGGAGGAGACCAACCGGGTGTTCCGCGCTCGGGTGGTCAACCCGCGCTGGATCGGCGCCATGCAGCGGCACGGCTACAAGGGCGCCTTCGAGCTGGCCGCGACGGTCGACTACCTCTTCGGCTTCGACGCCACGGCCGGTGTGGTGCACGACTGGATGTACGAGGCGCTGGCCAGCTCCTACGTGCTCGACGCGACCAACCAGGAGTTCCTGCGCAAGTCGAACCCGTGGGCGCTGCGTGGCATCGTGGAGCGGCTGCACGAGGCGGCCGAGCGGGGCCTGTGGGCCGAGCCCGACACCGAGACCCTCGCCTCGCTGCAGAAGGTCTACCTGGAGGTCGAGGGCGACCTGGAGGACGACGACCAGTGGACCCGAGGACAGCAGTGACCCACGTGCACGTGGTCGGCATCGGGATGGGTCCCCAGCACCTGACCCAGGAGGCGTCCGCGACCCTGCGGGCGGCCGACTACGCGCTCGCGGTCCGCAAGGGCGCGGACGACGACCTGCTCGAGGTGCGCCGGCTGATCTGTGCCGAGCACGGCCTGCCCCTGGTCGAGATCCCCGACCCGGAGCGGGACCGCGACGACCCGGCCGACTACCCGGGGGCGGTCGCCGCGTGGCACGCCGCCCGGGTCGAGGCGTACGCCGACGAGCTGACCGCGCGAGGCGGGTCCGCCGCCGTCCTGGTGTGGGGCGACCCGTCGCTCTACGACTCGACGCTGCGGATCCTGGACCGGCTCGGTGAGCGACCCGACCTGTCCGGGAGCCTGACCTGGGACGTGATCCCGGGCATCAGCGCCCCGCAGCTCCTGGCCGCCCGGCACCGGATCGTGCTGCACCGGGTCGGCCGGCCGGTGCACCTCACCACCGCCCGCCGGCTGCCGGAGGCGGTGGCGGCCGGTCAGCGCACCATCGTCGTCATGCTCGGCTCAGCTGCGAGCCTGGCGCAGCTCGACGAGCTGCCCGACTGGGAGATCTGGTGGGGCGCCAACCTCGGCGCGACCGGCGAGCAGCTGGTCGCCGGTCGGGTGGGCACGGTGCTCCCGGCCCTCCGTGCAGCCCGCGAGACCGCCCGCCGCCAGGCCGGGTGGGTGATGGACGCGTTCCTGCTCCAGGCGCCCGACGAGGTGCACCGGTGAGCGGGCTGCTCGTGGCCGGGACCACCTCGGACGCCGGCAAGTCGATCGTCACCACCGGACTCTGCCGCGCCTTCGCCCGCCGGGGAATCTCCGCGGCGCCGTACAAGGCGCAGAACATGTCGAACAACTCCATGGTCTGCATCGACCGGGACGGCAGCACCGCGGAGATCGGCCGCGCGCAGTGGGTGCAGGCCCGGGCCGCCCGGGTGGCGCCGGAGCCCGCGATGAACCCCGTCCTGCTCAAGCCGGGCTCGGATCGACGCAGCCACGTGGTGGTGATGGGCCGCCCGGCCGGCGAGGTGTCGGCGACCGACTTCGCAACGGGCCGCCGTCACCTCGCGCGCGCGGCCCACGCGGCGTACGACGACCTGGCCGGCCGCTTCGACGTGGTCGTGGCCGAGGGCGCCGGGAGCCCGGCCGAGATCAACCTGCGCACCAGCGACTACGTGAACATGGGCCTGGCCCGGCATGCCGGCCTGCCGGTCGTGGTGGTCGGCGACATCGACCGGGGCGGACTCTTCGCGGCCATGTTCGGCACCCTGGCGCTGCTGGAGCCCGCCGACCAGGCGCTGGTCGCGGGGTTCGTCGTCAACAAGTTCCGGGGCGACCTCGACCTGCTCCGACCCGGGCTGGCGCAGCTGACGGCACTGACCGGCCGCCCCGTGCACGGGGTGCTCCCCTGGCACCCGGATCTCTGGCTGGACTCCGAGGACGCCCTCGACCTCGACGGGCGGAGGGGCACCGACACCGCCCGGGTCCGGGTCGCGGTCATCCGGCTGCCTCGGATCAGCAACTTCACCGACGTCGACGCGCTGGGTCTGGAGCCCGCCCTCGACGTCGTCTTCGCCTCCGAGCCCCGCGACCTGGCCGACGCACACCTGGTGGTGCTGCCCGGCACCCGGGCCACGCTCGCCGACCTGGCCTGGCTGCGGGAGCGCGGACTGGACTCCGCCCTCCGCGCCCATGCGCGATCGGGGCGGCCGCTGCTCGGGATCTGCGGCGGCTTCCAGATGCTCGGCAGCACGGTGTCCGACCCGGACGGCGTCGAGGGCGACCCCGGCGCCTCGGCCGCGGGCCTGGACCTGCTGCCGGTCACCACCACCTTCACCGGCGACAAGGTGCTGCGCCTGCCGACGGGCGAGGCGCTCGGTGCGGCTGCGACCGGCTACGAGATCCACCACGGCCGGGTCGTCCGAGCCGACGGCGCCGAGGAGTTCCTCGGCGGTGCCCGCTCCGGCCGGGTCTTCGGCACCATGTGGCACGGCAGCCTCGAGGGCGACGACCTCCGAGCCGCGTTCCTGGCCGAGGTCGCCGGCATCGAACCCTCCGGGGTCAGCTTCCCGGCCGCACGTGAACGGCGCCTGGAGCTCCTCGCCGACCTGGTCGAGGAGCACCTCGACGTCGAGGCGCTGCTCGCGCTGGCCCGCGAGGGCGCTCCGCCCGACCTGCCGGTCCTGAACGTCGGCGGTGTCCGATGAGGGTGTTGCTGCTCGGTGGCACCGCCGAGGCGCGCGAGCTGGCACGGCTGCTGGTCGAGGCCGGCATCGACGTGACGTCCTCGCTCGCAGGGCGGGTGGCCCGGCCGCGGCTCCCGGTCGGACCGGTCCGGATCGGTGGCTTCGGCGGCGTGTCCGGTCTGCGCACGGCGCTGACGTCGTACGACGTGGTCGTCGACGCGACCCACCCCTTCGCCCGCGGGATGAGCGCGAACGCCGTCGAGGCGTGCGTCGCGGACTCGGTCCCGCTGCTCCGGCTGGAGCGACCCGGCTGGGAGCCGGACCCGGCCTGGCACCGCGTGGCGACCCACGCCGAGGCCGCGGTCCGCGCCGCCGAGCTCGGCGGTCGCCCGTTCCTGACCGTGGGTCGCCAGGAGCTGAGCCGGTTCGTGCCCGACCTCGGCGACCTCCCGGTGCTCGCTCGGGTGGTGGACGCCCCCGACCTGGACCTGCCGGCACCGTGGCGGCTGCTCACCAGCCGGGGGCCGTACACGCTGGACGGTGACCTCGCGGTGATGCGCGAGCACGGCACCGACGTGCTGGTGACCAAGGACTCCGGCGGGACCTACACCTGGCCGAAGCTGCAGGCCGCCGCGGTCCTCGGCGCCCCGGTGGTCGTTGTTTCCCGGCCCGAGCCGGACCCACGGGCGCTGGTGGTCAGCGCCGTGGGCCCGGCCCTCGACTGGGTGCTCAGGCGGTCGCGCGCTCGCTGAGCTCGAGTCGGCTCAGCAGCCACGTGAGCGCGACGCCGAGCGAGCCCCAGAGCGCGGCGAGGGTCAGCAGCGACGAGATCCGGAACTCCCAGAGCACGTCGGCCGGGAAGTCCCCGATCTCGTTGACCGTGGGCATCGCGACGGCCGCGACCACCATCACCATGACGTACGACGCGGCGGCGGCGACCACGGCGGCGTACCCGCCCAGTCGCGGCGCCAGCCGCCGGGCCAGGGCGACCACGGCGACCATCGCGACCACGGAGATCAGGGCGAAGGCGAAGTAGTAGCCGGTGCGCGAGCCGATGGTGTCACCGCTGCCCACCGCGGGCGGCGCGGCGGGGTACTTCAGGAACGGCAGCAGCGAGTAGGCGAGGAAGCCCAGCGCGGTGACCAGCGCGGTCGAGCCGACCAGCGAGAGCCGGCCGATCCGGCCGGCGACGGCGGCCGCGAGGAGGGACAGGATGCCGCCCAGGGCCACGCCGACGGCGACGGTCGCGGTGGCGAGGCCCCAGCTCTTCTGCGTGGTCCGGGAGATGCCGCCCTCCTCCTCGTCCCCGTGGGAGTGGGCGGCCTCGCCGTCGTCGTGGGGGTGGTCGTCCGCGGCGACCGGCTCGGCAGCCGCTGCCGACTCCTCCAGCCCGATGGCGGTGTCGATGGGCGGCTCGCCGACGGTGAAGGCGACGAGGAAGGCGAAGAGCCCGGCGATCAGGCCCGCGAGCAGGCCGCGGACCAGGAAGTTGCGTGCAGTCACGATGTGGATCCGGTTTCTGTGGTCGTCAAAGGAGCCGTGCGGTCGGCACGGCTGAGGATCGCCCGGTCAGGGGCGGGTGCGGGCTCGGAGCCCCTGGCTCAGTGGCAGGGGTAGCCCAGCAGGTGACGACCGTCGTGGACCCACTCGTGGATGGCGGTGCCGGCGGGGATCGAGACCGCGCCCTGGTCGGCGCTGACGAAGAAGATCACCAGCAGGCCGAGAAGGCCGACGAACAGCGCCCAGGGGGCGAGCTCGCGCAGGTCGACGGTGGGAAGTTCGGGGGCGCCGACAATCGGCGCCGCAGCAATCTGCGACATTTCTACTCCTCAGGGTGATGCGCCCTGGTTGGGTGGGATTCGGACGAGTGCCTGGGTCTGACTTCACCGCCGAGGCGGTGTCACAGCAGCGCGACTGTGCCGGATTCACACCGGCTTCCATGGCATTCGCTAGGCGGAGCCTACGCCCGGTCCGGCGGCCGCCGGGCAGGGGCTCGCCGGCTGGTACGTCGCGCCTCGAAGTGGTGCGTGCGAAGCCGGTGGCGCTCCGGCGCGCTCCTACGGCGACGGTCCTCCCGAGGTGGCCACCGCGCCGTCGTACCTCACCGACGCGACGGAGTGGCCGACCCTGATCGCTCTCGCCCGCCCGGTCACCCGCGGCGGCCCGGGTCTCACCGCACCGGCCTGGGAGCACGTACCCGCCCACCATCGCCCGGTGTCCGTCTGCCGCGGACCGCGTTGCACCGCAGCAGGGCCGAGGAGTCCTGGAAGGCCTGGTCCACGAGATGATGCGCTCCGGACTGGGCGACGACGTCCTCGTCACCCACACCGGCTGCCAGTTCCCCTGCAACCAGGCCCCCGTGGTCACCGTGCAGCCCCGACGACGTCTGGTACAGCGGGGTCTCCACCACCGCTGCCCCGGAGATCGTGGCCGGTCACCTACTCAGGGGCACCCCGGTCGAGAGGCTGCGATTCCACAGGCGCCTGCGACTGACGGTTCTGCGGCGCGGCATCTCCCCGCGTCGATCGCGGCGAATAGACGCACTCATGCGGCGGCAGATGCCATCGGGTCGGGTACGTGCGTGCGTCTGCGTCCCAGCGTTGCCCTGGGGTGCCTGGGAATCACGGGGCAGGTGTGGCAACTAATGGGACTGCATCACCGAGGGTTTCGGCCCACAGTGGTGTCTGAGTCCACCGGCGGGTGAGCACTCGCGGCTACAGGCCTTCGAGGTCCATCTCTAGATCGTGTCCCCGCCGGTGAACGAGGAGGCGTGATGGCTGCTGGGATGCCGTGGCCCCACCGCGGTGGTGAGCACTGAACCATTAGTTCGCTGCAAGCTTCCTCCAGACCGATCTGTTCACGGCGGAAGGAGAAGCTGGTGCTGTTCTTGGGCGACGACTGGGCCGAGGCTCATCACGACGTCGAACTGCAAGACGAGCACGGGCGCGTGCTCGCCCGACGAAGACTGCCCGAAGGAGTCGCCGGTCTGGCGCAACTACACGCCCTGATCAGCGATCATCTCGACGACCACGCCGAACCGGAGTCGGTCCTGGTCGGCATCGAGACCGACCGCGGCGGATGGGTCCAGGCACTGGTCGCAACCGGGTACGTCGTCTACGCGATGAACCCGTTGAAGGTGGCGCGCTATCGCGAGCGGCACACCACCTCCGGCGCCAAGAGCGATCCCGGCGACGCGCACGTTCTGGCCGAGATCGTCCGTGCCGACCGCAGCCACCATCGAGTGGTGACCGGCGACAGCGAGCTGGTCGAGGCTGTCAAGACACTGGCACGCACGCATCAGACGATGATCTGGACCCGGCAACGACAGACCAACCAGCTGCGATCGATGCTGCGCGAGTTCTACCCCGCCGCACTGGAGGCGTTCAGCACCGACCTGGCCGGACGTGACGCGCTGGCCGTGCTGGCCATCGCACCTACACCCGACACCGGCAGATCACTGACGCGGTCCAGGGTCATCAGCGTCATGCGGAAGACGGGCCGGCAACGCAACTTGCAGTCCCGCGCCGAGGAGATCCTGACCGCGCTTCAAACCGACCAGCTCGAGTTGCCCAGGCATTTGACCGAGGCCTACGGACTCAGCGTCCGATCAATGATCGCGGTCCTAAGCGGCGTGGTCGCCCAGGCTGCCGCCCTCGAAGCCGAGGTCAGCCGTTGTTTTGGCCAGCACCCGGACGCTGAGATCATCAGCAGCCAACCCGGACTCGGGGTGGTCCTCGGCGCCCGGGTGCTGGCCGAGTTCGGTGACGACAAGGACCGCTTCCTCGACGCCAAGGCCCGTCGCAACTACGCCGGCACCAGTCCCATCACCAAGACCTCGGGAACCCGACGAGTCGTCCTCGCCAGGTACGCGCGCAACAGGCGCCTCGCGGACGCCGTGCACCAACAAGCATTCGCCGCGCTCAACGCCTCACCCGGCGCCCGAGCGTTCTACGACCACCACCGCGCCCGCGGCGCCACCCATCACCAAGCACTCCGCACCCTGGCGAACCGACTCGTCGGGATCCTCGACGGATGCCTACGCCACCGCACCGCCTACGACGAATCCACCGCCTGGTCGCACCGCGCCAACCTCGCCGCTTGACGACTTAGGCACCTGGGATATCTAGGGAGCCCGATAACGGGTACCGATCTGCACACCATCCCGGTGCTTCCGGGACCTAGGAGAGGTTGTGCCATGGACGTCGATGCACGGGACACGAAGAAGTCTGGCCTGCAACGCGCTGCCGGCGCGGTAGGCGCTGTGTTCCTCTTGGTCGGGATCTTGGGCTTTATCCCCGGCATCACTACCGACTACTCCACGATGGAGTTCGCGGGCCATGAGTCAGACGCGAAACTGCTCGGCATCTTTGAAGTCTCCATCCTCCACAACATCGTCCACCTGCTCTTCGGTGTCGCTGGTCTTGCGATGGCCAGGACTTGGGACAGCGCACGCGCCTACTTGATCGGTGGCGGGGCCATCTACCTCGTCCTCTGGATCTACGGCCTGCTCATTGACCACGAGAGCGCGGCCAACTTCGTGCCACTCAACGACGCTGACAACTGGCTCCACCTCGTGCTTGGCCTCGGCATGATCGCGCTCGGAGTGCTCCTTGCGAAGCGGGACCGCGACAACCGTGGACACCACGACGGCCGCTGAGCACGACAGACTGTCTAAGGTGGAGAAGCCTTGTCAGCCGGGTCGAAGGACAGTGCCTCTGACCCGAGGTGCCTGACTAGTCATTCAGGGCCGGCGGGACTGCCGGGCGGTCGCGTAGGAGGGCTCTCTGAGCTGGCGGACCCAGTCGTAGGGCTCGAGGTCGGGCAGTACGTTTCTGACGGGGTCGAATGACACGGGCATGTCTGCATGTCGGACGGGTCCGTATGGAGCGACAGGTCGGCAAATGGATGCCACCCGCCTGAGCGGGTGGCCCAGGCCAGCTCGACCCTGCTCTCGCCTCGAAACACCGCGGAGAGAAGTACCGCTCCGACAGGTGTGCGATATGGCAGCAACGTGGTCATCGGTCTCCGGTACGGCGACCGGGCAGCGGTGAGCGTGAAGCGGGTGAGCCGTCCGAGCCCCGTCGAAGCGAACAACAAGTCACCGTGGCAGCCCCCTTCGGTCGGCACCGGATGGCAAGGCCATGGATGTCCGGGACGGGAGGCGGTAGTCCGATTGCTCGGGACTGCCGGACCAGCACGAGGTCCTCGCCTGCGTGGTCCAGCCAGGCTGCGCCGGTCAGACCCTGGGAACGGACCCGGTGCAGGGTGCCCTGAACGACAGAGCCCCGGGGGTGCAGTGGGCTTGGTAGCCGGCCGGGCGGCGATCCATCCGAGTTGCGGCGCCGAGCAGCTGACCACCGGTGTACGAGGCGGCGCGGGCCGCCGAATCGAGAGCGCTCACGTGCCATCGGTACCCGCTCACGGCTGGCTACACGCGACGAGACCCCCGCAACGCCACAATGATCGGCTCCGCTGCGCAAAGTCGGTCACTCAGCTCTCGGCACGCAGGACGTTCCCGTGACATTGTGCGGAGCAGATGAGGAAAGCTGAGGACGAGTTGAAGATCTTGGTCACGGGCGCGACCGGTTACGTCGGCGGGCGACTGGTGCCCTTGTTGCTCGAGCGCGGCCATGAGGTGCGCACCACCACGACCAACCCGGATCGCGAACAGCCGTGGTGGGGCGACCGGGTGGAGACCGTCGTCATGGACGCGCTCGACCCGGACCGGGTCACGGCCGCCTGCGAGGGCGTGAGCGCGGTCTACTACTTGATCCACGGGATGGGCGGCGACGACTTTGCCGAGACAGACCGCAAGGCAGCGACTAACTTCGCGGCGGGTGTACGTGCCCAGGCTGTCGACCGGATTGTGTATCTCTCCGGGCTTGTCCCCGACGTCGGTGAGTCCGAGCTCTCCGAGCACATCCGGTCTCGACGCGACGTCGAACAGATTCTCAGCGATGTGCCCGCGACCGTCGTCGTGCTGCGCGCTGCGGTACTCCTGGGCAGCGGGTCCACCTCCTTCGAGATCATCCGCCAGGTCAGCGAACGGATGCCCGTGCACACCGTGCCGTCGTGGATGGACTCCATGGTGCAGCCGATCGCCGTCGTCGACGTGCTCGAGGCGCTGGTCGGAGCGCTGGAGTACACCGGTCCCTCGCGCCATTTCGACGTGGGCGGACCCGACCAGGTGCGCTACAGCGCGCTACTCGAGGCCTACAGCTCACACGCCGGTCTCAAGCGACCGCAGGTCAATGTGCCGCTGCTGCCGACAGCCCTTGTCGGCGCCCTGGTAGGCAGCCTCACCGACGTACCTCGCTCAACGGTCGAGGCGCTGGTCGAGAGCCTCCATCACGACATGGTCGTCATCGACGGCGACTTCCAGACGATCCTGCTGCCACAGGGACACCGCCTCATGGGACTCGACGAAGCCTTCAGACGTGCGCTTGCCCCGCCAAGGACGGTGCCCGAGAACTCGGACCCGATGGGGCCACTGCCGCAGGACCCGGCCTGGGCCAGCGGCGGCGACGACCGGCCCGCACTGGCCAAAGTGGTCGACGCAGCCAAGGACATCTTGCCCAAACTGTGAGCCGCTCAGCCCCGAATTGCGCGGTCTCCAACCGATCGGAACAAACAGCCCGGCGTGGTCCACTTCGAGCTAGCCCATTCTGGGCGCAAAGCCGCACGCTGATCGAAGCGCTTGAGTGCCTACGAGCCCGAACGTCCCGACCGGTGGTGGAGACAAGGACCAGCGCTCCGGACGGACAGCGCCGCGAACGAGACTGCTCCGGCAGCCGCGATCCATCCGGTCCGGCGAGCGAGCACCGTGCTCCGGGGGACGTCACCAGGCCGGACCGGACGCCCCTCCCCCATGGTCGGCCGAAGCTCGACGCGGTCGCCGTACCGGTTCACTCCCCCGAGGGTGACGCCGAGCGCGCCGGCGAAGGCAGACTCGACGACGCCGGCGTTGGGGCTGGGGTGGGCTGCGGCGTCGCGCCGCCAGGCGAGCCAGGCGGTGCCCGCCCGGAGGGGCTCGGCGAGGAGGACGCAGAGGCCGGCGTACCGCGATCCCGGCAGGTTGAGGAGATCGTCGAGCCGGGCCGAGGCCCAGCCGAAGCGCTCGTAGCGGTCGTTGTGGTGGCCGACCATGGCGTCGAGGGTGTTCGCAGCGCGGTGCGCGAGCAGGCCGGGGAGCCCGGCGATGGCGCCCCAGACCAGCGGCGCCGTGACGGCGTCAGAGGTGTTCTCCGCGACGGACTCGACCACCGCGCGGGCGACCTCGTCCGCGGTCAGGTCCGAGGGGTCGCGGCCGACCAGGTAGGTCAGTCGGTGCCGGGCGGCGGGCAGGTCGTCGGTCGCGAGGAACGCGTGCACGGCGAGCGCCTCGCGCTCGAGGCTGCGCCCGCCGAGCACGGTCCAGGTGGCCAGCGCGGTGGCAGCGGCGTGGAGCAGCGGGTGGCGGCGGGAGAGGCGTTCGACGCCCAGGCCGAGCAGCGCGGACCCGCCGACGAACGTTGCACTGTGGAGCACCCCGCGGGCGCGGGAGTCGGCGTACCAACGTCGTTCCGCGCGGCCGGCCCAGGTGCCGAACACCGCCACCGGGTGACCCCGCCGCGGATCGCCCCAGAGCCGGTCGGCGCCGAAGCCGACGAGCAGGCCGACGGCTCTCGAACGACTCACGAGCCGACTCCCAGGGCGTCGAGGGCGGTGAGCAGCACCGCACAGGTCTCGGGCGGGCGGACCGCGATCCGGACCCACTCGCCAGCCAGGCCCGGGAAGGTGTCGGCCCGTCGTACGGCGATCCCCCGCTCCCGTAGCGCCTCGCGGGTCCCGAGACCGAGCCGGGCCAGGACGAACGACGACTCCGACCCGAGGACCTCGATGCCCCGCGCGGACAGGCCCTCGACCAAGGACTGGCGCCATCCGGTGATCCGGGCGGTACGGCGGGCCGCCTCCGCGACCGCCGCCGGGGTGGTGCAGGCGATCGCGGCGTGGATCGCGGGGGTGGACACGGACCACGGGATCTGGCGGGCCGCCAGCCCGGCGACGCTGCGCTCGTTGCCGAGCAGGTAACCGGCCCGGATGCCGGGGATGGACCAGTGCTTGGTGAGGCTGCGGATCACCAGCAGTCCCCGTCGGCGGTCGTGGGCCAGTGACTCCCGCTCCCCCGCCACGGTGTCCATGAATGCCTCGTCCACCACGACGACCCGCTTGGGACGGCGCAGCCGCAGGATGTCGGCCGCGGGGTGGAGCACACCGGTCGGGTTGGTCGGGTTCCCCAGCACCACCAGGTCGGCGTCGTCCGGCACCGCGTCGGGGTCCAGCCGGTAGCCGTCCTCGGCACGACACGGCACCACGCTCACCTGGTGCCCGGCGCGTTCGAGGGCGGCGTGCGGCTCGGTGAACTGGGGGTGCACGACCACCACGTGGTGCCACTGCTTCCACCGGGCGACGAGCTCGAACGCCTCGGCGGCCCCGGCGGTGACCAGCACCTCCTCGGGCCGGCGGCGGTGAAGCTGGGCGATCGCCGACCGCGCAGGCGCGGGGTCGGGGTAGGAGACCGAGTCGCGGATGCCGGCGGCCAGCGCCGACTCCAGCCACGCGGGCCGCGGCTCGGGGTGGACGTTGACGGCGAAGTCGAGCAGGCCGGGACCGACCTCCCGATCGCCGTGGTGGTGCAGCGGCTCGGTGGGGGTCGGGTCCGGGCGCGACTCCCCGACGGACGATGGCGCCGTCACCGCTGCGGTGGGGACCGGGTCGGCGGCGGCCGCCGCCTCGGCGAAGCGCTGGGCGAGCTGGGGGGCTCCCGCCCAGTGCAGGTGGAGGTACGACGCGTGCAGGGTCGGCGTCGCCACCCCGATCAGCTCCCCGTCGATGTCCCACGCCGGCGGGCAGCCCCGGGCCGGCCGGTTCAGAGTCGTGCGGTGGAACTCGTGCCCGTGGACCGTCTCCCCCGCGCGGGTGAGCAGGTTGTCGCCGGCCGCGCGGGCCACCGGGTAGCGCAGCGTCAGTCGCTCGGCCATCGCCGCGCTCGTGCCGACCACGCCCGCCATCGGGGTGTCGTCGAGCGCCTCGAGGAGATAGAGCAGCCCGGCGCACTCGGCCACGGTCGGCAGCCCGGCGCGTACGGCGTCGCGGACCTGGGCGAGCAGCGGGCCGTTGCCGGCCAGCTCCTGGACGTGCACCTCGGGGAAGCCGCCGCCGAGCAGGAGCGCCCGGGTGCCGGCGGGAAGGGCCGGGTCGAGCAACGGGTCGAAGCGCACGATGCGGCAGCCGGCGGCGACCAGCAGCTCCTCGGTCTCGGCATAGGCGAAGGTGAAGGCCCGCCCGGCGGCGACCGCGACCACCGGCGCCTCGCCGGCGACCCGTCGTACCTCTGCGGCCGGGTCCCAGGGCGCGACGTCGAGCTCGGGGGCGGCGCGGGCCACCGCCAGCAGCGCGTCGAGGTCGACGTGGCGGCCGATCTGCTCCCCGAGCCGGGCGACCAGGGCCGCGGCGCCGTCGCGTTCGGAGGCGGGGACGAGCCCGAGGTGGCGCGAGGGCGTGGTGAGCGAGGCGTCGCGAGGCACGACCCCGAAGACCGGGACGCGGAGCGAGCGGGTCACCTCGGCGACGTTGCGTGCCGAGCCGGCCCGGTTCAACACCACCCCGACGACCTCGATCGTCGGGTCGTACGACGCCATCCCCGCCACCACGGCACCGGCCGACCGCGACATCCGGGCGATGTCGACGACCAGCACGACCGGGGTGCGGGTGAGCCGGGCGACGTGGGCGGTGGAGGCGAAGCCGTCGGTGCCCAGCCGGCCGTCGTGCAGCCCCATCACCCCCTCGATGACGGCCACGTCCGCGTCCCGCGCCCCGTGCAGGAGCAGCGGGGCGACCCGCTCCTCCCCCACCAGGTGCGGGTCCAGGTTGCGCCCGGGCCGACCGGTGGCCAGGGCGTGGTAGCCGGGATCGATGTAGTCGGGTCCGACCTTGTGCCCGGAGACCACCAGGTCGCGGCCGCGCAGCGCCGCCATCAGTCCGGTGGCGACCGTCGTCTTGCCCTGCCCCGTCGCCGGGGCCGCGATCACCAGGCGGGGCAGGCTCACCACTCGATCCCCCGCTGCCCCTTCTGACCGGCGTCCATCGGGTGCTTGTGCTTGGTCATCTCGGTGACCAGGTCGGCGATCTCGAGGAGCTCGGGTGCGGCGCGGCGACCGGTGACGACGACGTGCTGGCGCCCGGGCCGGTCGCGCAGGGTCGTGACCACGTCGTCGAGGTCGACCCAGCCCCAGGCGATCGGATAGGTGAACTCGTCGAGCACGTAGAGCTGGTGGGTCTCCGCGGCCAGCCGGCGCTTGATCTCCTGCCACCCCCCGGCGGCGGCCCGGGCGTGGTCCTCGGCGTCGCCGTGCTTCTTGGTCCACGACCAGCCGGCGCCCATCTTGTGCCACTCGACCGGTCCGCCCTCGCCGGTCTGGGTGTGCAGCTCCCCGAGGCGCTCGAGCACGGTCTGCTCACCGATGCGCCACTTGGCGGACTTCACGAACTGGAAGACCCCGATGTTCCACCCCTGGTTCCAGCCGCGCAGTGCGAGGCCGAAGGCGGCGGTGGACTTCCCCTTGCCGTCGCCGGTGTGGACCATCAGCAGCGGCCGGTTGCGGCGCTGGCGGGTGCTGAGACCGTCGTCGGGCACGGTCAGCGGTTGTCCCTGAGGCATCAGCGGGTCTCCTCGACGAGTTCGGTGGCGGGGGTGGGGACGGCGAAGCGGGCGACGTCGCCGATCACCGTGACGGCGGGCGGGGCGAGGCCGGCGGCGACGTCGGCGATCCGGGCCAGGCACGCCGTCCGCACGACCTGGTCGGGGTGGCCACCGCGCGCGATCACCGCGGCGGGGGTCTCGGGCGAGAGACCGTGGGCGAGGAGCTCGGCCGCGATGCACGACAGGTTGGCGACGCCCATGAGCACCACCAGCGTGGTGCCGGTCGCAGCCAGGGCGGCGTAGTCGAGGGTGCAGGTGGGGTGCCCGGGCGGCACGTGGCCGGAGACCACGCTGAAGCCGTGCACGATGCCGCGGTGGGTGACCGGGATCCCGGCGAGGGCGGGTACGGCGACCGCGGAGCTGACCCCGGGCAGCACCCGGGTCGGCACGCCGGCCTCGGCGCAGGCGAGCACCTCCTCCATCCCGCGACCGAAGACGAAGCCGTCGCCGCCCTTGAGCCGGACCACCCGGCGCCCGGCGCGGGCGTGGGTCACCAGCAGCTCGTTGATCCGCTCCTGCGGGGTCGTGCGTCCGCGGGGCAGCTTCGCCACGTCGAGCACCTCGGCGTCGGGTCGGGCCCAGGCCAGGGCGCCCTGAGGGGCGAGGTGGTCGACGAGCAGGACGTCGGCCTGCTCCACGGCGGCGCGTCCGGCGACGGTCATCAGGCCCGGGTCCCCGGGTCCGCCGGCCACCAGGGTCACGGTTCCCGGGCGCAGCGGGGTCAGCGTGCCCATCAGGCGACGCGGCCGGTGACGACGTCGACCAGGCCGTCCGCGCTGACCTGCGCCATCGGCAGGTGCTCGGCGCGCAGGTGACCGGCGAGGGTACGGGCCAGCCCCAGCCGGAGCGGCCCCTGCTCGCAGTCGATGACCACGCTGGGCACGCCGAGGGTGGCGAGGTGGGCGGCGGCGAGCTGCGAGCGGACCACCGGGTCGGGTCCGGCGGTGGCCCGGCCGTCGGTGACGACCAGCAGCAGCGGTCGCACCCGCGCGTCACGGAGCCGTTCACGGCGCAGCACCCGTCCTGCTTCGAGGAGGCCCTCGGCGAGGGGGGTCCGGCCGCCCGACGGCAGGTCGTCGAGCAGGGCGGCGGCGACGTCGACGGAGCCGGTCGGCGGCAGCAGCAGGCTCGCGCCGGCCCCCCGGAAGCCGACCATGGCGACCTTGTCGCGGCGCCGATAGGCGTCGGTGAGCAGGGAGAGTACGGCGGTCTTGACCTGGACCATCCGGCGACGGGCCGCCATCGATCCGGAGGCGTCGACGCAGAACAGCAGCAGGTTGGCCTCCCGGCCCTCCCGGACGGCGGTGCGCAGGTCGGCCGGGGCGAGCCGGATCCGGCCGCCGTCGGCACCGCTCCCCTGGCGGGCCGAGCGCTCGGCCGCTGCCCGCAGGGTCTCCACCAGGTGCAGTGACCCGCGTGCGGTGCCGCTGCCGATCCGGCGCCCGCTGCTGCCCAGGGCCCGGCTGCGCCGCCCGGGGCTGCCCTGGCCGACGCCGTCGACGGTGAGCAGCCGCGGGCGGTACACCGTCTCCGCGCTGGCCGCCGTCGTTCGTCCGTCGCTGTCAGGTGCGGGCGGAGCCGACGGAGGGGTGCGCTCAGCATCCGCGGGGTCGGCCGGGTCGGCGTCGACATCGACGGGGGCGGCGTCGACGGAGGACTCCGCCGCTGCCTCGTCGGGCGCGGTCGCCGAAGGACCGGACTCGTCCGCGGACCCCGGCCCCTCGGAGGCCGCCGCGTCGTCGGAGTCGGAGTCGGAGTCGGAGTCCGGTGCGGGGTCGGAGTCCGGTGCGGGGTCGGGCGGATCCGGCAGCTCGTCGTCGCCCAGGACCCGGGCGAGCAGGTCCTCGTCGAGGCCCGGGGCGTCGAACGGGCTGCGCCGGCGCCGGTGCGGCAGGGCCAGCAGCGCGGCGGCACGGATGTCGGCCAGGGTGACCCGCTCGCGCCCGGCCCAGGCGGCGTGGGCGACCGCGGTACGGGCGGTGACGATGTCGGCGCGGAGGCCGTCGACCTCGAACGCGGCGCACACCTCCGCGACCTTCAGCAGCGCCGCGTCGGTGAGCTCGACGTGGTCGAGGCGGGCCCGGGCGCCGGCGATCCGGACCCGCAGCGACTCCTGCCGCTCGGCGAAGGTCGCGACGAAGGCGTCGGGATCCTGGTCGAAGGCCATCCGGCGGCGGACGACCTCCATCCGCAACGCGGGCTCCCGGGGAGCGGCGACCTCGACCGTGAGCCCGAACCGGTCGAGCAGCTGCGGGCGGAGCTCACCCTCCTCGGGGTTCATGGTGCCGATCAGCACGAACCGGGCACCGTGCTGCAGGGAGACCCCGTCCCGCTCGATGGAGACCGTGCCCGTGGCGGCGGCGTCGAGCAGCAGGTCGACCAGGTGGTCGTGGAGCAGGTTGACCTCGTCGACGTAGAGCACTCCGCGGTGGGCCCGGGCCAGCAGGCCGGGCTCGAACTCGACGGCACCGGAGGTCAGCGCCTTCTCCAGGTGCAGGGAGCCGAGCAGCCGGTCCTCCGTGGCGCCGACCGGCAGCTCGACGAGCCGGACCGGCCGGGCGACCCGGGTAGCTGCGGTGAAGGGTCCGTCCGGCGATAGGGCCGTGGACTCGGCCGGGTCGACCGAGTACCGGTCGCCGTCGTACACCTCGATCCACGGGAGTACGTCGGCCAGTCCGCGGACGGTGGTCGACTTCGCGGTGCCCTTGTCACCGCGGACGAGCACCCCGCCGATCTGCGGGCTGATCGCGGTCAGGACCAGCGCGAGGCCCATCGCGTCGAGGCCCGGAGAGTCGGTAGCCGGCTCGGTCGCGGGGTCGTGGGCGCAGCCGACGACGGCAGAAAATGGGTACTTCGTAGGCACGTGAGGCTCCCGCTCGCTTGGCCATGGAGGTGGCGACGCGAGGCCGGTCTTCGGACTTGCCGAATCACTCCTGGCGGAGTGCTCGGTTCACCGCAGCGGGCCTGTGCCGGACTCTCACCGGCTTCCCAGATTCTCCCCGTTGACCGTCCCCACCGCAGGGCGATGGTTGGGGCGCAGGGGCACCTCACGTGTTGCGAGGACGATAGCGTCCCGTCCGTGCCCGCCCCGCCAGACCCCCGCGACGCCTGCCGAATGACGGTGGTGGGCGTCGGTGCCGACGGCCGACTCGACGAGGCGGCCGCGGCCCTGGTCCGGGACGCCGAGGTGCTGCTCGGCGGGCGCCGGCACCTGGACGGCGTCCCTGTCGTGGCCGGCCAGGAGCGCGTGGCCTGGCCCTCGCCGCTGGCCGAAGGTCTGCCGGCCCTGCTGGAGCGGGTGGGTGGTCGACGGGTGGTGGCGCTGGCCTCCGGGGACCCGATGGTCTCCGGGATCGGCAGCACCATGGTCCGGCTCCTCGGCGCGTCGGCGGTGCGGGTGCTGCCCGCGGTGTCGTCGATCTCGCTGGCCCGGGCCCGGATGGGCTGGTCGGCCGAGGAGTCCGCCGCGGTCACGCTGGTCGGGCGCCACGAGGCCCGGCTGCTGCGTGAGCTGGCCCCGGGCCGCCGGCTGCTGCTGCTGACCTCCGGGCGCTCCTCCCCCGCGGCCGTCGCCGTACTCCTGGCCGAGGCCGGGTGCCCGGATGCCGTCGTCACCCTGCTCGGCGATCTCGGCACCGACCGGGAGGTCCGGGTGTCGCGGACCGCGACCGGGTGGCTGGACGTGGCCGACGAGGACGTGCCCGCCCTGCACGTGCTGGCCGTCGAGCTGCCCGCGGCGCTGGCGACCTGGCACTCGTCGTGGGTCGCGGGGTTGCCCGACGACGCCTTCGAGAACGACGGCCAGCTCACCAGGCGCGACCTGCGCTCCGCCGCGCTGGCCCGGCTCCGGCCCGCACCGGGCCAGCACCTGTGGGACGTGGGCGCCGGCGCGGGCTCGGTCGGCATCGAGTGGATGCGCGCGCACGCGACCTGCCGCAGCACCGCGGTCGAGGCCGACCCGGCCCGCGCCTCCCGGATCAGCAGGAACGCCGTGGGACTGGGCGTTCCCGACCTCACCGTCGTCACCGGCCGGGCGCCCGACGCGCTCCGCGGCCTCCCCGCCCCCGACGCCGTGTTCATCGGCGGCGGCGCGACCCGCCCCGGCGTCCTCGACGGCTGCCTCGCGGCCCTGCCGAGCGGTGGCCGGCTGGTGGTGCACGGGGTCACCCTGGAGACCGAGCACCTGCTCGCCGACGCCTACCGCCACCACGGCGGCGAGCTCACCCGGATCGCGGTGGAGACCGCCGCCCCGGTGGGCACCTTCACCGGCTGGACGCCGGCGCGCACCGTGACGCAGTGGAGCCTGACCCGCTGATCAGTCCCGCGGGCTGCGCCGCTCCCGGGCCGCGCTGTACAGGAACGACTCGCCGCCGTCGCCGTCCTCGGCCAGCGCCCGGCCGAGAAGGATGACGGCCGCCTGACGCAGCCCCGACCGCTCGACCAGGTCGGCGACGGTCCCGACCGTGCCACGCAGGACCAGCTCCTCGGGCTGGCTGGCCCGGTGCACGACGAGCACCGGACAGTCGGCGCCGAGCACCGGCTCCAGCTCGGCCATCAGGTCACGGGTCCGGGTGATCGCCAGGTGCAGCACCAGCGTGGCCCCGGTGGCGGCGAAGGCCAGCAGGTCCTCCCCCGCCCCCATCGGCGACGACCGGGCCCGGGTGCGGGTGAGCACGACCGACTGGGCGACGTGCGGCACGGTGAGCTCGCGACCCACCAGCGCCGCGGCGGCGGCGTACGCCGGGACCCCGGGGGTCACCTGCCAGCCGACGCCGGCGGCGTCGAGGCGCCGGGTCTGCTCGTGCAGGGCGGAGTAGAGCGACGGGTCGCCCGACGTCAGCCGGACCACCTGACGTCCGGCCCGTGCGCCGTCGACCAGGTGCCGGGTGATCGCGTCGAGGTCGAGGTCCTGGGTGTCCACCAGCTCGGTCTCCGCACCGCAGTGGGCCAGGATCTCGGGATCCAGATAGGTGCCCGGGTAGAGCACCAGGTCGGCGGCGGCCAGCAGCCGGGCGGCCCGCAGGGTGAGCAGGTCGGCGGCACCGGGACCGGCGCCGACGAAGGACACGCTCATCGCACGTACCTCGGCGTCCACACCCCGGCCGCGGAGCTCCGGGTCCCGGTGGCGCCGACGATCAGCAGGCACTTCATGTCGATCGTCGCGGGGTCGAGCTCGCCCAGGGTCGTGACGGTGAGCGACTCCTCCGCCCGGCCCACGTCGCGTCCGACGATCACCACGGTCGCGGCGTCGCGGTGCTCCAGCAGCACGGCGCGCGCGGTGGCGACCTGCTCGGTGCGGCTGCGGGAGGCGGGGTTGTAGATGGCCAGCACCAGGTCCGCCTCGGCGATCGCGCGCAGCCGCTTCTCGACCACTGCCCAGGGCTTGAGGCGGTCCGAGAGGCTGAGCACGGCGTAGTCGGCGCCGATCGGTGCACCGGCCCGAGCCGCGACGGCCTGGACCGCGCTGACGCCGGGCAGGACCCGGACCGGTACGTCGGCGTACGCCGGATCCTCGGCCGCCTCGAAGACCGCGGCCGCCATCCCGAAGATGCCGGCGTCGCCGCCGGAGACCACCGCGACCCGCTCACCGCGAAGCGCCAGGTCCAGGGCCAGCCGCGCCCGGTCCACCTCGACGGTGTTGCCGGAGGCGTGCCGGGTCAGGCCCGGGCGCTGCGGGACCCGGGAGACGTACGGCCCGTAGCCGACCACGTGGTCCACCTCGGACAGGGCCGCGTCGACCTCGGGGGTCAGCCAGCGATCGGGTCCCGGGCCGAGCCCGACCACCAGCAGCTCCGCCGCCCGGGTGGACTCCGGTGCGGCGGCGCACGCCGCTGCGTCGCCCTCGCGTTCGCGTTCGCGGTCGCGGGAACGGCGACCGTTGCGGCTGTCCCCGGTGACCACGACCAGGGAGAAGTACGGCACCTGCTCGGCGTCGACCTCGGCGACCGGTCGCCACTGCTGCTCGGGCATCGAGGCGCGCTCGACGTACAGGGCGTGGTCGAGCCGGCCCGCGGCGGCCAGCGCCCGTCGTACGGCGGGGAAGGTCCGCCCCAGCTTCATGATGATCGCGCCGTCGGTGTCTGCGAGCCGCCGCGCGAGCTCGGGCTCCGGGAGGGTGCCGGGCAGCACGGTGAGGACGTCGGTCTGGCGCACCAGCGGGCTCGCGACCGCGGCCGCGGCAGCCAGGAACGCGGGGACGCCCGGGACGATCTCGGTCTCGTAGCGCTCGGCGAGCCGGTCGTGCATGTACATGTAGGAGCCGTAGAAGAGCGGGTCGCCCTCGGCCAGCAGGACCACGTTCCGCCCTGCGTCGAGATGGGCGGCGAGTCGGTCTGCGGCCTCCTCGTAGAAGGCAGCCATCGCACCCGCGTACCCGCCGGGGTGGTCCGTGGCGCCGGTCGTGACGGGGTAGGTCAGCTGCTCCTCGAGCACGCCGTCCGGGATGAGCTCAGCGGCGATCCGGCGTGCGTTCGACTGCCGGCCCGCGGCCGCGTGGAACGCGACCACGTCGGCCTGCTGGATCAGCCGGGCGGCCTTCCGGGTGATCAGCTCCGGGTCGCCCGGGCCGACCCCGACACCGGCGAAGCGGCCGTGCGTGCCTCTCCTGGTCACTCCTCCTCCTGGGCCAGCGCGTTGAGCGCCGACGACGTCATCGCCGAGCCGCCCCGGCGACCGCGCACGGTCACGAAGGGGATGTCGATGCCGTGCACCGTGGCCAGGTCGACGAGGGCCTGCTTGGACTCCGCGGCGCCGATGAAACCCACCGGACAGCCGACGATGGCCGCCGGGCGGGGCGCGCCGTCGATGAGCATCTCCAACAGGTGGAACAGCGCGGTCGGGGCGTTGCCGATCGCGATCACGGCACCGGCGAGGCGCGGCTCCCACAGCGAGACCGCGGCGGCGGTGCGGGTGGTCCCCCAGGCAGCGGCCAGGCCGGGGACCTGCGGCTCGTTGAGCGTGCAGAGCACCTCGTTGTCGGCGGGCAGCCTGCCGCGGGTCACGCCCTTGACGACCATGGTGGCATCGCACAGGATCGGCGCCCCCGCTTCCAGCGCGGCCCGCGCCGTGGGGACGAGCCGGGGGTCGATGACGAGGTCCTCGGTCAGGTCGACCTGGCCGCTGCCGTGGATCATCCGGACCGCGACCTTCTCGGCGGTGGCGGGCACCCGGGACAGGTCGGCCTCCCGGCGGATGGTGGCGAAGGAGTCCAGGTAGATCGCCGGACCGCGGTCGACGTACGGGTAGTGCCGCTCGGGGCGGCGCGGCTCGGTCATCGGTTCTCCTCGGGAATCAGGACGCCACGCCAGGGCGTGACGACGAGCTCGGACGCGGTGGTGCAGAGCCGCTCGACGGCCCGGCGGTCGAACCCGGCCTCGGGCACGGACTCGTGGACGCCGCCCGGCACCGGCCCGTAGCCGAGCGGCGGTGCGGGGTGCGGCAGGTGCCGCTCGGGCGCGTGCGGGGCGAGCAGGGGTACGGCGAGCTCCGTGACGTGCCACGGCGCCCCGCCGCCGTCACCGCGCACCTCGAGGAAGCGGAGCGCGAGGTCGGCCAGGACCCGTGGCGCCTCGTGGAGGTCGACCACCGGCCCCCAACCGGCGCCCACCCGAAGCTGGGCACGAGCACCGTCCAGGGCGACCAGTCCCAGGTCGCAGGTCCGCGACAGCAGGTCCCCACGGCCGTCGTCGAGCACGAACAGGAACCGGCCGGGCAGACCGCCGAGCCGCGGGGCCCCGCAGAGCTCGGCGTCGAGCGCATCGACGATCGGGCGGACGTCGGTCCGGCCGCCGACCAGGCCGCTCTGCGGCGAGGCCATCACGTTGCGAGCCAGGTCGTGGGTCCGGCTCGGGAGCAGCCCGGTGGCCTCCAGGTCCTCCAGCACCACCTCGGGCAGGCGCTCGCTGCCGGCCGCGCGCGGCAGCGCCCGGATCTGGAGGTTGCTGCGTCCGGTCACGTGCACGCGACCGTCGCCGTACCTCTCCGCGACCGCGACGAGGGCCCGCAGCGAGTCGGCGCGCAGCCGCCCGCCCGGGAGCCTGAGCCGGACGAGGAGGCCGTCAGCGGCAGGCCAGGGTCGGAGCGCGCCAGGGCATCGGTCTGGTCGAAACCGGTTCACCGGGAGTCACCTTGTTCGGAGTCCGGGCCCGTACGCGGGACCCACCATGACCCGACGACGGGCGTCGTCAGGGCCAGCAGGTCTTCGGACTCGGATCATCCGGGCGAGGACGCCTTCCCAGGGCTGATGCCCCAGTGGCTGCCGTTGCCGGCGTGTCCTGCCCGTCCCCTCACCGCTGCGCGTCAGTCCCGGATTCGCACCGGGTTCCCTGACTCCCATGGGGAGTACGACTGGCTGCTCGGAGCGTACCCCGGCAGTTCGGCGGCCGACACGAAGGCCCGAACCCGACCTGAACGCGATGACTCACCCACGGGTTTCGGTGATGCCGCGGCGAGGTGCGTGACAGACCTGTCGGTCAAGCCATTCTCGGTACGACGGTGAGGTTCAGCTCGGAACCTTGTCGAGGAAGCCGTGCACTGAGTCGATGCGCCCGTCGGGATCGACGACGACGACGTCGAACCCGATGACCAGCGGCTCGGCCTGCGGATCCGCGTCGACGGGGCCGAGCCCCCAGCGGAAGCGGGCCTGGTCGTGGTGGGCGTCGACGTCACCGACGCGGCTGAACACGAAGCCGGGGAACTGCGTCTGGACGGCCTCGATCGTGGCCTCGAGCTGGTCTCGACCGCGGGCGACGACAAGTGGGTCGACGTAGAGCGGCTCGGCGCTCCAGTGCTCTTCGATCAGAGACCGGCGGGCCTCGGGGTCGGTCTCGTTCCAGGTGTTCAGGTAGTTCTCGATCAGGGCGGTCACGGTGTAGTCCTTCGCTCCAGTGGATGGGTGGTGGCAAGAGCGTGGCGGCCGAGAATCGGCTGGTCGATTCCCTCGCAGGTCATGAGGGCCCCATGACGTCTGGGGTAATCGCGCCGCCTCCGAGGGGTGACTACCTTGAGCGCGTGAGCATCACCGCTACGACCACCCGCCCGGTCGGACAGCTGATACGTGACTGGCGAGAGCGACGCCGGCTCAGTCAGCTGGAGCTCTCGGTCAGGGCCGACATCTCCACGCGCCACCTGAGCTTCGTCGAGACCGGGCGTTCCAAGCCGACGCCGCAGATGATTCTCAGGCTGACCGAGCACCTCGATGTGCCGCTCCGAGAGCGCAATGAACTGCTTCTCGCGGGTGGATTCGCGCCGGTGTACCCGCGACACGAACTGGACGCGCCCGAGCTTGCCAGCATCCAGGCCGCCCTGCGGCACGTGCTCGACGGCCACGATCCGTTTCCAGCGCTGGTCATCGACCGCTACTGGGATCTGCTCGACGCCAACTCTGCGGTCTCGATGCTCACTGCCGGATGCGCGGCGCATCTGCTGGAACCGCCGGTCAACGTGTTGCGGCTGAGCTTGCACCCCGAGGGAATGGCGCCGCGCATCCTCAATCTCGGCCAATGGCGTGCCCACGTCCTGGAACAGCTACGCCGGCGTTCCGAACAGACTGCCGATCCGCGCCTGGTCAGCCTGCACGCCGAGCTGCTGGCGATGCCGGGTGGAGTGGACCATACGCCTCCCACCTCGGTCGTCGTACCACTGCGGATCAGGAACGGGGACGGCGAACTGGCGTTCTTCTCGGTCACTTCGTACGTTCAGACCGCCGCCGACGTCACAGTGGAGGAGTTGGCGATCGAGTCCTTCTACCCAGCCGACGCCGCAACGGCCCGAGCCTTGCACGGCCGTACCTGACGTCGAGCGGGATCTCGACGACGCCGTCACCGAGGAGCCAGACCGACACCTCGGTCACCGCGAGCGGAGGGCCGTGGCGATCTGTCCCATGACGTCGACGACCTCGACAGCGTCGTGGATGGGGTGGAGGGGGACGTGGTCGGCGCCGGCGTCGAGGTGCCGATCGACCTCGGCGGCGATCGCGTCCGGTGTCCCTTGGGCGACCATGGCATCGAGGAGACGCTCGCTGCCGCCTGCTACGAAGTCAGCGTCCTCGAACCCGAGTCGACGGAAGTTGTTGAGATAGTTCTGCATCCCCATGTCGAGGTAGATGGCCAGGCCCTCACGAGCACGACGCAGACCTTCCCCGCGGTCGGAGACCAGCGCCACCTTGTGCTCGGGCGCCAGCAGAGGACCCTCGCCGAGGGTTGAGCGTGCGGACCGGGTGTAGTCGGGGTTCACCAGGTACGGATGGGCGCCAGCGGCCCGCTCCGCGGACAGCCGGAGCATCCGCGGCCCGAGCGCGGCGAGGACGCGCCGGTCGACGGGGACCCCTTCGCGGTCCAGCACATCGAGGTAGTCGTTCATGGCCTGGTACGGCTTGACGGCCTGCGCACCGTTGGCCTCGCGGTGACCGGCGCCGATCCCGAGCAGGAACCGACCGGGAGCCTGGTTCTCGAGGCGGTGGTACGCCGCGGCGGTGGCCTGGGCGTCCGAGGTCCAGATGTTCACGATGCCGGTGGCGACCGAGAGGGTCTGCGTCGCAGCAAGTGCGATCCGAGCGCCTTCGAGGACCTCGCCGTTCGCGCTTCCGAGCCACAGGGCACCGTAGCCGTGGGCCTCCAGGCCGCGGGCGATGTCGGCGGTCACCATCGTCTCGCTGAGCCACACGCCGTAGGTGCCGAGGGAGACTGGGGTTGCTTGGTCGCTCATGTGGTGAACAACTTCTTGCGTGGCCGATCTTGTTCCACCGACGGGCCTGCCACCGATCGCCGGGGTGGACCGCGCAGGACATCCCGCCTCCTCTGCGAGATGGACTCCTCGTACGTCGAGAACGTCATCGCGTTGCCTCACGGGTTCCGAGACCAGTACTTCTCCGGAACCCGACGACGGTGGTCCCGGCATCAACGGCGGCGCTCGCTGCTCGGTCACCGAGCAGCGAGCGCCCCAGTTGGTGCGGACGTGCGGTCAGCGGCTCACCGCCCGCGGGCCTTCAGACCGGCGACGTGGTGCCGGTCGTGGTCCTGGCGCTGCCAGGACTGCCACTTCTTGCCGTGGCCCTTCTTGCCGCCCTTGTGGTGGCCGTGGCCGGTGCCGGGCTTGGTCACCACGCCGTTGACCGTCGAGGTGTCCTTGGCGAAGGTCAGCACCGCCGTGGCGATCGCGTCGGAGTTCACGTCCAGCGCACCCACGTTGATGTTGCCCTTGAGCCAGTAGTCCTCGTCGAGCTGGTCGTAGAGCGCCTCGTCCTGGCCCTCTCCGGTGAGGTTGTCGCACGGCTGGTGGTAGCACGGGTCGTACGCCGCGCCCGCCACGCCGCCGTACAGCGCGGCCTCCTCGTCGGTCTTGACGCCCTCGGCGCCGGTGAACAGGCCACCGGCCGGGATCCCGACCGCGATGAACGGCCCGTAGTCGGAGCGACCGGAGAACTCGCTGTCCTGGAACGGCTCCCCGCGCCTGGCGTAGAACTTCTCGAAGACGTCCTCGATCTGCGCCGATCCCTCGGGGATGAAGCCCTCGGCCGCGGTGCCGCCGGAGTTGTCGCCGTCGTACACGCCGAACATGTAGTTGGGCGAGGCGACCATGTCGAAGTTGAGGTAGAGGGCGATCGCCTCGGCCTGCTCCTCGCTCAGCTCGGCGACGTAGTGCTCGGAGCCGAGCAGGCCGCTCTCCTCCGCGCCCCACCAGGCGAACCGGACCTTGTTGGCCGGCTTCACCTTCGCCATCTCCTCGGCGACCTCCAACAGCGCGGCGCTTCCCGAGCCGTTGTCGTTGATGCCCGCACCGTCCTGGACGCTGTCCAGGTGGGCTCCGGCCATCACGACGTTGTCCGAGCGGCCCTTGCGGGTCTCGGCCAGGACGTTCCAGCTGGTGCGCTCCTCGGTCGTGTACTCGACCGTCACGGTGACCGTGGCGCCCGGCGTGCCTGCCAGGTTGACCCCGGTGTCGTACGTCGCGAAGACCGCGGGGATCGTCAGCCCGGTCGCGTCGCCGATCATGCCGACCAGCCCGGTACGTCCCGGCTGGCCCTCGTTCATGATCACCACACCGGCCGCACCCGCCGCCTGGGCGTTGAGCGCCTTCACGGTGAAGCCACAGGTGCCGCGCTGGAGCAGCGCGATCGAGCCCGCGGCGAAGCCGGCGAAGTCCTCGACCTCACAACCGCTGGAGTTGGTGCCGATCGGCGCGGTCGGGTCGAGCACCAGGCCGACCGGGACCAGGGCGCCGGTGGCGGTGCCCTCCGGCGAGCCGGTGTCGAAGGTGTTGCGCAGGAAGTCCTGCTCGTCGACGAACTCGGTGGGATCCGGGCTGACCCGGATCAGCTCGGAGTTCTCCTCGAAGTAGTCGAAGGTGAACTCCTGAACCGTGGGCCGGTAGCCCGCGCGCCGCAGCTTCTTGACGACGTACTCGACGGAGGACTCGTAGCCCGGCCGTCCGGCCGCGCGGTCGCCGTCCTCGTCGGCGATGCCCTGGAGGGCTCGGAGATGCTTGAGCACTCCCTTGACCGTGACGGCCTTGGTGAGCTTGCGGACGGAGTCGTTGTTCGAGTGGTGACCCGAACCGTGTGAGTCGTGGCCGTGGTGGTGGCCGCCGCGTGATGGGTCGGCGTACACCGGGACGGTGGCGGCCGCGCCGAGCACGGCCAGCGTGACACCTGTCGCGGTGAGCGCCCTGAGGGATCTGGACATCGTTGTCGGTCTCCTTCGTCAGGCCCGGCGGGGGGTACCGGGTCCAGCGAGGCTAGGACGACGCGCCCCCGGTTGAACAGGGCGCCGAGCACCGCACCGCCCGCCACCGGGGGCGGACGAATCAGATATCCCCAGAATTGGGGACGCCGGGCCGTGGCCGGCACGCCGGTGGAATGGCTCCTCCCAGGCTGCCTGGGTCTCAAGAGGGGTCAATTGGAGCGCGCAGCGTTCGTGGGTGGCTGCCAACCGTCCTCGTCGCGGATCGATCGAGCGATACGTCGGCTGATCTCACGCAGTTGCCGCGTCTGCGCTTGCGTCAGCGGTTCGAGAACGAGTCGGTGGACGATGGCTGCGTGACCTGGGGTGGCATGGTCGACCTTCTGCAGTCCCTTGTCGGTGAGGATCGCCAGGGTGTATCGCCCGTCTGCGGGGTCGGTCTCGCGTCGTAGCCAGCCTTTGGTCTCCAGGCGCGACGCTGCGCGGGACAGTCGGGACAGCGAGCTGTTGGCGTGGCTGGCCAGAACACTCATCCGGAGCGTTCGGTCGGGCGTGTTGGCGAGCGCGTACAAGACGCCGTACTCGAAGTGCGTCACGTCGGCATCACGCTGCAACTGGGTGTCCAGCGCGGCTGGAAGCCACTCCAGAACGGTGGCCAGAGCGGCCCAGGTCTCGAGGTCTTCACCGCTGAGCTCTGCGGGGGCGCTGGGGTCCGACATGGCAGCAGAGTACTGGACCTCCCAGATCTCGCGTCGCCTCGATGACTTGATCAGGAAAGTCATCCCACCTAGCCTTCACTTGACGGAGCAAGTAACAAGGAGGTCGGGCGCAACGGCCTACTTCGACTGGATGATGAGGAAGACATGGATCTGCAACTGTCGAGCAAGACCGCCTTCGTGAGCGGCTCGACACAGGGAATCGGCTACGTGATCGCCGAGGCGCTCCTCGGAGAGGGGGCGTCGGTCATCATCAACGGACGCACTGTCGATCGGGTCGAAGCGGCCGTGGACGAGCATCCGGAAGCGCACTCCTGCTGCTGCCCCGAGCACGTCTCCGAGTCCGTCCGCAAGGTCACGAAAGGCGGGTCACACGTCTGCGCGCCGACGTACTGCCACCGCTACCGGCCGGCCGCCCGACAGGGGCACGGTGTGCGGTCCTCCACCAACCACCTGGGGTTCCGGTGCGTGCGAGACGCCTGACCTGACGATCAGGTGTCGTCGACCGTGAAGCGACCGGCCTGTTGATCGGTGGTCGCGGCGCCGGCCCGGCCGACAAGTGCGTTGACGCGATCGACTCGTCGCTGCGAGCGCGCTTGACCAGCGATTTGATCCAACGTCGACATCGAGAAGCTCCGCGGCTCCCGACGGCGGCGACTGGTCTGTCGGCCGTCCGACAATGGTCGAGAACGGGACCACTGTCGTCGAACGCCCCCGTACAGCGCGTGCTCACCGGCAACGGCAGCTCTAGTGGCCGCGCGTGTGGTGCGACACCTGCGCCGACGTCGGCAGCACGTCGAGGAGGTCCCCGCCCTACTGCCCCAAACCACCGGAATGATCGTTCGTGCACCTCACTCTGCGTGAGATCTGGGCGTCGAAAGAGCTCTCCAAATCCGAGTCAGCCATGCTTGCAGCTGCCAGCATGGGTCCACGAGTACAACCACTACCGGCCCCCGCTCAACCATCGGGAAAGCGCCCATCCACCAGATTGGACGACCTGGCTGGCATCACAGTTGGCTCTTGCTCGGGACGGGTGCACACCGTCCCCTGTCCGACACTCATGAGCCGACGGGCCGCGAAGCGAGCGTCGGTGTTGGAACGAAGGCTCGGCGATGTCAATTTGGCGACTGCGAGGTCACCACGTCGGGTCGACCCTGCGCCAGGGGGAAGGTTGTGAGCCCCAGAAATCGGGGACGTCCGCCAGTCGTCTTGGGCAGGCCAGTTCACGCAATGTGCGCGGAGCGCCAACCGCGCACCGTCGATAGCGTCACGGCATGGCAGAGGACGCACGACTACCACGAGAACGAGGTCTGCGATGGGGCGACGTCGGACGCGCCCTGATCAGCCTGGCCGGAGCCAGCATCGGGTTGATCATCGCGTCGTGGTTCATCCCGGGCTTCGACGTGGACAACCTCGAACAGGCGCTGGTCGCGGGGATCCTGATCACGGTCGTCGGTGCGGCTAGCCGGTTCCTGCTGGTACGGGGGGCCGTGTGGCTGGGCTGGGTCGGCGCAGTCCTGCTCGGCCTCTTCGCGCAGGCGTTCGCGATCTGGATCGTCGTCTACGCACCGCAGGGCGGCGGACTCGACGACCTGGGTTGGTCGCTCCTCGGGTCCTGGATCGTCGCTGCCGTCGCGACGCTGTTCGTGTGGGTGGCCACCGCCGGTACCGACGACGCGGTGACCGCGTCGCTGCTGCGCCGCAAACGTCTCCAGCGCAACCGCCGCCCCATCGACGACCCGGACCTCCCCGGCGTGGTCTTCGTCCAAGCCGACGGCGTGCCGTACCCGGTCCTCGAGTGGTGCGTGCGCGCCGGCACCCTGCCGACCCTCTCCCGGTGGATCCGCGGCGGGTCACACCAGATGGTCGAGTGGCGCCCGATGCTGCCCGCCACCACGCCGGCGAGCCAGATGGGCATCCTCCACGGCACGATCGACGGCATCCCGGCGTTCCGTTGGGTCGATCGGCCCACCGGCCGGGTGTTCGTCGCCAACAAGCCCGGCGACGCGAAGGACATCGAGGCGCTCCACTCCGACGGGCGCGGGCTGCTCGTCGACGACGGGGTGTCGGTCAGCAACCTGTTCACCGGCGATGCCCCTACCGCCTTCGCGACCATGAGCGCGGTCGACCGCACCCGCGAGACCAAGGAGGCGCGGCGCACGATCTCGGAGTTCCTGAGCCGACCGGCCGGGTTCGCCCGCAGCCTGTCCCGAACCGTCAGCGAGATTGGTCGCGAGCGCTTCCAGGCGAGCCGTTCGCGACGTCGGGACGTACGGCCCCGGGTGCACCGGGGTTGGGACTTCACCCTCGAGCGGGCCGGCATCAGCGGCGTGCTGCGCGACCTCAACACCACGCTGGTCACCGACGCGATGCTGCGCGGCCGGCGTGTGATCTACGTCGACTACGTGGACTACGACGCCGTCGCCCACCACGCCGGCATCCTCCAACCGGAGTCACTGTCCGCGCTCGAAGGCATCGACGCGGTCCTCGCACAGATCGAGAAGGTCGCCGCGGTCGCCGAACGGCACTACGAGATCGTCGTCCTCTCCGACCACGGACAGTCGCAGGGTGCGATCTTCGCCGATCGGTACGGCGAGGACCTGGCCACCCTGGTCGCCCGTCTGGCCGATGTCTCGGTCGTCGCCACCGAGAGCGACGAGGGCAGCGGAACGCTGAACTCGATGGTCGCCGGCTCGGCTGACACCGACACCGTCTTCGGGCGCGCCATGGACCGGGCCTCGGACCAACTGACGCCCGAACCGGTCAAGAACGTGGCTCCGGCCGAGGGCGACCGCTTCCTGGTCTTCGGCTCCGGCAACCTTGGGCTCGTCTACGTGGCGGGCGAGAAGCGTCGCCTGGCGCGCGACGAGCTGGACGCCCGGTTCCCCGCTCTCATCCCCGGGCTGGTCGCGCACCCAGGGGTCGGGTTCGTCGTCGTCGACACCGTCGAGCACGGGCCGGTCGCCCTCGGACCGGGCGGGGAGCACCGCGTCCGCGACGGGGTGGTGGTCGGCGTCGACCCGCTCGCCCGCTTCGGGCCTTACGCCGCGGCGTTCGTGCTCCGGGCCGCGAGCATGGCCGAGACTCCCGACCTCTACGTGAACAGCCTGCTCGACGAGCTCGGCGAGGTGGCGGCGTTCGAGGGACTCGTCGGCTGCCACGGCGGTCTCGGCGGGTGGCAGGATCGCGCCATGGTGGTGCACCCGGTCGGGTTCGAGGTGCCGGACGAGATGGTGGTCGGTGCCGACTCCCTGCACCGGGTGCTGGTCGGGTGGCTCGAGCGGCTCGGCCACCGCACCTCCCTGTCCCACACGGCCGACCATGCCTGAACAGCCGCAGCGGTGCCGCTCGTCGTGGTTCTTCGTCGAGGTGCACGGGTCTCGATCAGTCCGTTGATGGCACCGGACAAGGGTCCATCAGCAGCTCCGGGCGTGGCCGCTCGGTGATGACCCCGGAACACCTGGTCGAGGATCGCCTCGACGTCCATCTGCTCCTCGAGTGCGGTCGTCACCTTGGTCGCGATCGCGGCCTGTACCGCCGGGGAGTCGACAAGTGGTCCGACGGTGTCGACGTACCGTGCTGTGTCGTTGAGGGCGCGCTGTCCCTAGTACGAGACGACCGCAGGTGTGGTGAGGAGGCCGGCGAGCACGACGCACACGGCTGCTGCGAGGGCTCTGCCACTCCGAGCTGAGGATGTTCCTGCCGGCGTCGCGGGCGCCGGGTTGTGAGCGATGCTCATTCGGTCTCCTAGGTCGGATGCCGGTGCTGACAGACGGTGCGGGAAGTCAGGTGGTGGGCCGGACGACCCAGGCTTGGGCGTCATGAAGGGCTGCCCAGGTCGATTCACCGAGGACGGGTGTGGCACCGAAGGCCCGATCGGGGGGCGAGAGCGAGACCGGCACGGTCCGAGCGAGGAGCTCGGCCATGTGGGGGTCGAGTCCGGACACGTAGAGCCGACCTCCGGCGGCGCTCAGCTGCTCGGCGTAGGCGGCGACAACGCGGAAGAACGTCGCGCCGAGCGAGGTGCGCCCGCGCAGGCGAAGCACGACGGCGGGCGCCCGTGACTCCCCCACCTCCGGCAGCCGGGCCTGCAAGGTGCGCGCGCCGGCGTAGAAGAGGCTGCCGTAGACGTCGAGGACGGTCACCTGGTGGCTGGACAGGGTCGGCGGGTCGGGCTGCTCCGTGAACTGGTGGTCGTCGGTGGGGACGAGCTCGACGACGGTGAGGTCCATGGTCTCCCGGTTGAGCTGCAGCAGCAGTGAGATGACGACTCCGACGGCGACCGCGGTCGCTACGGGCAGGATCAGGGTCGCGGCGAAGGTGGCGGCCATCGCGATCTGGGACATCCGGCCGGTGCGCCAGATGGTTGCGACCTGATCCGGGCGGAGCGCCCCGACAGCGGCGAAGATCAGCACCGCGGCCAGGGTCGGCATGGCGACCAGCCCGACGACTCCGGCGAAGACGACCAGGATGACCCCCATCCACAGGCCCCCGAGGATGGACGCCCACCGGGTCCGCGCCCCGGCCGAGACGTTCAGGGCAGTTTGCCCCACCGATCCGCCCACGGGCAGACCACGGACGAGACCTGAGGCGAGGTTGGCCACGCCCTGAGCGAGGAAGTCCTGGTTCATGTTCGAGGGCCGACCGTCGGCGTTGGGCGCCGACTCACTCACGCCTGCCCCCTGGACCAGCACGATCACCGCGATGGCGAAGGCGTTGGCGACGAGATCGACCGAGATCAGGCCCAGGTCGGGAAAGGATGGCACCGGCAGCGACCGCGGGATCGCGCCCTGGTCCTCGACTCGGATCACGTCGGCGCTGGTGAGGATCACGACGAGGGTGGGGATGACGAGGGCGACCAGCGCGCTCACCGTGTTCAGGCGGGTCCGCGCCAGTCCGAAGAGGATGACCAGGGCACCGATCCCAGTCAGCAGCGACGCCACGTTGATGTTGCCAGGATGGGTGATGACGTCGAAGGCCTTGGCGAGCGAGTTCGCCCCTTCGGCGGCGTAACCGGACAGGTCACCGAGCTGCCCGCAGATGATGTTCACCGCCACGCCGGTGAGGAAGCCGGTCATCACCGAGTGCGAGACGAAGCGGGTGTAGCGCCCCAACCTCAACAGCCCCGCAGCAACCATGACCAGGCCGGTCATGACGGTGAGCAGGAACAACGCCTCCGGACGCTCCTCCCTATCCAGCCCCGACACCGCCGAGCCGGCGGCCAGTGCTGCGGCCGTTGTCGCCGTGATCACCATCAACCGTGTGCTCGACGTCAGTCCGCCGGCCACCGGACCCGCGAAGCTTGCGTAGAGACCGTAGACGGGGTTCACGCCGACCAACACGGCTGACGCCATGCCGTCGGGCACGCTGCTGATCGCGCCCGGGAGGCCGGCGAGGGCGTCCTTGCCGACGTACCGGCGTTCTGGCATGACGGACCGCACCCAGGACCGGAAACCCGCCGAGAACCCCGTGTCCACCGGACCTCAACCGATGCTGTGGATCGCGAACGCGACCGAGAAGCCGAGCGTGGTGACGACCCCGACCAGCTTGCCGCCACGCTCGTACGCCTCGGGCATCATCGTGTTGGCCAGCATGGTGAGGATCGCCCCCGCCGCGAACGCCAGGACGAAGGCGACCGTGCCGGGCGAGGAGTCCTGGAAGAGCCCATAGCCGGCCACCGAGGCCAGCCCCGAGACCCCGGCGATACCGACCCACATCCCCAGGATCCGCGAGTTCTTCCAGCCGCTGCTCGCCAGGCCCGTGGTCGAGGAGATCGCCTCGGGCAGGTTGGAGATG
Source organism: Nocardioides sp. W7 (assembly GCF_022919075.1). Lineage (NCBI taxonomy): Bacteria > Bacillati > Actinomycetota > Actinomycetes > Propionibacteriales > Nocardioidaceae > Nocardioides > Nocardioides sp. W7. The sequence goes on along the minus strand of NZ_CP095078.1, from coordinate 3,334,185 downwards.
AACACCGCAGCCAGGTAGGCGGCACCGACCGCGCCGCCCTCGAAGATCGTCAGGCCGATCACCATCGACTCGGGGATGCCGTCCAGGACCGTGCCCAGCACGATGGCCAGCGGGGAGCCACCTTCCTGGTCCCCGTCGGCGTCCTTGCGGTCGGCCCCGCCGAGGCCGGAGATCAGCCGGTCACCGCCGAAGAAGACGCCGCAGCCGAGGAAGAGACCCATCGCGACCCAGCCGTCACCGGACGACTTCTCGGCGGCCTCCTCGATCAGGTCGAAGGCGACCGCGCTGATCAGGACCCCGGCTCCGAAGGCCATGATCAGCGCGATCAGCCGGAGGCTCAGGTGCAGCCAGATCGCGAGCAGCGCACCGATGACCAGCGAGGACGATGCCAGCAGTCCCCAACCCAGTGCCTCCAGCATCTCGGGCCTCGTCTTATCGTCGTCTTTCGCCGCTCGCCGGCTAGGTCGCCAGCTCGACTTCCCCGATCCGCCACGACTTGTCGAAGAAGGGCTGGAGCGGGCTGTAGAGCCGCAGGATGACGAACCAGCCTCGCTCGGGATCGGTCTGGATCCAGTTTCCGCGAGGAACGCCGTCGGGCTGAACGGGCGAGAAGTGGACGAGGGTGCTGCCGTCCGAATCAGCCTCGGCCGCCGGGGACGGGTACTCCTGGCTGCCGGCCCGGGGATAGAGCTGATCGGTCTGCAGCATGGAGCGGGTCTGGTTGTCGTAGAGCGTGAGCGACCAGAACCGGGCCGCCGGGATGTCCTTTGGCAGTCTCACCTGGTAGGTCTTCGCGCCGGCGAAGGGTTCTCCGGCTGCGTCGACGTTCGCGATGAGGTATTGCGACCCGACCCCGGTCAGCCGCATGCACATCGCTGGGGTGATCACGGTCGCGGTGTAGAACATCGAGGTGCGGGAGTGGAGCCTACGGGCGCCCTGGTTCGGGTAGGGCTTGACTCCTTCGGCAGTGATGTCGGGCGGCGGGTTGGTGAAGTCGAACCCGCCGACGAACAGCATGTTCCACCAGGAACTGTCATCGCTGTAGTAGCGGAAGCCATCGCTCGGATGGGCACCCATGCCCACCGTTCGTGACGCCGCATTTCCTACCGCCGCTGCCTCGTCGAGGATCTTGCGCAACCGAGCGTCGGGCGCGAACTTCTCGCCCTTGACGATCCCGATCGCGGCGAACTGACCGGCCAGCTCGGTGTCGAGGGCCTCGGCCGGCTCCAGTTGCACCAGCGCATCAAGCAGGTCGAAGTGGCCAGCATCCGCGGGGGGCAGGGTGTTCATCGCCAGACCAGTCCCCTCCACGAATCGAGGACTCCGTGGGGCCGCCGCTTGGCCGAGGGGACCCTTCCCCGTCAGGTAGGCGCCGATGCTGCTGCCTACGCCACCGGCGGCGTAGGGGTAGATCTTCAGCTGCTCCTTGATCTTGTCGACGGTCGGGGCAGGACTGTTGCCGGGGTTCTCGTTGATGAACGCCCGGCCCACCAGGTCCACGTGGTGGGTACGCGAGTGCCGGACGTAGTAGCCACCCTCAGGCAGTGGTCCGTCGTAGTCGGGCCCGACCAGGAGGTAGGTGCCGCCCTGGCCACGGTCCGCGCCGGGGAGGCCGAAGTCGGTGATCCAGCCGAACCACATGTCGTCGATCGCGCCGAGCGTGTCGGCCGGTGTCTCCACCACCAGCGGTCCCTGTGTGAGATCGAGGAATGTCCAGAAGTAGACCGTGTCCGCGTTCGGAGTCAGGAAGAGCGAACGCGAGTCCATCAGCTCCGAGCAGATGAGGACGTCGCCGTCCGAGATCCCGGCTGCGAGGAAGCCCTCCCGGATGGCGTAGGTCGACACTCCCTGAATGGTGTTCATGAACGCCTCGACGCCGTGCAGGTAGTCGAGGTGGTCGCGCAGCGTCTCCGCAGCCTTCGCGGTCGGATAGCCGTCGGTGAACTCCAACGCTCCGATCGCGGCCTCGACCTTCGACGGTGTCATCACGGTTTCAGGCACTGGCGTCCTGGTCACATCAGCGGGCATGGCGATCTCCTCCGGCTCGGTCTCTGCCAGGAACGTAGGTTCGTTCGGGGTCGAGGGGCATCACGCTGATCGCGTGAACCGGCGGACCGTGCGATTCACGTGATGTGCGTGACGCAGGCGAGAACGGTCCCGACTTCAATGGGGGGATCGGCACGGACCGACGCCGCGGCTTCACTGGACGGCCTCGGACGTGCTGCAGGGAAGGACAGGGTCTTGGACTACGACGACCTGCTGCGTCGGCTCTCCCTCCACGACGAGCGTGTGGTGTCGGATGCGGGGGCCGGCTCCGGCGCCGCCGTTCCCACCTCGGGCGCCGGCCTCGACCCGAAGACGCTCGCCCTGGTGCGGCTCGCCGCCCTGGTGACGATTGGTGGGTCGGTGCCCTCCTACGGCGCTCACGTTGATGCGGCGGTCGATGCGGGCGCGTCGGTTGCGGAGATCGTTGAGGTGCTGCTCGGGGTCGTACCGGTTATCGGGCTTCCCCGGGTCGTCACGGCGGCACCGCAGCTCGCCCTGGCGCTGGGTCACGATGTCGAGGACGACTTCGGGTCTCTGCCGAAGGGGTGAGGCGGTTAGCCGCCGAGGAGACCGATCGAGGTGGCGCGTTCCACTGCATCGTTGCGCGAGGTGACGCCGAGCTTGCGATAGATCGAGGTGACCTCGGAGCTGACGGTGTTGCGGCTGACGAAGAGGCGTTCCCCGATCTCTGCGATCGTGAGGTGGGTCTGCAGGTACGGCAGGACCCGGAGCTCTGCGCCGGTCAGCGGGGCTGCTCCGGTCGCCTCGATCAGGGCGTTCGCCGACAATGTCTCGCGAACCGCTGCCACCTCGTCGAGGAGCGTGCCCATGGCGGGGCGGCGCAACAGGATCTCGTCGATCTCCCTCACCAGGTGGCGAGCGGCCACCTGATCGCCCCGTGCCGCGTGGGCCCTGGCCAGCTGGACCCGGGCCCGCACGGCGTAGAACGGGAGGACGAACGAGCACGAGGGCCGTCCGCGCATGCCCCGCGTCAGCTGCCGGTCCGCCTCGGCCAGGTCCCCGCGACGGATCGCGAGGCGAGCCGCCACCGCGAAGGCGAGCACGCTGACGGCATAGTCCTGGAGCCGGTGCTCGTCGATGAGGGCGAGCGCCCGCTCGACGTGCTCGGTCGCCTGGTGCCACTCCCGGTCGTCGATCGCCAGCAGCGCGAGCTCGGCCTCACTGTCGACCACGGTGTCGGTGTTGCCCACCGCCCTTCCGGTTCCGGCCCCGTCGATGAACATCGCCCGCGCTCCGTCGACGTCACCGGCGAGCAGGTGGGCGTGCCCGAGCAGCACCAGGGCGTTGTCGCGCCACGGGCTCCAGGGCGGTTCCTGGGCCACGGCGAGGGTGGCGTCGGCCATCATCTGCTCCGGTCCTGCGGGGCACATGCAGGCGCGGAGCATCGCCCGCGCGGACTCGAACGACGCCGTGCCGTCCAGGGGCACCTCGTCGTACGTCGCCGCGTCCGCGGTCGCCGCCCACCTCTCCGCCGCCGTCTGCCCGGTCAACGCGGTGGCCCAGCCGGCCAGCACCGCCAGCGGTGGATGGCCCTCGATCGCGGTGTCCCCCAGGGCCGCGAGCCATCGCAGGACCGTCGACATCTGACCGGCGTTGTAGGTCGGCAGGATCAGCTCGGTCACCAACCGGACGCTGCGGTCCACCTCGCTGGTGTTCAGCAGGTGCTCGAGCGCGAGCGCGGGTGAGCCGTTCGACTCGTACCAGTCGGCGGCGCGCAGATGCAGCTTGGTGATCGCCTCCGGCTCGACGCGTCGGAGCTCGCTGAGGAGGAATTCGCGGTACATGCCGTGGTAGCGAAACCACTCGCGGTGCCGGTCGAGCGGGACCAGGAACGAGTTGGACGACTCCAGGACCTGCAGACGCTCCTGACTGTGGACGTCACCGAGGACGGCGTCGCACAACGGTGCAGACAGCTGGTCCAGCACCGCCGTACGCCGCAGGAACCGCTGGAGCTTCTTGGGCAGCAGCATCAACGACTCGCGGTACAGGTAGTCGGCGACATAGCGGTCGGCACCCGTGACGACGCCCCGCTCGAGGTCGTGGCGGGCGATCATCGCCGCGAGATGGAGGCCGGCGGGCCAGCCCTCGGTGCGCTCGGCCAGGTCGGCCACGACCTCGGTCGACACCTCCACGTTCGCCCCGGCGAAGACCTGTTGCGCGCCGGCAACATCGAGGACCAGGTCCGCGGCTCCGAGCTCGATCGCATCACCCGACGACCGCAGCCGGGCCAGGTGGGGTTGATCGGCCCGGCTGGCCGCGACCAGCTGGGATCCGTCGGGGATGCCGGCGACCACCACGCCCAGGGCGTCCTGGCAGGCAGGTGTGCGGAGCACGTGCAGGTCGTCGAGCATGAGCACGAACGGCTCGGAGCTCGACCGGAACGCCGACGCCAGGCGGGGCGCAGCTCGTCCCAGCACGTCCACGCACAGGCCGCCCATGTCGGCGACGAGGTCCGAGCTCGCCGGCGACACCCGGGTGAAGGCCGAGGCCAGCAGCGTCAGCAGGAGCGCCGGATCGTCGTCATAGCGGTCCAGGGACACCCAGCCGACTCGTCGCTCCTCGGTCTGCGCCCACTGCGCCAGCAGGGTCGTCTTGCCGTAGCCGGCAGGGGCCGTCACCCCGACCACACGGCAGTCGCTCGCCCGCGCGGGCTCGATGATCGGAGTGCGGCTGACCGCACCCGACCGTGGTCGAGGGACCTCGAACTTGACCTCGAGCAATGCACGTTCGAGGCCGAGCGCCACTGGCACCGCCGTGCGGTCCTCCACGGTGGCGAGCCTACGAAGCGGCACCGGAAGGCGCCCTCACCCGCAGGGGGTGAGCGCGCTGGAAGTTCACGTGATCGGCGTGATGCGGCGCGCCCGCGTCCCGGGTGCGATCGGGGTCAGCCGCACCCGGGAGGCAGGAACCGTCACGACCATGTGGAGCTGCAGATGGAGCACCTGACTGACCGTCGGCGCCGATGGCTGATCACCCGCGGCCTGCTCCACGCCCTTGCTAGCACGCTGGTCATGGTCGGGCTCTTCTACCTGCTCCCGCTCGATCGGCGCTCGGAGGGTTTGGTGTACGCCGTCCTCGTCATCGGGGTCATCCTGTTGACCGTGATGACCGCGTGGCAGGTGCGCGCCATCGAGAGCTCGCCGTTCCCTGCCATCCGCGCCGTGCAGGCTCTGGCGACCGCGGCACCCCTGTTCCTGCTGCTGTTCGCCTCGACCTACGTCGCCCTGAGCGCCGAGGACGAGGCGGCCTTCACCGAGCCGCTGTCCCGCTCCGATGCGCTCTACCTCACGGTCACCATCTTCGCCACGGTCGGCTTCGGCGACATCTCCGCCCAGAGCGAGACCGCCCGGCTCGTCGTGACTACCCAGATGCTGCTCGACCTCGTGGTCCTGGGGCTCGGCATCAACGTGATCCTCGGCGCCGTGAAACGTGGCAAGGCCACCCCCGAGACGGACCCCGCGACAGAGCCCTGACCGAAGGGTTTCACGCAATGAGCGTGATTCATCAGCGGGGGACGGCGGGTTCGATGAGGGATGCCCGTCGCCCCAATAGCGCGGCGACCACACATGCGAACCAAGGAGCCCCGGCCATGACCGGACAACAGCCTGCATCGACGTACCAGACGAGGCCCCATCGGGACGAGCCGCCCAGTGCCTTCGCGACCGGCCTCATCCTCTTCGCCGGCATCTTGATGATCCTGGCAGGGGGGTTCCAGACCCTCGCCGGCGTCGTCGCCGTCTTCCAGGACGAGTTTTACGTGACCACCCGCAACTACCTGTTGCAGTTCGACGCCACCAGCTGGGGCTGGATCCACCTGCTGATCGGTCTTGTGGTGCTCTTCGCCGGCTTCGCGGTGATGTCGGGGAAGACCTGGGGACGGGTCGTCGGCATCACCTTGGCGGTGCTCAGTGCCCTGTCGAACTTCGCCTTCATCCCGTACTACCCGTTCTGGTCGCTGGCGATCATCGCGCTCGACGTCTTCATCATCTGGGCCCTGGCCGCGCACGGACGCGACGTCACCCGCTGACCGGCGAACCCCCACCTGCAGGCATGACAGGAGATCCGATGACGACTGCAACGACGTCGGCCGCGGACGCCGTCCGACGATCCAGACCGTTCGCGCTGACTCTCCTGTTCGGGGTAGCCGCCTTCACGATCGTGTTGGCCGGCGCCAGGTCCGTCGCCGACATCTTCGGGCCGGTCTTCCTGGCACTGGTCATCACGATCAGCCTGCATCCGATCCGCCTCTGGCTCGAGCGCCGGGGCCGGCTTCCGGGATGGGCGACCTCGCTCGTGATGCTGGTCGCCGCCTACGCACTGCTCGTCGTCCTCACCCTGGCCCTGATCGTCGCGGTAGCTCGGCTGGCTGACCTTCTCCCGCAGTACACCGACCAGATGCAGGATCGCGTCGAGAGCGTGGGCAACAGCCTGCGGGACCTCGGTGTCAAGCAGGAACAGATCGACGCCGCGACCGGCTCGATCGACCCGGGACAGCTCGTCGACGCCGCCATGTCGGTGCTGTCCAGCACGCTGGGAGTGTTGAGCAACCTCTTCTTCGTGTTCACCGTCTTGCTGTTCGTGGCCTTCGACACCGACTCCACCCGCCGGAGCCTCAAGGCTGTCGGCAAGCGCTTCCCCGACCCGGTGGCTGCGCTGGACAACTTCGCACGAGGGTCCCGCAACTACATGGGTGTCTCGGCGGGGTTCGGGCTCGTCGTGGCGATCATCGACGGCGTCGTCCTGCAACTGATCGGCGTCCCAGGAGCGTTCGTGTGGGCGGTGCTCGCGTTCGTCACCAACTTCATCCCCAACATCGGCTTCGTCATCGGCCTGATCCCACCCGCCTTGATCGCACTCCTCGAGGGCGGACCCGACCTGATGATCGCGGTGATCGTGGTCTACAGCGTGATCAACTTCCTGATCCAGTCGGTCATCCAACCGCGTGTGGTCGGCGACGCCGTGGGACTCTCGGCGCTCCTCACCTTCCTGTCCCTGGTGTTCTGGACCTGGGTCATCGGTCCGCTCGGCGCCCTGCTCGCCGTGCCCCTCACGCTGCTCACCAAGGCCTTGCTGGTCGAGGCCGATCCGCGCACCTGGTGGGCGCTGCCCGTCATCTCCGGCAGACCGGAGGCCGAGGTCGAGCCCGAGGTCGAACCGGAACCAGTCGAGCAACCTTCGTCGAGATGATGTCGGAGCGACTGCACCGCGTGCAGACCTGGCTTCGCACGCGGTGGCTCGGCCGGATCGTCGTCAACGGACTCGACTCCTTCCTCAGGCTCGACATGTTCGACCGGTCCATGACGATCGCCGCCCAGTTCTTCACCTCGGTGTTCCCGATCCTCATCCTGCTCGCGACCTGGGCAGCCAGCCGGGACACCCACGAGATCGCGGACGCGATGGGGATCCCCGATGAGACGCGGTCGGTGCTCGAGGACGCGATCCAGGGCTCGGGCAGCGCCAGCTTCGGCGCCGTCGGCGTCGTCATCGTGCTCGCCTCGGCGACCAGCCTGTCCCGAGCCCTGATCCGCGCGTACATGGCGATCTGGGCAGCTCCGAAGCCCAAGAGCGGGTTGGGTTCGGCGTGGCGGTGGCTGGCCGCCGTCCTGGTGCTCACCCTCGCCCTCGTCGCCGTGCGCGCTGCGAGCGAGCCGTTCGACATCCACCCGCTCCGAGAGGCGCTCCCCCTGATCGCGACCGTGACCCTCAACCTCGCCGTCGCGCTGTTCGTCCCGTGGGTGCTGCTGGCCGGCGAGGTTCGTCCGCGGATGCTGGCGCCCGGGGCCGTGCTCTTTGCCTTGCTGATGCTCACCGTCCGCCCGGCAACCGCTGCCTGGCTGCCGAACGCGCTCGAGGTCAGCGCGGACCGCTACGGCCCGATCGGGGTCGCCTTCACCTACCTGGCCTGTCTCTACACCGCTTCTCTCTGCTTCCTGGCAACAGCCGTCCTCGGTCAGGTGATCGCCACGGACGAGGGCACGTTCGGCCAGTGGATCCGGCGTACGAGGGCCACGAAGACCGAGGACGGAATCGCGCACTCTGCGTGATGTCTCCGGCCGCCACGAGGCGAAAGGTAGGACCTGGCGTCGAACACGTCGCCGCCCCCGCCTTCACCAGGAGAAACCATGTCGGAGACCACGTCAGAAACCCCCATCGTCGACCTGCTGGCCAGCATGACCGCGGACTCGCTAGACGCTTCCAGCCTCGACGAGCAGGCGCTGATGCTCGTCCGGCTCGCCGCTCTGGTGGCGAGCGGTGCACCGTCGGCGTCCTACGCGCTGAACCTGGCCGCGGCCGGAGAGGCCGGCCTGGATGCCGAGGACGTGCGCGGCGTCCTCGCCGCCATCGCACCCATCGTCGGGACCTCGCGGGTCGTCGCGGCCACCGGTCGCATCGTGCTCGCGCTCGGTGTCGCCATCGAGGTGATCGCGGAGGAGCTGGAAGACGAGGCCTGAGAACGAACGACGACGGCCCGTGCACCCCAGACGGGCGCGCGGGCCGTTCGCTGCGTCAACCTGTCAACGGTCTGCCTGGTCGGTCTCGTGCATGGTCGGTTCACCGTGATCGCGGATCACCTCGTCGACCGTCGGGAAGATGGCGGGCTCTCCGTGGTCGCTGGCGCGTCGCAACACGTCTCTGACCTGGCCGACCTCTTGGGCCAGGACGAGATCGACACCCTGACGGGCCAGATCTGCCTTGAGCTGGACCAACATGTCGACGGCGGACACGTCGATCGCCGGCGACGTCCGCCCGTCGACGACCACGAGCGTGGTTGTCCCGTCCACCAGCGCCCGGATCTGGTCCTGCACGTAGTCGGCGTTTGCGAAGCACAGCGATGCCTCGACCCGGACCACGACGACGCCGTCCGGCCCTGCGAGCTCCGGGCGACCACGCGCGTCGACCCAGTTGTCCCCCTCCCCTGGCAGCCTCCGCAGCTGCGTCACGTGAGGACGGGAGGTCCGGGCCAGGAGGAGGACCAACGAGACGAAGATCCCGATGATCAGCCCTGGCAAGGTCTCGAAGAGCAGCACTCCGAACATGGCGGCCAACGCGGCCACGAAGTCGGCGCGGCTGGCGTAGCGATAGATGCGTGCCAGCCGCCCGGTCTGGACTCGGTACAGACGTCGCAGCGAGGCGAGGTCGATGAGCTCGATGACCGCGATGATCACGACAGCCGCGAGGGTCGGCTCGGGGAGCTTCTCGAAGAGACCGGTCAGGAACAACAGCGTCACCACAGTCAGCGCAGACACCGTGAGCGTCGACAGCTGCGACTTCGCCCCGGCGCCGCCGTTCACGGCCGTCTTGGAGAGGCTGCCGTTCACCACCATCCCCGAGCACAGTCCCGACCCGAGGTTGGCGGCACCGAGTCCGATCAACTCTCGGTCGCTGTCGATGTGGTAGCCACTCTTGGCGGCGTACTCCTTGGACGCAGCCAGTCCTTCGGCGAAACCGACCAGCATCACGCCGACGGCCAGACCCAGCAGCTCGAGGAACTGGTTGCCGGTCATGTCAGGGATCCCGAGGCTTGGCAGCCCCGACTCGATCTCCCCCACGACAGCGACCCCGTGCTCGGCCAGGTCGAACACGTAGACGGCCAGCACCCCGAGGCCGACCACGACCAACGACCCGGGTACCAGGGGCATCCAGCGCTTCAGCACCACGAGGACGACCAGGCTGGCCAACCCGACCGCCAGCGTGATCCCACTGGTGTCACCTAGGTGCGTCACCAGGTGCCAGAGCTGCTCGAAGAAGTTGCCGCCGCCCTTCTCGACGCCGAACAGCTTGGGCAGCTGTCCGATCATGATCGTCAGGGCGAGGCCGATGATGAAGCCCTTCAGCACCGGCCCGGAGATGAACGAGGCGAGGAACCCCAGCTTCAGGAAACCTGCCCCCAGTGCCAGCGCTCCCACCGCCAGGGCGAGGCCGGCCGAGAGCGCAATGTAGTCGTCGCTACCACCGGCGGCGACGGTTGCCACCGCGCCTGCCGAGAGCGCGGCGGTCGCCGACATCGGCGCCACGACCAGGTGGCGGGAGCTCCCGAACAGCGCGTACAGCGCGAGCGCCGGGACCGCGGCGTACAGGCCGACGACCGGTGGAAGTCCAGCGATCGTCGCGTAGGCGAGCGACTCCGGGATCAGGACTGCCCAGACCGTGAGGCCGGCGACGATGTCACCTCGCACCCAGCCGCGTTGGTAGCCGGCGAACGACGTGAGGACGGGCCAGCTCACTGGCGGGCCATCGCGATGCGGAACCGTTCCTCGGGCGAGATGAAGTGATCGTGGTCGTCGCCCTCGAGGTCGATCTGGACCCAATGGATCTTGCCGGTGAACTTGCTGGTCGCCGCCGTGTAGTCAGCGGTGACGGTGGTCCCGGACTCGTAGCCGATGTCCGTCGTCTCGTCGGCAGAGAAGACGATCGCCTGGGTGCCGTCGACCCGCCCTGTGCCGACGGACGTGCCGTCGTAGTACAAGGTGACCTCTCCGCCCTTGCCGATCCCGCCTCCGTCGTACTTGAACTCCATGCGAACCTGTTGGGCCCCCGACGGAATCGGCGAATCGGCGACAGCGGTGAACTCCTGGATGCCGAGCAGGTTGTACGAGAACCTCAGCACGCCGTTCTTGACATGCATGCCCCAACCGCCGAACCGGCCGCCCTGCGCGATGATCACGCCCTCGGCGCCACCCTCGGGGACATCGAGGTTCGCTGTGACCGAGAAGGACTTGTTCTTGATGCTGACCACGCTGTTCTCGGACAGCCGGCCCATCCCGGCGAAGAGCAGCTGCGTGTTGCCTTGGATGAGGGTGGGCCGACCCGCGATGTCAGGGTTGCCGCGCTCGATGAGGCGGTCGTCGATGGGCAGCACGTTGTACTTGGTGGCCTCGATCAGCCAGAGCCGTTGCAGCTTGGCGAGCCGCTCAGGGTCGTCGGCGGCCAGGTCGCGGGCCTGGCTGTAGTCGACGCTGCCGTCGTAGAGCTCCCAGACGTCGTCGTCCAGTGCCACCAGCTCGCCGCCGACCATCACCCACGGGGTGCGGTGCTTGGTCACCGCGCTCCAGCCCTTGTGGTAGATCCCGCGGTTGCCGCACATCTCGAAGTACTGCAGGTCGTGACGCTCGGGCGACTCAGCCTCGTTGAAGCTGTACAACATGCTCGTGCCCTCCATCGGCGACTGCATCACGCCGTTGACCATGGTGGGCTCCGGCAGCCCCGCTGCTTCGAGGACAGTGGGCGCGACGTCGATGACGTGGGCGAACTGCGACCTCAGTCCGCCCTTCTCCTCGATCCCGGTCGGCCAGTGCACGATGGTGCCGTTGCGGGTGCCGCCCCAGTGCGACGCGACCTGCTTGGTCCACTGGAACGGGGTGTTCATGGCCCACGCCCAACCGACCGAGTAGTGGTTGTACGACGACGGCGAGCCGAACTCCTCCATCTTGGACAGCATGAACTCGGGGGTCTCGAGGTCGGCCATCCCGTTGAAGTTCGCCATCTCGTTGAACGCGCCGTTCATCGTGCCCTCGGCCGAGGCACCGTTGTCACCGATGATGTAGTAGATCAGCGTGTCGTCGAGGACCTCCAGGTCCTCCAACGCGTCGATGATCCGCCCGACGTGGTGGTCGGTGTGCTCGAGGAAGCCGGCGTAGACCTCCATCTCACGTGCCAGCACCGGCTTCATCTCGTCGGGCATGTCCTCCCACGCCGTGATCTCGTCGTGGCGGGCCGGCAGCTCGGCCTCGGCGGGGATGATCCCCAGCTCCTTCTGCTTGGCGAAGGTCCGCTCACGCTGAGCGTCCCAGCCGTCGTCGAACATCCCGGCGTACTTGTCGGCCCACTCCTTGGGCACGTGGTGCGGGGCGTGGGTCGCACCCGGTGCGAAGTAGACGAAGAACGGCTTGTCGGGCATCAGCGCCTTCTGCTGCCGTACCCAGTTCACCGCGTGGTCGGCCAGGTCCTCGGTCAGGTGGTAGCCCTCCTCGGGGGTCGCCGGCGGCTCGACCGGCGTGGTGCCCTCGTAGAGCGCGGGGTCCCACTGGTTGTTCTCACCTCCGATGAAGCCGTAGAAGGTCTCGAACCCACCGCCACCCGAGGGCCAGGCGTCGAAGGGACCCATCGGGGAGGTCTGCCACACCGGCACCTCGTGGCACTTGCCGAACTGGGCGGTCGAGTAGCCGTTGAGCTTCAGCGTCGTCGCGAGTGGAGCTTTCGTGTTCGGCCGCAGCGAGTTCTGCCCAGGCGCCGAGGTCGCCGTCTCGGTGATGCTGCCCATGCCGACCGAGTGGTGGTTGCGACCGGTCAGCAGCGCCTGCCGCGTCGGGGCGCAGAGCGCGGTCGTGTGGAAGCGGTTGTAGCGCAGACCGCCCGCCGCCAACCGTTCGGCGTTCGGCGTGTGACACGGCCCGCCGAACGCGCTGCTGGCGCCGAAGCCGACGTCGTCGATCAAGACGACCAGGACGTTCGGTGCACCCTTCGGCGGGAGCAGCGGCTCGATCGGAGGGTACGCCGTGTCGGGGTCCTTCGCGTCGTACGTGGTCAAGCCCGGCGCCGGACGGTCCGGGATCGGCAGCATCGAACGGGCGTGGCGGTCGGGTGAACTGGTCATCAGGAGATCTCCGTTCCGTGCCTGGCTTGCGGTCACCAGCAATCGTGGACGTGACCGGCGCGAAGAACGTCACGCAGGCTGCGTGAACTTCTCGGCTCCGCGCCGGACCATCGACACCGCTCACGAGGCGTTGGCGGACGGGGTCTCCGGCGAACCCTGCTCATGGGCGAGGCGGCGCGAGCGGATGATCGCTCCTCGAACGTTCTCGGCCTCGGCCTGTGACAGCCGCACGTACCGGCGTCCCAGCGGACCTGCCGTCACCCCGTGCAGCACGACGCTCAACATCACTGTGAGAGCCACGGTGGCGACGGCCCGCTCCACCAGCGCTCCCTCGCCCAGCTCCTCGACGGCCAGGAGGGCGAACACGATCGAGGCGAGACCGCGTGGACCGAACCAGCCCATGAAGACGATGGTCCGGCTGGTCAGCCCGGTCCCCAGGAGCGCGAGCGCGACCGGCAGCATGCGCACGACCGTGAGGCTCAGCACCGCGTAGACGGTCGTCTCGAGGTCGAGGTTGTCGAGGACCACCGGGACCAGTGCCGCACCGAAGATGAACCAGACCACCAGCGCCATGACCTCGCCGAGGAGCTCGGGCAGCTCGGTTGCGACATGGACCGGTGTGACCTCGCGCTGGAGCGTGGCGCCGAAGCTGATGCCGGCGACGAACGCCGCGATGAAGCCGTTGCCGTCGAGCGACACCGCCAGGGCGAAGCTGCAGAAGGCGGCAGCGAGGGTGGCGATGCGGCGCCCGCCGTTCTCCACCCATCCGCGCCGCGCCGCCAGGTTGATCAGGAGGGTGCTCACGACCCCGACCACCAGGCCGACCAGCAGGCCGATGACCAGCTGCTGCAGCGCTCCCCCGGACTCGCCGTTCCCAGCAGCACCCATCTCCGTTGCCACCGCGGCCAGGGCGAGGCCGACAACGGGCGTGGCGATCCCGTCGTTGAGACCGCTCTCCACGTTCAGCGCGCGTCGCAGCCGGATCGGGACCTTCTCGTCGTTGATGACCTGGGCGCTCAGCGCGGCGTCGGTGGGGGCCAGGGTGGCGGCGACGAACAGGGCGAGCGCCCACGAGTAGCCATCGAGGAACCACGCGGCCAGCACCGTGCCCATCGCGATCGACAGAGGAAGCCCGATGGCCAACAGGCGGGTGGGGACTCCGAGGTCCTGTCGCAGGGTGGCCACGTTGACCCGCGCCGCGTCCGAGAACAGGAGGAGGGCCAGCGTCAGTTCCGTGATCAGGTGCAGTGCGGGCGTCTCGACGCTGAGCTGCAGCACGCCCCAGTCGGGGTTGGCCAGGAGGAAGCCGGCAACGGTGAAGACCAGCGGACTCGTGAGGTTCGCCCGGGTCAACAGGTCCGACACCACGGCCCAGCCGAGCACGAGAAGGGTCAGCACCGCGAAGGTGGTCTCCGACATGCACCTCACCTCGCCGAGCCCGGCGGCCGCGCCGACCGCTGGCCGCTCCTCCTGGACCATCGCCCCGACGCTCCCTCGTCGCCTCACCCAGGCTGCGTGATCTTGCGGGGACCGCTGGTCGATTCACTCGATCTGCGCGATGCGACCGCCCGTGCCGCCCCGTTGAATCGGACCGGAGGTGGGTCATGGAGGATCTGGAGGCCGCACCCGGCGATCGCTCCGTCTTCAGCTGGGTCCCCCAGGTCGGGATCGGCGCGTGGAGCTTCGTCGGGTTCGTGGTGGCGACGACGATCGTGGTGTGCGCGATGGCCGCGGTGAGCGAGATCGTGCTCCCGCTGACGTTCGCGGCCGTGCTGGCGGTGGTCTTCAAGCCGATGGCGCGTCGTCTCGAGCGCTACGGCTTCAACCCGGTCTTCGCCGCCGGCGTGATCGTGCTCGGCCTGCTAGCGCTGACGGCCGGCGTGGTCGTCGCGACTGTTCGCGGCATCGTGCAGCAGACGGCCGAGATCGGCGCGTCGGTGGACGACGCCGCGGCGAACGCGGCCGCCGCCTTCGAGATCGACGAGGCGATGGTCGAACACGCCCGCCAGGCTGTGGAGGAGATGGCACCCCTCGCGACCGGTGGGTTCGTCACCGAGATCCTGTCCGGCGTCAGCACGGGGGTCGGCCTGGCCAGCGGGCTGATCCTCGGCGCGCTGATCATGTACTACCTGCTCAAGGACGGCTCGCAGCTCCGGCGTTCCGTCATCGCCCGACTCGACCCGGTGATCAGGGAAGAGGCCGACGGCTTCGTCGGCTACAGCTGCCGGACCCTCCGTGACTATGGGCGTGGTCGCACCGCGCTGTCCGCGGTCGTGGCTGTGGTCATCGGCGTCGCAGCTTTCCTGCTCGGGCTTCCGCTCGTGTTCACCATCGCCGTGGCCAACTTCATCGGCGGCTACATTCCGTACGTCGGCGCCTTCCTCGGCGGTGGACTGGCCGTGATCGTCGCGCTCGGTGACGGAGGGCTCGACGTGGCCGCCGTGATGCTCGTGCTCGTACTGGCAGCCAACCTGATGCTGGAGAACTTCGTGGAGCCGAAGGTCATGGGTCGCACCCTCGACATCCACCCGCTCGTCGTCCTGGTCGTCACCGCTCTGGGTGGTCTCGTCGGCGGCATCGTCGGCCTCATCCTGGCGGTGCCCTTCACCGTGATCGCCGCGGACGGCATCTCACGGCTCCGCTCCAGGGGGACCCTGGACAAGGTCGCCGACGCCGCCCAGCCGACCTTGAAGCGGATGCTCGACTGACGGTGGATCTAGGCCTTCCCGTTCAATGAGCACCGGAGGAGCTACCGGTACGGCTCCAGCAAGCGTTCCGTGTCACTCGCCTGGGCGGCCACCTCGAGGATGGCCCCGCCAGCTCGCAGACGGATCAGGGTTGGCTTGTCGCCGAGGTGTTTGACTTCGCCGGGTAGACCATGCCGCTTCTCTTCGAGATCGTCAGCGGGTATCAGCTCATTGCGCAGCAGGAAGGGTGCCTTGGTCCACACCAGGACGTCTCGCACCCAGTGGCCGTAGCCGCGGCGCCATTTCGGCGCGAAGCCGTCCAGGTCTCCGTCGGCGAGGCGAATGGCCCCCTTGAAAGCGCCGGGACGCTTCTTGACCCAGCGCTCACGCGCCAACACGAAGGCGAGGAACACCAGGAGGACGGCCAGATCTACCCCGAGCAGCGCCAGGAGCGCGATCAGCATGGCTCGTCCGACGAGTTCACAGGTACTTGACGACTGGGCCGCCGATGCCCTGGCTCGGATGAGTTCGCCATCTGTACCTCCGGCTCCTGGAAGCTGCTCTGGATCTACTGCTCACAAGATTGCTGATGACTGCCGGTTGTGACGTCACGCAGGGTGCGTGAACCTCACAGGGGCACCGGTAGTCGCGATGGGCGGTCGCCCACCCGCGGTGCCCGAAGCACTGGCACCGCGATCACCTCCGTATCGCGCAACTCCACAACCACCGGCTCCCAACGCAGGCGCCGGTTCTGGCGGGCGCTACTGCAGGGCAGCGGTCAGCCGCATCACGTTGTCCCAGTACGACGCCTTGCGGGGGCGGGCCAGCCAGTCCTCGAGGAGCAACTCCCGGGAGATCGCCCGGTAGTGGTCCTCCACCTTGCGCATCTCGGTGACGACCTCGGGTCCGAGGAGCATGACGGATACCTCGTAGTTCAGGCCGAAGGAGCGCATGTCCATGTTGCTCGATCCCAGCACCGCGACGTCGTCGTCGACGCTGAAGCACTTCGTGTGCAGGATCGCCGGCGCCGGGTACATGTAGATCCGCACGCCGGCGCGCAGCAGTGCCTCGTAGTAGGAGCACTGGGCGTGGTAGACCATGAACTGGTCCCCAGCCTCGCTCACGAACAACTCGACGTCGACGCCGCGCTGCGCCGCCGTGGTGATGGCGTAGAGGAGTGACTCGTCCGGCACGAAGTACGGGCTGGTGATCGACAGCCGGCTCTGTGCCGAGTACAGCAGGGTCGTGAACGCACGCAAGTTGTTCTCGGTCGAGAAGCCCGGGCCGCTGGGGATCACCTGCCCCTCGATCTCACCGGCCGGTACGGGTGCCGTGACGAGCTCGTCAACCAGCTTGACCTCTGTCTCGCTGTACCAGTCGGTGCAGAAGAGCAGGTTGAGGGCGCTCACCGTCGGACCCTCGATGCGGGCCACCAGCTCCACCCACTCTCGGCCGAGCTTGTGGTTCGCTGGTTTGTTGTAGCCGGGCTCGATCAGGTTCTGCGAACCGGCGAACGCGACCATCCCGTCGATCACCAGGATCTTGCGGTGGTTGCGCAGGTCGATGCGGCGCTTGAACGGCGCGACCGGCAGCATCGGGTGCCACTCGATGCCGGACGCGTCCAGCTTGGCGGTGAACTCCTTGTACCCGGGGATGCCCTTGGAGCCGAGATGGTCGAAGAGCAGGCGGACCGTCACGCCGCGCTCGACGGCCCGCGCCAGCGCCTCGTAGAACGGCCCGGTGACGTCGTCCCAGGCGGTGATGTAGAACTCGACGTGCACCCAGTTGGTGGCCTTGTCGATCTCCGCGGTCATCGCAGCGATCGACTCGCGGTAGACCGAAAACAGGTCGACCCGGTTGCCGGGCATCGCCGGCTGCGCCCCCAGGTTGCGGTTCAGGGTGGCCACCGACCGCACGTACGCCGGTCCGGGGAAGTCCTCCTCCATGGTGGGTACGTCGGCCGTCCGCTCCGCCACGAGCTCGTTGACCTCAGCCTGCTGCTCGTTGCGGCGGCGCCCGATCTTGGTCCGCCCCAGGACGAGGAAGATCACCCACCCGACGACGGGCAGGACCAGGATCAGGAGCAACCAGGCCATGCCGCTGGACGGCCGCCGGTTCTTCGGCACCACTCCCAGCGCAACGATCTTCAACACCAGGTCGAGCAGGTACGCGGCAGCTGCGATCCAGGGAGCCATGACCGGAAGTCTGGTGTCGGCGCGACCCCGCGTCCTCACGCAACGTGCGTGAAGACGGAGGAGTCACGGCAGACCTACGCTGCCGAGACACCATCCGCGAAGGGACGACCATGGGCATCTTGCGAAACCGGGGAAACGACGACGACAACGACCTTCGCCGCTTCCAGATGAGGGAGAAGCTGTTCTCCATCGGCGACGACTACTGGATCGAGGACGACCAGGGCAACCGTGCGTTCCGCGTCAACGGGAAGGCGCTGCGGGCGCGCAGCACCTTCAAGCTCGAGGACACCTCCGGCCAGGAGGTGGCGAGCATCCAGGAGCGCAAGCTCAGCGTCCGCGACAAGATCGCGATCGAGCGGGACGGACGCTCGGTCGCGACCATCCACAAGGCCCTCGTGGGCATCCGCGACCGGTTCGCGATCGACGTCGACGACGGAGCCGACCTGAAGGTGCGCGGCAACGTCGTCGACCACGAGTACGAGATCGAGCGCAACGGAGACAGGGTCGCCCAGATCTCGAAGCGGTGGTTCCGGGTCCGAGACACCTACGGCGTCGAGGTCGAGCCAGGCGAGGACGTGGGCCTCGTGCTGGCGGTGACCGTCGCGCTGGAATCGATGACCGAGGACTAGGCGCGCGCGCCGTACGCGACGAAGCCGGAGATCATCGGCGGCGAGGCGCTCCGCATGATCACGCCTTGTCGTCCGACGAAGTTGTCGTCCGACGAAGCATCGTCGGAGGCGTCCTTGGCTGCGGCCTTGATCTCGTCGGCCGCCACGTCGTCGACGGCGCTCTGGACGATCGCGCCCGCCTGCGCGAGAGCCTCACGGATCCTCACCGCTCCGGGATCGGAGACCAGCGCAACGATGCCCGAGTGGCCGACGGCGATGGCGTCCCCCAGCTCAGTGGCGAGCTCCTTGCGGTGGTGCCGCTCGCGCAGCTTGCCGATACCGGCGCCGGCAGCACCCACGGCCGCCGTACTCCCCAGGACGGAGGGCGGGAAGATGACGCCGAGCGCGATGCCGCCGACGACGCCCCACCGGAGGCCGGACCGGGTGCTGTGGTCGGTGGCCTTCTGAACCTCGACCTTGCCGTCGTCACCTCTCTTGTCCACGACGACACCCTCGATGTCGACGGTCTGCCCGCTCTCGACGGCCTTGAGGTCCTCGTACCCTCGTACGCCTGCCATGCGGACTCGGTGTCCGCGAAGTCCGCGACGAGGAGCGTGTACGCACCGTCCGTGACCCCTGCGACCACGTCGTCGTCGGAGGTGCTGGTGTTCTGGTTGTCCGATATTTGCCTGGCTCCCTGCCTGGTTCCGAGGCGACCCGGTCGGGTCTCCTTCAACGACGATCGCAACCGCACCTGACCTCCGAATCACGCAGTGTGCGTGAAGACCCATGGTTGTCGTCCGAGCAGGCTGTCGGGCATGAACCGCACACGACTTCTCTGGGGCCTGCCCGCTGGAACGCTCCTGCTGGCGGCGACGCTGACCGGCTGCGGCGAGGACGATCCCGCCGTCTGCTCCTCCGTCGACGCACTCAGGTCGTCGGTCGCGGACATGACGGACCTCGACATCGACCAGGACACGCTGACGACCCTGCAGGACGACGTCAGCGAGGTGCAGGCGGATCTGAAGCAAGTTAGGAGTGACGCCAAGGACGAGTACGCGACTGAGATCGAGGCGGTCGACCAGGCCGCAACGTCTGTCACCACCACCCTCGAGACCGCAACCGCCACACCGTCCCCCGCGGCCGTCGTCGACGTCGGGACCGCAGTTCAGGCACTCGGTACCGCCCTGAAAGACCTCAACGACGCCGTCGAGAGCACGTGCTGACCAGGATCCGTCCGGCTGGGTCGGCGGCTCTCCATTCAGCAGGGCTGAGGCGGCACGGGGAAGTCTGCTTCTCGGCGCGGACGTCTGCGTGTTGCTCGTCGCACGCGGCGGGACGTCCGACCGACCCTCCGGCGGCGACACGCACGCCGTCGACCATCCCCGGGTGTGACGCTCCCCAGCCCGACGCGGTCGCTTGACCGTCCCGAGACGTCGGCTGACGGCCCGGAGCCGACCTCTGATGTGAGCGTGGCGCCGACTCCGACGCGAGATCTGCGAACTGCCGCCCCCGCACCTACGGAGCAGCCCACCCCGAAGCCCTCCCGTGAGCCCAAGCCGACTCCTGCACCCACGGCCACGTGAAGTGGCCCCGGCTTCTCGGCGGACTGGTCGACGACCGTCAGCTGCCAGCGATAGGGCCCGGCCGCTCGCGCCTCAGGAGCGCCGGCCGCCTGCTTCTGCTCGAGTGCCAAGCCCAACTCCGGCGACCCGAGAATGAGACCCGGAACCCGCGCCACGCTGCGGCCCTCCGCGTTTCCCGCGTTCAGGGGGCCCCCTCGTTGCCCGGCCGAGCCAGCCGCACTCCGAGCGACACGAGGTGCTTGCGGGCATCGTTTACAGCTGAACGTTCCCGTCGACCGGGGAGCCATCCTTGGCGTCTTTCGACGCGTGCGCCGACGATGCCAGTCAGATCTACGACATCTGTTCAGCGCGGCCTCATGGCCGTCTGGTAGGTGCCTGAAACGGCCCCTGACCTGAACAAACGTCTTCCGACGTCTGTCAGCGTCAGCGGCCGTCTTTCGTTGGCGCGTGTCCCCAGTGTGTCCCAGCGGCTCAGGCCCTCTCCGTGCCCCAACAACCCGTCGAGATCGAACTCGCTCGTTCTTGGTACAAGCAGCTGCCGTAGTCAGGCGCGATCTCCTCTCCCCGGGCTGACCCGGGTCCGGGTCGACACCGTCGGGCAGGCAGGTCTTTGGGGCACGTGACGGCGACCCACGCCGGCACCTCTCCCCTCGTGACGCACCTGAGCGAGAACCAGCAAAGTTGACATGGCACGTCTTGGGCCGTGCCGGTGGCACGGCACACGAGTGTGGAAGACTATTGCGTTTCTGGACGAGGGGTTCCGCATCGAACAAGGGAGACGTGGCGACGTGGAGCCTTGGCGCAGTGTCGGGGCCGCTTGGCGCGGAGGCGGGAGCATGAGGACCGGCGGCGTTGACCGCGGTCCGGTCTCGGCCCACCCTGTCGCTCAGACGGCGAGTGGGGATCGCGCCGAGACGATCGGCGGTCTCAGCGACGTGCTGGACGGCGTACGTGCTGCGCTCGGGGCCGACACGGCGACGGTGCTGGTCCTGGACGGCACCCGGTCGTTCCTGGAGCCGCTCGCGACGGTCGGCCTCGGCCGGATGCTGCACGCGGCGCGGCGAGTGCCGTTCGGACACGGGTTCGCCGGTCGCATCGCGCAGAGCCGGCAGCCCGTCGTTCTCTCCCAGGTCGACAGGTCGACGGTCATCAACCCCGTGCTGCTCGACCACGGCGTGCAGTCCCTGCTCGGCGTGCCGGTCATGGACGGCAGCGAACTGTTGGGCGTGCTGCACGTCGGCTACCTGCACGGCCACGTCGCGACCGAGGCCGAGACGAGGCTGCTCAGCCAGCACGCCGCCACACTGGGCGCCGGCCTCCACGACCGGTTCGCCGACGACGCCCACACGGCGGCGCTCACGCTCCAGCGCAGCCTCCTGCCTACCACCGTGACGGCGCCGGAGGGAATCTCGATCGCGGCACGCTACGTCCCGGCCCACGGCGACCTGGGCGGGGACTGGTACGACGTCTTCGAGCTGCCCGGCGACCGTCTCGCCATCGTGATGGGCGATGTCGCGGGCCACGGCCTGGAGGCGGCGGTCGTGATGGGCCGGCTCCGCAGCGCGCTGCGGGCCTACGCCCTGGAGCATGACGACCCCGCCGAGGTGCTCATGCGACTGGACCGCAAGATCTGCCACTTCGAGCAGGAGGTCTTCGCGACGGTCGTGCTCGGGATCGCCCACGCTCCCTACACCGAGTGGTGCCTCAGCACGGCGGGTCACCACCCTCCGGTCGTGGGCAGTCCCGGGGCGCAACCCGTGGTGGCCGCGATCCCGCAGGACCCGTTGCTGGGCTTCCAGCCCGAGACGGCTCGGCGCAGCGTGGTCATCGAGGTGCCGGCGGGCGGGTTCCTGTGCCTCTACACAGACGGGCTGGTCGAGCGCCGGCCTACCCGGGACCGCACCGTCGTCGGGGCCCTGGACGAGAACATGGTCCGGCTCGTCGACGTGCTGGGCCAGCCGGGCGACCCGGAGATGCGCTGCATCCGCGCCCTTTCAGAAGTCGTAGGCGACCAGACTGCCGAGGACGACATCGCCATCCTGGTGGCGCAGGTCGAGAAACGCGCGTGACTGGAGCGAGCCGCTTGGTTACGACATCTAGTCACGCGCGACTGACGCCCAACATGTAGGTGCCTGAAAAGCGCCCCTGCCCCACCCTGCGAAGACACGTTCCAACGTCTTCCAGCGTCAGGGATCGGAACTCGTTCGTCGGCGGCACCCGTGCGACCCACGCCATCCACCGCGCCGCTGCGACCCCCAGCACGGCGGGTCAGGGCGGGGTCCCTCGCGTGCCATCAGACATCCGACATGGTGCGCCATCGGGAAGACGCCGATGACCCTGACGGGGCTCAACCTGCGCCGACGCATCCGGCTCACCAAACCTCATCCGCGACG
Source organism: Nocardioides sp. W7 (assembly GCF_022919075.1). Classification (NCBI taxonomy): domain Bacteria; kingdom Bacillati; phylum Actinomycetota; class Actinomycetes; order Propionibacteriales; family Nocardioidaceae; genus Nocardioides; species Nocardioides sp. W7. The sequence continues at coordinate 3,312,055 of NZ_CP095078.1, read as the reverse complement.
GGGAGGCCCGGGGCGGTGTTGCCCAGCACACTGACTAGACGGTATGACGTGACCCGGTCGCAGTGACGGGGTTGCGGGCCGGGGCCTCACTCACAAGATTCGTGGGTTACCGAGCAGGGGCCGCCTGCTCGGCCTATCCGACATTGTGGGAGGCCCCGGTGTTTACCGAGCGTACGAGCGTTGGGCTCGACGTGCACGCACGATCTGTCGCGGCAGCGGCGATCGATGGCGTCACGGGCGAGCTCGTCCAAGCGAAGCTGACCCCGTCTCATGACCACATCAGGTCCTGGGTCCAGGACCTTCCGGGGCCGGTCGCGGTGGCCTACGAGGCTGGCCCGACGGGATTCGGCCTGTCGCGGGCACTGGCCGCGGCCGGGATCCGGTGCGAGGTCGTCGCTCCGTCGAAACTGCAGCGACCTTCGGGCGATCGGGTCAAGACCGACGCCAAGGACGCGGTGCACCTGGCCCGATTGCTGCGACTCGACGAGTACGTCGCGGTGTCGGTGCCGAGCGTGGGACAGGAGAACGCCCGCGACCTGGTCCGCGCTCGGGAGGACGCTCGCGGTGACCTGATGCGGGCCCGGCACCGGTTGTCGAAACTTCTGCTGCGCCAAGGGATCGTCTACTCCGGCGGTCACGCCTGGACCACCACCCACGACGCCTGGCTACGCCGACAGCGCTTCGATGCGCCCGCGCTGCAGCTGACGTTCGAGTCCGACTACGACGCCGTGCTCGCCGTGAAAGCGCGCCGCGACCGGCTCGATGACGCGATCGCCGTGATGGCGGCGGACTCCGAGTTCACCCCGATCGTGCGCCGACTCGGCTGCCTGCGCGGGGTCAGCACCCTGACCGGGTTCGCGTTGGCCGTTGAGGTCGGTGACTGGCACCGGTTCACCGGCAACACCATCGGCTCGTTCGTCGGTCTGGTGCCGTCGGAGTACTCCTCCGGGGCGAGCCGGGTCCAGGGCTCGATCACCAAGACCGGCAACACCCACCTGCGTCGGCTGCTGGTCGAGGCCGCCTGGCACCACCGGGCCCACTATCGGCCGGGAAAGACCATGCGTGATCGCTGGGAGCTCGCATCACCAGCAGCCCGGGCCCGCGGTGACGCCGGCAACCGGCGGCTGAACGCCCGCTGGGACACCTTCCGGGCCCGTCGCAAGCGGCACGTGGTCGCCAACGTCGCGATCGCCCGCGAGCTGGCCGGCTGGTGCTGGTCCCTGGCCGTCCTCGAGGACTGACCCGAGCCCGGCCAACCCTGACTGCTTCATCGACCAACGTGGTGGAAGCAGCGCGTGGAGCGACCCGCGAAACAGCTATGAGCAGTCCGGACCAGCACAGCTGATCCGGACGACGCTCGGTCCTAGACAAGCGGTCCGCTCCTGCCGAACACCCCGTCCTGCGGTAACCAACCCGCGCATATCAGCCTGACCGCGCGTCGCCAATGACACGCTCACCACCGACGATATCGACGAAGCACGAGGCGCCCGCCCCGAACAACCGGGACGGGCGCCTCCCCCTGCCTCTTGACAGGAAGGCCCTACATATCAGCTGTGGCCCACGCGCCATGAACGACCCCACTTGGAGGCTCGCGTGTCGCGAGACGTGCTCGTCGCCGTGACGAGACCGACGAGAACAGGCGACGAGGCACGGTCCCCCTTGCGGCGGTGGTTGGCCGATCGGGCTCCGCGGCGCGAGAGTCTCAAACGGGATCTGGTCGCTGCGATACCTGACGCCATCAGCAGCGTCCCGGACGGCATGGCTGCCGGTGTCCTCGCGGGCGTCAGCCCCGTCCACGGGCCGTTCGCCAGCATCTCCGGTCCGGCCGGTGACGGGCGCCGGCCCGGGGGTGGTCACGGCCTCTGGTGAGGACCTGGAGCGCGACCTGATCTTGACCGCCACGGCGATCACGCAGACGAGCAACCGGCATGGTCAGGGTCGCGCGTGCGGCGGTGACCGCGTCCATGGCGTCGGTCTTCCCGCGACCTCGCTCACGGCGTGGCGTCGGTGCCTCGACCACTCGGTAACCGAACTCGGCGAGGGTCTCGGCGAGCACGGCCCCGTAGGAGCCGGTGCTTTCCGCAGCGACCAAGACACCGTCGAGCTCGCCGTCGGTACGCCGAGCGATCCAGTCGCGTGCACGGCCGAGGCCGTCGGCAGTCGTTGGGAACGTGGCTCATCGACCAAGGCGCCGGCCGCATCGAGGACGGCGTAGCTGTGGGCCGCGGCGTGGGTGTCGACTCCGACCACGAACCGGTAGCGCTGCCCACCGTTCAGGGGCATGATCGGCGCGCTCATGTTTGTCACTCTTGGCACTGCGATGTCTCCTTCACCTCAACCGGGGGGAAAGCGTCGTTGCCGACGTCGGCCCAGGAATGAAGTCACTACGAGGCAGGCCTGTAGCGGATCACAGCCAGCGTTTGTTTCAGCTGCACTGGTTGGACATGCTTCTCATCAAGCCATCGTGGTGGGCCAGGGCCGTCGACACCGGCCCCCGGACCTGACGGACAGATCCCAGGCAAGACACTCCGAAGAGGTCAGGCGCTTCGCGAGTCACCCCCGGTCCGGAGGACCGCCGTCAACCCTGCCAGCCAGCCCCAGGCCAGCCACCACGAACACTTACAGGCGCTTCACTCGCCCGTCTTCGTAACGCCGAACATCAACACCCGGCGGTCGATGTCGTAGAACACACTGCCGGTGTTCTTCAGGATGTCCTGGAGATTGTCTGCGTCGTCGGCACTGACGGTCAGAACCTCCTCCCACGCTCCCTGATCGAGCACGAGTTGCAGGGTCCAGATGCCGCTCTCGCCACCCTCCCCCGCCGTCCAGCTGAACTGGTAGTGCGTGAGCTGACGCACCCGCAGGCTGTCATCGGTCATCCGAACACCGTCACCACGGTCCGAGACCTTCTTCTTCGGAGGCATGACTTCTCCTGACTCTTGCGCCGTAGCGCCCGTCGCGCCGCGACTCGGTGGTGATCGGTATCCACCCGCACGGACCCCACGCCTCTCCCCCGGAAACCGACGCACTATCAGGGAAAAGCCGCCATCCCTGGCCATGTGCAATCCCCGCCCAACTGCGGCCCACCATGGCCTGCCGGACGTGCGGAATCACCATCTACCGCGCACCCCTCGAGGGCACTCGGTCGGGTCCGTCCCGGACCGGGCGTAGTGAGAAGTCGTGCTGCTCGTCTCCTCGCTTCGGTCATGGGGGCTCTCCTCCCGCAGCTTTGCCCCGTCTGCTCAACGGCCGCTGGTCTGCTTTCGACGTGTGACTGCGCCAGGCAAATGGGCCGGCAGATCCGTGGGTCGGTACTGCACGAGCAGCAGGCTTGCGTCGTCGTCGAGCTGTCCCCCCTGGTGCTGCATCAGTGACCGAATGACGCGACGCATCGTCTCCGGGGCGGGCAAGCCCGTGGCCAGGTGACGTGTCACCACCTCGACGAGTCGATCCGCACCGAAGAACTCCCCCGCTGGCGAACGCGCGTCGACCACACCGTCGGTGTAGAAGAGCACCATGTCACCGGGCTGGAGAGGCTCTGCACCCAACTGCATGCCCGTTTCGCCTAGCAGGTCGCCGAACCCGATCGGAAGCGCAGGCTCCACGTGCAACTCCTTGACCAGCCGCCCGTCGCGTAGCAGCAGCGGGCTGGGGTGTCCGGCGTTGATCCATCTGAACCCACCGGAATCGGTGTCGAGCTCAGCGATGAGACCGGTCAGGAACGCCTCACTATCGAACGCAGCGGCGATCGCAGCGTCGAGGAGACGCACCGTGCGGGTCAGACTCAGGCGGCTACGTCGGGCGTTGCGGTACGCCGCGAGGGCCAACGCGGTGAGTTGCGCGCTCGGCAGGCCGTGGCCCATGCCGTCGACGATCGCCACCTGCACGGCGTGGGAATCCACGGCGTAATCAAAGGTGTCGCCACCGACCGTGTACGCCGGTTCGAGACCGCCGCTGATCGTGACACGGGGGTTGCCGAACGAGAGCGGCGGCAGCATCGACCACTGCATCTCCGCTGCCAGACCCATCTCGCCAGTGCGACGCAGCCGCACGATCGTGTCGCCGTACAGAGACTTGGCCGTCACCAACCCCGCGGCGACGGCGGAGAACAGCTGCAGCCGCTCGCGCAACGCCCCACCGTCGGCCTCTAGCGAACCGGGACTGGACACCGTGACCGAGACCAGTCCGAGACGCTCCATGCCATCAATCAACGGCAGCCACACCCGCCAGCGTGAGTCCCCCTCGACAAGTTGCTGGGTGATCATCTCGACGTGCTGGTACGCCCGACCAGCCAACGTCGAATCCACCGCGAGCGACTCGACATGATGGTCGAGGCCCGCACCGTTCGAGCTGAGGAATGGATTCAGGACACGCTGCTGCAGGTCAGCCAGATACACCACGACGGGCGCCACCCCGAGGGCCAGCCCGTACTCCTCGAACAGGTCCGGGAGCTGGTAGTCGCCAGCCAGGAGTGCATCCTGCAGCAACCGAGTTGACGCTCGCTCACCGTCGTTCAGACTCATCTGAACTCCTCAGCCGTCTAGATCATCCCAAACCGGTACCCGAGCACGCTCCAACCACGTTGCTTGGCCGTCGCGGATCGACAACACTCAACTCCGCCCCTCGAAAGGCCGGTTTGACTACGTGTCGCCGCGGAGCGCGGCGGACACCGTCTCGGGCACGTCAGCTGGAAACGGGAGAAGGATGGCGCCGCGATCGGTGTCTGCGCTGCCCGACGGCTGATCGGTTCCCGACGACTGCCAGGTCTCGCACCTATCGCTCGGATGGTTCCTCTAGCGCGGACTCGTGAACTGCTGCGGTCGTCGCGCAGGACGTTTCCCGGGTTGGGCCTTCGGCTCGTTAGTCGAACACATCGCAGCAGACGTCGATGTCGGCCAGAGTCTTCAGGCTCCAGGCCGGCGCTGCGCGCATGTCAACGAGTCGGCCAGCCGGTCATGATTCGCCCGGGTCTCTGCCTTCGCGGGCGCGGATGATCTCCCGGGCCAGCTCGACGGCGCTGACTCCCGCTCGGGCTGCTGCCTCCCGCAGCCGTGCCTCAGCGGTGTCGACATCCAGTCCGAGTTGAGCGGCGAGAATGCCCTTGGCTACTTCGACGATGCTCTGCTCCCGCACCAGACGCGGCGCCGCTTGGGCTTCGCTCCGCGTCGTGAAGGGAAGGTCAACGTTGGTCATCGCCCCCGTGGCCCAGGCACCGAAGATTCCGGCCAGCTCGTCGTGGAGTCCGACGAAGGCGCGGGGAGACGCCGCGTAGAGGTTCACCGTTCCGACAACCCGACCGTCTCCCGGATCGAGGCCGACGACCGGCAACGTCAGCGTGGTCCGTACGCCGTGTGCGGCGGTAGCAGCGGCGAACAGGTGCCAGCGTTCTTCGTCCAACACATCGTCGTTGTCGAACTCATGGACCTGCTCGTCGTAAGCGCCGGCCACGCACGGTCCACCCGCGACGTACTGGACGGCGTCGAGGACGGCGACCTCCTCGTCGCTCGCGACCAGGGTGAAGGTCACCCCCTGATCGAGTCGGGCGACGCTCAGGCCGACCAGACTGGGTACGACCCCCTTCGCTCGACTCGCCAACCGGGCGAGATGGTCGAGCGGCTCCACAGCGTCAAGGGACGGATCGAGTTCGTTGGCCGCCTCGACCGTCTCGCGAATCGGCTCCATCGGTGCCACGGCAGTGCATCTCCCATTCACAGTCCGCTTGCACACGTTCTTCGCTCGTGCGGTCAAGCAGTACCCAGGTCTGCCGCAAAGATGACGACAGGCCGCGCCAATATCACGCGCACATCGGTCGCACTTCCGTGACGGGTGTCTATGCTGTCAAGATGTCCGGGGAACCGGTGCGCCCGCTGCGCATCGCGATCGCCGCCGACCACGAAATCACCGTGGCCGGCCTAGCCGCAGTGCTCGCACCGTACGGGGACCGAGTACACACCTTGGAGATCGACTGGTCGAAGGCGACACACGACCACCTCATGAACCGCGACCTCGACATCGTTCTCTACGACCCCTTCAGCCACACCCACGCCTTCGACGCCGACGTCCGAGTGACGGTGGGAACCACGGTCAAGCGCGTGGTCTTCAGCTGGAGTCTCGAAGCCGAACTCATCTCCCGTGTCCTCAGCACCGGTGCAGCCGGCTTTATCGCCAAGTCGCTGAGCGCGGAGGAGATCGTCGACGCATTGGAGCGGATCCATGCGGGAGAGACGGTCGTGGCTCCGGCGGGCCTCGTCCCAGCCGGCCCCGTGAACCGAACTGGAGAAGCCTGTCTACTCAGTCAACGCGAGGCCGAGGTCGTAGCTCTCATCGCGCTAGGGCTGAGCAACCAGCAGATCGCCGACCGGCTCTACCTCAGCATCAATTCGGTGAAGACCCACATCCGGCTCGCCTACAAGAAGATCGGTGTGTCCCGACGGTCGCACGCCGTCGCCTGGGCGCTGTCGAACGGTGTCGTCTCCGGCGACACCGTTCGACACGTCGTCCAGTCCGCCAGCGACCTTGGCGGCACCGGCACGCCAAGCCAAACGGTGCGACACGGCCGCAGGCCAACGGCCGACTCAGGTCCCACAGTGCACTAGTCACTTGGCGACTCCAGGTCCGCGGCCGCCCGGACCGCACCGTGGTGACACCGGGATTCTCGGTACCGGTCCTGTTCCCCGAATCTATCCCGAGGCCGCGCTTGGCGGGATCGACGGCGCTGGTGCAAGTTCCGGACCGGGCGAGTGACTCCGTGGTGCACCGGCTGGGGCAGAGCTCCTCGAAGCGCCACTGCGCAGGTGACCGCGGCTATGGGACGGCCGCCCAACCTCGCAAGGACGAGCGGCCTGATCCATCGCCGGTGAGTCAGGGGCGACGGTCTTGGACATCACCCTCGACCTCGATCTGCTCCTTCCGCACGTCCTCGCTCACGGTCTCCTCGTCGACCGTCGTCTCGGTGCCGAGGCGGACTCGCTCCACCGGCTCGGTCACCTTCTGGGCCACGACCTTCTCCTCGTGTAGCACGACCTCGTGCTCCTCCTCGGAAATCTCAGGGCCGTCGAGGGCGTCGCCGCGGTTCGCGTCGGTGATCGGCTCTCGCTCGACGACGGCGTGCTCCTTGGTGACGGGCACGGTGCGCGTCTCGGTTTCGGTGGTGACGTACTTGCGCAGTCGAGCTCGGCCGGCCTCACGTTCCGAGGTGCCAACTTCGAGATGCTCTTCGGAACGGGTCAGGGCTGCATCGGTTTCCGGACCAGAGGTGTCGTGCCCGCCCGAGGCCACCCCGGGAGAGGCGACGTCGTCGTAGGTGCCGGTCGTCTGGGTGCCGGTCGTCTGGGTGCCCAGCCCGTAGTAGGCGTAGAGCCGCTCCTCGTCGCCCTGATCGAGGTGCCCGCTGTCCAGGTCGACGGTCGGGGCGTCCTTGACCTTGTCCTTGCTGAAGGGGACCTTCAGGTCGGATCCGACCAGCTCGGCGTCCGACACGGGGACGAACGATTCGCTCGTCCCGAAGAAGCCGGTGTTGACGGTGATGAACTCGGGCCGGCCCGTCTGGTCGTCGAGGAAGAGTTGCCCCACCTTGCCGATCTTGTTGCCGTCGACATCGTAGGCGGTTGAGCCGACGATGTCGCGGCTCTGAGTCTCGGTGATCATCTGTGTGTCCTCTCCTAGTGCGAGTCGTTCACGTGACCCCGAATCGGTAGCCGTGGCCCTGCGTCGTATGCACGACACGCCCGGGCTCAGAAGAATGACCCGAACAGGTGACGCTGGTCCTGCCCCGTCGCCAGTGCCGCCGTTCGAGCATCAGACAGAGGCCGTGGAACGGGCGGCCGACGAGTCGTGCAGGGTCAAGTGGTGGCGGAGTCGTCTCGATCCGTCACTTCGACACCGTCATCACCCTCGACGGTGACGTGCTCGCGACGCAGCTCGGTGCGCAGCGTGTGCTCATCGATGACGGTGTGCTTGCGGACGATGACCCGCTCCCGGACGACCAGCTTCTTGGTCACCACCAGGACCTCCTCGAAGACAGGGATCGACACCGAGCCGTCCGCCAGGGTCTCGACCTCGCCCGAGTCCTCCACCGCGGCCGGCACCCGTTCGGAGGCGCCTGCATGCTCCACACCGCGGGTGACGACCTGCTCGACCGGGAGCGTCTCGACGTGCTTGCGCACCCGGACCCGGCCGCCCTCCTGCAGCTCTGTCCCGGTCTCGAGTCGCTCCTCGTGGCGGACGACGTCGGCCTCGCTCGCGTCGCTCTGCTCGGGCTGGCCAGCCTGGTCGGTCATCGTGCCTCCTCCGCAGTGATTCCTCCGTCGTGACGGCGGACCTCTCGCCGGGTCTGGACTACCTCGACCGTGTCTGAGTCGTGGCTTCGCTGGCCGAGTCGGCCCCCCAGCCACCCGCCGAGCAGCATGAGCGCGAGGGCGATCACGCCGGTGATGATTGCGGCAGCGCTGGTGGCGTCGGATCTGAACCAATCTGGCAATCCGACCTGGTCCCGAACGTCGGCCTTGTCGCCGACCGCCGCCAAGGCCGTCAGCAGGGCGGCGAGCACGACCAGCCACACGGCGGCGAGCAAGCCGTGCAGGGCTCCCCGGCGCCGGGCAATCCTGCCGGCGACCCACCCGCCGACGAGGCAGGAGAGGAACAGCACAACCAGGCCGGCGACCAGGCCGGCGATGGAGAGGTCCTGGCCATCGACGCCGCGCTGGAAGCCGATGCTGCCCACGGCACCGACCAGGCTCGACAGCAGGGCGAAGGTGCCGAGGGCGGCAAGAGCGCCGGCCAGGGTCGCAGGTACGTCAAGGCTCCGGGGCCGTGAGGCACCGACGACGTCCTGATGCTCTGCGCTGCGGTAGACCACCTGCTCGTCGGCCGGTCGGGAAATGGTGCCCGGGGTCCTGGGCGGGGCACTCCGGGCGCTGCTGCCGTCGTTGTCGGTCATGGTGTGCTCCTCGGTAGGCGTGCTGCGCGGTACCCGCCCAGGGCGGCGCCAAGCGCACGATCCAGCCGGAGGAATCGAGGGCAGAACCGCTCTCCTTGCCCCTGGACCACCATCTCGGCCCATCTGGCGAACGCCTCACCGCGCTCGCCTCGGCTGGATTGCGATATTCGTGAGACTCGTGGGCGGGACCGGCATCGGTTCGCCCACCGGCGCGAGGTCCACCGTTCTGAGGAAAGGGACGTTGCGTTTCCTGCCACGGGGTACCACTTCAGCCCTTGCCAGGGAGGAAGCTCATGAGAGAGCGGGCGAATAGCGGGTCTCGGCGTGATGGTGAGACCGAAGCCGATGCGGTGCGAGTTCGCCCGTGGGGTGCGGTCGAGCCTCCTGACTCGGGGCTCGCTCGCGGCGCGGATGACCCACCTCCGAGACGGTCGACAGCCGACAACACTCCGTTGTCTCGGCACTGGCCGACGTCGCGCGCAACCTCCCCGACGGCCAGATCGCCCAGCTCGTCGAGGCCATCTCCACCGCCCCCGCCAACAACTGAGCCAGCGGCCCTATCGCGGCGCTGCGCAACCGGCCCGCCCGGACAGCCCGGCGAGAACCCGCACCAGCCGGCCGCGCTCTACGGATCGAGGCGGACGAGATGGCCGTCGCCACGGTGTTTCCCTGCTTGTGGTTCAACAGCACCGCAAAGGAGGCAGCCGACTTCTACGTGACGCTGATGCCGCACAGCCATGTGGACAGGGTGTGGCGCTCACCGACACACAAGGCCGGACCGGAGGCCACGGTGCTGACCGTCGACTTCACCGTCGCAGGGCAGCGGCTCCCAGGGCTGAACGGTGGACCGCACTTCTCGCTCAGCGAAGCCGTCGTGCACGTCTTGCAGTTCGACGTCGTGATGAGCCTTGGCCCAGTCGTCGCCCTAGGCCCGCCCAGACCCGCAAGGTCACCGAATTGATGGTGAAATTGTGGCTAATACGGCTATCCCACTTCAAATGCAGAACCGCCCCTGACCTGCGTTTCCGCAGGTCAGGGGCGGTTTGTCGGTCGGGATGACAGGATTTGAACCTGCGACCTCTGGAGGAATCGAGGCGCTACCGAACAGTCACGATCACGACCGGAAACAGCGGATTCCCTTGAACGATAGGGAATCTGGGGTCTCGGACGGTGCTCATCATACTCGTCAGATGACGAATTCTCACGACCAATTGTGGAGGGTAAGTGGAGGATCGTGAAGTCCTCGGACTCCCCCGCCCCAGTGAATGCGACCATCGCCGTCGCCCGACACAGCAGTGCCTACAACGTCCGGCGGGCACACGTCTAGGTCATGCTCCCATGGGCCTACTGAGTTGTGACCATCTTGGCCACCGACACGTGGTGACCATGAGGCACAGTGAATCTCAGGAGGCGGACGACGCTGTGCTGTCTGTGTTGGACTACGGCCTCCCGACGATGGTCTGTTTTGAAGCGTTGCCGACAGCTGAGGCGACTGCCGAGTTTCCCCACTTTCCAGTGCCGTCGCCTGCTGTCTCGACACGGGCGATATGACGCGGGCATGGACGATCTCTTGCGACTTGGGATCTCAGCAACACGGAGCGCGTGTCACCCAACGTCCCTCGACTGCCGCCCAGGCGGGGGCTTCCGGACGAGGTTGGATCAGGCACGCCCCCACGGTGCGCGGAACGAGATCAGGTGAGCTCGTGCCGCAGCGTCACCGGTGCCGCAGGAACCAGTATCCGCGCAGCCAAGTCCGCACGGTGCGAGCACAGGCGGCCGGCTCCCCTGCCGCCAGTTCGGTGGCAGAGCCGACAGGACGCAAGGCGCTGGTGCACCGCTGAACGACCACGAGGCACCCTGACTCGTGCCAACAGGATCCGCGGAGGGGGCAGCCAGTCATGCGGAGAAGCAACGCGTCGGGCGTACTCAGCACGGGCTCGCGCAGCGCCGCGACGATCTGGTCAGCAGCGGTGGCACAGCGACTGACGCCACACACCGCCACTACGGTCAGATCGCTCCCTGTCATGAGACCTCCTGGATGTAAGACCTCGAGGTCACTCGACCCGATGTCCTGGTGGAGACAAAGGCGACCGTCTCGCAAGCCGCGCCCCGACGCCCCCGGATGAGCAACACCCAGGGTCGCCGGAGCGCGATTGATGCGGTCAGCGGCGGGTGACCCGCAGCTTCCGTAACTTACTGGTCGAGGCCGCGTGGTGCTCGTCCCCGCCGAACCGGATCCGGACGCTGTGCCGTCCGGCGCTCAGCCGGGGCAGGCGGACGACGACGCGCCCGTTGCGAAGCGAGGCGGCGGCGACCTTCTTGCCGTCCACGAGCACCCGGACCTTGCCGGTCGGCGTGCCGACGCCCGCGACCTTCACCATCGCGCGGGCCCGCACCGTGGTCCGGACCCGCTTCTTCAGCGTCAGCGCGACCCGAGCGCGGGCTTTGGCGATCGTGACGCGCGCGGCTGCCGAGGACGACGGCGCCTGGGCGGCGTCGTCGGCCGGGACGAAGCTGGCCACGACCTGGTGGGCCCCCGGGGCAAGTCGAGCCGGGAGTGCGACGCTGGCGCGGCCCTGGCCATCGAGGGTGTGCGCACCGAGCCCGGTGCCGTCCACGGAGACCGACACCCGCCCGGCGGCCGCGCCGGACGCGGTGGTGACGGTGACGTCGGCGCGACTCGGAGTGGCGCCGTACCGCTGGCTGGTCTGGCTGAGCCGGACGACGGTGCTCGTCGCAGCCACCGGTGCCGCCGGCCCGACCGACAAGACGATCGGAGCCGACTCGGCCAGGACGGCGTGGTCGGCATTGAACAGTCGGGCGACGACCTCGGCGCCCTGCAGGTCGGCGGTGATCGGCAAGGTCGCGTCGGCGGCCCGCGTGCCGTCGATCCAGGTGTAGAACTCCTCGCCCGGCTTCCGCACGTACCAGTGGTAGTGGTCGTCGGCGGTCTGCGGGCTCTGGGTCGAGGTCAGCGCGGCCGTCTCACCCACCTGGTACGACGCCCGGTCGGTCGTCGCGGTGAGCACGGTCGTCGGCTCGAGCGTGTCGACGCTGAGGGTGACTGGGGCTGACTCCGCCACCACCTCGTGGTCATCGCCGTAGAGCTTGGCGACGACCTGGGCGCCGTCCCAGACGGTCGAGGTGGGCAGCTTCAGCTCGTTGGTCGCCGAGCGGTTGCTGATGACGTACTCGGCCTGGCCGGCCCCCTTGACGAACCAGTGATAGTGGTCGAGGTCGGTGGCGGCGTCCGGGGTCGCGGTCAGGGTGATGCCCTGGCCGTACAGGTACTCCGCGCTCGGCTTGTTGGCGGTGACGCCGAGGCCGAGGCCGGGCGCGACGACCGGGTCGCCGACGCGGAGGTGATAGGTCGCCGTGTCGCCGCTCAGGGTGCCGCCGGTCGTCGTGGCGGCCGTCGGCGTGACGGAGAACGTGTACTCACCAAGCTCGGAGAAGGACCACTCCGTGTGCACGTGGGCGTTGCGGGCGATCGGGATGGTGTCCGGCCCCGCGTCACTCGTGTCGATGTAGTGGTTGATGGGAGAGCCGAAGGCGTTCGACTGATACGAGTGCACCTCGCCCGGACCCTCGATCGCGACGTCGAGCTTGACAGCGTCGGCAGCGGTCGAGACCTGGGTGCCTGCGGGCAGGGTGCCCACCAGGCGCTCGGTGCTCCACCCCGGCCAGGGCAGATCAGGGTTCTGGCTGAACGGGAGCAGGTAGACGGTGTCCCCGGGCTCGCCGAGGAACGAGTAGGCCGGGATGTCGGGCACGGTGGTGGCGGAGAGCTCCTCGTCCACCGCGACCGTGACCGTGCTCGGGTCGCGGAAGACCTTCGCGGCGCCGGTGTCGTCGCCGACCGCGAGCCTCAGCTTGCCGGCGACCTGGTCGTAGGTGACGTCGAAGAGGTCGATGTGGCCCTGGGTCAGCACGACCTCGCGGTCGGCTGCGGAAGCAGCAGAGCCGGAGGCCGCGAGCACCGTGGCCGCCCCGACCACGCTGGCCAGGGAGGTGATGAGCAGACGCTTCACAGGTTTCCTTTCACGGAGTGGAGACCCCACCTCAGCATAATTGAGAATGATATTCAATCTCAATAACCGAATCGGAGGACGCGGAGGAGCACTCCGTGTCGCGGCGCGAGCAACCAGGCGACGAGGAACGCGCCGGTCAGCACGAGCACGATGGTCGCGCCGACTGGGAGGTCCCAGGACCAGGACAGGTAGAGCCCTACGAACGCGGCCACACTGCCGATGACGGGCGCGAGGCTCATCATCACGGTGAGCCGGTCGGTGAGCAGCCGAGCGGTCGCGGCAGGCGCGACGAGCAGGGCGAGCACGAGGACGTTGCCGATGGTCTGCACCGAGATGACCACGGCGAGCGTCACCAGGACGTAGAGCGTCAGGTCGTACCAGAAGACGCGCAGGCCGAGCGCGCGCGCCATCTCCCGGTCCAGGGTGACGGCGACCAGCTGCGGGTGCAGCGCGAGTACGACGGCCAGCACCCCGAGTCCGGCGAGCGCAACGACGACCAGGTCGCGGTCGGGGATGCCGGCGATGGAGCCGAAGAGGAACTGCTCGAGCGACCCGGCGTACCCGGGCGCCCGGGAGATGATCACGACGCCGAGGGCGAACGCGCCGACGAAGAAGATCCCGATGACGGAGTCCTCCCGCAGTCGGCGCGTCTGCGAGAACACCGCGATGAGTACGGCGGTGACGACCCCGGCCACGGTCCCGCCGACGATCAGGTTGCCGGACACGACGAAGGCCACCGCCAGGCCCGGGAAGACGGCGTGCGCGACGGCGTCGCCGATGAACGCCATGCCGCGCAGGACGACGTAGCAGCCCACGACACCGCAGACGATCGACGACATGACGGCGACGGCCAGCGCCTTGGGCAGGAACCGCAGGTCGGGGTTGAACAGGTCGGAGAGGAAGTCCTGGATCGGCATCAGGCCGCCCCCAGCACCCGCAGCAGCGGACTGCCCTCGGCTATACCGAACGTGCTGGTCCACAGCGTCGGGTCCCGCAGCTCGGACGCGGGTCCGGCAGCGACGACGCGCCGGTTGAGCAGCGCCACTCGATCACAGGAGTACAACGCGGACACGATGTCGTGGGTGGTCATCAGCACTGCCCGGTCCTGCCGGGCGAGGTCGGTGAACAGCTCCAGGAGGATGTCCTGGGTCGGCATGTCGAGGCCGGTGAACGGCTCGTCGAGCAGCAGCACGCTCGGCTCCAGGACCAGCGCCCGGGCCACGAGCACCCGCTGCCGCTGGCCGCCGGACAGCTCACCGACCGGCCGCTCGCGCAGGTCGGTCATCCGCACCAGGTCCAGCACCCGGCCGACCGTCCGCCAGGCCTCCACCCCCGGTCGGTGCAGCAGTCCGTGCCGGGCGACCAGCCCGGACATCACCACTCGCTCCACCGAGATCGGGAAGTCCCAGGCGAACTCGGTGCGCTGGGGCACGTAGCCGATCCCGGCCTGGCGCGGCCGGACGACCCGCCCGTCCACGCGCACCGATCCGGCCCGCGTCCGGAGCAGCCCGAGCACGCTGCGCACGAGGGTGGTCTTGCCGGCGCCGTTGGGACCGATCAGGCCCACGAGCTCTCCGCGGTCCACGCTCAGGTCGACCCCCTCGAGGACCGGCCGGCCCCCGAGGTCGACGTGCAGGCCCGCGATCTCCAGCGCCGTCGGACGGGTGCTCACCTCTCCCCCGGCTCGGTCAGTGCCCGCCGCCGTGCGGCGCGACCGCGGACGGCGACCACCACGACCGCCAGGACCAGCAGGAGGGCGACGCCGACGCCGGCGAGCAGGACTGGGGTCGCCGAGTCGTCCTCCTCGGTCGTGTCACCGGCGTCCTCGCTCGCGGTCGCCGCGGCGGCCGGCGTCGGGGCGGCGGTCACCGGGACCGCGTCGTAGGCCTCGTCGACGGAGACGTCGTCGCCCACGGCCAGGCGGATGGTGCCGGTCGCCGACGCAGTGGTGCCGTCGACGAGGTCGGCGCTGGCCTCGACGGTCACGAGGTAGACGCCGGGTCGGGTGAAGACCCAGTTGGCGTGGGTGTGGGTGTTGACGTCGACCCACAGGGGCTGTGCCTCGGCGAGCGTCGAGTCCCAGAGGACGTCGGGCTCGCCGAAACCGCCGTCTTGGAGGTAGACCACCAGCTCGCCGGGGCCCTCCGCGTCGACGAGGCTGAGCTTCACGCCCCGGTCGACGGTCTCCATGACCTGCGGGTCCTGGGTGTTCCAGCCGATCCAGACGATCTCCTGGTCCTGGGTCTGCGGGACGACGTACACCTCCTGACCGGGCTCGGCACCCAGGAAGGAGTACGCCGGGTCGTCCGGCACCTGCTGGACCGCCGCGTCGTGCACCCGCAGCACGGTGCGGTCGAGGGCGCGCCAGACCGATCCCGCCGTCGCGGTGTCGTCGTGGACCATCAGCGACCAGGCTCCGCCTTCGTCGTAGCGCGGTCCGAGGTCGACGTGACCGAGGCCGAGCTCGGCCCGGTCGGTGGCCACCCGCTGCTCCTCGTCGATCTGCTGGTTCAACTCGTCACCCGCCGCCGCCGGAGCGGCGGTCAGGGCGAGCAGGACGGCGGCGGCAGCGCTCGCCCGGGTGGTTCGTCTCATCGGGGTTCCTTGTCGGCGGATCAGAGGGGGTCAGCGGGCGAGGCAGTCGTGGAGGGAGTCGGCGTTGAAGGTCATCAGCTCGACGTAGGTGCGCACGTCGTCGTCGAGGACGTCGCCGTAGATGGCGCAGACCGCGATGTTCTCCTCGGCGGCGACCTGTGTCAGCGTCGAGGAGCGGGCCTGCAGACCGGGCTCGAGGAACACCGCGGGCACGTCGAGCGAGCGGATGGTCTCGGTGAGCTTGCGCCGGTCGGACAGGGACGGCTCGACCGCCGGGTTGGGCGAGACGAACCCGGCGACCTGCAGGTCGTAGGCCTTGGCGAGGTAGGCGAAGGCGTCGTGGGTCGTGATCAGGTAGCGGCGCTCCCCCGGGATCGCCGCCAGCCGCTCACGTACCAGGTCGTCGAGGGCCTGCAGCTCGGCCAGGTAGGTCTCCGCACGCTCGCGGTAGTCGAGTGCGTGCTCGGGGTCGGCCTCGACGAGCGTGTCGCGGATCAGCTCGACGTAGGCCATCACGTTGCCGACGTCCTGCCACAGGTGCGGGTCGATCTCGCCGTGCACGTGCTTGCCCAGGACCGCCTGGGGCAGCTGGTGGATCGCGGTGCCGGGACGGCCCAGGAACCCGAGCCGTCGGTCGTTCGGCACCTCCGAGAGGGCCTTCGCCGGCACGTCGATGACGACGTCCTCCGCGGCGAGCTCGCGCTGGGTGTGCTCGCCCCCGCCCTCGGGGTCGTGGAGGAGTCCGATGGTGCCGGCGTCCAGATCGACAGTGAGGTCGGCGTGACCCTCGTCGAGGACCTCCTGGCCGGGCTCGGCCACGTCGACCGCGGGCACTCCGACGGCGAAGGTGAAGGTGGCCTCGCCCAGCGGCACCAAGGCCGACTCGTCGTCGGCTTGCAGGCGGGCGGACATGCTGAGCGTGTAGACCCCCGGTTCGCTGAACGCCCACGACATGTGGGTGTGCGCGTCGACCGGCAGCAGCGCGGTGTCGTCGCGGTAGCCGTCCGACGCGTCGAAGCCGTCGGTGCTGTCGTAGTAGATCTCCGGGTCGCCGAATGACCCGGTGAGGTAGCCGTGCAGGTCCCCGGGACCGGTCATCGCCGTCGCGCTGAGGAGTACGTCGGAGGCGCGGTCGGCGCCGTACTGGTCCCCGTCGCCGCGCGCTCGAAGCCCCAGCCAGATGGTGTCGAGGTTGACGTTCTCGACCAGCGGGATGATCTCGGCGGCGTACTTCACGGCGTCCTCGGCCAGCGAGATGTTGAGGGCGTCCTCGGGGAGGTTGGCGTCGAGCGCCTTGATGATGCCGTGCTGCTCCAACAGCATGTAGTTGCTGAAGGCGACGTCGGCATAGACGACGTCGCGCACGCGCCTCAGCGAGGGCTCGTAGCTGTGCGGGTCGGCCCCGTCCGGGACCAGCGAGGTGACGTTGACGTCGGGGCCGCCGACGTTCGCCACGAGGTCGCGCAGCAGACCCGTGGTCGTGATCACCTGAAGGCGGTCGTCGTTCTCCGACAGCCCGACCGGGCTCGCGCAGGCCGACGCGGCCAGCGCGAGCGTCGCCACGGCGACCGACAGGCCCCTACGCACGGCGGCGGGACCTGACCAGCACCGTCGCGCCGGCGAGCACCAGGAGCCCGCCCAGCGCGAGCAACGGCGCGGAGTGCCGAGGCGCCCCGGTCTCCGGCAGCACGCAGTCGGCAAGGCTCGCGGCGGTGGGCGCCGTGGGTGCCGTCGGTGCCGCCGGCTGGGAGGGCTGCGCCGTCGCGAACCCCGGCGCCAGGCGCGGCAGGACCCGGCTCGCGCCGCTCCCGCCCACGGTGAATGCGAGCGTCGCCGTGCCGGACACGGACGCGCCCGACGTCAGCTTCGCCGTCTGGGTGATGGTCACGGCATACGTGCCCGCAGCGGTGAACACCCAGTTGCCGTGGGCGTGCACGTTGACCGGTACGTCGAACGACGAGGGGAAGCCCGCCGCGTTGCCGAACGTCTTCTCGCCGATCCCCCCGAAGGAGTCGGTGAGGTAGACGGCCAGCTTGCCGGGGCCGGAGACGCTGTCGAGGGTGAAGCGGACCGACCCGTCGACCTGCGAGCGCACGGACTCGTCCTGGGTGTTCCAGCCCAGCCACGGCACGTCGGCGACCTGGGTCTGCGGCATCATCCACACCGTGTCGCCCGGCTTGCCCATGAAGGAGTACGACGGGTCGCCGGGGACCTGCTGCTCCGCGGAGGAACCCAGGACCAGGCGCACGCTCGCGGGGTCGACCCACGCCGAGGGCTGCTGCCGGTCGTCCTTGACCTTCGGCACCAGGGCACCGCCGACGACGTGGGCACCGAAGTCGAGGTGGCCGTCGGTCACCTTCTCCGCGTTCGCGGCCGCGGGGGCACCGACGCCGGGCGCGGTGCCGGGCGGTTCTGCGCCGCTCGGAGCGGTCGGTGTCGCGGGGGCCGGGACGCAGGCGGCCGCCGCTCGCAGGGAGGTGCCGCCCGTGCCGCTGAGCCCCGAGCCGGTCGCGGACGGGGCGGCCGGCGCGGGGTCGACGGTCTCGCCGCCATCGGCCGGGGTCACGGGGTTGGGGTCGGCCTCGTCCTCAGCGGCGGTCACGACGACGGGAGCCCATCCCTGCACGGCGCCGCTCGCGTCGTAGACCGCGACCCGGTGCCGGCCCTCGGCCAACCTGGCGGGCAGGGTGACCGTCGGGAGCTCGCGGGTCGCGCTCACCTGGGCCCAGCCCAGCTGCTTCGGTGCCGAGTAGGCCACCGGCATCAGCCAGCTGCCGGGCTGCAGCTCCGGCACGCGGAGGCTGACGGTGGCGCCGGCCGTCGTACGGCGAGGTTCGACGACCACCCCGTGGCGGGGAGTCTTCGCGAGCGCGCCCTCCGCGAGCAGCTGGCCGGCCGCCAGCGGCGAGTCCGGCCGCGGGTCGGCCTCCGCGCACGGGCCGACCTGGACGAGGAGCGTCGCGGTGCTGCTGACCTGGCGCCCGGACGTGAGAGTCGCCGCGTGGGTGGTGGTGATGCGGTAGATGCCCGGCCGGGTGAAGGACCAGTTGCCGTGCCCGTGCACGTTGGCCGGGACCCGCCGCGAGCGTGGCCAGCCGTCGCCTGTGCCGAACACGCGCGTCAGCGCGCCGAAGGAGCCGGTCTGGTAGACGAAGACGTCGCCGGGCCCGTCGACCGCGTCGAGGGTCCAGGTCGTCGGTCCGTCGATGGCCTGCACGGCGCTGGCGTGCTGGGTGTTCCAGCCCAGCCACGGGACACCGTCCTGCTGGGTCTGCCCGATCGTCCACACCGTGGCGTCAGGCTCACCCAGGAACGCGTAGGCATCGCCCGGCGGGACGGTCGTCCGGGCGGTGTCGCCGAGCTGGAAGAGCACGCTGGACGGGTCGCGCCACGTGGCCGGCGACGTCTGGTCGTCCTTCACGCGCGAGCGGAGCGTCCCTCCGTCGACCTGGACCCCGAAGTCGAAGTGCCCGGTCGTGGCGGTCATCGCCCCGGCCGCCAGACCGGGGACGGCGCAGCGATCGGCCGCGGTCGCCGCGGACGGTGCGGCAGCCGCAGCCGCAGCTGCGACCGGGTCCGGGGTCGGCGCGGGCGGAGGCGTCGGCGTGGGCGACGGCGAGGGAACGGGGGTGGCCGTCGGCGTCGGCGTGACCGGCTCGCTCACGTCGAGGCGGTACGACGCGGTCGCACCCTCGACCACCGAGCCGTCCGGCGCGGCGACGACCGGGGTCGCGGTAAACGTGTAGGCGCCCGGTCGGTCGACGATCCAGGTTGGCGTGGCGACGGTCCCGGAGGGCAACACGATGACGGCCGGCTCGGGACGACTGCTGTCGAGGTGAACGTCGAGCGGTCGCCTCTCTCCGTGATCGGTCGCCACGAGCACGCGGCCCGGGCCGGTGACGGCCAGCCGGAGCGTCGCCGAGGCGCCGGCGCCAAGCACCGGGGCTCCCCAGCCCAGGCTAGGCAGGTCCGCCGTGGGCGTCCCGGGCATCTCGTAGACAGTGCTGCCGGGCGTGAGAAGACCGCTGTATCGAGAGGGCAGCGAGCTGGGCAGGGCGAGCGCAGCGCGCTCGCCGTCCGCACGCAGGACGACGTCGGCGGGGTCCCAAACCTGCTCGCCCTGGCGGACCCGCAGGACGGGGACGCCCTCGTCGACGGACAGGTCGAAGGCGGTGACCGGCCCGGGCCCCGGCCCCTGGCCCGCGACCGCGTCCGTCGCACCGACGGCCGTTCCAGGAGCGACTAGAGCGAGCCCCACGAGCACGACGCTCAGCATCGGGACAAAGGCGGAACGGATCCTCATGCGGCTGGACCTCCGGTCGGGGACGATGGCGAGCAGACCATATACTGCAAATGAGAATCATTCCTAATGACAGGACCCCCGTGCCTCACCTCATCCCTCGACGGCGACGACCTCGCATCGGCGTGCTGGTCGGCGCGAGTCTGCTCCTGGCCGGATCGGCCGTGCTGGGACATGTCGGTTGGCAGACCTACGGCACCACCTGGTTGGCCGAGGGCCGGCACGCGGCCACGGTCGCCGACCTCACCGCGGCCTGGCGCACGGGCGAGGACACCGTCGCCACCGATGCCGGCCCGTCGCGGGCGGTCGTCCGCATCCCGCGGTTCGGCGCCTCCTACGCCGTCCCGGTCGTCGAGGGCACGGCCGACGACGCGCTGTCCTCCGGCTTCGGGCACTTCGTCGGGTCCGCCGGTCCCGGCGGGGTGGGCAACTACGCGCTCGCGGGCCACCGCATCACCCGCGGCGAGCCGCTGCGGCGGATGGCCGAGCTGCGGCGCGGCGACGAGGTGGTCGTCAGCACCCGCGACGCCGACCTCGTCTACGAGCTCCTCACGGACGGCGACGAACTGGAGCTGCCCCTCGCCGAGACCTGGGTGCTCGACGACACACCGACCAACCCCGACGGCGGGCCCCAACCGCCTCGGGGCGTCGGCCAGCGGCTGCTCACCCTCACGACGTGCGCCGACCTCTTCCACTCCGAGGACCGCTTCGTGGCGTTCGCCGTCCTCACCGAGACCCGACCCGTCGACGCGCGGTGACGAGGCGGTCGCTCGCCGTCGCCCGACGACGGCATCTCACGCCCCTCACCGCCCCTCCGGCTTGACCTGCGGCATCACACATGACAGGTTATTGATAACGATTCTCATTCTTGAGAGGCTGATCGTGGACCTCCTTGTCGTCACCGGCGTCGACCCCGCCCTCGTCGACCGCGCCATGATGAGCCTGTCGTGGGACTCGCCGCGGGCCGTCGCGGTCCGCCACCGGATCGATCCCGAGTCCCAGCAGCTGACCCGTGTGGTGAGCCACGCCGGCGGGATCCTGGAGCACGAGGGCATCGCCCTGGAGCACGCCTGCATCTCGTGCGCGCTCCGCAAGGACGTCGTACCGACCCTGGAGCGCCTGGCGCGCGACGGACAGTGGGCCACGGCCGTAGTGGCACTGCCCACCTCGACCGAGGCCGTCCAGCTCGACACCGTCCTGGCGTCCGACCTCCGCCTGGCCCGTCGTCTGCGACGCCGGACCACCGTGGCGGTTCTCGGAGCCGAGCATCTCGGGGCCGACCTTCTCTCAGCCGTCCCGCTCCGCGACCGGCGCTGGCACACCGGCCCCGACGACGAGCGCGGGACCGGCGAGACCCTCAACGCCCCTGATCGAGTACGCCGACGCCGTCGTCCTCGACCAGGACCCGAACCCTGAGGACCGGGACCTTCTCGCCGCCTTGGCCCGCCCGGACGCCCACCTGCTCGTCGGCTTCGAACGCCTCGACGGCGCGGAACTCGTCTCGCGACGCTTCAGCCAGGCCCGTCGCGACACCTGGCGCTACCCGGCGCACGAGCAGCAGCTGCCCGACCTCGGCGCCGGGCACGCCTGGCGGATCGACCTGTCCTCCCCCCGCCCGTTCCACCCCGAGCGACTGCTCGACCACATCGAGACCCTCGCCGACGGCCCCTTCCGATCCCGTGGCTGCTTCTGGGTCCCCACCCGCCCGCAGGATGCTCTCGAATGGTCGGGGGCCGGCGGGCAGCTCAGCATCGGGGCCTACAGCACCTGGGGCCGCCGCACTCCCCGGACCCGACTGATCTTCACCGGGACCGGCGCGCCGCCCGCTGGCCTGGAGGGGGCGTTCGAGCGGCTTCTCCTCGCACCGGAGGAAGCGCTCCTGCGACGCCGCTCGTGGGACGTGCTGGAGGACGGTCTCGAGCCCTGGCTCGGCGACATCCACGACCTCGCCTGACTTCAACCCGCCCGGCGCCTGGCGCCGACCCCCACGGAAGGAGGCGGCTGGTGGCCGTCCCGAAGCGCAAGACCTCACGCAGCAACACCCGACACCGCCGCTCGCAATGGAAGGCCACGCCCGTCGATCTGGTGCCCGTCACGGTCGACGGCCTGGTCCATCATGTCCCGCGCCCGCTCGTCCGTGCCGTCGAGCGCGGGTACGTCGACCCGACGACCGGGGCACGCCGATGAGCGCGCGGTCGGTGCCGCGGTCGCGCCCAGGCGGCACGAAGCGGCGCAAGCCGCTCCTGGCCCCCGACGTCGCGCACGTCGACTACAAGGACACCGCGCTCCTGCGCACGTTCATCTCCGACCGGGGCAAGATCCGCTCCCGCCGCGTCACCGGTCTCACTCCACAGCAGCAACGTGCCGTCACTCGGGCGATCAAGAACGCCCGCGAGCTGGCCCTCCTCCCCTACACCCACCTCCGACCGGAAGGCACGACATGAAGGTCCGCAACTCGATCCGCTCCCTGAAGAACCAGCCCGGCTCCCAGGTCGTCCGCAGACGAGGCCGCATCTACGTCATCAACAAGCAGAACCCCCGTCTCAAGGCCCGCCAGGGCTGACGGCCCGATCCGAGAGGAACGTCCATGGCTCGCGTCTGCCAGGTCACCGGAGCCACCCCCGGCTTCGGGCACCATGTCTCGCACTCCCACCGCCGCACGAAGCGACGCTTCGACGTCAACATCCAGTCCAAGCGCTACTGGGTCCCCAGCCTGGGCCACCAGGTCACCCTGACCCTGAGCGCCCGGGGCATCAAGACGGTCGACCAGCGCGGCATCGAGGCCGTCGTCGCCCAGCTGCGCTCCCGAGGGGTCAGGCTCTGATGTCCAGGAAGGGCAGCGACCTCCGACCCATCGTGAAGCTCCGTTCCACCGCCGGCACGGGCTACACCTACGTCACCAAGAAGAACCGGCGCAACGACCCCGAGCGACTCGTGCTGCGCAGGTACGACCCCCGGGTCCGCCGGCACGTCGATTTCCGCGAGGAGCGCTGATGGCCAAGAAGTCCAAGATCGTCGCCAACGAGCGACGCAAGCAGATCGTCGCCCGGTACGCCGAGCGCCGGGCCGGGCTGAAGGAACGGGTGCGCACCGCCGCCACCGCCGAGGAACGCGACGCCGCCGTACGAGCGCTCGGCCGGATGCCGCGAGACGCCAGCCCGGTCCGGGTCCGCAACCGCGACCAGGTCGACGGCCGACCACGCGGCTACGTCGGCAAGGTCGGGCTCTCACGCATCAACCTGCGCACGCTCGCCCACCGTGGCGAGCTGCCCGGCATGACCAAGTCGTCCTGGTGACCTCCCAGTCATCGGGTGAGAGGACTCCGACATGATGACCGGCTTCGTAGCCAAGGCCGGCTCCACCATTCTCACCGGGCTCGTCGGCGCGGCGACCTACGACGGCGCGAAGAAGGCGCTGTCCGGCGGGACCGCTCGTGAGGGCGCGGTCGTTGCGCTCGCTTGGGGTCTGCGCGGCCAGCGCCGCGCCGAGGTCGGCGCCGAGCAGGTCCGCCTGGTCACCGGCGACCTGGTCGCCGAGGCCCGGGCCCGGGTCGGCGAACAGGCACCGCCCCCGGGCGCGGCCGACCTCGTCCATGACCACGACCACTGAACCGGTGACCGGCGTACGGCTCGTCGCCCGCAGTGAGGCAGCGGGCCGCGCTCGCCACTTCGCACCCGGCCTCGTCGGGTCGACGGCTCGGGCCGTCCAGGTCGAGGACGCGGTCGCCCAGGTTCACGGCGTCCGCGCGGTCCACGCCTACCCCCGCACCGGTGCGCTCGTCGTCTGGTTCCGCCCCGGTGCCAGCGACCATGGTGTGGTGACCGAGGCTGTCACGGCGGGCCTGTGCACGTCGTCCGTCGTCGTCCCCTCGCGACGGCCACGGTCCGAGGACGTGAGCAACGGCGACCTGGCGCGGATGTCCGTCGGGGGCGCCGCCCTGGTCCTCCTCGGCATACGCCGCTACGTCGCCCGGCGACCGCCGGTGCTGGGCCCCACCGCGCGCACCGCAGCAGCTGGCGTCACCCTCTTCACCGGCTACCCGTTCCTCCGTGGCGCCCTGCGCGGGCTCGCCGGCCTGGCCACCCCCACCGCGATCAGTGCGGCCATCGGCAACGGCGCCCGGCGCGGGATCCTCGTCAAGGGCGGATCCCACCTGGAGGCCGCGGCCCGAGTCGATGCCGTGGTGTTCGACAAGACCGGCACCCTCACCGTGGGCCGTCCCGTCGTGACCAACGTCGTCTCGTTCTCCGACGACTGGACACCGGAGCAGGTCCTGACCTACGCCGCCAGCTCCGAGATCCACTCCCGGCACCCCCTCGCCCAGGCCGTGATCCGGTCAACCGAGGACCGACATATCGCGATCCCCGCGCACGAGGAGTGCGAGGTACTCCTCGGCCTGGGCATGCGCACCTTCACCGACGGCCGGGTGCTCCTGCTCGGCAACCTCGACCTACTCGACCAGGAGAAGGTCTCCGTCCCCGACGACGCCACCGCCCGGGTCACCCGCCTCCAGCGCGATACCGAGACTCCCCTACTGCTCGCGGTCGACGGGACCCTGACCGGCCTGATCAGCCTCCGCGACACCGTCCGACCCGAATCTCGCGCGGTCGTCGCGGCTCTCCGCGCCGACGGTGTGCGACGAGTCGTCATGCTCACCGGCGACCACCCCCACGTGGCCCGGGCGGTCGCCGACGAGCTCGGGATCGACGAGTGGCACGCCCAGGTGCTGCCCGAGGGCAAGCAGGACGTCGTCCGGACCCTGCAGGCCGAGGGGCACGTGGTCGCCATGGTCGGCGACGACCTGTGTCGTCTCCTCGACCTGTCCCGCGAAGCGGTCCGCGTCATCCGCCAGAACTACGGCATGTCCATAGCGGTGAACGCGATCGGCCTCGGGGTCGGCGCCACCGGCGCACTCTCCCCCGTCGTCGCCGCACTGCTCCACAACGCCTCCTCCATCGCGGTCGTCGGCAACAGCGCGCGCATCACCCGCTACCGCGTCGAGCAGGACCCGCCCCCCGGCATGGTTCCGGCGGGGCAAGTCAGACCCGAGGACGGCGCAAGCACCGGTGGGTGACGTCGTCGTACGATCCGCGGTCGCCGACGACGTCGTGGCCCTCAGTGCGATCCGGCGCCACTACACGCTGCGCACCCACGCGGTCTTCTCGACCGAGCCCCTCACCGACGCCGAGGTCGCCGTCTGGGTCCGATCGTTCGACGAGAACTCGCCGCACCAGCTCGTGGTCGCCGAGGAAGCGGGCGTGGTCACGGGGTACGCCTCCACCACGCGTTACCGCCCGTCGCCCGCGTTCGACAGATCCTGCGAGCTCTCCATCTACCTCTCGCCCGAGCGTCTGGGTTCGGGCACCGGCACCAGGCTCTACGCGGGACTCCTCCCCCGGGCCGTCGAGCACGGAGCCCGGACGTTCCTCGCGGGCGTCGCCCTTCCCAACGAGGCCTCGGTCGCCTTCCACCTGCGCCAGGGGTTCAGGGAGGTCGGCACCTTCCGGGACTACGCCGAGAAGCGGGGAACGCTCATCAGCTCCACCTGGTTCCAACGCACGTTCTGAGCGATGGCGTTCACTCAGCGCGCGTTCGAGGCGGACTTCCTGCTCGGTCGGAGATGACCGGCCCAGCGGACCCGGAGCCGGCTATGACCGGCCCGTCTGACAGTCGGAGCAGGTGCCGAACAGCTCCACGGTGTGGCTGACCTCGGTGTATCCGTGCTTGTCGGCGACCGAGGCCGCCCAACGCTCCACGGTCGGCCCGGTCACCTCGACCGTCCGACCGCACTGTCGGCACACGAGGTGATGGTGGTGCTGGCGGCTGCAGACCCGGTAGACCGCCTCGCCCGCGTCACCCTTGACCAGGTCGACGTCGCCTGCGTCGACGAGGGACTGCAGCGAGCGGTAGACGGTCGCGAGACCGACCATCTCGCCCTGCTGACGCAGTGACGCGTGGATGTCCTGGGCACTGCGGAAGCTGTCCGAGGCCTCCAACTCCGCCATCAACGCCCGGCGCTGCCGGGTGCTGCGAGGCGGGGCAGCGGCGTCGGTGGGGCGTCGGGTCACCAGACGATCGTACCGGTCGACCAGATCGACTTGGGTGGTCGGCCGAGGAGGCGTACGGCCGCTGCCCGCTCCGGGTTGTCGGAGCAACCGAACAGGCGGGCGTCCTCGTCGGCACAGCGGACGGCGTGCGAGGTGGCGACCGCAGCCGGGCTCTCGGCCGGTCATCTGAGGCTTGTGACAGGAAATCTCCATCTGCGCTATGATGAGAACGATTCTCATTCCCGCATGAAAGGACCTTCGATGCGTCAGGGCATCCACCCCAGCTACGAACCGGTGGTCTTCCGCGACCGCTCGACGGGCGAGCTGCTGCTCACCCGATCAACGCGCACCAGCGACCGGAGGGTCGAACTGGCCGGGACGACGTACCCGGTCGTCGACGTCGACGTCTCCAGCTCAAGCCACCCGTTCTGGACCGGTCGAACCCGTACTCTCGACAACGAGGGCCGAGTCGAGCGCTTCGAGCGTCGCTACGGACGCGACTCGTGAGGACCCCCGTGGTGCTGCTCACCGGCGTGGACGCGGAGGCGCTTGCGATGGCGATGGTCGGACTCCAGTTCGACCTCCCCGGCGCGGTCGCCGTCCGACACCGCATCGACGTCGAGCGCGGCGTGCTGCGCCGCGTCGTCAGCGATGTGACAGGGGTCGTCGAGGAGGCCGAGCGGGACCTGGAGCACGCCTGCGTCAGCTGCGCGCTGCGCGAGGACGTGCTGCCCACACTGGAGCGGGTGGCCCGGTCCGGACGCTGGACCACGATCATCAGCCATCTCCCGGTCGGAGCCCAGGCCGACCAGGTCTGCGCCGTCCTGGCCCAGGACACCCGGCTCGCCCGACACCTGCGGGTCTCTGCTGTCATTTCCGTCGTCGACGGTGGCCGAGTCCTCGACGACCTCCTGGGCGAGGATCTGCTCGCCGAGCGCGGTGCCCACGCGGCCCACGACGACCGTCGAGGCGTCGCCGAGGTGGCCTGCGCGATGGTGGAGCTTGCCGACGTCACCGTGACGGTCGGGGCCGCCGACGAGACGTCGGTCGCGCTGCTGCGCTCGCTCGCCCGTCCGGGAAGCGTCGTCGTGGCCGGCACCGAGCACCTGGACAGCTCGACACTCGCCGGTCAGCTGCACCACCACGCGTCGACCCTGACCTGGACCCACCCTGCCTTCGAGCAGGCCCTGCCGAGGGTGACCGACGAGGGCGTCTGGCGCCTCGACCTGCGCTCACCGCACCCCTTGCACCCCGCACGACTCCTCGATGGCCTCGAGCAGCTCGGAGGTGGTCGCCACCGGTCCCGCGGCAGCTTCTGGCTCCCCACCCGTCCCGGCCGGCTGCTCGTGTGGGACGGGGCGGGTGGCCAGCTCAGCGTCGGCGACGCCGACCACTGGGGCGCGCGCACGCCTCGCACGCGGATCGTGATCGTCGGCGTCGGCGCACCTCCGCCTGGGCTGCGCGAGGCGTTCGAGTCCTTCGTGCTTGAGCCCGACGAGGCCTCCGGGACACCCTGGCGGGTCAGCCACGACGGCTTCGAGCCCTGGCTGGGCGAGATCCGCGGGGTCGCCTGACATGGCCCGCGCCCCTTCCTCCCACGTCGCGTAGCAACACCTCCGACCGCCGGTCCCCCGCGACGGCGAGGACCCGGACCTGGTCACCGTCGCCCCCGGACAGCAGCACTACCGCAGCACCCAGGTCCCAGGTCGTGCGACGGCACGGGCGCACCTTCGTCCGGACGCGAAACCCCGCGTGCCGGCCGGCCAGCCGACACGTCGACGCCACGCTGTGCAGATCCCCGCGCGCGCACCAGAGGAGAGTGATAATCAGTCCCATGACGTCCCGGACACCAGGAGCACGATGAGCACGTCGATCGCAGACCGTCCTCGTTCCTCCGTAGGTCAATCGCAATTGGTGGCCGGGGGCATCTTGGCCATCCTGCTCGGACAGCGGTGGATCGTTCCGCTGTTGGATGCGGAGTCGATCAGCACGTGGAGCACGATCTTCGTCGCGATCGTCATCCAGTCCACCCCCTTCCTCCTAGGCGGGGTGCTGCTCTCGGCGGTCATCTCCAGCCTGCTCTCGGAGCGCGCGCTGAGCCGACTCGTTCCGAGCAACCCGGTGCTCGGTGTGCCGGCCGCCGGCCTGGCGGGCATGGGTCTGCCCGGATGCGAGTGCGCCGCCGTGCCGATCGCCGACAGCCTGATGCGCCGGGGAGTGGTCCCGGCCGTCGCGTTGACGTTCCTGCTCGCCGCCCCGGCGGTGAACCCCGCGGTGCTGGTGTCGACCGCGGTCGCCTTCCCCGGGCAGCCCGCCATGGTCATCGCTCGCTTCGTCGCCTCGCTCGCCACCGCCGTCCTGGTCGGGTGGTGGTGCCTCTCGCGGGGTGACCGGCTGAAGATCCGCAACCGAGTCCGTGCGGATACCGGGCACTCCGGGCGCGAGCGGTTCGTGGCCACGGTCCGCCATGACTTCCTGCACGCCGGAGGCTTCCTGGTTCTCGGCGCGATGCTCGCCGCCGCGGTCAACACCTTCGTGCCCCGTTCGATCGTCGACACGGTGGCCGGTCAGGCCGTGCTGGGGGTGCTGAGCCTCGCGCTCTTCGCCTTCGTCGTCGCACTCTGCTCGGAGTCCGATGCGTTCGTGGCTGCCAGCTTCACCGCCTTCTCCGATACCGCCAAACTGGTCTTCCTCGTCGTCGGGCCGGCGATGGACATCAAGCTGGCGGCGATGGAGTCCGGGCAGTTCGGCGCCGCCTTCGCCAGCCGGTTCATCCCGGTGGTCGTCGTCACGGCCGTGCTGTCGGCAGTGGTGACCGGCTGGTGGCTGCTGTGAGGACCACGACGCAAGGGCTGGTGCTGGCGTTCCTGGGTGTCGTGCTCATCCGACTTGCAGCCGGCGGCAACTACCTCAGCTTCGTCACGTCATGGATGCAGTGGCCCATCATCATCAGCGGCGTTCTGCTGATCATCGTGGGCGCCGGACCAGCTCTCGGCTTCCCCGAGCCCAGGCACGAGGCTCACGGCACGACCGAGGAGAGGACCGAGCACGGCGTCCCGGCCGTGACCTGGCTGCTCCTGCTCCCCGGCCTGATCGTCTTCACGGTGAGCCCGCCCGCACTGGGCGCCTACCTCGCCGAGCGCCGTGTCGACGACACGCCGGCCGCATCACCGACATCGACCTTCTCGGCTCTCCCGGCCGGAGATCCGGTCGAGTTGGAGCTTGAGGAGTTCATCTGGCGCGCGCAGGTCGATGACGGCATCACTCTGGTCGGACGATCGGTACGAGTATCCGGATTCGTCACCCACGACAAGGACGACAACTGGTACGTCACCCGCATGTCGATCGGCTGCTGCGCCGCGGATGCCGTCGTCATCCGCGTCCGCGTCGACAATCCCGTATCCCCCAAGCGGGACTCCTGGGTGCAGGTGACTGGCACGTGGGCCGACGGTAGCGGAACGGACCGACGCGAAGTCCCACACATCCTCGCCAGCGACGTCGTTGCCGTCAGCGCACCGCGGCAGACCTACCAGTGAAGAGCAGCCGCCGGACGCCCCTCACTCACTAGTGGCGCGGATCTGAAGGTGTTAAGCGGTTGGCAGTCGCGAGGATCTGGTTTGCGGTCTTGGTCCAGTGAATCGCCCCGGGGCGATTCACAGGCTCTCGCGCGCTGGCCACCGCGAAGCCAACGCAGCCCTATATCGCGCCGTGATCGTACGGATGAGATTCCACCAGCCGACCATCGACTACGTCGCTCGACGCACAGCCGAGGGCCTGTCCAAACGCGACATCATCCGGCTCATCCGAATGCAGGGTGTAGTCGTGGCCTGAACCCTCCGGTCTCGAGCAGGCTCCTAGCGATGTAGTTGGTGAGGTTGCGGAACCCGAGCGCGGAGCCGCGGAGGTGTTCGAGTCGTCCATTGATCGCCTCCGTCGGACCGTTGCTGGTGCCGGGTCGGTCGAAGTAGGCCAGCACGTCATCAGCACGCTTCTTCAGCGTCCGCCCGAGCGTGACGACCTCGACCAGGGCCGCGGGGACTGCACGGCAGACTGAATCGATCAGCGCGCTCATCAGCTCTCGGCCACGGCGACGGTCCTCGTGGCGGTAGGCAGCGATCATCCGCTGGTAGATGCCCCAGGTCGCTTCAACCTCGACGTGCTCATCGACAGCGAACAGCGCCCGTAGGCGGCTGGTCTGCTTCTCAGTGAGCAGCTCGGCGCCGGTGTGCAGGGTCCGCCGGGCGGAGTAGAGCGGGTCGCCCTTCATGCCGCGGTGGCCGTGGATCGTCTGTTGGACCCGGCGTCGGCACCTGTCGAGTGCGTCGCCGGCCAGGCGCACAACGTGGAAAGGGTCCATCACTGCGACCGCGTCCGGGAGTTCCTCGGTGGTGGCGGTCTTGAAGCCGCTGAACCCGTCCATCGCGACGACCTCGACCCCCTCACGCCAGGCGTCGCTGCGGGCGGCGAGCCAGGTCTTGAATGCCTGCTTCGAGCGCCCCTCGACCATGTCCAGCAGCCGCGCCGGCCCGGTGCCATCGCGGATCGGGGTGAGGTCGATGATCACGGTCACGTACTTCTCACCCCTCCTGGTGTGGCGCCAGTTGGGTCGGCCCGGGGCGCGGTGCCCGGATTGCTCCGGGTCCGTTTTCCCGGGCCGCCCGCCGAACCCGGCGTGCGATTCTCACCGCACCGGGCTCTCCACGAGGTGGCTGCTGTTCAGGCGGCTACACCTGTCGGTGTCCACGGCGTCGGGATCCGGTAGCCGCGGTAGCGGTACCGGACCACGGGGACGCTGGCAGCGCCCTTGAACCTGACGCCGTCGACGGCGAGCCTCCAGGTCCCGGGCAGGCAGAACCTGCGCCGGAGTTCTGGCCACCCGATCCGGTGCTTCTTCCGCAGCCACGCCGTGATCCGCTCCCACGCGTAGGAGTCGATCCCAGCAAAGACGGCCTTGGACACACCGTGTCGGAAGTAGTTGGCCCACCCCCGCAGCACCCGGCCGAGGTACTCGATGAGATACCCGGGCTCGCGGTGCAGGGTCGATCTGTAGGTCATCGCCTTCACCCGCCCCTTGACCGAGGCGATCGCCTTGGCCGAGGGCTTGGTGTACACGAACCACTTGTTACTGCCCCGTCTCCGCATCCGTCGGATGTGGAAGCCGAGGAAGTCGAACCCGTGGTCGATGTGGACCACACGGGTCTTCTCCGGTGCCAGCCGCAACCCCATCGGGGCGATCACGTCTGCCACCTCCTCGCGCAACTGCTCGGCGTGCTCGCGTTCACCGGTCACGACGATGACGAAGTCATCGGCGTACCGGATCAGGCGGTAGTTCGCCTCACCGCGCCTGCGACGCCGCTGTCGGTGGACCACGGTCGCCATCTGCTGGTTCCACTTCGCCATGAAGTGCTCATCCAGCGCCGACAACGCGATGTTCGCCAACAGCGGGGACAAGATCCCGCCCTGCGGGGTGCCGGTGTGCGTTGCCTCGCGGGTGCCGATGGTGGTCATCACCCCGGCTTTGAGGAACGCCTTGACCAGCCCCAGCACGCGCTTGTCGCCGATCCTGTGCCGGACCCGGTCCATCAACGCGACGTGGTCGATCATGTCGAAACACGCCTCGATGTCGGCCTCCAGCACCCACTTGTACGACTTGGTCGTGAAGTGGTGGATCTCAGCGACCGCGTCCTGCGCGCGCCGGTTCGGCCGGAACCCGTACGAGCACGGCTCGAAGTCCGCCTCGAAGATGGGCTCCAGCACCAGTTTCAACGCGGCCTGGACGACCCGATCGGTCACGGTCGGGATGCCCAGGCTGCGCAGCTTGCCGCTGGCCTTCGGGATCATCACCTGCCGCACTTCGACCGGGCAGAAAGTCCGCGCCTTCAACTGCTCGCGGACCTCTCCCAAGAACGCCTCCACCCCGTACCGGTGGCGGATCTGGGCCACTGTGGCCCGGTCCACCCCGGGCGTCCGCGACCCCTTGTTCCCGGCGACGCGTTGCCACGCCACCATCAAGAACGCCGGGTCATAGACCAGGTTGTACAGATCATCAAACCGGCGGCCAGAGCCCTTGTCGGACTCCCCGACCGCCCAGCAGTGCAACTTGGTCTGCATCCTCCGTACCGCCCACCACGCCTGATCTTCATCAGGCCAGCAGACGGCGCCGGTGTTCACCGACGCGTCTTCAGACATCACAGTCCCTCCTTGCTCATCAGTTGCTTCCTCTCGCTGCCGCCCTTCCCCATGTGACCGGCTCTCCCGGCCTCGGAGTACTACGACGGCTCCGCCCCACCCACGCCCTTCGGTAGGCAACGCACCTATCCCGCTGGGCCCCAGGGCCCCTCGGGAACGGAAGCGGGCGGTTCCCACGTTCGCTGTTGTTCGGTCGACGGGCGAGGTGCCCGGCTTTACCCCTGCGGCGTCGTCGTGGCTACGCCGTAGACCTTCACCACGACCTGCCAGGCCCGACACATACCACCGTCCTGGACAGTTCCCCGGCCCGACCAGATGCCTGGCTGACACCCACGCCGACCGGTTACGCACCGCTCACCAGCCCACATCCACCGGATTAGAGCTGGGCGACGATCAAGAGGCTTCACGACACCGGTTCCTCGCGTACACCTTCCCGTCTCGCTCACCAGGCACGGCCCGTCCGGCAGTACCGAACCGCCCTGACTTTGTCGCGGCTGCTCCCACCCTCACCGGCGTTCCCCGGGTCAGGCTGCCGCCAGCTTCACCCAGCCGCTACGACGACCAAGCGATGTAGGTCTCTCACCTCCATCCGAAACAACAGCGCCTCGTGGCGCACGACGTGCTCGTCGACGCCAACGACCGCTACGCCGTCGAACCGTGCCGGGTCCTCGATCAGGACCCGTCTGCCCTCGGCCAGGACGGCGTCGTTCGCGGTGTCCCATGCGACCCCGAGGCCCTCGGCGACCCGGGCGACGGTGAGGTGGCCGACCACGATCGCCTCGAGCGCCCACCGCAGCCCACGACGCGACAGCTTCGACCGCGGCTCGGCAGCCCGGGAGGTGTCTTGGCGCCACACGTGCCCGCAGCCGGTGCATCGGTAGCGGCGGATCGTGACCAGCAGCGTCGTGGGTCGCCAGCCGAGCGGCTCGTGCGCAAGCTGCCTGGTCACGGTGTCGCGTGGGCTGCCCTCAGACCCGCATCGGCGGCACCAGCCATCGGCGCTGTCGTCGGGTTCCACGACTCGACAAGCGAGCACCGCCCGCTCTGGTTCGAGGCGTTGGCCGGTGACCACGAGGCCGAGTTCGTCGAGTCGGCAGAACGTGGTCAGGTCGGGGGAGGCGAAGCCCGCCCGGACGGTAGCGTCGGGCATGTCGAGGTCTTCCGGATGGTGAGCGTGAGAACTTCCATCCTCGGGAGACCTCGACGTCTATCCCAGGACCGCCACGCCAGCGCTCGCTACACCCTCATCTGGGAAGAGCCCATCATCCGCTGCCTCAAGCGCTACCTCGCCCGGGAGGTCTACCAAGCAGTCATGACCGATCACCGCGCCCGGCAAGCCGTACCGACATCAGCCAGCCAGGGAACTCTTGACCTATAGGGGCGTCAACGCTCTGATGGAGACGATCAACGGCCTCTACAAGGCCGAGTGCATCCGCACGACCGTGTTCCACGACGGGCCGTACAAGACCATCGCCGACGTCGAGTACGCCACCGCCGGCTGGGTCGATTGGTACAACAACCGGCGCCTGCACTCGACGCTGGGAAACGTTCCACCCGTCGAGTACGAGCACGACTACTACGCTGCCCTCAACCGAGAGCCGCACCCCGTATAGGACCGGCAGAGAACCTGGGGCGCTTCAGTTGGCTGTTCATGCTCCCTAGGTGGGGAGCAGGCGCCGAACCGACCGAGTTGGTCGTGAGCGACCCGCCGGAACCGGTGCCAGCCGCACGAGGATCTCGTCGGTGCCGCGCAGGAGGCGGCAAAGTGGAGGGTTTTCGGAGGGTGGATCAAGTCTCTCACGCTTTCAGGCCCGGAAATCCGCGGATTTCCGGGCCTGAATCGTCGGGCTGACAGGATTTGAACCTGCGACCCCTTGGAGGAATTTTGGGGGTTCTCAGCGACTACCGACAAGCACGGTGAAGGACGGATCTTCCTTATTTAGAGCGGGTCTGACGTTCACCCGCTCTGCGAGTGTATCCGACCGGATCCGAGAAATCACGATCGTTTGTGGACACTAAATGGACGCGTTCTGGAGCTACGGCTGCCGCTGGCGGAGCTCGTTGGCCCACTCGGCGAAGAACGTCCTCGCGAGCGGCCGCCGGTGTTGGTCGAGCGGGATCTCGTCGTCGTCGAACCTGTCGAGCGTGCCGATCATCTGGGCGAGCACCTCCAGGTCGAACCCGGCATCCAGGGTCTGCGCTTCCTCGATGAGTGCCTGCGTGCCGAAGCGGTCGGCCAGGACGTAGACATCGGCGAAGTCGCGCGCCTCGGCGCGGCCGAAGAGCGCCAGCAGCTTGCGCCCCGCCAGTTCGAGTGGCGCCATCGTGGGTCCGAGCACCGTCATTGTCGGTCGTTCGTGGGGTGGCGAGTCCACGGCCAGGTCCACCAACGTCTCCTCCCCCGCCCGGGAGACGACCAGCCGACAGAACGTCGGCGCCTCCTGGACGACGAGCACCTCGTGGCTCTGCTCCCCCAGCGCGGCTTGCAGTGCCCGCGAAGCAGCCGAGACCGATGTCGTCGGTGCCGCGGCGAACAAGTCGATGTCCTCGGTCGGCCGCGCGATCAGTTCCGAGGCCACGAGAGCGGCGCCGCCCGCCACGAGGAAGCCGGCTGCCTCGTCGAGCCCGAAGAAAATCTCCGCCACCGCGACCTGCAGCTCCGACAGCCCTCCTGAGCGCTCCATCAGGCCACCCGCGGCTCGGACGCCCCGGTGACCACGCCCTGCCAGGCTGAGCGGATCGCCTGCGGGAGCACGAGCTCGTCCCACAGGTCCACCAGCAACACTCCATCGATGTACGACGCAACGTCGTCCGGTCCACCCTCGCGCAGCACGATCTCGTACACCCGCGCCCGCTGCCGACGATCGCGCAGGTCGAACCGGCGACCGCGATCAGACCAGTTCAGGTGCAGCGGCAGCTCGACGACCGCGAGCGCACGGTCCACCGGCAACCTCGGCAACACCGTCGGCACGAGGATCGGACGTCCGCGGTCCACCGCCACCTCACGAAACTCGACCCGAGGTGTGATGGTCAGGTCGAAGCCCGCAGCTGCCACGATCCGCGCCGCCGTCTGCAGCGTCGGCGACTTACGCCCGTGCTCGTACGCCGACAACGTCGGACGCGACGTCCCGGCGGCCGCCGCTAGCGCGGCCTGCGACAAGCCCGCAACCCCACGGGCCTGCTGGAGAATCGTCGCGGCATCCATCCCACCAAGGTATTCGATCAGATACTTACCGGCCAACCCGCCGCTCCACCGCTCCCTCTGCAGCGACGTGGTACCTCAATCTGCGTCGAACCGCCCAGAGTGATGCGCCTCGAACAAACGACGCACCTCAGCGCGGACAGACCGAGTCATCTCGCCTGGCGCGGGCGAAGAGGCGTTTCGCCCGTGGGATCGCTGCACGGACGGTCCGCGGCAACCGGGGACTCACGGCCTGGGAGCCAGGTGGGGCGCGATGCGCGGACCGTAGGCTTCAGGAGTCCTGGAGTGCGTGGGGTCGTAGAGAAAGACTAGGGGCGCTGGGTGAGCGAGAAGAAGAACCGTCGAGCCGTCAACATCATTGAGCGGTTGGCGCTGCAGCTCAACTGGTTCTTTCGCCCCCAAGACATCAGCGACTTCGGTGTCGACGCGCTCGTCGAGAAGTTCAGCACGACCCAGGGCCGCGGAGACAACGAGACCGAGGACGCGTCCGGGCGACTGCTCGCCTTGCAGATCAAGGGTGGGTCGTCCTACTTCAAGAAGCAGACGCCCAATGGGTGGTGGTTCCAGTTCGGGAGTAAGAAGCATCGGTACTGGCTGAACCATGCACTACCGGTGATCGTCGTGCTGGTCGACCTCGACACAGAGACTGCCTACTGGCAGGAGGTGTCGCCTCGCACGGTGAAGGCTGCGGGCAAGGGATTCAAGGTCGAGGTTCCGCGCACGCAGCAGGTGAGCGACGCCGACCCGGCGTGGAGCGAACTTGCGAGCGGTCTGGAGCGAGCCGCCGAGAACCGATTCGACTACTCGCTGTCGGTGTTGCCGCCCGGTGTGAGGAGACTGCTCGAGGCACGCCCGACAATGGAGCACGCAGACGCCGCGTTGCTTGCGATGCACCTGGCCCAGGGGCGCTTGAACGCGCACGGCACCGTCACGTCCCTCCGTGCCGCAAATCCGGCATGGCTTAAGAGGGCTGGGGAGTGGGGATGGTCGGCGATCGGGAACTTCGCCAGCTCTCATGAACTGGAGCACGAGGCCGGCCTCGCCTACGTCAACGCAGCGGAAATGAGCGAGCCGGGTCGCCGCGGCGCGAAGCTGGCAGCAGCTGCAACTCACCTGCGCCGTTTCGAACCCGACCGGGCTCGCGAGTTGATGACGCAAGCCGATGAAGAAGTAGCGCTGGGGTTGTCGGCCGCGAACCTGACTCCCACCTCGGAAGCCATGATCCGAGCAGCAGCGCGCACGATCCTTACCGAGCCCAACCGGCGTCGGTCGCCTTCCAAGACTGTGGGCCCACTCGAGGTCAGACCGTCGGCCGTGCCGTGGTCCAGCCGTGACGAGCAGTGGAGCCTCGATCCGCTCCTGGCTTCCGGGGGCCCGGACGTCGACTCTTCCTCCGCGGCTCAGCGAGTGCTCGCGCTGCACGCCGAGGCCCTCGACAACTGCGACGTGGCCATACGTCACGCACAGGCCGCGGTGCGGCTGGACCCGCAGTCGTCGTCGGCGAAGCTGCTCGCTGCCCGCATGTACCTGAACCGGTCCACCGAGCCGAGCGGCCTGACCTCCGACATCCGCAACGCAGTCGAGCTGTATGAGTCGGCGATCTCGGACCGGCTCCGCTGGTCGGGTCCTACCCGAGCTGCCCGCTCAGAGCTCGCCCAGGCGTTTATGGCCGCCGGTCGTCTCGAAGAGGTCATCAGGCTCACGCTGCCTGTCCCTTTCGGCACGGCGGACGAGGCTGAGCTCGACCCTGTGTGCGTCCGGATGGGCGTGCGAGCGGCTGCGGTACGCGGCCGACGCGACATCGTTGACGAAGCCTCCCGGTTCTTGGGCGACACGCCCGCAGATCAACTTCTGAAGGTGGCTCTCGGCGAACTTGAACTGCAGCAGTCGGACGTCAACGCTCTGCGCGTACGCGTCTTGGACGAGGCCATGGCCGGCAAGCAGTGGGAGGAGGCGCTGAGCGCAGCCCTGACATTGCTGCGCGACGGAGTCGACGTCCAGGACAGGCTCGACCAGCTGACAAGGGAGGGGATCGTGGACGAGGTCGTGGCCGACCTCGGTAAGGCTTTGTGGATCGCGCATAGCGATTTGGATGCGGCCATCCCGCGCCTTCGCGAGCTCGCAAAGATCTGGAACCCCGCCGGCTCCAACTTTTTGCTGGCCCTGAAAGCAGCCGAACGGTTCAGCGAAGCAGCATCGGCTGCCCAGCAGCTTCATCAGCTATCGGGTTCTGAGCAGTACCTGCTCGAACGAGCAGATGCCCTCGTCGACTTGTGCTTGAGCCTTGAGCGAGCGAACAAGAACAACGAGCCCGTCGAGCCCGACGAGCAGTCAGAAGGCGAAGTCGAGGACCGCGGAGCTGACCCCGATACCGGCGACGGCTTCGCCGTCGCGGCTGTGACCGATGACAGCGACAGGGAGTCCGACAATGCCTTTGAGGATGCCGTGGCCGAGGCAACCGAGGCGTGTCGCGATGCTCTCGCAGTGACTTGGCTTCACCCCCACGACCGCGGCCGCCTGCTGACATTCCTTGGCAGCCGCGCCGCAAGCGCGGGTGACTGGGTTGGTGCCGAGCGGCACACAGCCGCAGTCCTCGACCTTTTCGAGGTCCCGGGCGATGGCAACGTGTGGCGCAACGTCTCCTGCCTCATCAACGTCGGCCGGCTGCGAGATGCCGTTCGGGTCATCGCGGACTACCGACCGAAGGTGCGCTCGCTCGAAGACGCCGGTCTGTGGCTGCACGCTCACTCGACGTCGGGGTGGAGCCATCCGGTAGCTGTGGAGGCGTGGACGATGGCCGAGGAGCTGGAGGACCCGAAGTTGTGGGCGGCCGTCTCCGCCCACATCGTGACCAACACCAGAGGCACGGGCGTCGACTCGACGACTGCAGCCGACGACAGTGAGGGCACCGAGCCGGATCAGGACACGAAACAGGATGCGGCGAGCGATCCGGTCGATCGAGACCGCGCAGCCGCCCATAACGTCCCACAACCGGAGAGCGCAGACTTAGAAGGAGAAGACGCAGAAGAAGACGCTCAACTGGCGCGTCGCCGAGAGCTCGCGCAAGAGCTGGTGCCCGGCGAACTGCATCGTCGCGCATTCGAGATGCTCGCTCGGGTCGCTGACGAGCATCCCGAGGCGACCGGCATACAAGTCATTCGTGGGGACTCAACGGATGACGCTGTGCAGGCTCTGGTGGAGCAGCTACAGCGACACGCGGAGTTCGACGCAGCGGTGGAGGATCTGGCACGCCGTGCGCTCGTAGGACAGATGCCGATCGGCATGCTGGCTGGAATCCTGGGACGAAGCTACGCGGCCCTGATCATCCAGCGGGGCCTTGGTGTGCTCCCGGCGGCGTCGCCTGACGACACCGAGCACTACACCGAGGTCGAGACCGCCGCTGCGGCCTTCGACCGGACGGTGGTGGTGGACTCGGCCGCAGTAGTCACCCTTGCGGGGCTTGTGGACCGAACGGCCCTGACGGGGCGCTTCGCTTCGCTGGCCGCAACGCCGGCCACGATGCACGACCTGAACGGCTCCTACTTCGACATCCGGGGGTTGGCGGGTAGCCCGGGCAGCATCCGCTGGGACTCCGTGCGTCGCAACGTCGCGACGGCCGAACTCGGGGAGGCCGAGTACGTCCGGATCTTTCAACGGGCCGAGCAGGTCCAAGTGCTTGCAGATCGTCTCAGCGTCATTTCGGTGCCGCAGCCGAGGTTGCTGCTGTCGCAACTGGCTCGCGACGAACGCGCGTCCGTGTGGGTCGATGCCATCGAATCGGCTCATCACCACGACGTAGCGCTCTACTCCGACGACTTGAGCCTTCGGCGCCTGGCCCGTTCACTCGGAGTGCCGGCGTTCGGCACGCCAGCACTCATCGACGCCATCAGGGATACCGCACTCGCGTCAGTGCCGGCCGCAGATGACGATCGCCTCGGTGCGGTGCTGGAGCAGCACGCACAGGGCAACCTGGGGCTTGTGCGCGATCACCTTGTCGACGTCGTTGTCACTGAAGAGGAGCTCATCGAGCTCGCAGAACAAGAGGACTGGGGCGCGGGTGCTGCGTCGAGCGTCATCTCCCGTCCCAAGTGGTGGGTTGAGAACCCTCAAGGCATCAGGACCGTTTACCAGGTCCTCAACCAAGCTGCAACGATAGAGTCTGGAAATGCGGCTGCTTGGCAGTGGGCGGCCATGCACGGCGTGGCCAGCGCAACGGAGCCTCACACGGCCGCAAGGCTGCTGGCACTGCTCGCGTTCTATGGGTTCAGCCAAGAACCCACCGACGAAGAGAGGGCACTCGGGTTGCTTCGCGCGCGCGACGTGGCAAGCATCGTCGGGGTTCCGGATCCCACCAGCGTCATCGCCGACGTTGTCACCGAAGAACTCGAAGACTTGGATCTAGCCGCGCCTGTCAGCGCGCTCGTGGACCGAGTGATCGCGCTCGCGGACAGCATCTCCTCTCCATCCCGCGAACCGTCGGACCCCGACGGCGCTCCAGAACCAGGCGGTGACGCAGGTTTGGAATGACACCTTAGACGCAGCGTCGAACCGCCCACTATGACGCGCTAATAGGACCGCGAAGCTGGGGAGATCGGCGAGGTGGCAGCGCCGGCACCTCGGCGCGCTTGTTGGTCGGGGCCGGTATTCCATACCCCCCTCGAGCGCCTGAGACCCTCAACCGCGCGGCGAGGGATCAGCGGCATAGATGCGCGGCATGCGCACCACGCTATGCGGGGCCGTGATCGATTCACTGTGGCCGACTTGCGTGACGATTACCTGGGCGCCAAGCCTGACCGCCTCGTTCCCGATGCGACTAATGGCGTCGGCGACGATTGCGGGACCCAGTCCATGCTGATGGGGGTTGTCGAGGATCACCAAGCCCGGCACGCAGAATGACGGATCATTGGCCCCGCTCAATCTCACGAGGCCGTAGCTGTACGCGAGGAAGAAAAGTACCTTGGCCTCAGCTCCCAAACTCTCATCCCACGGCCTGGTGCCAACATAAAAAGTGAGGTCGTCTGCAGCGATCGTCACTTGCTGCCCGATCCACCCGCGGCCGTTAAACGCAACAAGAAATTCATTCATCCGATCCGCAAGCGCGCTGCAGTTTCGCTGAGCATCCGACCGTGCCGTCGTTTCCTGTGTTGCCAACTCCTCGAGCCGAGTTACCTCAGCGAGCGCGTCGTCCACAGCATTCGATGCGTTCTCCTCACGCAGAAGAATTGCCTCAAGGGCTGGTAGCGCCGCGAGCTGCTGCTGAAGGCGTCCGATCTGGCTCGACGTGTCTTGCAGTGGGCCGACGAACGGTGCGAGAAGCACAAACCGCTCGTCGTGCAGCTCGGCCGCAAGGTCTTCCCGCAGCGCTTTGGCCTCTCGCTCGGCGGCGCGCGCCTGCTCTAGGTCGACCGCGGTGCGCTCGATTGCGTGGCTGAGGTCCTCAATCTCCGTCTCGAGGGCGCGGATCTCACGGGCGGCGCGGCGTTGCCGACGATCATCGGTCACTGGCTGGTGGCACAAATAACAGTCATCAGAAGCGTGCTGGTGCCGGGTGTCGATCTTCTGTTCGCAGGCGGGGCACAACCGCACGGGTAGGTCACCGAATACATCGACCGAGTCCGAGAGCCGCTGTAGGCGCTCTATTTCACCCCGAGCAGAGCGGAGAGAGACTCCGAATTCCTCGAGGAGTACGGCGAGCTGGGATGTTCGGGAGGTCGTCTGATCGACTTGCTGTGAAGCCGCGGCGAGGCGCGCCGGAAGTTCGCGATCCAAGCCCGGCGCACCGTCGCCATCCACGGCTCGTCGGGCGAGCTCGCTGATGCCGTCGCGCTGACCCTCCGTCTGCCTAAGGGTCGCAGCGAGTTGGTCCCGTACGCGATCGATGGATGCCGCATTCAGAATCGGCGGTAGCCCTAGCTGCTTGCTGAGGTCCGCCACCACGGTGTGAGTGGACTCCGCCACGTTGCGATGGACCGCGTGCGCCGCCGCGAGTGCACGTTGTGCCTCGCCGAGCTCGAACTCGGCAGTCTCGTATCGGTTAGGCGCAAAGCCCAGAAACAAGCTGATGACCGCGCTCCGAAGGTACTGCCGCTCCTTCGTCGCGAACTCCGTCCACGAGTCTTCGCGCCGGTACATGTGACGTAACGGCGAGCGAAAGGTCAGGGGTACCTTCTGGGTTGCCGTCAAAGGGTTCCTCCCGAGCGGGACCTCAAGAAGCGGCCACCCGAGTTTGCCCATCAGCCAAGGACTTAGGTCGCTCGCGTCAATGGGAAAATGGTCATCAATAGTCACCTTCGACTTGAGACCCTGCGCGAACTCGCGAGCGAGACGGTGCTTGTCGCCGTTGATGGCGATGGTGATCGCTACCGCCGAGTACTTCTCCTCGATGGCTGACCCCAAAGCAGCTGCTGGGCTCTTTTCCTGCCCGAGGCAATAGTCGATGACCCTTAGGGTCGTTGTCTTCGAACTGTTCGGTTCTCCAGCGATAACCGTCATAGGCGTCTTTGAGAAGTCGTAGGACTCAACGACCCCTGTGTTTTCGATGAGTTCGACCTCAAGGATGCGCAGTCCGCGGTCAAGGCGCAGCGGGGCCAGAACAGCCGGATGCTGAGGGTCGGTCATGTTCGGATTTCCGTCCAGTAGGGCAGGTCGCCAACCTCGTTCGGGAACAGGGCGTAGACGAGGTCCTTCAGTTCAGTGCCTGTCATCGTGCTCAGGTCGGGGGCCATGGCCGCGCAGCGGTCGAGCAGCGGCTGGAAAGACGCTCGGCCGCTGAGATCGTCCGCTGCCCGACGACCTGCGGCTGTCAACTGGACTCTTTCCGGCTTCGCCGTAGTGATTGTGATCAGCTTCCTTGCGAGCAGGAATGCGAGGAACTGTCGGTACCTGGGGTCCCAAGGTCCGTAGCGGTACCGAATCATCGGCGCCTCAATCTCCGCGCCGGATGCCGTCCACTCCGTAGTACTGGCACCGACGTCACGCAGGTGGTCGAGGGCTCGCTCGAGAAAAGCCGGGTAGCGCAGCAGGAAGTCGAGTTTGGCCAGCTTCGTTCGCCCGTCGATGCCGGGCTTTGCCCCGGTTCCACACCCGCGCAGCAGCACCAGGAGCCGCGCGGCGTGGAAGTCCATGCTGTCGTCCGGATCCCACGGCTCGTGAAGCGGCGGTACGACGTCGAGGCCGATGCCCGCTGACATCACGCGTACCGATTCTGACAGCGGTAGGTCACGTCAGAGAGCGTTGCCATTCTGTCGGCGCTGGTCCCTAACGTGCCGTTAATGTCAGTGTCGAGGGCATCGACTACGGCGCTGTACGCTGCTGGCCCTGGCTGGACCTTCCCGGCGCGACGATGGGCTGCGACGCGCTGGCAGATCGCGAACACCTCGCGGTTCAGTTCCTTGTATCGGACCTTCTCTGCCCCGACCGCCGATCGGATCATTCGCCTGAGTGACTCCAATTCCTGGAACGAACGCCTTATCTCCTCGTCATCAAGGCCCGCCGCATCCAGTTTTTCTGCCAGCGGGACGAGCGGCAGGGTGCCGTTGGCAGCCTCTCCGGTCGCCTCTGTCACGACGTCCGCGAACATGTGCCAGAACTCGTCTGCCGTCCAGGAACGAGCAACGCGTCGGCGCGCTTCACGCGCGACCTTGCTCAGGAGCAGCTCAGCGATCTTGGCGAGTTCATCGAGGAGTGGCTTCTGGCCGATCTGCTTAGTGACAGGGTCCTCCAGACGACCGATGATGTCCTTCTCGAGGTCATCCGCAGTACGCGGAAGGACCTGCACTTCGAGGCGGTCGACAAGGAAGTCGATGTCTGGCGCCCAGTCGGGCAAGTGCATGGCGATGAGCTTGGTTGCTACGTCTTGGCGAGACTTTTCATCGGCTGGTGCCGTCCCGCACGGTCCCTCGTGCTTGAACCCCCAAAGGGTCTGAGTGGGCGGTTCGTTCAGCACGACGCAGAAGGTGACCTCGCCTATTGGCTCGTCTTTACCGCTGAATAGTCGTCCCAGAATGCTGGTCTCGACCTTGCCCTTAACTTCGGGTCGGCATACGCGTGCGGCGCTGTGTGCCTCGGCGTTCTCGCGTGTCTTCACCTGGCGATAGATGATGCGGTCGTGTTGCGTGCAGACGATGTCGTCTTCGGCTTCGAAACCAACCGAGGTGTAGAGGGTCCCGAGGTTCAGGCACTCCATGAGCGTGACCGCGTCCTGATACGCGAATCCCCGCCGGCTACGCCTGCCGCCGTCCTCGATACTCACCTTGCCCCCGTCTCAACGCATCAGCGAACACATCTCACACCATGTGCGGCATGTCTTTCTGCGTTTCACCGGGATCGGGTCAATCGCCCTGAGGTTGGGGTAGGCCATCGCGGTAGCCGCATGCTGCTCCGGTGTCGTACCGGCCCCGGTGTTCAGGAATGGTGCACCGCCATCTCGACGACCTTCACCGGTTCCAGGCCGGGCGGCGAAGGTCTGCGTCTTCACCACCGTCGCCTCGATCAGCCTGCACGCCGACGAGACCCTCGCCGACGACCGCGAGGCGAGCACCGAGCCGCGGGTCGGCGTCTTCCACCAGGCCCGATTCTCGGGCATCGCCGCCCTGCAGGTGACCGGTCCCGCCCACCGCGATCACCAGGTCTCGCCGTGGCACATCGCGTACGCCGAGGGCACGGTCGAGGAGCAGGTCGGCAAGGTGATGGTGGAGCGGATCACCGCGGCCTCCGACACGGTCGGAAGCGATACCACCGGCCTCGCCCAGCTCCTCGGGGCCGACTGGCTGCCGCCCACGACCCTGACCGAGGACGGCGCCCGACCGGATCGACGTAGCGTGCCCGCATGGTCTCGTTCATCAGGTCGGTCACCTTCGACTGCCGGGAGCCGCTCCGTGTGGCCGAGTTCTAGGCCGCAGCCCTGGGGACGAACGTCGACGAGGACAGCATCCCGACCGCGCCTGGGTGGAGGCTGCTGGTTGGGGTGGCCCCTCACATTGGTTCGTGCGCGTGCCCGAGGGCAATGCGGCGAAGAACCGTCAGCACTTCG
Organism: Nocardioides sp. W7; assembly: GCF_022919075.1. Lineage (NCBI taxonomy): Bacteria > Bacillati > Actinomycetota > Actinomycetes > Propionibacteriales > Nocardioidaceae > Nocardioides > Nocardioides sp. W7. Next base: position 3,267,722 of record NZ_CP095078.1, on the reverse strand, counting down.
ACCTGCGTCTCGAGCCACGCCCAGGAGGTACGACGACTCGTCTCGCTCGGAGCAGACCTGACCCGCGACGACGGCGACCTCTCCGTCATGACCCGATCCTGATGGCAACATGTCAAAAGTACATGTGAAGAAGCCCGACCGAATTGTCATCGCCGATCCAGAGGAGTACGACTCATAGGAGGGCTCAGAACATTGGCCGCGTAAGTCGCGAGCCCCGCGCTCGCCTGCGCGAGTACGTCTAAGGCGCTAAAAAGTGCGTTCTGCGACGTACCGAGCACGTGCTGTGTAGGTTCCCTGGGACACACACGAAGCACCCACGCCAAGGTTCGGGTGCTTCTCGGACACGGGGAATGCACATGAGTAATACAACGCCGCCAGGCTGGTACCCGGATTCTCAGAATCCCGGTCAGCAGCGTTACTGGGATGGGGCGCAGTGGACAGAACACACCGCGCCGACCGCCCCAGCCGGACCGTCTCCTGCCACACCCCTCGGCGCGACCGCAAGTCCTGTGGGGTCCACCGAGAAGAAGAACTGGTTCCTGCGCCACAAGATTCTGACCGGTGTGCTTGCCTTCGTTTTGATCATCATGATCGCGAGTGCCGCTGGCAGTGGCGGCGACGACGGCGACGTCGACACTGCATCCGACGACTCCACGCCGTCAGCGGAGTCGGAGCCCACCAAGGAGCCGGAGCCCACCAAGGCGGAGCCCACCAAGGAGCCGGAGCCCACCAAGGCGGAGCCCACCAAGGAGCCGGAAGCGGAGAAGGTCATCAAAGTCACCGCCGCCAAGATTCTCCAGGAGTTCGAAGATAACGAGGCGGCGGCCGATCTCAAGTACGGCGACCACCAGTTGCTCGAGGTCACAGGCTTCGTAAGCAAGGTCGACACCGAACTCCTCCACGACGACCGGTACGTCATCCAAGTCTCCGGGCCGGACTACGAGTACGCGTTCACGACCATCAACTGCGACGGCCAGTCGGCAGAGGACGTGGCCAAGCTCAAGGTCGGCCAGAAGGTCACAGTCGGCGGCGACTTTCAGGACGGTGGCGACCTAGGCATCGAACTCGGCGGCTGCCACGTTGTCTAGCCCGCAGCGCGTGTAGCCTCCAGCGGGACCGTTGCACGGAAAAGTGACAAGCCAACCTTCAGCAATCTCGCTGGCCTCTCACTGACCACGACCCGAAGCGGGTGTGCGTCCTTCCCCCGCCTGTCGGCGCGGGGTCGAAGAGCACTCTTCTGCGGCCGATGACCCTCCCGGCTACCCGGATCTCGGGCTAAGCCCGCAGGCAGAACGGGTGGCCGGCTGGATCGCGGAGGACCCGGGACCGGTCCGGGCTCGGCTGCTCGATCTCCTTGGTCGCGCCGAGCCGTAGCGCTTCCTCCTCAGCGTCGTCGAGGCTCGCGACGGCGAGATCGAGGTGGAGCTGCTGCGATCGTTCGGCGGACGGCCAGGTGGGCGGCCGGTAGTCCTCGACGCGGACGGCGCCCAGGTAGAACGAGTCGACCCTGAGGGCGCAGAAGTCGGGTGTCTCGACCACGACCTCGCCGCCCAGGAGGGAGGCCCAGAAGGCGGCCAGGACGGCGGGGTCGGAGCACTCGAGGTTGATCGAGGCGATGCGGGCGACGGGCATGGTTCTCCTGGTGTCTCAGATGGCGAGGGCGTGGGTGTCGAGCAGGCTGCGGTCGCCGTCGAAGCCGTGGCTGAGGGCGGCCGCGACGTCCTCGTGCGGGGTGCCGAGGCGGACCGCGCTGACCTGGTCGAGGCGCTGGTAGTGCTCCTCGCCGAGCTCGAGGTCGAGGGCCCGGAGGTAGGTCTCGAGGTGCGCCGGGGTCCGGGGGCCGACGATCGGGATCATCGAGGTGGACGTCAGGGAGGCGCGGCGGCGCAGCCAGGCCAGGGATACCTGGACCGGGCTGGTCCCGAGGTCGTCGGCGACGGCCAGTACGGCGTCGAGCACCAGGGTCCGCTGGGCGTCGCCCTCAAGGCCGGGGCCGCGGGCGCTGAGCCGGCCCGGCTCGCCGTGGCGGTACTTGCCGGTCAGCAGCCCGCCTGCGAGCGGTGAGTAGAGAACGGCCCCCAGGCCGTGGGCCTGGGCCATCGGCAGCAGCTCCCGTTCGGCGGACCGCTCGGCCAGGCTGTATTCGGTCTGGATGCCGATCAGCGGTGCGAGGCCGCGCAGGTCGGCCCGGGTGGCGGCGCTCGCCACGCGCCAGGCCGGGAAGTTCGACAGTCCGCCGTGCAGGATCTTGCCGGCGCGGATCAGGTCGTCGAAGCCGGCCAGGATCTCCGCGACGGGGGTGGTGCCGTCGGGGAAGTGGGGCATGAAGACGTCGACGTAGTCGGTGCCGAGTCGGCGCAGGCTCTGCTCCAGGGACCGGACCATGGTCTTGCGGCTGTTGCCGGTCGTGCCCGGCCGGGGCTGGGCGTCCCGGGTCCCGCTGTACTTGGTGATGACCACGAAGTCGTCGCGCTGCTGGTCGAGCAGTCCGCCGAGGACGGTCTCGGCCTCGCCGCCCTGGTAGATGTTCGAGACGTCGAACGTGGTGCCGCCGGCCGCGACGTACGCCTCGAAGATCTGGCGGGATCCCTCCAGTCCGGCGCTGGTGTCTGCGGAGCCGAAGTTGGCGGTGCCGAGGACGTACTCGGAGACCCGGAGGCCAGTACGTGCTCCGAAGGTCTGGTAGCGCATGGGAGCTCCTGGCTGTTGGCGACGGGTAGAGTCACGAACATACATTTAAAACGAAGGGTCGTTCTATTTTATGCCGAAGGTCACCCAGGCGCACCTCGACGCCCGACGACAGCAGATCGTGGACGCCGCCCGCGCCCGCTTCGCCAGCCACGGCTTCGCCCGGACGTCCATGGCCGACCTGGTCGCCGCGTCCGGGCTCTCGACCGGGGCGATCTACCGGTACTTCTCGAGCAAGGACGAGATCGTCACCGCCATCTGCGAGCAGTCGTCCAACGATGGGTTCCCGACCGAACTCACCGCCGAAGCCATCCACGGCATGCTGGAGCGGGTCCGGACCAGGGCCCGCGAGCACGACCACGCCAGGCTGGTCGCCCAGATCTACGCCGAGGCGGCACTCTCCCCACCGCTCGCGGCCATCGTCGACCAGCAGCTCGCCGGCCTGCGGTCCGCCGTCGCCAGGCTGCTGGGCGACCGAACCGACGATGATGCCGCGAGGATTGCCGAGGCCTTCGTCGCGGTCTGTGTCGGCTACAGCCAGCAGCTCGCCGTTCGAGGCGACCTCGACCCCTCACCTTTCACCACGGCCCTCCTGGAGCAGTAGGTCGACCCGTCGCACGCAACTCCTTGTTCCAGCGCGTCCAAAGACCCGATCTACCCCGAATCGTCCGCAACTGAGCCGCGTCTTTCCCCCGCTACTGGGTCGCGCCTCCCCGACGCTGCGGCCCGCTCGGCAGCCAGTTGTGCCTGCCTGCTTCGGTCAGCCGCACATCTTGCGTGGCGCGATCGCCCACCGCTACTGCCGTTGGCCGTTCGACGACAATGCGGTTTCGACCGCTCAGCTGACGATGGGCAGTTGGAAGGAGCCGTTGCCCATGCGCCCGATCATGAAGAACGTGACGCCGAGCTGGTTCACCGCGTGCTGGTAGTCGGGATTCTCGAGGATGTGGTCGACCGCGATGCGGCACAGGAGGTCGTCCATGAAGCGACCCAGGAGGTGCGGGTCCTGAACGATCTCGTCGAACGACGCGCCCTCGGCGGCCCAGCGGTCGAGGAGGCTGCCGGGGACTGCCAGGGGCGGTTCGGCCGGGTGTCGCTCGTAGCGTTCCTCGATGTGCTCGGCGTAGGCCAGGTTGCGGCAGCTGTCGCTGCAGTAGATCCGTGGCCGGCCCCTGCCCTTCCTGGGCGGGAGCGGGTTCCCGCACAGCTTGCAGGTCGCGGTCGAGTCGTCCATGTCGAAGAGGTGCGCGCGCACCCCCGCTGGCCCACGCAGCGGCCCTCGAGGTGCAAACCGTGTGACGAAATTGGAAGTGGGGGAACGCGACGGACGGATGAGGGCGCGACGGCGACAGGTGGAGGGCTGGATCGGGGCGTGGCCTTGTGGTGGGAAGGCGGGTTGGTGCCGGAGGGGTACCTGGGAGATGAGGCGGGTGACAGGGATTGAGCACTAGCCAAGTTCGACGATCCGGCGCATCCTGGAATCGGGCGACCGCGACGCCGTAGGGCGTCGCCGCCTCGCTCCAACATCACGCGCGCCTCGGGACCACACCATGACGATCAGACTCGGGCCGAACTCTCATCGGCGGAGCACGCGGCTGTGCGCCGGGCGCACAGCCGGCGGCTACGGATCCGCACCCGGTGCGGGACCGGTGCCAGGCTGAGGGTGACTACGGTGCCGGACATTGTCCGGCACCGGTGACCACTCACTCGTCTGCCTGAGGCGCCAGGGACTCCAGCAGGTCCGCGGTGGCGGGGTCCACGAGGTCGTCGACCTCGATGTAGTGGGCCTTGGTGATCTCGACCGAGGAGTGCCCCAGCATCTCGGCCGCGAGCTCGGTGGAGCCGTCGCGGCTGAGCACGGTCGCCACCGTTCGGCGGAACGCGTGCGGGGTGACCCCGTCGACCTGGCCGTCGGCCAGGGCCGCTCGCAGACGGCGACGAACGTTGTTGGTGGTCAGCGGGGTGCCGTTGCGGCTCGCGAAGATCAGCGCGTCCTCGGGCTCGCCCGCGACCGCGACCAGCCGGTGGCGCAGTGCCTCGGCGGCGAAGCTGGGCACTGCGACCGTGCGCACCGAGGAGGACGTCTTGGGGTGGGCCTGGCGATAGGTCGCGACGCCCTTCGGGGAGACGATCGTGCCGCAGATCCGTACCCGGGCCGGCGTACGGGTGACGTCGACGTCGCACTTGCGCAGCGCGAGGACCTCGCCGATGCGGGCCGAGCTGCCCAGCATGACCTCGACGATCTGCTCCAGCTGCCCGTCCGGTCGCGGGCCGGGCAGGCCGTCGTCGCGGCGCCAGGCGCGGACCGCCGCGCGTACGGCGGCGATGTCGGCCACCGACAGCGCCTTCACCTTCGTCGGCGGTTTGCGGAGCCGCTTGGTCTCGCGGACCGGGTTCCGGGCCAGCGCGTCGTAGCGGACCGCGAGGCCCAGAGCCAGGCTCAGCACCGTGCGGGCGTGCTTGGCCATCGCATAGCTGCGGTTGGCCGCCATGTGGCGCAGGAACCGGTCCACCCGGCTGACCGTGATCTCGCGGAGCAGGAGGTGTTCGAAGGCGGGCAGCACGATGGTGCGCATGTCGCGCTCGTACAGGTCTCGGGTGCTGCGCGCCAGCTCGCCGTCCAGGTCGAGGTCCTCCAGCCAGACCTTCACCAGGGTGGTGAACGAGCTGTCCGGGGAGAGTTCGCCATAGCTGCGCCTGCTCTCCCGCTGTGCGAGGGCGGCCTTCAGCCGGCGTACAGCGTCGGCCTCGGTGGCGCCGGACGCCTGGACCCGGCGGATCCGGCCGTCGTCGTCGCGGTAGCGGGTTCGGGCGCGGACCTTCCGGCCGGCCCGGGAGAACGAGATCTGGCCGAAGGTCCCGATCGGCGTGCGCGGCCTACCCATGGCCGATCACTCCGGCTCCCCCGGTGGCTCCTCGCGCTGGGCCTCGACCCAGGCACGCACGTCGCAGACCAGGTACCGCAGCGCACGCCCGACGTGCACGGCGCGTGGCCCGCGTCCCGTCAGCCGCCAGTCGTAGAGCGTCCGCACCGGGACGTCGAGGTACGCGCTGAGCTCGTCGATGCTCAGCATCGGCTCCAGGCCGGGTACGGCGCGCAGTGAGGTCTCCATGGACCTCAGGTGTGCGGGCGACTCCGTGGCCCCCGGGACCAGCCGTCATCGGCCCGCAGCCGGCGGGCGGATTTGATCGCCGAGACCCCGTTCGGAGGGGTAAGTGGTGAGTTTGTGGACACCGGTTCAAATCCCAGAGACCTCTCAGGCCCGGAGATCCGTGGATCTCCGGGCCTGAATCCGCAGGTCAGCGGCCATCTCTGGCCTCCTGCGTTCGGTCGGGCTGACAGGATTTGAACCTGCGACCCCTTGACCCCCAGTCAAGTGCGCTACCAAGCTGCGCTACAGCCCGAACGGCCGTGGCAACCTGCACCACAAGCCGCGTGAACACTACCGCAGGGCCGCCCGGGAGATGGAATCGACCCGCGGTTTCGGACGACGGGTCAGCCCATCGACTTCTGGCCGTCGATCGTCTCGCGCAGGATGTCGGCGTGGCCGGCCTGCTGGGCGGTCTCGGCGACGAGGTGGACGAACACCCGGCGGGCCGACCAGGTGGCGCCGGGCAGGTTCCACGGCGCCTCGGGAAGCGGCTGACGGGCGTCGAGGTCGACGTGCGCGAGCAGGGTGTCGGTGTCCACGGCGGCCTCGTCGTACGACGCCAGCAGGTCGGCGAGCGTCTCGCCCTCGACCATCCGGAAGCCGTTCTGGTAGGCGATCACCTCCGCCGGAGGGTTGCTCCAGTCGATGTTCGCCCAGTCGACGTCGGGCTGGTCGACCGGACCGTCGGTGATGAAGTCGCACCACTGGCGCTCCGTGGCGGTGACGTGCTTGACCAGCCCACCGAGGCAGAGTTCGCTGACCGTCGGGCGGGAGGCGGCCAGGTCGTCGCCGAGGTCCTGGACGGTGAAGCGGAACAGCTCGCGGTGCTTGTGCAGGGCGTCGAGGAGGTCGGCGCGCTCGGAGGTCAGGATCTGGTCGGGGGTCATGAGAACAGGCTACGAAGCCAACCGGTCAGGTCCTGACCTCAATTCAGATCAGCGCTTGCGCTTCTCCCGCGGCCGCTGCTGCAGCACGATCGGCGTGCCGACGAAGCCGAACTCCTCGCGCAGCCGGCGCTCGATGAACCGCTCGTACGACGCGTCCAGCCGGCCGCTGGTGAACAGGATGAACATCGGCGGCGCCGTCGACGCCTGGGTGCCGAAGAGCACCTTGGGCTGCTTGCCGCTGCGCACCGGGTGCGGGTGCTCGGCGACCAGGCGGCCCAGGAAGTTGTTGAGCGTTCCGGTGCTGACCCGGGTCTCCCAGCCGGCCAGCGCCTTGTCCAGCGCCGGGACCAGCCGGTCGACGTGCCAGCCGGTGCGGGCGGTGATGTTGATGCGCGGGGCCCACTGCACCTGCACCAGGTCGCGCTCGACCTCGCGCTCGAGGTAGTAGCGACGCTCCTCGTCGACCAGGTCCCACTTGTTGAACGCGATGACCAGCGCCCGGCCCGCGTCGCGGACGGTCTGGATGATCCGCATGTCCTGCTCGGACAGCGACTCGCCGCCGTCGACGACCAGGACGGCGACCTCGGCCCGATCGATGGCGGTCGCGGTGCGCAGCGAGGCGTAGTACTCGTGGCCGGAGGCGGTCTTGACCCGTTTGCGGATGCCGGCGGTGTCGATGAACCGCCAGGTCTTGCCGCCCAGCTCGATCAGCTCGTCGACCGGGTCGACGGTGGTGCCGGCGGCGTCGTCGACCACCACCCGGTTCTCCCCCGCCAGCCGGTTGAGCAGCGAGGACTTGCCGACGTTGGGCCGCCCGACGATCGCGATCCGGCGCGGGCCGCCGACCTGCTCGCCGATGGTCTCCGGCGGCGTCTCCGGCAGCGCGGCCAGGATGGCGTCGAGCATGTCGCCCGATCCGCGGCCGTGCAGCGCGGAGACGGCGTACGGCTCGCCGAGCCCGAGGTTCCACAGCCCGTAGGCCTCGGCCTCGGTGCGCTGGTCGTCGACCTTGTTCGCGGCCAGCACGACCGGCTTGCCCGACTTGCGCAGGATCCGGACGACGGCCGCGTCGTTGTCGGTGATGCCGACCGTCGCGTCGACCACGAACAGCACGGCGTCGGCCAGCGACACCGCGAGCTCGGCCTGCGTCGAGATCATGTGCGCCAGGCCGCGGGCGTCGGGGTCCCAGCCGCCGGTGTCGACGACCGTGAAGGCGCGGCCGTTCCAGTTGGCGTCGTACGAGACCCGGTCGCGGGTCACGCCCGGGACGTCCTCGACGACGGCCTCGCGGCGACCGATGATCCGGTTGACCAGCGTCGACTTGCCGACGTTGGGGCGTCCCACGACAGCGAGGACGGGCACCGGCCCCAGCGGCTCGTCCGCGGACGAGTCGTCGATGGGCAGGTCGGGTCCGGCGGTCATGGTGCTCCTTGGTCGGTGACCCCGGTATCGGGGTCGGGGTCGAGATCGCCGAGCGGCAGCTCGCCCGGCAGTTCACGGCCGGTCAGCGCCTTGGCATGGTCGAGGTGCACCAACAGGTGCTCCCTCAGCAACATCGAGGTGTGCTCGACTTGTTCCTTCGTCCGCGGCCACTGCACCACGGGGACGGTGTACGGCGCGCCGAAGACGATATCGATGGTCGCACCCTTGAGGGGCAATGAGCCACTCCTGCCGCCCGGCTCCCTGGTGCCGAACATCACCACGGGTACGACGGACGCCCCGGTCGCGAGCGCGAAGTACGCCGTACCGCGGTGGAAGCGGTCCAGTTCGCCGTTGCCTCGGGCCCCCTCGGGGAAGATGCCGCCGGCCGCGCCGTCGCGCAGCACCCGCATCATCTGACGCACGGCGCGCATGTCGGTGCGGAACCGGTCGAGAGGGATCTGACCCGAGAGGACCAGGAAGCGGCCGAGCGCCCCGCGGAACATCTCGTCCTTGGTGAACACGTGCACCGGGCGAGGCGCGAAGACCGCCAGCAGTGGGCCGTCCAGGATCCCCACGTGGTTGGCTGCGAACAGCACCGGGCCCTCGGCCGGGGCGAGCTCGGTGCCCTGGACGCGGACGACGTACCGCCGGCGCAGCAGCCAGGAGGACACCGGACGCAGCCCGTGCAGCAGGAAGCGCCAGGGGAAGCGGGTGCGGTCGCTTCGCGGCAGCGCCGTGTGCTCGCTCACGCGACCCTGTCCACGAGCGCAGCGACCTGGTCGATCACCTCGTCGAGCGTGTGGTGCGTCGTGTCCAGATGAGCTGCGCCGTCGGCCATCACGAGGGGTGCGGTCGCCCGACCGGAGTCGATCGCGTCGCGGGCGAGCAGGGACTGCTCGGTCGCGGATACGTCCGAGCCGCCCTCCTCGGCCGCTCGCCGCCGGGCCCGGGCAGCCGGGTCGGCGGTGAGGTAGACCTTGACCTGGGCGTCGGGGGCGACGACCGAGCCGATGTCGCGCCCCTCGACCACGATCCCGCCCAGCGCGGCCTCCTCGGCGATCACCGCGCGCTGCAGGTCGAGCAGCCAGGCCCGGACCTCCGGCACCGCGCTGACCGGCGAGACCGCCGCGTTGACCGCCTCGGAGCGGATGGCGACCGCGACGTCCTCACCGGCGACCTCGATCGTGGGGGCGAGGGGGTCGGTGCCGGACTTGAGCGCGAGCTCCGGGACCCGGGCCGCGACCGCCGCCGGGTCGTGGACGTCGACGCCCGCCCGGAGCATCCACCAGGTGACGGCCCGGAACATGGCCCCGGTGTCGAGGTAGCGCAGCCCCAGCCGGGCCGCGACGCCGCGCGAGGTGCTGGACTTGCCCGAGCCCGACGGACCGTCGATCGCGATGACCAGGCCGGTGCGGGGAGGTCCGGAGGGGGTGCTCACGGGCCCGCAGCCTACCGGTGCGTGACCCACCCACGGGACTCGAGGGACGAGAGCAGGTGCTCGGCACGCCGCTCCTCCACCACCAGCTCCACCAGGCCGACCGGGCGACCCGGGTCGTGGTCGATGCGGATGTCCTCGATGTTGACCTCGCTGGCGACCGAGTCGGCCAGCAACCGGGCCAGCTCGCCCGGGTGGTCGGGGACCGAGACCCAGACCGAGCGCATCGGCCGGGTCGGACCGCCGTGCTTGCCCGGGATGGCCCGCGTGCCGGCGACCGCCTGCTCCAGGAAGCCCTGCAGTGCCCCCCGGTCGCCCCGCCCCACGGCGTCGATGACCTGGTCGAGCTCGGCACGGACCTCGCCCAGCAGGGTCAGGACGGCGGCGGCGTTCGCGCTGACGATCTGGCCGTAGAGCCGCGGGTCGCCGGCCGCCACCCGGGTGACATCGCGCACCCCCTGGCCGGACAGCGCCAGGTGGTTCTCGGGGCCGTCGGCCAGCCGCGCCGCCGCCAGGCTCGCGAGCAGGTGCGGCACGTGGGAGGTGCGCGCCACCGCCCGGTCGTGCTCCTCGGGCGTCAGCCAGACCGGCACCGCACCGCAGAGCCGGACGAGCTCCTCGACCAGCTCGACCGCGTCGGGGTCGGAGCCGGCGTGCGGCGTGATCGCCCACGGCCGGCCGTCGAAGAGCGAGGCGGAGCCGGCCAGCGGGCCGGACCGCTCGCTGCCCGCCATCGGGTGGCTGCCGACGTACCGGTGGGCGCGCGGCTCCCCCGCGACCGCGGCAGCCGGGCCGGACTTCACCGAGCCCACGTCGGTCACGACCGCGTCGCTCGCCCTCAGGGAGGCGGTGATCACGGTGCCGAGGTGGTCCGGGGGTACGGCGACCACGACGAGCTGCGGCCGGTCCCCGTCCCGGACGGGACGGCCGGCGCCCAGGCCGGACGCGGTCCGGACGTGTTCGGGAGAGGCGTCGGTGAGGAGCACCTCCAGGCCGGCGCGTCGGCAGGCCAGGCCGATCGAGGTCCCGAGCAGGCCGGTCCCGATGATCTCGACGGGGCCCCGGAGCTCACTCACCGGACTGGTCGGGGACCGACCGGGTCCGGGTCAGGTCGGAGCGCAGCGCAGCCGCGCCGTGCAGGTAGACGTGCGTGATGTCGGCCCGCGGGAGGTCGGTCTCCACGTGCGCCATCATCCGGACCACGCGCGGCATGGAGCCGGCGATCTCGAGCTCGCGGGCGCAGATCAGCGGCACCTCGCCGAAGCCGAGCTGGCGGGCGGCGTACGCCGGGAACTCCGAGTGCAGGTCCGAGGTCGCCGTGAAGACCACCGAGATGAAGTCGTCGATCTCGAGCCCGTTGGACGTCATCACGTCGGTGACCATCTCCGCGACCCGGTCGAGCAGGTGGTCGCGCACGTCCTCGTCGAGCTGGGTCGCTCCCCGGATCGCCCGCACCGCCACGTCAGTTCCTCCTGGTCCGCCTCCGGCACCGCGCCGGAGGACGGTGGGAGACTACCCGGGCTGGTAGTCGCCGAACGACCAGTGGTTACCCTCGGGGTCGGCGACGCTGCCGCCGCGACCGCCGTACGACTGGTCGACCATCGCGCGCAGCACCGTCGCGCCGGCGGCGACGGCCCGGCCGAAGACGGCGTCCGGGTCGTCGGTGACGAGGTACGCCGCGGAGCCGCCGACGTTGTCGACCGCCGCGTCGGGGCGCCGCGAACCGAACATGATCCCGCCGCCACCCGGCCACAGCCACTCGGCGTGCACGACGACGCCGGGGTCGGACTCGTCGCGGTACGTCGCGTGCTCGGTGAACCCGATCGCCGCGAGCCAGGCGATCATCGCGTCGGCGTCGCGGAAGGACATGGTGTGCCAGAGACGGACCTCTGCTGCTGTGCTCATGGGCTCAGCGTGGTGGATCGGCCGGGTCGAGGTCTTGAAGGAACGGGAACTCCTCGCGCAGCCAGGTCGTCGGCGGGCACCCCGCGAGCGCGGTCCACTCGCGGGTGAGGTGGGCCTGGTCGGCGTACCCGCACCGGGTCGCGACCTCGGCGAGCGGACGACGGCCCACCAGCCCGCGGGAGCGCTCGAACCGGGCCACCCGCTGCAGCGCCTTCGGCGTGAGCCCGCACTCCGCCCGCACCAGGGTCGCCAGGTGGCGACGGCTGTAGCCGACCTCCTCGGCCACCTCCTGGACCCGGGCACCGCGGGTCAGTCGGGCCAGCGCCCGGCCGACCGCGGCCGGCGGGTGCGGCTCCCCGTTGCGGACGACTGCCCGCAGCAGCTCGCGCTCGACGAGAGCCGCCCAGCGGGACCGGTCCGGCTCCCCCGCCAGCCGTTCCGGGAGGTGCCGCAGGCCCGGTGACAGGTCAGCCAGCTCACCCAGCTCGAGCAGCTCTCCCGCGAGCGCGGCCGCGGGCAGGCCGAGCAGGGCCCGAGCCCCGGCGGGGGTGAGTGCCAGCTGTACGCCGCGCTGGGTGCCGTCGTGGTGGATCTGCGCCGGCGCCGCGTGCAGCCCGGACACGCTCGACCAGCCCGTCGTGCGGCTGGCCGGACGGCCCGCCCAGGACACCTCCAGCGGCGCGTCGACCGGCAGCACGAAGGTCAGCGAGGTCGAGGGCAGTCCCCGGTGCACCCCGGGCCCGCCCAGGTCGACGTCGTACGCCACCAGGGAGGAGACGTACGGCGCGAGCGCTGCGGGCACGGCCATGCCGCCACGCTAGCGCTGCGGGGCCGGGTCCGGGTGGGCTGCCGGACCTGCCGTTTGGTCACCAACCGCATCGCTGCGGACTCAGAGCTGCGGTTGGTGACCAAACGGCAGCAAAATCGCGCGACAGCGCCTACAGCTTCGCGCTGTCCAGCAACTCCCCGAGCTCGTCCAGCGTCAGCTCGCGCACCTCACCCGACAACAGCCCCTTCAGCACGACGGGACCGATCTGGGTGCGAGTGAGCCGGCGCACGGGGAACCCGAGGTGCTCCATCAGCCGGCGCACGATCCGGTTGCGGCCCTCGTGGATGACCAGCTCGACGATCGACTTCTCCTTGCCGGCCTCGATCATCCGGACCCGGCTCACCGTCACCGGGCCGTCGTCGAGCGTCACGCCCTCGAGCAGCTGCTTGAGCGTTCGGCGGTACACCTCGCCCTCGACCTCGGCGACGTACGTCTTGTCGACCTCGTACGACGGGTGCGCCAGCCGCTGGGCGAAGTCGCCGTCGTTGGTGAGGATGATCAGGCCCGCCGTGTCGGTGTCGAGCCGGCCGACGTGGAAGAGCCGCTCGGGCCGATCCTCGACCAGGTCCTGGAGCGTCCGGCGCCCCTCGGGGTCCGACATCGTCGAGACCACGCCCCGGGGCTTGTTGACCGCCAGGTAGACCTTCTCCGAGACCGGGGGCAGCCGCTTGCCGGAGACCCGGATCACCGCGGTGCGCGGGTCGACCTTGGTCCCGAGCCGGGTGATGATCTCGCCGTCGACCTCGACCTGTCCCTCCAGCATCAGCTCCTCGCACTTGCGGCGCGAGGCGACGTTGGACATCGCCAGCAGCTTCTGCAGGCGGATCAGGCCGTCGTCGTCGGTCTCGACGCTGCCGCTGCTCATGAAATTTCCGTTCCGCCGTCGGGCTCGGTGCCCTGGCCGCTGTGGGGTGAGGGGTGGTGCTCTTCGACCGGCTCCGGGGACGCGGCCAGCTCGGCCAGCTCGTCCTCGAGGTCGTCCATGTCGGGCAGGTACGGCGCCAGCTCGGGCAGCTCATCGATCGAGGTGACGCCGATCCGCTCGAGGAAGTAGCGGGTGGTGCGGTAGAGGTTCGCGCCGGTCTCGGCGTCCTGGCCGGCCTCCTCGACCAGGCCCCGGGTCAGCAGCGTACGCATCACGCCGTCGACGTTCACGCCGCGGATCGCCGAGACCCGCGCCCGCGAGATCGGCTGCTTGTAGGCGACCACGGCGAGCGTCTCCAGCGCGGCCTGGGTGAGCCGCGCCTGCTGACCCTCCAGGACGAAGCCCTCGACGACGACGGCGTACTCCTCGCGGGTGTAGTAGCGCCAGCCCCCGGCCACGTTGCGCAGCTCGAAGCCGCGGCCCTGCTCGTCGTACTCGCTCGCCAGCGCCAGCAGCGCCTCCATGACCGCATCGACGGGGTAGCCGACGGCGGTCGCGAGGCTGGCCACGTCGAGTGGCTGGTCGGCGACCATCAGCACCGCCTCCAGCGACGGGCGCAGCTGGGTCACCGGTACGGCGAGCCGCTCGTCGTTCTCGGTCGGGTCGGTCACGGTGCCTCCTCCTGTGGAGCATCGGGTACGGCGGCCTCGGGCGGTGCGCCCTCGAACTCGTCGGTCACCAGGTCCTCGGCCTCGACGTCGTCGGAGCCGGTCCAGCGCACGGTCAGCTCGCCGAGCGGGGTGACCTGGTCGAAGGAGACCACGCCCTCGCGGAACAGCTCGAGCAGCGAGAGGAACCGGGCCACGGTCGTGAGGGTGTCGGGCGAGTCGCCGCACAGGGCCCGGAACGTCATGGTGCCGGTGCGGCGCAGCCGGTCGACGATGATGCCGGCCTGCTCGCGGACGCTGACCTTGGCGGCGTGGATGTGGTGCAGGCTCACCTCGAGGACCGGCTTGGGCTCCAGCGCCTTGGCCGCGATCGCCGCGAACTGCTCCAGCCCGATGCCGATCAGCACCTCGGGGAGCAGCGTGGCGAACCGGTCCTCCAGCCCGACGGCACGCGGGTGTCGCCGCGACTCCCCCGCGAGCCGGGTCGCGAGGACGCCGGCCACCAGCTTGAACGCCTTGTACTGCATCAGACGTGCGAACAGCAGGTCCCGCGCCTCCAGCAGCGCGAGGTCCTCCTCGTCCTCGACGTCGCCCTGCGGCAGCAGCCGGGCGGCCTTCAGGTCGAGCAGGGTGGACGCGACCAGCAGGAACGACGTGGTCTGCTCCAGGTCCCAGACGCTCCCGCCGGCCTTGACGTGGGCGATGAACTCGTCGGTGACCTTCGAGAGCGCGACCTCGGTGATGTCCAGCTTGTGCTTGGAGATCAGGCTCAGCAGCAGGTCGAAGGGACCCTCGAAGTTCTCGAGGTGCAGCTCGAAGCCGGGAGTCGGCTCCGTCGCTTCGGCACTCATCCGTCGGTCAGCCGCCGCACCAGCGCACTGTCGTCGCCGTTCTCCTCGTAGTCGGCGAGCACCAGCGAGATCGCCTCACGCACCAGCCGGCCGCGGTCGACCGCCAGGCCCTGGCCGCTGCGCAGCGCCAGCCGGGCGTGCTCGATCACGAGCAGCTCGTCGGAGGTGACGTAGACGGTCATCTTCTCGTCGTGGCGGACCCGGCCGCTCGGCTTGCGGCGATCCGCCGGCTCGGGTTCGTCGGGCACCGCGCGCACCGACTTGGGCTGCTCGACCTCGGCGGTGGGGCGGAACAGGTCGTCAGCGGTCGGGAGACTCACGCGTCGGGGCACCGCGCGAGCACCTCCTTGGCCAGCTGGCGGTACGACTCGGCCCCGCCCGAGGTCGAGGCGTACGACGTGATCGGCTCGCCCGCGACGGTCGAGTCGGAGAACTTCACGGTGCGTCGGATCACGGTGTGGAAGACGGTGTCGCCCCACGCCTGGACGAGGCGGTCCATCACCTCGCGGCTGTGCAGGGTGCGCCCGTCGAACATGGTGCCGAGGACGCCGTCGATCTCCAGGCGCGGGTTGAGCCGCTCGCGGACCTTGTCGATGGTGGTCTTCAGCAGCGCGACGCCGCGCAGCGCGAAGTACTCGCACTCCAGGGGCACGATCACGCCGTCGGAGGCAGTGAGCGCGTTGACGGTCAGCAGCCCGAGCGAGGGCTGGCAGTCGATGAGGATGATGTCGTACTCGGCGATCGCGGGGGCGAGCACCCGCTGCAGGGTCTGCTCGCGGGCGACCTCGTGGACCAGCTGCACCTCGGCGGCCGAGAGGTCGATGTTGGACGGCAGCAGGTCCATGCCGGCCACGCCCGTCGGCACGATGACGTCGTGGACGTCGACGTCGCGCTCCATGAGCAGGTTGTAGATCGAGAGGTCCATCTCGTGCGGGTTCAGGCCCAGGCCGACCGACAGCGAGCCCTGCGGGTCGAAGTCGACCAGCAGCACCTTGCGGCCCAGCTCGGCCAGCGCGGCGCCCAGGTTGATCGTCGTGGTGGTCTTGCCGACGCCGCCCTTCTGGTTGCACATCGACATCACCCGAGCGTTGCCGTGCTCGGTGAGCCGGCGCGGCTCGGGGAGCACCGGCATCGGGCGTCCCGTCGGGCCGAGCTTCACGTCAGCCGCCTCGGGGCGCTCAAACGGCAGGGGGTCGGTCAAGGTGGGCTCATCTCCGATGTGGCGGGTGGGTGGTGCGGGCGAACGCACCAGTGGCGGCATCTGCGCGGCTTCGCTGCCGGACGCTCCGGAGAACATCTGCCTGTCTCCCATGCGACCCGCTCCCTCGCTCGTCGGACCACCGCCGTGGTGAGCCCAGTCTGCCTCGCCGGCACCCCGGGGAATTGTCGACACGACGACACGGGGGCGGCTTCCGCGCGAGCCTAGGACCGGGGTCCGACGGCTCACAACCCGGGTGCCTCCACTGGCTGCGAGTGCACCGGCCGGACGGGCTGCCTGTGCACTTTTCCCCGGTCAGGTGCACAGGCAGTGGGGTGCCTGTGGATCAATCTGTGGAGAACGTTGTCACGCCCGGACCAGGTCGGCGTACTCCGGGTGCTTGTCGATCCAGCGCCGGATGAACGGGCAGCGCGGCACCACCGCCCGCGTGCCGTCTCGTCGTACGTCGTCGAGCGCGAAGCGCGCGAGTGCCGACCCGACGCCCTGGCCCTCGAACCGGTCGTCGACCTCGGTGTGGGTGAACACGATGGCGTCGTCGTCGAGGACGTACTCCGCGAACCCCGCCAGCTCCCCGTCCAGGTGTGCCTCGTAGCGCGACTCCCCCGGGTTGTGCGTCGTCTCCACCTGGCTCATGGACCGACCCTATCCACCCGGCCCGACAGTCGGATCTGCACCCGGACCTACAGCCGGTGGAACGCGGTCGTGGCCAGCACCAGCTCGCCGGCCTCGTCGGTGGCGTCCAGGTCGGCGATCGCGTCGATCACCCAGTCGTGGTGGCCCTCGGGGTCGTGCAGGGTCTGCCGCAGCCGCCACAGGCGTACGGCGAGCGGCCCGTCGGCGTCGTCCGGATCGTCCACGCCGGCCGGCGTGCCGGTCGCCGGCTCGACCTGCAGCAGCTTGGGTCCCCGGGCGTCACCGTCGGTGAGGACCTGGTCGTGCTCGGCGTAGTACTCCTCGATCGCCGCGTCCCA
Source organism: Nocardioides sp. W7 (assembly GCF_022919075.1). Classification (NCBI taxonomy): domain Bacteria; kingdom Bacillati; phylum Actinomycetota; class Actinomycetes; order Propionibacteriales; family Nocardioidaceae; genus Nocardioides; species Nocardioides sp. W7. The sequence continues at coordinate 3,250,830 of NZ_CP095078.1, read as the reverse complement.
GGCCGAGCGGGTCATCACGACCGCCCGCGGCGGGTCGGTGCGGTCGGCGGCGGCGCGCTCGAGCGCCATCAGCCCGGTCAGGTCGTCGCGGGCGACCAGCTCGACGCGCCGCCACATCGCGTTGCGCACCATCACCTTGAAGGGACGCTCCTGCTTCGACAGCGGCCGCGGCGGCGGCGGTGGCTCGTGGTGGGCGAGCTCGCCACCGCGTCGGGCCAGCGCGGCCGCCGGGTCGGTGAGCGCCTCCCACTCGTCGAGCAGCGAGGAGTCTGTCTGACGGATCGTCTCGCCCAGCCACTCCCCCAGCTCCTCCAGCGCGGGGGTGCGGTGCGCCTCGGGGACGGTCTGGCGCAGGGTGCGGTAGGCGTCGGTGAGATAGCGCAGCACCAGCCCCTCGGAGCGCGCGAGCTGGTAGCGCGAGACGAAGTCGGTGAACGACATCCCCTGCTCGTACATCTCCCGCACGACCGACTTCGGCGACAGCGCGTTCTCCGGCAGCCACGGGTGCCGGGTGCGGTAGATCTCGTAGGTCGCGCCCAGCAGCTCGGCGAGCGGCTGCGGCCAGGTGATCTGCTCCAGCAGCGCCATCCGCTCGTCGTACTCGACGCCGTCGGCCTTCAGCTCGTTGACGGCCTCACCGCGTGCGGCCCACTGCTGGGCCATCAGAATCTGCCGCGGCGCCTCGAGGACCGCCTCGATCACGGAGACGATGTCGAGGGTGTGCTCCTCCGCCTCGGGGTCGAGTACGTCGAGCGCGGCGAGCGCGAAGTGCGCCAGCGGCTGGTTGAGCGCGAAGTCGACGGGCAGGTCGACGGTCAGCACGTAGCGCCGGCCGAACTCGTCGGGCTCCGCCAGCCGGGTCAGCACCCCCGAGTGCACCAGCGAGCGGGCCAGCCGCAGGGCCCGTCGCGAGAGCCGGAGCTGCTCACGGCGCTCGGAGTGGTTGTCGTTGAGCAACCGGCGCAGCACCGGGAACGCATCCTCCTCGCGGGCCACGACGTTGAGCAGCATCGAGTTGTCGACCCGCATCCGCGAGACCAGCGGCTCGGGGGCACCGGCGACCAGCTTGTCGAAGGTCTGCTCGGTCCATACGACCGTGCCCTCGGGTGCCTTCCTCAGCTGGGCCTTGCTCTTGCGCTTGGCCTGCTTCTCGACGCTCATGGCGGCGTTCTTGGCGTCGGCCTTCGCCTTGGCCTTCTCGTTCTCGATGATGTGCTCGGGCGCCTGGACGACGACGTACCCGGCGGTGTCGAAGCCGGCCCGACCGGCCCGGCCGGCGATCTGCAGGAACTCCCGCGAGCGCAGCACCCGCTGCCGGTTGCCGTCGAACTTCGCCAGCCCGGTGAACAGCACCGTGCGGATCGGCACGTTGATGCCGACCCCGAGGGTGTCGGTGCCGCAGATGACCGAGAGCAGCCCCTGCTGCGCGAGCTGCTCCACCAGCCGTCGGTAGCGCGGCAGCATCCCCGCGTGGTGGACGCCGATCCCCTTCCGCAGCAGCTTCGACAGCGTCTTGCCGAAGCCGGCGCCGAAGCGGACCTCGTCGAGCCGGTCGCCGAGGTCGGGCTTCTTGATCCACTTCACCGTGGCCAGGCCGGTCGCGTGCTCGACGGCCGCGGCCTGGGTGAAGTGCACGACGTACACCGGCGCCTGACCGGTGGTCACCAGCTCCTCCAGCCGGTCGGGCAGCGGCTCCAGCGACCAGGTGAACGAGAGCGGCACCGGCCGCTCGGCCTGGTCGACCACCGTGGTCTCGCGGCCGTTGCGGACGGTCAGGTCGGCGGCCAGGTCGGTGACGTCGCCGAGGGTGGCGGACATCAGCAGGAACTGGGCCTGCGGCAGCTCCAGCAGCGGCACCTGCCAGGCCCAGCCGCGGTCGGGCTCCGCGTAGAAGTGGAACTCGTCCATCACGACCAGGCCCACGTCGGCGCGCACCCCCTCGCGCAGCGCGATGTTGGCGAGCACCTCCGCGGTGCAGCAGATGATCGGGGCGTCCGGGTTCACGGCACCGTCGCCGGTCAGCATCCCGACGTCGGCGGCGCCGAAGATCTCGCAGAGCGCGAAGAACTTCTCGCTCACCAGCGCCTTGATCGGCGCGGTGTAGAACGACACCCGGTCGTCGGCCAGCGCGGCCCGGTGCGCGGCCTCGGCCACCAGCGACTTGCCGGAGCCGGTCGGCGTCGCGAGGACGACGTTCTCCCCCGACAGCAGCGCCAGCACCGCCTCCTCCTGGTGGGGGTAGAGCTCCAGGCCGCGGTCGGCAGCAGCCGCGTAGATCTCGTCGAGGAGGTCGGTCACGTGCTCATCCTCCCCCGGCCATCGTTGGTCGAGTAGCCCGGCCCGGCTGAGGAACGAAGCCGGGCCGGGCGTATCGAGACCACCTCGTCGTGGGTCTCGATACGCCGGTCGCGAGCTCCTTCGTCGCTCGCGCGGCTACTCGACCTGACGCCCGTGCTTCGCCCGAGCTCGTGCCACGCTCGTGCGAAGGGCGTTCATCCTCGCGCACGCGGGTGCGCGGTCGCGAAGACCTCGCGCAGGCTGTCGACCGTGACCAGCGTGTAGACCTGCGTGGTGGTGACCGAGGCGTGCCCGAGCAGCTCCTGGACGACGCGTACGTCGGCGCCGCCGTCGAGCAGGTGCGTGGCGAAGGAGTGCCGCAGGGTGTGCGGCGAGACGTCACGGGTCACGCCGGCCCGGTCGGCGGCCCGCTGCAGCACCGCCCAGGCGGACTGGCGCGAGAGCCGGCCGCCCCGGGCGTTCAGGAAGAGCGCGCCACCGGTGGTCGCGCCCGTCGAGGCCGCGACCAGCTCGGGCCGCCCGCGGACCAGGTAGGCGTCGACGGCCTCCCGCGCGTACGAGCCGACCGGCACGATCCGCTCCTTGCTGCCCTTGCCGCGCAGCAGCACGGTGCCGACGTCGGCGTCGGTGCGGCCCACGTCCAGGTCGTCGACGTCCAGCCCCACCGCCTCCGAGATCCGGGCGCCGGTGCCGTACAGCATCTCCAGCAGCGCGCGGTCCCGCAGCGCCAACGTCGTACCGGGCGAGCCCGCGGCCTCCAGGATCGCCTCGACGTCGGAGAGCGGCAGCGCCTTCGGCAGCCGCTTGGCCGGGGTCGGCGGCTTCACCGCGCCGGCCGGGTCGACCTCGGCGAGCCCGTCGGCGACCGCGAACTTGTGGAACCCGCGCACCGCCACCACCGTCCGGGCGGCCGAGGTCGAGCTCAGCGGCGGATGGTCGGCGTCGCCCTCCCGCAACCGGACCAGGAACGAGGACACGGTCGCCTCGGAGATCGCCGAGAGCTCCTCGATGCCGACCTGGTCGAGGTACTCCAGGTAGCGCCGCAGGTCGCGCCGGTACGACGAGAGCGTGTTGGCCGCCAGCCCCCGCTCGACCGTGAGGTGGTCGAGGTAGGTGCGCACGGCTCTCGCCACGTCAGGCAAGGGCCCCCGCCACGACCGAGTCGAGATCGGTGGCGTGGATGCCGACCGCCTCGCCGACCGGGTCGTTGGTCAGCTGCCCGGCGTGCGTGTTCAGCCCCAGCGCGAGAGCACCGTCGGCGGCGCACGCCGCGGCCCAGCCCTGGTCGGCCAGCGCGACGGCGTACGGCAGCGTCGCGTTGGTCAGGGCGTACGTCGAGGTGTTCGGCACCGCCCCGGGCATGTTGGCCACGCAGTAGAACGTCGAGTCGTGCACCTGGTACGTCGGCTCCGCGTGCGTCGTGGGATGCGTGTCCTCGAAGCAGCCGCCCTGGTCGACGGCGATGTCGACCAGCACCGAGCCCGGCTTCATCGCCGCGACCAGGTCGTTGGAGACCAGCTTCGGCGCCGCCGCACCCGGGATCAGCACCGCACCGATCACCATGTCGGCCTCGGTCACGTGCTGCTCGATCGCCAGCCGCGACGAGGCCAGGCCGTGGACCTGGTTGTTGTAGCGCCAGAACGACATCCGCAGCTTGTCCAGATCGGTGTCGAGCAGGGTCACGTCGGCGCCCATCCCGAGCGCGATGTTCGCGGCGTTCTGACCGGACACCCCGGCGCCGATGATCACGACCTTGGCGTTCGCGACCCCACCGACCCCGCCCATCAGCACACCCCGACCGCCCTGGGCCTTCAGCATCGAGTACGCCCCGACCTGGGGGGCGAGGCAGCCGGCGACCTCCGACATCGGGTACAGCAGCGGCAGCCCGCCCGAGGGCAGCTGCACCGTCTCGTAGGCGATGGCGGTGACCTTCTTGGCCAGCAGCTCCTCGGTCAAGGGCTTGTCGGCGGCCAGGTGCAGGTAGGTGAAGAGCAGCAGCCCCTCGCGCAGCCGGTGGTACTCCTCGGCGACCGGCTCCTTGACCTTCAGCACCAGGTCCGCGGCGCCCCAGGTCTCGTCGGCGTCGCCGATGATCGTCGCGCCGGCCGCGACGTACTCCTCGTCGCCGATGGAGGAGCCGACACCGGCACCGGCCTGGACGAACACCTCATGGCCGTGCGCCACCAGCTCGTGCACCCCGATGGGCGTGATCGCGACCCGGTACTCGTGGTTCTTGACTTCCCTCGGGATGCCGATCTTCATCGCGCGTCTCCTCTGTTCGTCGAACGACCGGCGCCTGCGAGCCCGCGCGCCTGCGCGATCAGTATCGCCGTCACGAGCGGGGCGTCGGCGACCCGACCCGCCAGGACGGCCTCGACCAGTTCCTCGAACGGCACCCAGCCGGTGTCCATGTCGGCCTCCTCGTGCCGGAGCACGAACTCGCCGCGGTCCACTGCCCGCAGTCCGCGGGCCAGGAACAGGTGCTGGACCTCCTGCAGGATCCCCGGGGAGGGCCACACCGAGGTGAGGTGCACCCAGTCGTCGGCCTCCAGCAGTGCCTCCTCGCGCAGCTCGCGGCGGGCCACCCCGAGCGGCTCCTCGTCGGCGTGCCCGTCCAGCAGCCCGGCGGGCAGCTCCACGAAACGGCGCCCGGCGGGGTGGCGGTACTGCCACAGGCAGAAGACCCGCTCCTGCTCGTCGAGCGCCAGCACGATGGCCGCGCCCGGGTGCTCGAGGACCAGCCGGGTGAACGGCTCCTCCTCCGGCGTACGACGGACCGAGTCCGCGCGCAGCGCCATCACCCAACCGTCGCGGTGCAGGTCGGTGCTCTCGACCACCGGCCAGGTCACGGGTACGTCGCGCAGCTCGGGGCGCTCCTCAGCCATGTTCTGGACGCTACCGTGGCGCGCGTGACCGAGCGCAGCCTGACCCGCACCGAGGCCGAGGAGCGTGCCGCGCTCCTGACCGTCGACCGCTACGACCTCGAGGTGGACCTACGGGGCCTGCTCGACGGGGAGCGGTGCTCCTCGGTCTCCACGATCACCTTCGAGTGCCACGGGCCCGGCGCGAGCACCTTCGTCGACGCCGTCGGCGAGGTCCGCAGCGCCACCCTGAACGGGGTCGCGCTCGACCCGGCCACGATCGCCGAGGGCCGGATCCCGCTGACCGACCTGGCGGCGCAGAACGTGCTGGTCGTCGCGATGGACCAGCCCGACACGGCCAGCGGGCAGGGCATCCTGCGCACCGTCGACACCGACGGCCTCGTCTACGTGTGGACCTCCTTCGAGCCCGACGAGGCGCGGCGCCTGTGGGCCTGCTTCGACCAGCCCGACCTCAAGGCGCCGCACGCCTTCACCGTCCACGCGCCGGAGTCCTGGACGGTCACCAGCTGCAGCGCACCCGACTCGGTCGTCGGCACCGACGACGGCGCCCGCACCTGGCGGTTCGCCGACACGCCGCCGCTGTCGACGTACGTCGTGGTCGTGGACGCCGGGCCGTTCCACGAGATCCGGGAGCAGCGCGACGGCTACGACCTCGGCCTCTACTGCCGGCAGTCGATCCGGCCGGTGCTGGAGCGCGACGCGGCGGACCTGTTCACCATCACCGCCCAGGGGCTCGCGTTCTTCGGCGACCGGTTCGGCTCGCCGTTCCCCCAGGCCCGCTACGACCAGGTCTTCGTGCCCAACCTCGGCGGCGCGATGGAGAACTGGGGCTGCGTCACCTACGGCGACGGCATCCTCCCGCGCTCGGAGCCGACTCCCGACGACCGCTACTGGGTCGCGGCGTTCGTGCTGCACGAGATGGCCCACATGTGGTTCGGCGACCTGGTCACGATGCGCTGGTGGGACGACCTGTGGCTCAACGAGGCCTTCGCGTCGTTCGCCTCGACCTGGGCGATGGCGGACGCGACGGAGTTCTCCGACGCCTGGGCGACGTTCCTGGTCTCGGAGAAGCTGGTCGCCTACGACGAGGACATGACCCCGGCGACGCATGCCATCCGAAGCGAGGTGCCGGACGTCGCCCACGCGATGGCGAACTTCGACGGCATCACCTACTACAAGGGCCAGGCGGTGCTCCGCCAGCTTGTGGAGTACGTCGGCGAGCCGGCCTTCACCCGGGGCCTGCAGTCCTACTTCGACCGGCACGCCTGGGGCAACACCCGGCTCGCCGATCTCGTCGCCGCGGTGGCCGAGGCCTCGGGGCGTGACCTGGACGCCTGGACCGTCGACTGGCTGGACCGCGCCGGTGCCGACACCCTCACCCTGGTCGACGGCGCGCTGGTGGGCACCGCGCCCGACGGCGGCCGGCCGCGGCCGCACCGGGTCGACGTCGGGTGCTTCCGCTGGGCCGGCGACCGGCTCGAGCGGTTCGCCACGGTCCCCGTGGAGCTCACCGGCGAGCGGGTGCCGGTCGAGGTGCCCGCCGCCGACCTGCTGCTGCTCAACGACGGCGACCTGACCTATGCGGCGACGCGCACCGACCCGGCCTCCACCCGGAACCTGCTCGCGTCGGCCGGGGCGCTTCCGGACGCGCTCGCCCGGGCCGTGGCCGTCGGTGCCGCGTGGGACCTGCTCGTCCAGGGCGAGGCACCCGCTCGCGAGGTCGCCGGCTGCCTGCTCGACGTCCTCGAGCGCGAGGACTCGCCCTCGGTCGTCGAGCCGTTCCTCGACCGCACCTTCGCCCTGGTCGAGCGCTGGCTCCCGCCCGCCGACCAGCCGGCGCAGCAGGCGCGGCTCGCCGACGTGGCGGCCCGGATCGCCGAGCGGCCAGGCCTCCGCGTCTCCGCTCTGCGGACGCTGGCGGGCAGTGCCGCGGGTCCGGCGTACCGCGACCTGCTGGACGCCGCCGCGGCCGACGACACCGACCTCGCCTGGCGGCTGCTCGCCCGGCGGGCGGAGCTGGGTGAGCCGGTCGACGACGATGTCGCGGCGCTGCTGGAGCGCGACCCGGACCCGGAGGCCCGCTTCCGGGCGCTCGCGGTCCGGGCCTCCCAGCCGGTCGGGGCCGCGAAGGTCGAGGCCTGGACCGCGCTGCTGGACGAGCGCAGCGTCCCCGCGGGCGGCCCGGTCCGCGAGGTGGCCGGCAGGTTGTGGCGACCGGGTCAGGCCGAGCTGCTGCTGCCCTGGGCGCACCGTTGGTTCGACCAGGTCGCCGAGCTGCCGCCCGGTGGCCTGCTCGCGACCATGTCGCTGGTCCGGATGACCTACCCGCCGGTGGGCGACGACGCCGTCCTCGCGCGGGCCCGCGCGGCAGCCGCAGCCGACGACGTGCCGGCCCCGGTCCGCTCGATGCTGCTGATGGGGGCCGACCGGCTCGCGCGGATGCTGCGAGCCCGATCGGCCTGACCGGGTCTCAGTCCTCGGGGTCCGGCTCGCGCCGCAGGCCGCTCTCGTCGATCGGGAACCGCAGCTCGCGCTGCCGCTCGATCGCCGCCTTGACCAGGCCGGCGAAGAGCGGGTGCGGACGGGTCGGGCGCGAGCGCAGCTCCGGGTGCGCCTGCGTCGAGACGTAGTAGGGGTGCACCTCGCGCGGCAGCTCGACGAACTCGACCAGGTTGTTGTCGGGCGAGGTTCCGGAGAAGACCAGGCCGGCCTTCTCGAGCTGCTCGCGGTAGGCGTTGTTGACCTCGTAGCGGTGCCGGTGCCTCTCCTCGATGCGCGCGGCGCCGTACGTCGCCCGCACGATCGAGCCCTCCTTGAGGACGGCCGGGTAGAGCCCCAGCCGCATCGTGCCGCCGAGGTCGCCGGCCCCGTCGACGATGGCGACCTGCTCGGCCATCGTGGCGATGACCGGCTCCGGGGTCTCCGGGTCGAACTCGGTGGAGCCGGCCTGGGTCAGGCCGAGCTCGCTGCGGGCGTACTCGATCACCATCGACTGCAGCCCCAGGCACAGGCCCAGCGTCGGGATCTTGTTGTGGCGGGCGTAGGTCAGCGCGCCGAGCTTGCCCTCCAGGCCGCGGATGCCGAAGCCACCGGGCACGCAGACCGCGTCGACGTCGTGCAGGTTGCGGTGCGCACCCTCGTGGGTGGCGCAGTCGTCGGAGGGGATCCACCGGATGTTGACCTTGGCCTCGTTGGCGAAGCCGCCGGCACGCAGCGCCTCACCGACCGAGAGGTAGGCGTCGGGCAGGTCGATGTACTTGCCGACCAGCGCGACCGTGACCTCCTCCTTGGGGTGGTGGACGCGCCGCAGCAGGTCGTCCCACAGCGTCCAGTCGACGTCGCGGAACGGCAGGTCGAGGCGGCGTACGACGTAGGCGTCCAGGCCCTCGCGGTGCAGCACCTTCGGGATGTCGTAGATCGACGGCGCGTCCGCGCAGGTGATCACGGCCTCGGTGTCGACGTCGCACATCAGCGCGATCTTGCTCTTGATGCTGTCCGGCAGCTCCCGGTCGGCGCGGCACACGATCGCGTCGGGCTGGATGCCGACCTGCCGCAGCGCGGCCACCGAGTGCTGGGTGGGCTTGGTCTTCAGCTCGCCCGAGGGGCCGATGTAGGGCACCAGCGAGACGTGGATGAAGAAGCAGTTGTCGCGACCGACGTCGTGGCGGACCTGGCGCGCGGCCTCGAGGAACGGCAGCGACTCGATGTCGCCGACCGTGCCGCCGACCTCGGTGATCACGACGTCCACGCGCTCGTCGCCGTCGCCGGCCATCGCGCGGACCCGCTCCTTGATCTCGTTGGTGATGTGCGGGATCACCTGCACCGTGTCACCGAGGTAGTCGCCGCGGCGCTCCTTGGCGATCACGCTGGAGTAGACCTGCCCCGTGGTGACGTTGGCGATCTGGTTGAGGTCGGTGTCCAGGAACCGCTCGTAGTGACCGATGTCGAGATCGGTCTCGGCCCCGTCGTTGGTCACGAAGACCTCGCCGTGCTGGAACGGGTTCATCGTCCCGGGATCGACGTTCAGATAGGGGTCTAGCTTCTGCATGGTCACCCTCAGACCACGCGAGCGCAGCAGGCGGCCCAGGCTGGACGCCGTGAGCCCCTTGCCGAGAGAGGAGGCAACGCCTCCGGTGACGAAGATGTGCTTGGTGGGGGCGCCTGGCTTCACGGAACTCCATGCTATCCGAGAGGACGGCACCTGCCGCATCCGACGCTCCGAGAGCGATCCTGGCGCCCCGCCGATCCGCGAGACCGACCCGGTCAGGCCAGGGGTACGGCGCCCTCCGCGCCCGACGCCCCGAAGGCTCCTCCGGTGCCGGCCAGCTGCCGGATCAGGGCGAGCACGACGGTCGCCTGGCCGAGGGCCGTGTCGGCCCCGTCCACGCTGGCGAGCTCCTCGCCGACGGGCTCGGAGCGCAGCAGGGCGAGGCTCCCGCCCGGCCGGCCGGTGTCGCCGTCGCCCGCGACGACCACACCCGCGGACGTCTTGACCAGGCCGGACAGCAGCCCGGACAGGATGTCGGGGTCGACCTCGTCGCCGAGCACCACCAGCACCAGCGGCGCCTTGGCGGCACCGTCGTCCACGGTGGTGAGCAGCTCCCCGGCCGCGAGGCTCTCGCGCACCGCCGTCGTGTCGGCATCCGCGGGGGCACCCGCCTCGGCCGTCGTGGCCGCGGCGACGCCCAGCAGCTGGCCGGCCCGGACGTACGTCGGCGCCTCGAGGTCGATCGAGCCCTTCGGCAGCTGCGTCATCAGCTGGCTGCCCAGCGAGTCGACCAGGCTGCGCTCCCCGGGGTCGAGCAGGGACTCGCGGACGTCGTACCTCCCGGCCACGGTGCCGCCGGCCGCCGCGACCTGGGCGGTCAGTGCCGCCACGTCGTCCTCGTCGACGCCGGGCATCGTCAGCACCGCCGTCGGGTGGTCGCGCAACCGGCCGGCGTAGAGGGTCGCCGCGCTCTTGGCTGCGAAGTCGTCGCCGAACGCCGCTGCCCGGGAGGCCGCGGCCAGCTCCTGCTCGGACGCGGGCGCCGTCGCACCGGCCTCCTCCCGACCGAGCTCGCTGAGCGGACCGCCCCCGAGCACCACCCCGACGGCGAGGGCGAGGAAGACAGCGACGAGAGAGGCGATGTGGTGGCGGTAGGTGATCACAGAGCTGAGTCCTAAAGGAGTGGCAAGAGGTCGGCCAGCTGGTCGAACCAGTCCTGACCGACGGGGGTGACGGACACGGACGCGGCCAGGGCGACGAACCCGGCCAGCATCACGAGGAGCAGGTGGTGCGGGCGCACTCGCCCGGAGTACAGCCGGGGTACGGCGGCCGCGTCGACGAGCCGCGATCCGAGACGCAGCCGGGTGAGGTAGGTGCTCGCGAGGCCGCCGCGCTGGCGGTCGAGGAACTCCTCGAGACTGGCGTGCAGGCCGACGCCGATCACCACCTTGGCGTCGCCGGCGTCGGCGACCAGCAGCGCGGCGTCCTCGGCGGTCGCCGTGGTCTCGAAGACCAGCGGGCGAACACCCATCCGCTCCAGCCCCTCCGCCCCCGACGGACGGCCTGGGCTGCACCGGACGACGACGTCACGGGCGGCCTTGAGAGCGGCCGCGCTCGGGCGGTCGGTCTCGTCGTCGGCATCCAGGACCACGACGTCGGGCCGGTAGCCGCGTGCGCGCAGCTCGTCGGCGACCCGGCCGACGGCCACCAGGACCGGCTCCTGCTCCTTGAGGTACGGCCGGATCGCCTTCAGCTCGGCCTCGTGCTCCGGACCGCCGACGACCACGACCGCCGAGCGGTCGGCGAACCGGGTGACCGTCTGCGGCAGTCCCTTGCCGTGCAGCAGCAGGTCCTGCTCGCGGCGGAGGAACTCGGTGCTGGTCCGGGTCAACGACTCCAGCTGGGTGACGAGCCCGGTCCGCGCGGCCTCCAGCTCGGCCTCGATCGTGGCGAGGTCGACCTCGCGACCGGACGCGAGCTCGACCTCCTCGACGAGGACGCGTCCCTCGTGCACGCGGACCTCTCGGCCGTCGGAGATGGCCGCGAACGCGTCGGCGCCGATCCCGTCGATCATCGTGACCTCGGCTCGTGCGAGCACCTCCGGACCGAGGTTGGGGAACCGGCCGGAGATCATCGGCTGCGCGTTGACGACCATCGTCGCCCCGGCATCGATCAGGGCCCGGGCGCTGACCCGGTCGAGGTCGGTGTGGTCGACGACGGCGATGTCACCGGGGCGCAGCCGGGTGGCGAGGGTGTCGGCTCGGCGGCCGACGCGGACCGTCCCGACCACCCCGGGCAGGTCGGTCGGGTGGCGTTGACGGGAGGTGAGTCTCATGGCCCGACCAGTGTCACAAACCGGCCGGGCCCCTCGGAGCACCCCGCCCAGCCGGGCGCGTCGGCGTGGGCCAGGTCACGCCGGCGGACCCGGTCAGCCGAGGGCGCGTGCCGGGCCTGCGACCTCGAGCAGCTCGCGGGCGTGCGCCAGAGCGGTGTCGGAGTCGGCCAGGCCCGCCATCATCCGGGACAGCTCGCTGACCCGCTGGGCGTCGTCGAGCACGGTGAGGCCAGAGCTGGTGACCGAGCCGTCGCTGGACTTCTCGACGACCACGTGGCGGTCGGCGTACGCCGCGACCTGGGGCAGGTGGGTGACCACGAGCACCTGCGCGGTCCGGGCCAGCTGGGCCAGCCGGCGCCCGATCTCCACCGCGGCCGCGCCGCCGACCCCCGCGTCGACCTCGTCGAACACGAACGTCGGCACCGGGCTGGTCCCGGCCAGGGCCACCTCCAGCGCGAGCATGACCCGCGAGAGCTCGCCCCCGGACGCGCCCTTGTGCAGCGGACGCGGCTCGGAGCCGGTGTTGGCGGCCAGCAGCAGCTCCACCTCGTCGATGCCGGACGCCACGAAACGCAGCCAGCGCTTGCCGATCCGCAGTGGCGCTCCGCGGGTGACGCCGTCGGGGGCGGGCACCTCGTGCTGGCGGACGTCGATCGTCAGTCGGGCGTGCGGCATGGCCAGCAGGGCGAGCTCGGTCGTCACCGCGTCGGCGAGCCGGCCCGCGGCCTCGGTGCGCGCCGTCGACAGGGCCGCGGCGGCCTCGGCCAGCTCGTCGCGCAGCGCCTGCTGCTGGGCCTGGAGCTCGAGGATCCGATCGTCGGTCCCGTCGAGCTCGAGCAGCCGCAGGGACGACTGCTTCGCCCACGCGAGCACCTCGTCGATGGTGTCGCCGTACTTCCGGGTCAGCGCGGTCAGCGCGGCCCGGCGCTCCGAGACGGTGGCAAGCCGGGCGGGATCGGTGTCGACCCGGGAGGCGTACGACGCGACGTCGGCGGCGACGTCGGAGAGCAGATAGGTGACCTCGGCCAGCCGGTCCGCCAGTTCCCCCGCCTCGGGGTCATGCTCGCGCACGCCGTCGAGCAGCCCGCGGGCGGCCGACGTGGTCGCGAGCGCGTCCGGGGACCCCTGCTCGCTGGAGAGCGCCTCGCGAGCCTGCTCGGCGGCGTTGCGCAGGGTGTCGGCGAAGCCCAGGCGGGCCTCCTCGGTGGCCAGGGTGGCGTCCTCCCCCGGCTCGGGGTCGACGGCCTCGATCTCCCCGAGACCGAACCGCAGCAGGTCGGCCTCCCGGGCCCGGTCGCGCGCGGACGCGACCACGTCCTCGAGCTCGCGCTCGGTGGCGTCGAGACGCGCGTGCAGGTCGGCGTAGGTGGTGGTCAGGGCCGCCAGCGCCCCGCCGCCGAAGCGGTCCAGCGCCTCGCGCTGGGCCCGGGCCTGGAGCAGCCGGTGCTGGTCGGACTGCCCGTGCACGGCCACCAGCGGCTCGGCGATGCTGGAGAGCGTCGAGACCGGCACCGTCGCACCACCGACGAAGGCGCGCGAACGGCCCTCGGCGGACACGTTGCGGGCCAGCACGACCCGGTCGTCCTCGATCTCGCCGCCGGCGTCCTCGACGGCGGCCGCGAACGTCGGTAGCGACGCCGCGTGCACGACACCCTCGACCCGTGCGGTCCTGGCCCCGGACCGCACGGCACCCGAATCGGCGCGTCCACCGAGGAGCAGGCCCAGGGCGGTCACGATCATGGTCTTGCCGGCACCGGTCTCACCGGTGATGACCGTCAGACCCGGTCCGAGCTCCAGCGTCGAGGCCTCGATGACGCCGAGCGATCCGATCCGGATCTCCTCAAGCATCGGGGGCCTCGCGCGGGTCCGGGCGACGCCGGCGCTCGGCCGAGCCGCGCCACCCCTGGACCGGCAGGCCGAACTTGGCCACCAGCCGATCGGTGAACGGAGCCTCGTGCAGGCGCACCAGGCGGACCGGGATCTCGCCCCGTCGGACCTCGATCCGGGCACCCGGGGGCAGGTCGACGGCGCGCCGGCCGTCGCACCACAGCACCCCGGCGCCGTCGGTGCGCGGGAGGAGCTCGACGGCGAGCACCGAGGTGGGCGCCACGACCATCGGGCGCGCGAAGAGCGCGTGGGCGCTGATCGGCACCATCAGCAGCGCCTCCACCTCGGGCCAGACGATCGGGCCCCCGGCACTGAAGTTGTACGCCGTCGAGCCGGTCGGCGTAGCACAGACCACGCCGTCGCAGCCCCAGCGCGACAACGGGCGGCCGTCGACCTCGACGACCACTTCGAGCATCCGCTCGCGGGCGGCCTTCTCGACGCTGGCCTCGTTGACGGCGAAGGTCTGGAAGACCCGCTCGCCGTCGCGGAACACCTGGACGTCGAGGGTCATCCGGTCCTCGGCGGTGTAACGACGCTGCACGATCGCGTCGATCGTGGACTCGACGTGGTCGTACTCCGCCTCCGCCAGGAAGCCCACGTGCCCGAGGTTGACGCCCAGCACCGGGGTCCCGGCGGCGTGGGTGATCTCCGCCGCTCGCAGGATGGTGCCGTCGCCGCCGATCACCAGCGCCAGCTCGCACCCCTCGCTGGCACCGGCCTCGGCCGCGGTGAGCTCGATCGTCGGGTCGTACGCCGACGGGTCCAGGCCCAGGTCACGCGCCTCCGACTCGATCAGCCGGACCACGATCCCGTGGCCGGTGAGTGCCTTGCAGAAGGCCAGGGCGACGTCGCGAGCCTCGTCGCGACCCGTGTGGGTCAGCATCAGCACGCGTCTTTGGCCGGTCATGGGTCCACCTTCTCACCCGCCACCCCCAGGGACGCCGCAGCCCGCACCGTGCTGTGGATGTCGTCCGCGGTCACCGTCGCCGGACCGCGACGCAGCCACAGGAAGAACTCCACGTTGCCCGATGGTCCCGGAAGGGGGCTCACCGTGACGGCTCGCGCGCCCCAGCCGCGACGTCCGGCGGCGTCGGCCACCGTGATGACCGCCTCCGCGCGCAGCCCGGAGTCGCGGACGACGCCGCCCTTGCCGACGCGCTCCTTGCCCACCTCGAACTGGGGCTTGACCATCAGCACGAGGTCGCCGTCGTCGGCCGTGACGCCCACCAGCGCCTCGAGGACGAGCTGCAGCGAGATGAAGGAGAGGTCGCCGACGACGAGGTCGACGGGGCCTCCGACCCGGTCGGGGGTCAGCTCCCGGACGTTCACCCGGTCGTGCACGTCGACCCGCTCGTCCTGCTGGAGCCGCCAGGCGAGCTGGCCGTACCCGACGTCGACCGCCACCACCTGCGTCGCGCCGTGCCGCAGCAGCACGTCGGTGAAGCCCCCGGTCGAGGCTCCGGCGTCCAGGCTGCGCCGACCCTCCACCACCAGGCCGAGCGGGACGAACGCGGCCAGCGCGCCGGCCAGCTTGTGGCCGCCTCTCGAGACGTAGTCGGGGCGGTCGGGGTCCTCGGCGACCACGATCGCGACGTCCGTCGTGACCCCGGTGGCGGGCTTGGTGGCCATCGCGCCCTGCACCTTGACCCGCTTGGCCGCGATCAGCTCGCTGGCGTGCTCGCGCGACCGGGCCAGTCCTCGGCGGACCAGCTCGGCGTCGAGTCGGAGGCGACGTGGTGGCATGGCAGTCCCGCCCTCAGGCGGATTCGGCGGAGTCGGCGTCCGGCTGGGCCTCGAGCGCCCGCCGCAGCTCCTCGTGCGCGGTCTCGAACACCCCGACGTGCTCCTCGATCGGACGCTCCTCGAGCTGCTCGACCGCCTCGATCACGGCGTCGACCCGCGCGACGCCGGTGCGCACCGGCTCGGAGGTCTCGGGTCCGAAGTCGGCGTCCTCGCTCATGGGGCCGAGGCTACCCGGCAGGAGCCGGGTCCGAGGTCTCGGGCGGCACCAGGTCGGCGGTGTCGACCGGCGCTCCGACGTCGTCGAGGTGTGCCCAGCTCGCCACCGCGACCACCCGCCACCAGTCCGCCGTACTCCCCTGCCCGACGACGGTCGGCCGACCGCCGTCGATCCGAGCTGCCCAACCGGCGAGCCGCACCTCACCGTCGACGATCTCGGGGGCGCCGCAGGCCTCGGCCAGGCCGCCGAGGTCCGGAGCGACGTACGTCGGCCGCTCCTCGGGCCGGGCCGCCACCAGCTCGGCGAGACCGGTCACTCCGGTCAGCACCAGCAGCGAGTCGACGCCGACGCGCCGGGCGCCTTCGATGTCGGTGTCGAGGCGGTCGCCCACCATCAGCGGCCGCCGGCCACCGACCCGACGGATCGTCTCGTCGAGCAGCGGACGCTCCGGCTTGCCTGCGGTCGTGGGGGTGACGCCACTGAAGCGCTCCAGGGTCTCCACCAGGACGCCGTGGCCGGGCGCGACGCCGTACGCCGTCGGGATCGTGTAGTCGCGATTGCTCGCGACCCACGCCAAGCCGTCTCGGATCCGGACCGCGACCCGCATGATGTCGCGCCACAGGACGTCTGGGCCGTACCCGGTCGCCACCGCCACCGCCTCGTCGTCGACACCGACGGGCACCAGGCCCTCGGCGGAGAGCGCGGCACGAAGTCCAGCAGATCCGAGCAGCACCACCCGGGCGCCGACGCCATGGCGTTCGACGAGGACGCGCGCCGCCGCCTGGGCCGAGGTCACCACGTCGTGCGTGGCCGCCTCGACCCCCAGCTCGACCAGGTGCGCGGCCACCAGCTCCGGAGCTCGGGCGGCGTTGTTGGTGATGAAGGCCAGCCGCATCCCGGCGCCCCGTGCCACCTCGAGGTGCTCGGGGGCGCCCGGCACCGCGTCGCCGCTGACGTAGACCACTCCGTCGAGGTCCAGCATCGCCAGGTCGTAGTGCTCCGCGAGTGGGACGTCCGACGACCCGAGCATGCAGCCTCCTTGGCGATGGTGTTGAGGCCGCAGCCTACGATGCGACGATGGACTCGAGCGCCGTGGTCACGCCTCCCTACGTGGCGGGACCGCTGCGGATGACGCCGTTCCGCGCCCTGATGCTCGCTCCGTCCCGGATCGGCGACCCGGCCTCGGCACGTGCTTTCGCACGCCCCTATGCCTCGGTGGCATCCCGGCTCTCGCGCTGGCAGGCCCGGGGCCAGATGCACCACGACAGCCAGCCGGCGCTCTACCTGCACGAGTACACGGCCGGTGGTCTGACCGTCCGCGGCCTCGTCGGGTTGCTGGACATCTCGCACCGAGCGACGCGGATCGAGGACGCCGTGGTGCTTCCGCACGAGGGCATCCACCCGGCCCAGGCCGACGACCTCGCGGACCGGATGGCCGAGATGGCCCTGAACCCGGCGCCGATCCTGCTCGTCCACCGGGCTGCACCGGCAGCCAGGGCAGTGCTCGACCGGCTGCGCAGCGGCCCGCCCGACCATGCCTTCACCGACCGCGCCGACCAACGACACCGGGTCTGGGCGCTCCGTGACCCGGCGGAGACGGCGGCGATCCAGGAGGCGGTCGCCGGCACCCGGACCCTGATCGCCGACGGTCATCACCGCTATGCCGCCTATCTCCGACTCCAGCAACGACGTCCCGGGGGCGCAGCCGACCACGGGCTGGCGATGATCGTCGACCACGACGACACTCCTCTCTTCCTCGGCGCGATCCACCGGGTCCTCACGGGCGTGCGCCTGGAGGACCTGGAACGCGCGGCCGCGCTCGTCGGCGCACGCTTCGCACCCGCACCACCCGAACAGGCGGTCGCCGCGCTGCGTCGGAACACCATGGTGGCCACGGACGGCGCCAGTTGGGCCACCCTCACCCTCGACGTCGCCACCGACCGGACCGCGGTCGAGTCGCTCCACGACATCATCGTCCCGGCCCTGCCTCGTGGTCCCCGCAGCATCAGCCACCACCACGCGGCGGAGGAGACTCTCGGCCTCGCCAGTCCCGACACCGACCTGGCGATCCTCCTTCCCGCGCCCGACGTCGACCAGGTCCTGCGGATCGTCGCCAACGGACGGCTGCTTCCCGAGAAGGCCACCTCGTTCCAGCCGAAACCGAGCCTCGGGGTGCTCATCCGCTCGCTGCGCGACGGATGAGCCGGCCACTGGTCACCTCCACCTCGACCCGCGACGCCGATCCGGCCGCACCGCGGAAGAAGCGGCGCCGCACGGAGCCACCCAGCTCGACGACGTCACCCGAGCTCCAGCCCGCGACCGAGCGTTGCACCCGACCGCCCCACACCGCGCAGTCGAGCACGTCCACGGTCTGACGCGACGCGGCACGCTCCCCCGTCCGGCCCACCACCAGGCGGAAGGTCCAGAGGGTGTCACCGCTCGGCAGCTCACGTTGCTCAGGATCACGGGAGATCCGGCCCACCAACCTGACCTGGTTGATCGGCTCTTCCGGCGTCGTCTGCGCGACCATCGCACATCACCTCCGACGGCAACGCTCCCGCGCACGACCGACAGCCCTCGTCCACCCGGGCGATGCCTGTGGAAACCGGGGTCGGGGCAACCGATGTGGACGACACCTGGCCGCAACCGGCGCGACGAACCAGGGGAAATGCAATCAGGGCCATTCCAGAAGGAATGGCCCTGATTGTTAAAGGTTGTCCGGCGGCGTCCTACTCTCCCACAGCCTCTCGGTTGCAGTACCATCGGCGCTGAAAGGCTTAACTTCCGGGTTCGGGATGGGACCGGGTGTTTCCCTTTCGCTATGGCCGCCGTAACTCTAGCGACACCATCTCGACCACACGTGGTGGGAGATGGAGCCAAGCTCGTTGTAGTCGTCCACCAACACGGATGTTGGTGGTAACTGGATTCGTGGACGCGAACATGCGCGGATCGTTGTAGGTCTAGCAAAGTGATTGTAAGACAAGCCCTCGGCCTATTAGTACCGGTCGGCTAGGCATTACTGCTGTACACCTCCGGCCTATCAACCCAGTGTTCTGCTGGGGGCCTTACCCCGTCTAGCGGGTGGGAAACCTCATCTTGAAACATGCTTCCCGCTTAGATGCATTCAGCGGTTATCACTTCCGAACGTAGCTAACCAGCCGTGCCCCTGGCGGGACAACTGGCACACCAGAGGTTCGTCCATCCCGGTCCTCTCGTACTAGGGACAGCCTTTCTCAAGTTTCCTGCGCGCGCGGCGGATAGGGACCGAACTGTCTCACGACGTTCTAAACCCAGCTCGCGTGCCGCTTTAATGGGCGAACAGCCCAACCCTTGGGACCTACTCCAGCCCCAGGATGCGACGAGCCGACATCGAGGTGCCAAACCATCCCGTCGATATGGACTCTTGGGGAAGATCAGCCTGTTATCCCCGGGGTACCTTTTATCCGTTGAGCGACGTCGCTTCCACATGCCGACGCCGGATCACTAGTTCCGACTTTCGTCCCTGCTCGACATGTCTGTCTCACAGTCAAGCTCCCTTGTGCACTTACACTCAACACCTGATTGCCAACCAGGCTGAGGGAACCTTTGAGCGCCTCCGTTACATTTTAGGAGGCAACCGCCCCAGTTAAACTACCCATCAGGCACTGTCCCTGATCCGGATTACGGACCTAGGTTAGACATCTAGTACGACCAGAGTGGTATTTCAACGTTGACTCCACACCAACTGGCGTCGATGCTTCAAAGTCTCCCACCTATCCTACACAAGCCGAACCAAACACCAATACCAAACTATAGTAAAGGTCCCGGGGTCTTTCCGTCCTGCCGCGCGTAACGAGCATCTTTACTCGTAGTGCAATTTCGCCGAGTCCATGGTTGAGACAGCGCCCAAGTCGTTACTCCATTCGTGCAGGTCGGAACTTACCCGACAAGGAATTTCGCTACCTTAGGATGGTTATAGTTACCACCGCCGTTTACTGGGGCTTAAATTCTCCGCTTCGGTATTGCTACCTAACAGGTCCTCTTAACCTTCCAGCACCGGGCAGGAGTCAGTCCGTATACATCGTCTTACAACTTCGCACGGACCTGTGTTTTTAGTAAACAGTCGCTTGGGCCTGGTCTCTGCGGCCATCACCGCGTCCCCGCGCAAGGCGGTTCACGGATCCGGCCCCCCTTCTCCCGAAGTTACGGGGGCATTTTGCCGAGTTCCTTAACCATGGTTCGCTCGATCGCCTTAGTATTCTCTACCTGATCACCTGAGTCGGTTTGGGGTACGGGCGGCGCATAGCTCGCTAGAGGTTTTTCTCGACAGCATAGGATCACCCACTTCGCCAAACGGCTCCGTATCGTGTCTCAGGTACGACATCAAAGTCAGCCATCCGGATTTACCTAGATGACACCCTACGCACTTACCCACAGACAACCATCGCTGTGGCTGGGCTACCTTCCTGCGTCACCCCATCGCTTGACTACTACCAGCTCGGGTCCCGCGCTCCCCCACAAGCTCTCACCCCGAAGGGATCGATACTCATGGCTTCGGGCGGTTAGCATCACCAGGTTCGTCATGGGCGCTACTTTGCCGGTACGGGAATATCAACCCGTTGTCCATCGACTACGCCTGTCGGCCTCGCCTTAGGTCCCGACTTACCCAGGGCAGATTAGCTTGACCCTGGAACCCTTGATCATTCGGCGCAAGTGTTTCTCACACTTGATTCGCTACTCATGCCTGCATTCTCACTCGTGTCGCGTCCACCACTGGATCACTCCGCAGCTTCACTCGCGACACGACGCTCCCCTACCCATCCACACCCCTGAACCACGAAGGCTAGAGTTAATATGTGAATGCCATAGCTTCGGCGGATGACTTGAGCCCCGCTACATTGTCGGCGCGGAATCACTTGACCAGTGAGCTATTACGCACTCTTTCAAGGGTGGCTGCTTCCAAGCCAACCTCCTGGTTGTCACTGCGACTCCACATCCTTTTCCACTTAGTCACCGCTTAGGGGCCTTAGCTGATGGTCTGGGCTGTTTCCCTCTCGACTACGGAGCTTATCCCCCGCAGTCTCACTGCCGCGCTCTCACTTACCGGCATTCGGAGTTTGGCTAACGTCAGTAACCTTGTAGGGCCCATTAGCTATCCAGTGCTCTACCTCCGGCAAGAAACACGCGACGCTGCACCTAAATGCATTTCGGGGAGAACCAGCTATCACGAAGTTTGATTGGCCTTTCACCCCTATCCACAGGTCATCCCCTCAGTTTTCAACCTAAGTGGGTTCGGTCCTCCACGCGGTCTTACCCGCGCTTCAACCTGCCCATGGATAGATCACTTCGCTTCGGGTCTAGATCGTGCTACTGCGTCGCCCTATTCAGACTCGCTTTCGCTACGGCTACCCCACACGGGTTAACCTCGCAACACAACGCTAACTCGCAGGCTCATTCTTCAAAAGGCACGCCGTCACAACCCACAAGGGATCGCTCCGACGGATTGTAGGCACATGGTTTCAGGTACTATTTCACTCCCCGCCAGGGGTACTTTTCACCTTTCCCTCACGGTACTTGTCCGCTATCGGTCATCAAGGAGTATTTAGGCTTAACAGGTGGTCCTGCCAGATTCACACGGAATTTCAGGAGTTCCGTGTTACTTGGGATCCCGCTCGACAGACCATCGCTTACACATACGGGGCTATCACCCTCTACGGCGCGGCTTTCCAACCGACTTCCACTTCACGATAGTTTTCTTACTGTCCGAAACGTCGGCAGACGAATCAGAGCGGTCCCACAACCCCACACACGCAACCCCTGCCGGGTATCACACGTGCATGGTTTAGCCTCATCCGATTTCGCTCGCCACTACTCTCGGAATCACTTTTGTTTTCTCTTCCTGTGGGTACTGAGATGTTTCACTTCCCCACGTTCCCTCCACACACCCTATATATTCAGGCGCGGGTAACTGGACATGACTCCAGCTGGGTTCCCCCATTCGGACACCCCCGGATCACAGCTCGGTTGCCAACTCCCCAGGGCTTATCGCAGGCTCCTACGTCCTTCATCGGCTCTTGATGCCAAGGCATCCACCATGTGCCCTTCATAGCTTGTCTCACAAACACTCAACAAGAACTACAAAGATCAGAAACAACCCCACCTCAACACACAAGGCAGAGTCGTCATATCTGCGACGATGCAATCAACACCGCCGCAAGATGCTCGCGTCCACTATCCAATTAACAAACACACACGCTCACCAACCCCCACCCACACCCAACCGGGCGTGACCAGAGAAAGGAAGCCAAGAGGTTCAGTTGCCTGATTCCTCAAAGCTCAACAGTGTGTCAGGGCCGTGCTGGTGTCTCGGACTCCAGGTTCCACACCCCCCCCACGATCACTCGTAAAGGGGGTTGTACTGAGGAGCACCGAAGCTACCGGCACGGTCTTTCATCGACGATTCCACTAGTGAGTAGCACCATCGCTGTACCCGTGATTGGGGACAGACTCATGGCCACTGACTCCTTAGAAAGGAGGTGATCCAGCCGCACCTTCCGGTACGGCTACCTTGTTACGACTTCGTCCCAATCGCCAGCCCCACCTTCGACGGCTCCCTCCCACAAGGGGTTAGGCCACCGGCTTCGGGTGTTGCCGACTTTCGTGACGTGACGGGCGGTGTGTACAAGGCCCGGGAACGTATTCACCGCAGCGTTGCTGATCTGCGATTACTAGCGACTCCGACTTCATGGGGTCGAGTTGCAGACCCCAATCCGAACTGAGACCGGCTTTTTGGGATTCGCTCCCCCTCACGGGATCGCAGCCCTTTGTACCGGCCATTGTAGCATGCGTGAAGCCCTGGACATAAGGGGCATGATGACTTGACGTCATCCCCACCTTCCTCCGAGTTGACCCCGGCAGTCTCCTATGAGTCCCCAACACCCGAAGGCTTGCTGGCAACATAGGACGAGGGTTGCGCTCGTTGCGGGACTTAACCCAACATCTCACGACACGAGCTGACGACAGCCATGCACCACCTGTACACCGACTAAAAGGGGCACTATCTCTAGCGCTTTCCGGTGTATGTCAAACCCAGGTAAGGTTCTTCGCGTTGCATCGAATTAATCCGCATGCTCCGCCGCTTGTGCGGGCCCCCGTCAATTCCTTTGAGTTTTAGCCTTGCGGCCGTACTCCCCAGGCGGGGCGCTTAATGCGTTAGCTGCGGCACGGAATCCGTGGAATGGACCCCACACCTAGCGCCCAACGTTTACGGTGTGGACTACCAGGGTATCTAATCCTGTTCGCTCCCCACACTTTCGCTCCTCAGCGTCAGGATATTCCCAGAGAACCGCCTTCGCCACCGGTGTTCCTCCTGATATCTGCGCATTTCACCGCTACACCAGGAATTCCGTTCTCCCCTGAATACCTCTAGTCTGCCCGTATCGAAAGCAAGCACCGAGTTAAGCCCGGTGTTTTCACTCCCGACGTGACAAACCGCCTACGAGCCCTTTACGCCCAATAATTCCGGACAACGCTCGCACCCTACGTATTACCGCGGCTGCTGGCACGTAGTTGGCCGGTGCTTCTTCTGCGGGTACCGTCACTTTCGCTTCGTCCCCGCTGAAAGAGGTTTACAACCCGAAGGCCGTCATCCCTCACGCGGCGTTGCTGGATCAGGCTTCCGCCCATTGTCCAATATTCCCCACTGCTGCCTCCCGTAGGAGTCTGGGCCGTGTCTCAGTCCCAGTGTGGCCGGTCACCCTCTCAGGCCGGCTACCCGTCGAAGCCTTGGTAGGCCATTACCCCACCAACAAGCTGATAGGCCGCGAGCACATCCCCCACCGAAAAACTTTCCACCACCATCGGATGCCCGAAGTGGTCGTATTCGGTATTAGACCCCGTTTCCGAGGCTTATCCCAAAGTGAGGGGCAGATTACTCACGTGTTACTCACCCGTTCGCCGCTCGTGTACCCCCGAAGGGGCCTTACCGCTCGACTTGCATGTGTTAAGCACGCCGCCAGCGTTCGTCCTGAGCCAGGATCAAACTCTCCGTTGAAAACAACACCCACCTACACGTTGCCGCATGAGATGGGAAAAAGAGATGCCTGACAAGACGAAACTGACATAATTGCCAGAATCATTGTCTTACCAAAGAAACCATCAACCGAAACCGTCACCCCCAAAAGGGCTCAGATCCCAGTCGACGGGGCATAACAAACTAATTCGTCGACTATGACACACTGTTGAGTTCTCAAGAATCAGACGCACCCGGGATTCACTCTTTCGAGCCGCCCCGGGGCAGCCTGCAGAAACTTACCGGTTTGCGCCGGCCTCGTCAACTTGGTGTCTGACGCGGTTCAAGTCTCTAGCCTGGGCATGCAAGACCCACTTCGTTTGGCCTCTCGGCCCGAGTGAGAACCGCTTGCCGCGGCGAGATGGAACATTACACCTGGGTTGCAGGCATGCAAAATCGGGGTGCTCGACGGGCGACTGCGGGGCTCAGCGTGGCTTGGCCGGGCGGTACGCCGACACGCTCCGCTCCCCCGTGAGCCAGTACCGCCAGGGGCGGTCCGGGGCCCCGCGCAGACCCACGCGCGGGCCCGTCGACACCTGGGTCAGCGGGTCCCGGAGGCGCAACCGCACCGGTCCCGCGGCCAGGTCCGTCCCGTCGTGCGACAGGTCGATCGCCAGCGCCCGGCACAGCCGCGCCGGGCCGCGCGCCAGGTCCCGGTCGGACGAGCCGGGGCGGCGGGCCCGCGCCGTCTCGACGCCGGCCACCACCTCGCCCGCTCGCAGCAGCACGGCGCTCGCCTCGCCCTCGGGCCCGGTCACCACGTTGCAGCACACGTGCATCCCGTAGGTGAAGTAGCAGTAGAGACGACCGGCCGGGCCGAACATCACCGCGTTGCGGCGGGTCTGGCCGCGGAAGGCGTGCGAGCCGGGGTCGGACCCGCCGGCGTACGCCTCGACCTCCGTGAGCCGGACGACGACGCCGGCGTGCTCGACGTGTGCGCCCAGCAGTCGCGGGGCGACCGTCTCGGCCGGCCCCGCGAGCAGGGTGGCGAGGTCAGCCGAGGCGGCCACGGTGCTGCGCCGCCGTGGCGACGACCTCGTCGAGCTGCTCGCGCACCCGCACCGGTGCGGTGCCGCCCCGGCCGGAGCGGGAGGCGACCGAGCCCTCGACCGTGAGGACCTCACGGACCGCGGGGGTCAGCTGCTCGTCGATCGCGGCGAACTGCTCGTCACTCAGGTCGGCGAGCTCGATGCCGAGCTCCTCGCAGCGACGGACGCACGCACCGGCGAGCTCGTGGGCGATGCGGAACGGGACGTTCTGGCGGACCAGCCACTCGGCGACGTCCGTGGCCAGCGAGAACCCCTGCGGGGCCAGCTCGGCGAGGCGCTCGCGGTCGAAGACCAGCGTCGCGACCATGCCGGAGAACGCCGGGAGCAGGACCTCGAGGGTGTCGACGGAGTCGAAGACCGGCTCCTTGTCCTCCTGCAGGTCGCGGTTGTAGGCCAGCGGCAGCGCCTTGAGGGTGGCCAGCAGCCCGGAGAGGTTGCCGATCACCCGGCCGGCCTTGCCCCGGGCCAGCTCGGCGATGTCGGGGTTCTTCTTCTGCGGCATGATGCTCGACCCCGTCGACCAGGAGTCGTGGAGCGTCACGAACCCGAACTCGCGGGTCGACCAGAGGATGACCTCCTCGGCGAGCCGGCTGATGTCGACGCCGATCTGGGCCGCGACGAACGCGAACTCCGCGACGAAGTCGCGCGCGGCCGTGCCGTCGATGGAGTTCGCGCTCGAGCCGGTGAAGCCGAGCTCGGCGGCCACCCCCTCCGGGGCCAGGCCCAGGCTCTGGCCGGCCAGCGCGCCGGAGCCGTACGGCGAGTCCGCCGCCACCCGGGCGTCCCAGTCGAGGAGGCGGTCGACGTCGCGCAGCAGCGGCCAGGCGTGGGCGAGCAGGTGGTGGGCCAGCAGCACCGGTTGCGCGTGCTGCAGGTGGGTGCGACCGGGCATCACGGTCGGCACCGGGTCCAGGTGGTCGCGGGCCTGGGCGACGAGCACGTCGACCAGGTCGAGGGCGAGCCCGCCGACGACCCGGGCGTGGTCGCGCAGGAACACCTTGAAGAGCGTGGCGATCTGGTCGTTGCGGCTGCGGCCGGCTCGCAGGCGGCCGCCCACGTCGGCGCCGACCTCCTCCAGGAGCAGCCGCTCGAGCGCACCGTGGACGTCCTCGTCGGACGGGTCGGGGGCCAGCGAGCCGTCGGCGTACCGCTCCCCCAGCACCTCGAGTCCGCGCAGCAGCTCGGCGTGGTCGGCGTCCGCGAGGAGCCCGGCCCGGTGCAGCGCGTTGGCGTGCGCGCGCGAGCCGGCCAGGTCGTACGGCGTGAGCCGCCAGTCGAAGTGCGTCGAGCGCGACAGGGCGTCGAGCTCCGGCGACGGGCCGCCGGCGAACCGGCCGCCCCACAGCTTGCCCGTGTTCGTGCCGTGATTGGTGCTGCTCACGTCTCTCCTCGTACCGCGGCGATCGCGGCGTCCATGATGTCGGGCAGGTCAGGGGTGGCCGCGGTGCCGTCGGCGCGGAGCGCGTCGGGAGTCCACCAGCCGGCGGCCAGGACGTTACCGACCTCGGCCACCTCTAGTCCCTCGAAGGTCACCGGGGTGGTGCTGTCGAGCGGCAGCGCGAAGAGCGTCGTGTCGCTCAGGTAGTCCACGCCGGCCCACGAGAAGGGGTACTCCCCGCGGTGCAGCGGGCCGGTGAGAACGTCGGCGGACGCGACGACCCCGGTCTCCTCGACCAGCTCGCGCAGCACCGCGTCCTCGAGCGACTCCCCCGGGTCGACCGCGCCGCCGACGCTGATCCAGTGCAGGTCGCCCGGCCGGGCCGGGTCCTGACACTGGAGCAACAGCACCTCGCCGGTGGCACTCACCGGGAGGACGCGCGCCGCGACGCGGTGGACGGGGCCGGCCATCAGTCGGTGCCGAACTCCATCGCGGCGGCGTCCAGCGCCTCGTCGTGCAACTCACCCTCGGCGGACGGGTTGCTGGCGATCCGGTCGGCGCCACCGGCGGGCAGCTCGCCGAACAGGGTGCCGTGCTCGACGAGCACCTGACCCTGCTCGACCGGCTGGTCGGCGTACATCTCCAGCTTCCAGCGCGAGTCGGCGATGTCGAGGTTGCGCATCGTCAGCTGGCCGATCCGGTCCACCGGGCCGAACGCGGCGTTGTCGGTGCGCTCCATCGAGAGCTTGTCGGGGTGGTAGGAGAAGGCCGGGCCGTCGGTGCGCAGCACGGTGTAGTCCTCGCCCCGACGCAGCCGCAGCGTCACCTCGCCGGTCACCAGCGAGGCGATCCAGCGCTGGATCGACTCGCGGATCATCAGCGCCTGCGGGTCCAGCCAGCGGCCCTCGTAGAGCAGCCGGCCGAGCTGGCGACCCTGGGCCGTGTAGTTGGCGATCGTGTCCTCGTTGTGGATCGCGTTGAGGAGCCGCTCGTACGCCGTCCACAGCAGCGCCATGCCCGGGGCCTCGTAGATGCCGCGGGACTTGGCCTCGATGATGCGGTTCTCGATCTGGTCGGACATGCCGAGCCCGTGCCGGCCGCCGATGGCGTTGGCCTCCATCACCAGCGAGACCGCGTCGGCGTAGGTCGTGCCGTTGATGGCGACCGGCCGGCCCTGCTCGAAGCGGATCGTGACGTCCTCGGTCTCGATGTGCACGCTGGGGTCCCAGAACTTCACTCCCATGATCGGCTCGACGATCTCCAGGGACACATCGAGGTGCTCGAGGGTCTTCGCCTCGTGGGTGGCGCCCCAGATGTTGGCGTCGGTGGAGTACGCCTTCTCCTGGGAGTCGCGGTACGGCAGGTCGTGGTCGACGAGCCACTGGCTCATCTCCGACCGGCCACCGAGCTCGTGCACGAACTCGGCGTCCAGCCACGGCTTGTAGATCAACAGCTGCGGGTTCGCGAGCAGGCCGTAGCGGTAGAACCGCTCGATGTCGTTGCCCTTGAACGTCGAGCCGTCCCCCCAGATGTCGACGCCGTCCTCGTGCATCGCACGAACCAGCAGGGTGCCGGTGACGGCGCGGCCCAGCGGGGTCGTGTTGAAGTAGGTGCGGCCCCCGGAGCGGATGTGGAAGGCGCCGCAGGCCATCGCGGCCAGGCCCTCCTCCACCAGCTGGGAGCGGCAGTCGACGGCGCGGGCGATCTCGGCGCCGTACTGCCGGGCCCGGTCGGGGACGCCGGAGATGTCGGGCTCGTCGTACTGGCCGATGTCGGCGGTGTAGGTGCAGGGGATCGCACCCTTGTCGCGCATCCAGGCCACCGCGACCGAGGTGTCCAACCCTCCTGAGAACGCGATGCCGACCCGCTGGCCGACCGGGAGGGACGTCAGGACCTTGCTCACGAATGGACTTCCTTCTGCTTGTCGTTGTGCTGCTTGTCGAGGTGGTGGTCGGCGAGGGACAGGAACCGTCGGGCGAGGTCGTCCCCGCCCACGGGGTCCCGGCCGATGACCAGGACCGTGTCGTCGCCGGCGATGGTGCCGAGGATCTCGGGGAACTCCGCCTTGTCGAAGGCGGAGGCCAGGAACTGCGCGGCCCCCGGTGGGGTGCGCAGGATGACCAGGTTGGCGCTCGCGTCGGCGCTGACCAGCAGCTCGCCGCAGAGCCGGGCGAGCCGGGCCGAGGCGGCCGCGGTCTCGACGGGTGCCGCCGGCCGGCGGTCGCCACCCTCGGCGGGGACGGCGTAGACCAATGCCCCCGAGGCCGAGCGGACCTTGATCGCGTCGAGCTCGACCAGGTCCCGCGAGAGCGTGGCCTGGGTGACCCGGACGCCGCCCTCGGCGAGCAGGTCGGCCAGCTCGGTCTGCGAGCGGACCTCCTGGTGGGTGACCAGCTCGACGATGTGCTGGTGCCGGGCCTGCTTGGTCGCCGGACGGAGCGCGGACTCGCTCACGACTCCCCCGCCGACCACTCGAGCAGGAACGTCAGCACCGCCTTCTGGGCGTGCCGCCGGTTCTCGGCCTCGTCCCACACGACGCTCTGCGGACCGTCGATCACCTCCGCGGCGATCTCCTTGCCGCGGTACGCCGGCAGGCAGTGCAGCACGATCGCCTCCGGCTCAGCGTGGGCGAGCAGCTCGGAGGTCAGCGACCAGGGGCCGAAGACGACCTCGCGGGCGGCTGACTCCTCCTCCTTGCCCATCGACACCCAGGTGTCGGTCACGACGACGTCGGCGCCGGTGACCGCCTCGACCGGGTCGGCGACGGCGATCGCCGAGCCGCCGGTGCTCGCCCCGATGGCGTTGGCCCGGTCGAACATGGCGTCGGACGGCACGTAGCCCCGGGGCGCGCTCACCCGGATGTGCATCCCGGCGGTCGCGCCGGCGAGCAGCCAGGAGTTGCCCATGTTGCAGGCGCCGTCGCCGACGAAGGCCACGGTGAGCCCGGACAGGGCGCCCTTGCGCTCACGCACGGTCAGCAGGTCGGCGACCAGCTGGCAGGGGTGGAACTCGTCGGTCAGCGCGTTCACGACCGGGACGCCGGCGTGCTGGGCCATCAGCTCCAGGTCGGTCTGGGCGAAGGTCCGCCACACGACGGCCGACACCTGGCGGCCGAGCACGCGGGCGACGTCCTCGACGGATTCGCGGACGCCGATGCCGGCGAGCCGGCCCTCGACCAGCATCGGGTTGCCGCCGAGCTCGGCGATGCCGGCGCCGAAGGAGACCTGGGTCCGCAGCGTCGGCTTGTCGAAGACCATGGCCACCGACTGCGGACCGGCCAACGGGCGGGCGTCGTACGGCGCCGCCTTGAGCTTGGCCGCCAGGTCGAGGACCCGGGTCTGCTCGGCCGGGGTGAAGTCGTCGTCGGCCAGGAAGTGCCGGACCGTGGGGTGCCCGGTCATCACGCACCTGCCTTCGCGTACGCCGCGTCGAGGATCCCCGGCCAGGCCGCGAGCAGCGCGTCGGCGTCGTCGACCGTGAGCACCAGCGGCGGCGCGAGCCGGACCCGGCGCGGGGTCGGGTTGTTGAGGATGAAGCCCCGGTCCAACGCGGCCGCGAACACCTCGGCCGAGACCTCGGCGCTCAGGTCGAGGCCGATCAGCAGCCCCTCGCCCCGGACCTCGGTGACCCGCGGGTCGGCCGCGAGGCCCCCACGGAGCTTCCGGCCGAGCACGGTGACGTGCTCGAGCAGGCCGTCGTCCTCGATGGTGCGGATCACCGCGAGCGCGGCGGCGCAGGCGACCGGGTTGCCGCCGAAGGTGGTGCCGTGGTTGCCGGGCTGGAGCAGCTCGCCGGCCGCGCCGAGCCCGATGCAGGCACCGATCGGGAAGCCGCCGGCCAGGCCCTTGGCGAGGGTGATGACGTCGGGGGTGACCCCCTCGCTCGCCAGCCAGCGCCCGGTGCGGCCCATGCCGGTCTGCACCTCGTCGAGCCAGAGCAGCGCGCCGTTCTCGTCGGCGATCGCGCGGGCGGCGGCGAGGTAGCCCTCGGGGGGTACGACGACGCCCGCCTCCCCCTGCATCGGCTCGAGGAGGATGGCCGCCGTCCGGTCGGTCACCGCGGCGGCGAGCGCGTCGGTGTCGCCGTACGGGACGAACGTGACGTCGCCCGGAAGCGGCTCGAACGGCGTGCGGTAGGCCTCCTTGGAGGTCAGCGCGAGCGCACCCATGGTGCGGCCGTGGAAGCCGCCCTCGGCCGCGACGACGTGGGTGCGGCCGGTGCGCCGGGTGAGCTTGAACGCGGCCTCGTTGGCCTCGGTCCCGGAGTTGGTGAAGAAGACGTGCCCGCCACCGGGGCCCGCGCCGACCAGCTCGAGGAGCTTCTCGGCCAGCTCGACCTGCGGGCCGGTGGTGAAGAAGTTCGAGACGTGCCCGAGGGTCTGCAGCTGGGCGGTGACCGCCTCGACGAGCGCCGGGTGGGCGTGGCCGAGCGCGTTGACCGCGATGCCGCCGAGGTAGTCGAGATACCCGTTGCCGTCGGCGTCCCAGACGCGCGCGCCCGCGCCGCGGACGAGCTCCAGCTTGGGCGGACCGAAGGTGTTCATCAGGGAGGCGGCGTACCGCTCCTGGCTCTGCTTGATCGTCGGGCCGGTCACGGGGTGTCCCTCACCTTCCGGGTCTTGGTCTCGACGCCGGGCAGCACCTGGGTGCCGACGCCCTCGTTGGTGAACAGCTCCAGGATCACGGCGTGCGGCTCGCGGCCGTCGACGACGGTGGCGCGCGGGACGCCCTCCTGGACCGCCTTCAGGCAGGCGCCCATCTTGGGGACCATCCCGCTCGCGAGGGTCGGCATGATCTCCGCCAGCGACTCGGGGCTGATCTCGCCCACGACGTCGGTGGGGTCCGGCCAGTCGAGGTAGAGCCCCTCGACGTCGGTGAGGACGAGCAGCTTCTCGGCCTTCAGTGCGACGGCCAGGGCCGCGGCGGCGGTGTCGGCGTTGACGTTGTGGACGACGCCGTGCACGTCGGGCGCGATGCTGGAGACGACCGGGATCCGGCCGGCCTCGATCAGGTCGAGGACCGACTCGGGGCGCACCCGGCTGACCTCGCCGACCAGGCCCAGGTCGACCTCCTCGCCGTCGACGACGGTGTTGGTCGGCTCGGCGGTGAACAGGCCGGCGTCCTCGCCCGAGCAGCCGACCGCGAGCGGCCCGTGCTCGTTGATCAGCCCGACCAGCTCACGCTGCACCTGACCGACCAGGACCATCCGGACCACGTCCATGGCCTCGGGCGTGGTGACCCGCAGGCCCCCGCGGAACTCCGACTCGATGCCGAGCCGGTCGAGCATCTGGGAGATCTGCGGACCGCCGCCGTGCACCACCACGGGCTTGAAGCCGGCGAAGCGCAGGAAGGCGATGTCCTCGGCGAACGCACGCTTGAGCGCGTCGTCGGTCATGGCGTTGCCGCCGTACTTCACCACGACGATCTTGCCGTGGTACTGCTTCAGCCACGGCAGGGCGCCCGCGAGGGTGCGGGCCTTGGCCTGGTCCGGCTTGCTGGTGTCGAACTGGCCGGTCGTGGAGTCGTTCATGAGGAGTACGCGCTGTTCTCGTGGACGTAGGCGTGGGTCAGGTCGCTGGTCCAGACGGTCGCCCTCTCGGAGCCGGACTTCAGGTCGATGGTCACGCTCACCTCGCGCTCCGTCAGGTCGACCTCGGCGGGGTCGGCGTGCGGGGTGGAGGCCTGGCAGACCCACACCCCGTTCATCGCGACGTCGAGGTCGGCGGGGTCGAACTGCGCGCTGGTCGTGCCGATGCTCGCGAGCACCCGGCCCCAGTTCGGGTCGTTGCCGAACACCGCCGCCTTGAAGAGGTTGCTGCGCGCCACGCTGCGGCCGACCTCGACCGCCTCGTCCTCGGTGGCGGCGTTGAGCACGGTGATGGCGATCTCGTGGTCGGCGCCCTCGGCGTCCTTCAGCAGCTGCATCGCGAGGTCGGTGCAGGCCTGGGTCAGGGCGTCGGTGAAGTCCGGCAGCGACGGAGTGATGCCGCTGGCCCCGCTCGCCATCACGGTCACGGTGTCGTTGGTCGACATGCAGCCGTCGGAGTCGAGCCGGTCGAAGGAGACCCGGGTGGCGGCGCGCAGCGCGGTGTCGAGGTCGGCCGCCGGGACGACGGCGTCGGTGGTGAGCACGACCAGCATCGTGGCCAGCTGGGGCGCGAGCATGCCGGCGCCCTTGGCCATCCCGCCGATGCTCCAGCCCGCGCCCTCGACGACGACCTGCTTGCTCACCGAGTCGGTCGTCATGATCGCCTCGGCCGCCTGCGGGCCGCCGTCGGCCGCGAGGGCGTCGTACGCCGCGTCGACGCCGGCGAGCAACTGCTCACGGGGGTTGGCGAGGCCGATCAGGCCGGTCGAGCAGACGACCACGTCGATCGCGCCGATGCCGAGGTGGCCGGCGACCCGCTCCGCCACCGCGTGCGTGGTCTGGAAGCCCTCGGGGCCGGTGTAGCAGTTGGCCCCGCCGGAGTTGAGGACGACCGCGCGCACGACGCCGTCCTTGACGACCTCCTGGCTCCACAGGACCGGGTTGGCCTTGCAGCGGTTGGCCGTGAACACGGTGGCCGAGTCGAAGGTCGGGCCGGCGTTGACGACCAGGGCGAGGTCCTTGGCGCCGGTCGACTTCAGGCCGGCGGGTACGCCGGCGGCGGTGAACCCGGCGGGGGTGGTGACGGTCATTTCTTCGGCTTCTGCTTCCTGGGCTGGGCCTTGCTGGGCTTGACGGGGACGGCGAGGGCGACGGTGTGCCCCCGTCGTCGCCAGGCCTCGGCCGCCTTCTCGGCGTCTCCGATCGGGACCAGGATCCAGTCCGTGTCGTAGGTGGAGATGGTGAAGACGGGGACGCCCGCCTCCGCCAGCGGGACCAGCAGGCTCGCCAGGACGCCGACCAGGGAGAGGTCGAGGGGACCCTGCACCGCGAAGGCGGTCAGGCCCTTCTGCGCGACCTGCTTGGTCGGCACGTTGCGGCCCGCGCAGATCAGGGAGGTCTCGGTCGCGGTGGCGGTGATGGAGAACAGCGACGACGACTCGGCCCAGGTGGGGATCTCCGAGCCCGGGGGCAGCCGGACGACGGCGAGCTTCTCGGGGAACTGCTGCAGCGTGAACGTCGGCTGCTCGACCGCCTCGGCAGGCTCGGCCGAGGTCTCGGTCGGCTCGGCGGAGGTCTCGGTCGGGGTCTGGGTCTCTTCTGTCATGGCGCGATTCCGATCGTGGTGAGGCCGAGACCCTCGTCGAGGCCCAGGGCGAGGTTCATGCACTGCACGGCGGCGCCGGCGGTGCCCTTGGCGAGGTTGTCGACGACCCCGACCGCGACCATCCGGCCCGCCTCCTCGTCCGCCGTCACCTGGAGGTGTACGGCGTTCGAGCCGATCACGGACTTGGTCTGCGGCCACTGGCCGTCGGGGAGCAGGTGGACGAAGCGCTCGTCGGCGTACGCCTCGGTGTAGGCGCTGCGCAGGTCACCGGCGGTGACGCCGTCGCGCAGGACGGCCGAGCAGGTCGCGAGGATGCCGCGAGACATCGGGACGAGCAGCGGAGTGAAGCTCACGGTGACGGTGCCGTCGACCAGCGCGGAGAGGTTCTGGGTGATCTCGGGGGTGTGGCGGTGGCTGCCGCCGACGCCGTACGCGCTCGCGTTGCCCATGATCTCGCTCCCGAGCAGGTGCGACCTGGCTGCCTTGCCGGCACCGCTGGTGCCGGACGCCGCGACGACCACCACCTCGGGCTCGACGAGTCCGGCCGCGACGGCCGGGGCCAGGGTCAGCGTGGAGATCGTGGGGTAGCAGCCCGGGACCGCGACCCGGGTGGCACCGCGCAGCAGGTCGCGCTGCCCCGGGAGCTCGGGCAGGCCGTAGGGCCAGGTGCCGGCGTGGTCGCCGCCGTAGAACCTCTCCCACTCGGAGCTGTCGGAGAGGCGGAAGTCGGCACCGCAGTCGACGACCACGGTCTCCTCCCCCAGCTCGGCGGCGATCGCTCCGGACTGACCATGGGGCAGGGCGAGGAAGACCACGTCGTGACCGGCGAGGGTCTGCAGCGAGGTCTCTTCGAGCACCCTGTCCGCGAGGGGCAGCAGGTGCGGCTGCAGGCCACCCAGGGGCTGCCCGGCGTTGGACGCCCCGGTGAGCGCTCCGATCACCACCTCCGGGTGACCGAGGAGGAGGCGCAGCAGCTCACCTCCGGCGTACCCACTGGCTCCGGCGACCGCGACTCGCTTCCCACTCATGTGCATGACTATACATCATGATGCATGGTCATTTCATCCCGGGGACAAAACTCACTGCGCGTGTCGGCGCCGGTGCCTACGGTGCTGCTCATGGCCAGACTGCGCTTCGAAATCTACCTCCAGCACCTCCAGCGTGAGTCCGCCCGGTTCCGAGACGTCCTGGCCGGCTGCGACCCGGCCGCCGCGGTTCCGAGCTGCCCGGACTGGGACGCGGCCGACCTGTTGTGGCACCTGGGCACCGTGCAGCACTTCTGGGCCACGATCCTGGACCGGCGCCCCCAGGGTCCGGACGACTACGCGGAGCCACCCCGGCCGGGTCGGCACGGCGAGGTGCTGGAGTTCTTCGACTCCGGCTCCGCCCGGCTGGTCGCGGCGATGACCGGTGCCGATCCGGTCGAGGAGGCCTGGACCTGGTCGACGGACCACACCGTCGGCTTCATCGTCCGTCGCCAGGCGCACGAGGCACTGATCCACCGGCTCGACGCCGAGCTCGCCGCGGGCCGGGTCACCCCCCTCGACGCCGTGCTCGCCGCCGACGGCGTCGAGGAGGCCCTGGACGTGATGTTCGGTGGGCAGCCACCGTGGGGCGAGTTCACCCCTCAGGAGCGCTACGTCCGGGTCGAGTGCACCGACACCGGCGACGCCACCTGGGTGCAGCTCGGGCACTTCCGCGGCACCGGACCGGACGGCACCGTCCACGACGGTGCCGACCTCCGGGTCGTGCCGGCCCGCTCCGCGCCGGCACTGGCGACCGTCAGCGGGCCGGCGGCCGCCCTGGACGCCTGGCTGTGGCACCGCGGCGACGACGGCGAGATCGGGGTCGAGGGTGACCGGTCGGCGTACGCGGACTTCCGAGCGTGCGTGGACGTCCCGATCGAGTGACGCCCGGGCGTCAGGCCAAGACGTCAGGCCAAGACGTCAGGCCGAGCCGAGCAGGCCGTCGGTCGCCTCGGCGAGCCGGACCGCCAGCGCGGACGTGGACGTGGCCGCGAAGGTGTCGCTGATGTGGCTCCCCCCGCGGTAGACGAGGACGTTCCCGATCACCGGCGGACAGTGCACGTCGTCGGGGCACAGGACCGGCGACATGTCGACCACCTTCACCTCGGGCACCCGCTTCGCCGCCTCGAGCTGCCGCATGGCCCCGGACTTCGGGGTGCCGTTCTCCTTGAGGGCCACGCACCGGGTCAGGTCCTCGAGGTTCTCCTGGACGCAGTCGGGCACCGTCGCGCTCACCGGCAGCGGCGTGTCGAGGATCGTGACCACCTCGATGCCGGCCGAAACCAGGCGCTCCCAGTACTCCACCAAGCCGTCGACCATCGCCGCCGGCTCGTAGTCGTCCTCCGAACTCCCGCCCGGGGGCAGCGACCTGCTGTGGCGGGTGACCGTCAGGACGAGGTCCGGCTTCATCTTCTCGATGGTGCTCAACGCCTTCGGCTGCCACTCGTCGCAGGACGGGTTGCGGTGGTTGTCCACCAGCAGGGTCGAGGCGGCGAAGGGACAGCCGTTCTTCGCGATCACGACCAGTCGCCAGCCCTCCTGCTCCGCGATGTTGCGGACCGGGGTGAACCACTGCGCGGCCTTGGAGTCGCCGACCAGCACGACGGTGCGGGCGGCGTCCGGGTCGCCGTACTCGCACGTCTCGAAGCGAGCGGTGTCCCGCTTGACGACGCAGCCGTTGGTGTTGATCCCGGGATAGTCGGTGTAGGCCTCCAGCGGCGAGGGTCGGAGCACGTCGACGGACTTCAGCGCGGCCCAGTCGGTGTCGGCGTACCGGGGGTCCTGCAGCGCGAGCGCGCCGGGCGACTCGTCCGCCGAGGCCTCGTCGACCGTGTCGACCAGGGAGAAGGAGGCCACCAGGGCGAAGCCGGCGACCATCGAGACGACCATCGCCCCGGCCCCGGCCAGCAGCGCGGGGCGCGGCAGGGCGAAGCGGGGCGAACGCCGGAACGGGGTCTCCACGAAGCGGTACGACAGCCACGCCGGCACGACCGACACCAGGACGACCAGCAGGTCCTGACGGACCCGCAGGTCCCCCCAGATGCCCTCGGCCGCGATCAGGAACGGCCAGTGCCACAGGTAGAGCGAGTACGACAGTCCGCCGATCCACACCGCCGGCCTGATGCCCAGCAGCCGGCCCACACCCCACCGGGCGGCGACGCCGCCACCCGCCAGGATCGCCGCCGCGGTGCCGAGGACCGGCAACAGGGTCGCCGTGCCGGGCCACACCGTCGTGGCGTCCAGCTCGAGAACGCTGTAGGCCACGAGCGCGAGCCCGACCCAGCCCAGGACTCCACGCAGCGCTGCCGGCAGGCGTACCAGCGTCGGGAACCCGATCGCCAGCAGCGCGCCGACCCCGAGCTCCCAGATCCGGGTCGTGGAGACGAAGAAGGCCAGGCCGGGCTGGTCGACGGAGTACGACAGGGTGAAGACGAAGGAGGCCACCGAGACCGCCGCGATCCCGACCAGCAGGGCCGGTCGCCAGCGCGCCCGGAACACCGCGACCAGGGCGGCGATCAGCAGCGGCCAGACGACGTAGAACTGCTCCTCGACGGCCAGCGACCAGTAGTGCTGCACCGGGGAGGCGCCGACGTTCTCGGCCAGGTAGTCGACCTCGCGCGCCCCGAGGCGCCAGTTCACGACGTAGAGGGCCGCCGAGACGATGTCACCGCCGAAGTCCTTGCGGCTGTTGACCGGCAGGCAGACCAGCGCGACCACGGCGCTGAACACCAGCACCACGGCGCTCGCCGGCAGCAGCCGCCGCGCACGCCGGGCCCAGAAGTCGGCCAGGCCGAGTCGTCCCTGCCGCTCGACCTCGCGCACCATCAGCGAGGTGATCAGGAACCCGGAGATCACGAAGAAGACGTCGACCCCGACGTAGCCACCCGGCACCCAGGCCAGTCCTGCGTGGTAGATCAGCACCGACAGCACGGCCACCGCGCGCAGGCCCTCGATGTCGGGCCGGAATCCCCGAGAGGGACCGTGGGTCGGCTGGCGGTCGGTCACGGCACTCACTGCCCCAACACTAATCGCGCCCGCTCGTCCTCGCGAAACCGCTGCGCCATTCCTGCCGCGACCTAGGATGGGGCGTTGTGCCGCCGATGAGCGAGGCACCGACCAACCGACCTCCATCGGAGCCTCCTCATGACCGCACCCTCACGCACCCGGCCCGTCGCGTCCCTCATCGCAGGCACCGTCCTTGCCCTCGGCGCCACCCTGCTGGCCACACCCGCCGACGCCCACCAGGCACCCGCCGAGCGGCGCAACGCCAACCCCACCGGCACCGCCTCCGGCAGCGCGCGCAACGGCACCGGCAACCTCAAGGTCCACCTGGCCGCCACCAACGACGGGCGGATCAAGGTGACCTGGGAGCGCTCCCGGCGCGTCGCCGGGTTCAAGCGGGTCGCGGTGCAGGTCAGCCCGAGCCGCAAGATGAACGTGAAGGTGAAGTCCTACCGGGTCAGCCGCAAGCGCCGCACTCTCGTCGTACGGCATGCGTTCGGGGCCGTGCCGGCCTCCGGCAACTACTCCTTCGTGAAGGTCGTCGGCTACCGCCGCGACGGCTCGAAGACGGCGAGCCCGGCGAAGTGGATCCAGGCCCCGATCACCGCTCCGTGCACCGCCGCCGCCCAGGACCAGGTCACCGTCGCGGCCTTCAACGTGCGCAGCTGGGCCGCCGACCGGCACCTCGGCCCGACGCTGAACTGGACGCTCCGCGGCGACAACGCGGTCTCCGAGATCCTCCGCAGCGGCGCGCACGCCCTGGCCATCCAGGAGGCCAGCGGCTCCGAGCGCCTCGAGTTCGGGTCCCGGCCCCAGCGGCGCTGGATCCTGGACCGGCTCAACGAGGTGGACCCCGATCCCGCGGCCACCTGGGTCGACGCCCTCGATGACGAGGCCTACCGCCCGCCCAAGGGCCGCCGGCCCGGCCTGGTCGGCACCCGGGTGTTCTACGACGCGAGCAAGTTCCGCAAGCTCGACTCGGGTCTCGAGCGGATCGTCGACCCCGCGTTCAACAAGGACTCGCTGATCGCGTGGGCCCGGCTGCAGTCCGTCAGCGGCGACCAGGCGCCGTTCGTCCTCACCTCCAATCACCTCCGGGTGGGCGTCGTCGGCAGCCGGAAGGAGTGGGAGATCCGGGCCCGCCAGGTGAACCAGACGATCGCCATCCTGCGCAGCCTGCAGAGCCGCTTCGGCAACCAGGTGATCCTGGGCGGCGACCTGAACTCGACCGCCAACACGCTGCCCTACAACAACGTCCACCAGGCCCTGATGAACGCCGGCTTCTACGACGCCTACGCCACCACGAGCATCGTGGGCGGGCAGTACCCCACCACCCAGGACTCGAAGTTCCCGGTGTACCGCACCCCTCTGCGGCGCGACTACCTCCTGAGCCTGGGCCAGGCGAAGGGCTCCTGCGGCTATCGCAACCAGACCTACCACAGCCGCGCGCAGATCGCCTCGGACCACTTCCTGCAGGTCGCGACCCTTCCGCTGCCGCCCCTCGGCTGAGCGGGAGCACCACCCGGGGGGTGAAGGCGGCGTGAAGGCGCCGTGAAACCGGGCCGCCCCACCCTGGTGGCATGACCTCACTCCCCACCGACCTGGCGGTCCACGCGACCGGCCTGGTCAAGACCTTCGGCACCCAGCGCGCCGTCGACGGCATCGATCTCGAGGTACGCCGCGGCGAGGTGTTCGGCGTCCTCGGGCCCAACGGCGCCGGCAAGACCACGATGATCCGGATGCTGGCGACCCTGCTGCCGATCGACGGCGGCTCGGCCTCGATCTTCGGCGTCGACGTCCGCGAGCACCCGCACATGATCCGCCAGCTCGTCGGCGTCACCGGGCAGTACGCGTCGGTCGACGAGGACCTGACCGCCCGGGAGAACCTCTGGCTCTTCGGTCGGCTCCAGGGCCTGTCCTCCAAGCCGTCGCGGAGCACCGCCGACGACCTGCTCGGCAGGTTCGGTCTCGAGGATGCGGCCGACCGCCCCATCAAGCACTTCTCCGGCGGCATGCGCCGACGGCTCGACCTGGCGGCGTCCCTGATCACCCGGCCGCCGCTGATCTTCCTCGACGAGCCGACCACCGGCCTCGACCCGCGCACCCGCGGTCAGATGTGGGACACCATCCGCGCCCTGGTCGCGGAGGGCTGCACGGTGCTGCTCACCACCCAGTACCTCGACGAGGCCGACCAGCTCGCCGACCGGATCGCGGTCATCGACCACGGCCGCAAGGTCGCCGAGGGCACCCCCGACGAGCTCAAGAGCCAGGTCGGCTCCTCCACGCTGCAGCTGCGGCTGGCCGACCCCGCGGGGACGGACGCCGCCGGCGCCGTCGTCCGACGGGTCGTGGGTGAGCACGCCGTACCGACTCCGGAGGCGGGCGGCCTGAACGTCCCGCTGGCCGATGCGAACCTGGCCGCCGACGTGCTCATCGGGCTGCGCGAGGCGGGCCTGTCGATCCTGGCCGCGACCGTCCAGAAGCCGACCCTCGACGAGGTCTTCCTGGCCCTGACCGGCTCCCCCACCCACGACGACCAGCTGGAGACCGCGCGATGACCACCCTGCTCCCCGCCCCGACCGCCGCGTCGTACGACCTCCGCGAGCGCGAGCTCGCGACCCGGGTCTCCGTGCCCGACACCATCCGG
Source organism: Nocardioides sp. W7 (assembly GCF_022919075.1). Lineage (NCBI taxonomy): Bacteria > Bacillati > Actinomycetota > Actinomycetes > Propionibacteriales > Nocardioidaceae > Nocardioides > Nocardioides sp. W7. The sequence goes on along the minus strand of NZ_CP095078.1, from coordinate 3,211,136 downwards.
CAGACCCGGGCGATGGCCTGGCGCTCGTGGACGAAGATGCTGCGCAATCCCGAGCAGTTCTTCGACGTCATCATCCAGCCGCTGCTCTTCACGGCGATGTTCGCCTACGTCTTCGGTGGAGCCATCTCCGGCGACGTGGCGAGCTACCTGCCGCTGCTGATCCCCGGCATCCTGGCCCAGACGACCCTCACCGTCTGCATGGCCACGGGCGTCCAGCTGCGCGAGGACATGGACAAGGGCGTCTTCGACCGGTTCAAGTCGCTGCCGATGGCCCGGATCGCCCCGCTGGCCGGCCCGATGGTCGCGGACCTGTCGCGGTACACGATCGCGACCGGACTGACCATCCTCACCGGCCTGGTGATGGGCTACCGCCCCGGAGGCGGAGTCGTCGGGGTGCTCGCCGGCGCGCTGCTGACCATCGTCGCCGGCTGGTCGCTGGCCTGGATCTTCACCTGGCTCGGCACCATCGCCAAGACCGCTCGCAGCGTGCAGGCCATCTCGATGATGATCATGTTCCCGCTGACGTTCCTGTCGAACGCGTTCGTCCCGGCCGAGACGCTGCCGAGCGGGCTGCGGGCGTTCGTGAACGTCAACCCGGTCTCGCACGTGGTGACCGCGGTCCGCGACCTGCTCAACGACGGCCAGGTCACCGCGGAGGTCGGCTGGGCCCTGCTCGGATGCGCGATCGTGGTCGCGGTGTTCGCCCCGCTCGCGGTGCGGAGCTACTCGCGGAAGATGTGAGCCTCAGCCGAGCTGCGCGACGAGGCGTCGTACGTCGTCGCGCAGCTCGTGGGGCCGACGCTCGCCGAGCGCCGCCCGCGCCGCCGCCAGCGCGCCGGGGACCAGGTCCTCGGCGCACTGTGCGGCGTACGCCCAGTCCAGGCTCGGCAGCATCCGGTTGTAGGCGAACCGGTCCGCCGCGACCAGCAGCTCGACCGCGTGCGGCCCGACGCCTTCCGGGCGGGTGAGGTCCCACAGCCCGAGCGCGTAGACCACCGAGCCGATGACCGGGTAGTCGAGGTGCGGCGCCCCGGCGTCCAGGGTGGCCAGGCACCGCTCGCGCAGGTCGTGCTGCAGGGCGACCGCGTGGTCGCGCTGCCCGTGCCGGAGGTGCGCACACAGCGCCGCCGCGCTCGGGAAGAGCACCCACGGCGAGACCGAGGCGGGCACCGACCCGGGGACAGGACGGTGGGCGAGCTCCGCGATACCGGTGCGGTACGACGCCAGCCCGTCGGCCACCCGCCCCCGGGCGAGGGCGATCTCCGCCCGCCCGCACAGCACCACGAGTGAGCCGCCCATCAGCGACTCCGCACCGCCGTCCGCGGCGATCTCCTCGATGATCTGCTCGGCCTCATCGGTCCGTCCCTCGCGCAGCGCCGCCACGGCGAAGACCGCCCGGGCCTGCCCGGCGTCCTCCCGGGCCCCCAGCGCGACCAGATCCGGCAGCGCCTCGGCGGCCAGGCGAGACGCCTCGGTGAGGTCACCGGCGGCCAGGGCCAGGCCCGACAGCTGCGCCGTGGTCAGGGCCCGGCCCCAGGGACCGTCCGCGGCGTCCCACATCCGCAGGGCCCGCTCGCCGCGCTCGCGGGCCAGCCGGATCTCCCCGGCGTTCTCGTAGATCTGGCAGGCCCACTGCAACGCGATCCGGGCGACGTAGGGGTCGGGGTCGTCGCACAGCGTCTCGAGGACCTCCTGGTCGTCCTCGGCCCCGCCGCTCAGCAGCAGGGCGCGGACCAGGCCGGCGACCTGGGGCTGGGTGCCGGGACCGAGCTCGGCCAGCCGGTCCATCGCGAGCGCGGAGACCTCGGCGGCGAAGATCATCGAGTTCACGACGACAGCGGACAGGACCGCCCGCAGGATGTCGTGCCGGTCCTCGGGCAGCGCGGCGCCGTGGAGCAGCTCCTCGACGGCCGGGGCCATCGCGACGACCTTCAGGTGGGCGCCCTCGACCGACCAGAACCCCATCAGCGCGGCGGCCAGCTGCACCACCGCCTCGGCGTCGCGATCGGCGAGCGAGCGGCGCAGGACGTCGACGAGGTTGCCCTCCTCGGCGCGGAGGGCCGCCATCATCGCGACCTGGCCGCGCGTGAACAGCCGGGGCGCGAGCTCCTCGGCGAAACCGGCCGCCCAGCCCCGCAGCCTCGCCTCCACCGCAGCCTGCTCCCCCGACTCGACGAGCCGCAGCCGGCCGAACTCCCGCACCGTCTCGAGCAGGCGGTAGCGGAGCTCCTCGCCCTCGTGCACGGTGACCAGCGACTGCTCGACCAGACGGGCGACCAGGTCGAGTGCCTCGACCGACCCGACCACGGCGGTCGCGCCGTCGATGCCGAAGCCGTCGCGGAAGACCGACAGCCGGCGCAGCGCCGCCCGCTCGGCCTCGGGGAGCAGGGCCCAGGACCAGTCGATGACCGCCAGCAGGGTTTGGTGCCGCTCGGGCGCGTCCCGGCTGCCTCCGCGCAGCAGCGCGAACCGGTCGTCGAGCCGGCGGGTGATCTCTGCGACCGACATCGCCCGGACCCGCGCCGCGGCGAGCTCGACGGCCAGCGGCAGCCCGTCGAGGCGCTCCACGAGGGCACGAACCTCCACGTCGTCGAGGCGTACGCCGGGGCGCGCGGCCGTGGCCCGCTCGCGGAACAGCTCGATCGCGTCGTCAGCGCCGAGCTGGGGCAGCAGGTAGACCCGCTCCGCGGCCAGCCCCAGCGGCGCCCGGGTCGTCGTGACCACGCTCAGGTGCGGGGTCCGGGCCAGCAGCAGCGCGACCAGGTCGGCCACCGCGTCGACGACGTGCTCGCAGTTGTCGAGGACCAGCAGCGACGGCGTGGTCCCGATGCGGTCGACGATGCGCCCGAGCAGGTCGGTGCGCCGGGCCGACTCGTGGGCGCGGACGACGTAGGAGTCGCGCACGCCCAGGGTGTCGCCGATCTCGGCGGCGACCCCGTCCGGCGAGGTGACGCCGACCAGCTCGACGAAGTGCACGGTCGGCTGATCGGCCAGCCGCCCGAGCAGGTGGGCGAGCCGGGTCTTGCCCAGACCGCCGGGCCCGACGATCGAGACCAGCCGCGAGGACCGGGTCATCCCGACCAGGGCGGCGACATCGTCGTCACGGCCGATCAGCCGCGAGGCGTCGTACCGGAGTCCCTCGCGGACGGGGTGGTCGCGGACCAGCAGCTCGGCGTGCAGGCTCTGCAGATCGGGGCCGGGGTCGGTGCCGAGCCGGTCGCGCAGGGCCGCGCGGTGCCGCTCGTAGCGGTCCAGGGCTGCTGCCGCGCCCCGCACCGCCGCCTCGCTGCGCAGCAGCGCCACCAGCAGCGCCTCGTCGCCGGGGGCCTCGGCCACGGCCGCGGTCAGCCCGGGCAGCGCCTCGTCGTGGCGTCCGAGGTCCGAGAGCGCCCGGCCCCGCAGTGCCCGGGCCTCGGCCATCGACGCCCGGGCGCGCTCACGCACGGCTCCCAGCGCGCCGGCGCCGTCAGCCGCCACCGGGACGAGCGCGGCGGCCGCCTCCCGCTCGGCGAGCGCCGGCTGCGCCGCGGCGTACGCCGAGCGGGCGGCCGCGAGGTGCTGCTGCACCGCGAGCGCGTCGACCGCGGCCCCGGGCAGCCCGAGCCGGTAGCCGTGCCCGGCGCGGACCACGACCTCGGGGGCCGATTGGTTGCGGGCCCGGGAGACGACGACCTGGAGCGCCTTGGTCGGGTGCGCAGGCTCGTCGTCGGTGCCCCAGATCTCTGCGACCAGGCTGGTGTCGGAGAGCACCCGTCCCTCGGCGAGCGCCAGCGCCGCGAGCAGCACCTGGGCGCGCTCGCCCGCCACCGGCGACCCGCGCCAGCTCACCGCATCGAGCAGGCGCAGGTCCACCGGTCAGGCCCGCTGGGCGGCGCCGGTCCGTGCCGTGGCCAGCGCGACCGCGGCGTCGCGAGCGGCGGCGACCTCCTCGTCGGTGAGGGTGCGGTCGGCCGCCCGGAAGCGGAGCGCGAAGGCCAGGGACTTGTGCCCCTCGCCGACCTGCTCGCCGGTGTAGACGTCGAAGAGCCGCAGTGACTCCAGCAGCTCGCCGGCGCCCTCGCGCAGCGCTGCCTCCACCGCGGCCGCCGTCGTGGCGTCCGAGACGACCAGGGCGACGTCCTCCTTGGCGACCGGGTAGCCCGAGACCTCGGGTCCGGCCGTCACGTCGACGGCATGGCGCATCAGCAGGTCCAGGTCGATCTCGAGGGCGGCGGACCGGGCCGGCAGCCCGAACGCCTTCGCGACCTTCGGGTGCAGCTCGCCGGCGTGCCCGAGGGGCCGGCCGTCGACCAGCAGCCGCGCGCAGCGACCGGGGTGCCAGGGCATCCGCACGGCCGCCTCGACGACCAGCTCGACCCCGACCTCGCGGGCGAGTCGCCGGGCCAGGCCGATCGCGTCGGCCCAGCCGGACTCCCGACCCTCGCCCCACCAGCCGGCGCGCTCACGCTCGCCGGCCAGCACGGCCGACAGGTGCAGCGGCTGATCGGGCAGGGCGGCGAAGAGCCTGGCCAGCTCGTCGTCGCTGGGACGCGACTCGACGCCGTAGATCGGCGCCGGGCCGTTGTCGACCGGGAAGGCGACCGTGCCGGTCTCGAAGAGCGCCACGCCCGGGGCACCGCGACCGAGGTTGCGGGCCGCCGCCTTCAGCAGTCCGGGCAGCAGGGTCGTGGTGTACGCCGGCTCCTCCGCCGAGAGCGGGTTCGCCAGGCCGACGGTGTGCCGCAGCGGGTCGTCGGCGGTCAGGCCGAGCGCGTCGAAGGTGGCCTCGCCGACGAACGGGAAGCTGACGACCTCCACGCAGCCGGCGCCGGCGAGGGTGCGACCGACGCGGCGGCGCAGCCGCTGCTCGCGGGTCAGCCCGCGACCGGCGGTGGGCGTGGGGACGACCGAGGGCACGGCGTCGTACCCGACGACGCGGGCGACCTCCTCGACCAGGTCGAAGGGGTCGGTCAGGTCGGGGCGCCACGGCGGCGCGGTCGCGGTCAGCCGGTCGCCGTCGACGACGACCGTGCAGCCCACCGCCTCCAGGTCGGCGACCGTCGTCGCGGCGGCGACGTCGATGCCGGTGACCCGCGCGGGCAGGTCCGTCGCCATCTCGATGGTCGTCGGGGCGGGCGGGGTGCCGACCACGGTGACGCCGGGGTGGACGGTGCCGCCACCGTGGGCGACGAGCAGCTCGACGACGCGGTCGGCGGCGGCCTCGCAGATCGTCGGGTCGACGCCCCGCTCGTTGCGCTTGCCGGCCTCGGAGCTGATCTTGTGACGCTTGCCGGTGCGGAACATGGCGGTGGCGTCCCAGTGGGCCGCCTCGACCAGCACCGAGGTGGTGGTCGAGGACATCTCGGTGGTCTCGCCGCCCATCACGCCGCCGAGGCCGATCAGGCCGGAGTCGTCGGTGACGACGAGGTCCTCGGGCGAGAGCTCCCGCTCGGTGCCGTCCAGGGTGGTCAGCCGCTCCCCCGCGCGCGCCCGGCGTACCCGGATCGTGCCCTGCACCTTGTCGGCGTCGTAGCCGTGGATCGGCCGGCCGGTCTCGAGCATGACGTAGTTGGTGACGTCGACGGCCAGCGAGATCGGCCGCATGCCGGCGTGCTGGATCCGCTCGGCCAGCCAGGCGGGCGTGGGCGCGCTCGGGTCGAAGCCGGTCACCTGGCGGGCCACGAAGACCGGGCAACCGACGGCGTCCTCGACCTCCACCGGCCAACCGTCCGCGTTGGCGGCGGGCGTCTCGCGCAGCGCCGGGTCGCGGTACGGCGCGTCGAAGGCCAGCGCGGCGTCGCGGGCGATCCCGCGCAGCGACAGGCCGTAGGCCCGGTCGGGGTTGACCTCGAGCTCGATGACCTCCTCGTCGAGCCCCAGCACGCCGAAGGCGTCCTGGCCGGGCTCACCGGCCCCCTCGGGCAGCACGATGATCCCGTCGTGGTCCTCGCCCAGGCCCAGCTCGCGGGCCGAGCAGATCATGCCGGCGGACAGGTGGCCGTAGGTCTTGCGCGCGGAGATCGAGAAGTCGCCGGGCAGCACGGCGCCCGGCAGCACCACGACGACGAGGTCGCCGGGCGCGAAGTTGTGGGCCCCGCACACGATGCCCTGCGGCTCGCCGGTGCCGTTGGCGTCGGCCACGTCGACGGTGCACCAGTTGATGGTCTTGCCGTTCTTCTGCGGCTCGGGCTCCATCGTCAGGACCCGGCCGACGACCAGCGGGCCGGTGATCGCGTCACCGGCGCGGTCGATCGCCTCCAGCTTGAGGCCGACGTCGGTCAACCGGTCGGTCAGCCGCTCGGTGGTGACGCCGTCCGGCAGGTCGACGTACTCCTCGATCCAGGATCGGGATGCCTTCATGCTCAGATTTCCGTTCCGAAAGCCGTGGTGAAGCGGACGTCGCCCTCGAAGAGCGCGCGCAGGTCGCCGATGCCGTGGCGCACCATCAGGGTGCGGTCGATGCCCATGCCGAAGGCGAAGCCGGTGTAGCGCTCCGGGTCGACGCCGCAGGCGGTCAGCACCCGCGGGTTCACGACGCCGCAGCCGCCCCACTCGATCCACGCCTCGCCGCGGCAGGTGCGGCAGGTGGCGCCGTCGAGGGCACCGGTGCCGCGGCAGACGAAGCAGACCAGGTCGACCTCGGCGGACGGCTCGGTGAAGGGGAAGTACGACGGCCGGAACCGGGTGCTGATGCCCTCGCCGAACATGGTCCGCGCGAACTGGTCGAGGGTGCCCTTCAGGTGGGCCATCGTGATGCCCTCGTCGATGGCCAGCCCCTCGACCTGGTGGAACATCGGGCTGTGGGTGGCGTCGTACTCGTCGGTGCGGAAGACCCGCCCGGGGCAGACGACGTAGATCGGGGGCTGACGGGTCAGCATCGTGCGGGCCTGGACCGGGGAGGTCTGGGTGCGCAGCACGATGCCGCTGTCGGCCGGCTCGGTCCAGAAGGTGTCCTGCATGGTGCGCGCCGGGTGGTCGGGTCCGAGGTTGAGGGCGTCGAAGTTGAGCCACTCGGCCTCGATGACCGGGCCCTCGGCGACCTCCCAGCCCATCGCCACGAAGATGTCGGCGATCCGCTCGGCGCCCGTGGTCAGCGGGTGTCGGGCGCCCGCGGGCACCCGGTCGGTCGGCAGCGTGACGTCGACGGTCTCCTCGACCAGCATCCGCTCCTCGTGCTCGACCTCGAGCACGGCCTGCCGCTCGCCGAGCGCCTTGTTGACCGCCCCGCGCGCCTGGCCGATCCGCTGGCCGGCCTCCTTGCGGGCCTGCGGCGGCAGCGCGCCGATCTCGCGGTTGGCCAGCGCCAGCGGCGACCGGTCACCGGTGTGGTCGATGCGCACCTGCTTGAGCTCGACGAGGTCGGCGGCTCCGGCGATCGCGGCGAGAGCGGCGTCCCGGGCGGCCTCCACCTCCTCGGGCTTCAAGGGAGTGACCTCCACGGGGTCGTAGTCGGTGTTCGGGCCGGACAACTCGGGCCTCTTCTCGTGCGTCAATGTCTGTGTGAATGCCGAGGCGAACCTCACCCGGGAGTGTAGGGAGCCGTCCACCGGACGCGCGAACCGGTTCCCGGCGTACCCACTCGTCCAGCTGGTGCGGTTCGGCTGGCTGGAGCTGCAGTCGTGCGTCTTCGCCGCTGCGGTCTTCGCCGGCCTGCTGGTCTGCTTCGTGGTGCCGCTGCCGCTCGCGTCGTACGACGCGATGCTGGTGTGGTGCGTGGCCGTGACCCTGGGGCTGTGGTGGCTCGGCCTGGAGAGCTGGCGCGAGGTGCTCGTCATCTGCGCCTTCCACCTGCTGGGGCTGGGCCTGGAGCTGTTCAAGGTGCACGTCGGCTCGTGGTCCTACCCGGGCGACGCGCTGACGAAGGTGGCCGGCGTACCGCTCTTCTCGGGCTTCATGTACGCCGCGGTGGGCTCCTACATCTGCCAGGCGTGGCGCCGGCTCCAGCTGCGGGTGAGCCACTACCCCGCCGTGCCGGTGACCCTGGTCGCCGTCGCGATCTACGCGAACTTCTTCACCCACCACTGGGTCGTCGATGCGCGGCTGCCGCTCGCGGTGGTCGGGCTGCTGGTGCTGCGCCGGACCTGGGTGCACTTCACCGTCGGGGGTGCGCGCCACCGGATGCCGTTGGCCCTGGCGTTCCTGCTCATCGGGCTGTTCCTGTGGATCGCGGAGAACCTCGCGACCCTGCTCGACGCCTGGGCCTATCCGGGCCAGGAGCAGGTCTGGCACGTCGTGCACGCCTCGAAGATCGGGGCCTGGGCGCTGCTGGTGACGATGAGCTTCGTGCTGGTGGCGACCGTCAAGAGGTACGAGGGCGTGCTGCACCACGTGAGCGAGGTGCCGGTCAGTCCTGGCGACGGTCCTGCGCCGGCCAGCCGGTGACGATCCGGGCGCCGCCACCGGGGGCGTCGGTGATCAGCACCGTGCCGCCGTGGGCGCGGACCAGGCCGTGCACGATGTAGAGGCCGAGCCCCGAGCCGCCGCGCACCCCGCCCTTCCAGAACTTGGTGAACACCCGGCGGCGCAGCTCGGCCGGGATCCCCTCCCCCTGGTCGTCGACGGTGACCTCGACCCCGGCCCACTCCGCGTCGTCGGGCAGCGCCCGGAGCGCGACGCGGACCGTCCCCTCGCCGTGCCGGACCCCGTTCTCGACCAGGTTGGTGACGACCTGGGTGAACTTGTCGGGGTCGGCGGTGATCTCGGGCAGGCCCGGGCCGACCTCGAGCTCGACGGGGGTGGCGGTGCCGGCCGACACGGACTCCACGATCCGGCGCACCAGCGCCTCCGCGTCGGCGGGCCGCGGGTAGAGCTGCAGCCGGCCGGTGTCGATGCGGGCGACGTCCAGGAGCTCGGCGATCAGCCGACTCAGCCGCTCGGAGTCGGCGTACACGGTGGTGAGCATCAGCTTCTTCTGCTCGTCGTTGAGCTTGTCCCACCGGTTCAGCAGGGCCTGCACGAACCCCTTCACCCCGGTGAGCGGCGAGCGGAGCTCGTGGGCGACGGTCGCGACCAGGTCGGAGCGCTCCCGGTCCAGCCGCGCGCGCCCGCGGCCCGAGCGCATGCTCACCACCACCCCGGAGACCGGCTGGTCCAGCGCCGGGCGGTGGATGCGGGCGGTGACCAGCACCTCGGTGCCGTCCGGCAGCACCCACGACTGCTCGGGCACCCCGGTGCGGGTCGCGAGCCCGTCGTACGGCCGGTTCCAGTCGTACCAGCTGTGGCCGTCGGTGTCCTGAAGGGCCAGCACCTCGCTCAGCTGGCGTCCGGTGGCCGCGTCGGCACGGGTGCCGAGCATGATGGCGGCGGGGACGGAGACCAGGGTGAGCACGCCGTCGGCTCCGGCGACCAGCACCGCGTCCGGGAGCAGATCGGCCAGGGCCTGGGCATCGGTCGGGGGGCGCACGCCGGTCACCCTACGGGCGCCGCGGGTCAGCGGCGCTGGGCGCGGGCGGACGCGTAGAGGCAGAGCGCGGCCGCCGTGGAGAGGTTGAGGCTCTCGGCCCGGCCGTGGATCGGGATCCGGACCCGGTGGTCGGCGAGCGCGGCCAGCTCCTCGGGCAGGCCCCACGCCTCGTTGCCGAACAGCCAGGCGGTCGGGCGGGCGAGCAGCTCGTCGGACTCGAAGAGATCGACCTCGCCCGCACCGTCGGCGGCCAGCACGGTGAGCCCGGCGGCCCGGGCAGCCCGGACCGCGGCGGCGGCGTCCGGCTCGACGGCGACCGGGACGTGGAACAGGCTGCCGACGCTGGCGCGCACGGTCTTGGGGTTGTAGGCGTCCACCGAGCTGCCGGCGAGCACGACCGCGTCGGCACCGGCGGCGTCCGCGCACCGCACGACAGTGCCGGCGTTGCCGGGGTCGCGTACGTCGGCGCAGAGCGCGACCAGGCGGCGCGGGGTCTCCAGGAGGTCGGCCAGCGGCCGGTCCAGGTGGCGGCAGAGCGCCACGACACCGGCGGGCGAGACGCTGTCGCTGAGCGAGGCCAGCGCCCGGTCGTCGACCAGCGTCCACGGCAGGTCACCGGCGACGGCGGCCAGGTCGGCGTACTGCTCGGTGGCGGCGGGGGTCGCGAAGATCTCGACCACGCACCCAGGAACCGACAGGGCGCCCTCGACGGCCTTCGGGCCGTCGGCAAGGAACAGCCGCCGCTCGGTGCGTACCGAACGGCGGCTGAGCTTGCGTGTGTCCTTGAGGCGGGAGTTGCCCGCCGTCAGAGGAGTGCTCAGGCCGAGACCTTGGGCGCGTTGACGTCCTCGGGCAGCGCGGCCTTGGCGACCTCGACGAGCGCGTTGAACGCGGCGACGTCGTTGACGGCCAGCTCGGCGAGGATCTTGCGGTCGACCTCGACACCGGCGAGGCCGAGGCCCTGGATGAACCGGTTGTAGGTCATGCCCTGGGCGCGAGCCGCCGCGTTGATCCGCTGGATCCACAGCTTGCGGAAGTTGCCCTTGTTCTTGCGCCGGTCGTTGTAGCTGTAGACCAGGGAGTGGGTGACCTGCTCCTTGGCCTTGCGGTACAGCCGCGAGCGCTGGCCGCGGTAGCCCGCTGCGCGCTCGAGGGTAGTCCGGCGCTTCTTCTGGGCATTCACTGCCCGCTTGACGCGTGCCACTGTCTTACTCCTTGGTGCTCAAAGTTCAGTTCGGGAGAGCCCCGGTACGGGGGCGAAGCCCCAGCGGGGGCCACGGGGGCGGAGCCCCCTGTGCGTTTAGAGACCCAGCATCTTCTTCGCGCGGGGGACGTCGGCCTTGGCGACCTCGACGGTCCCGGTCAGGCGACGCGTCACCTTCGAGGCCTTCTTCTCGAGGTTGTGGCGCTTGCCGGCCTTCTCGCGAAGGATCTTGCCGGACCCGGTCACGCGGAAACGCTTCCCGGCACCGGAGTGGCTCTTGTTCTTCGGCATCTCTATCTCTCTCTCGTCGTCCTGCCGGCGGCACGGTGGTGCGCCGATGGGATGTCTGGGGGGGTGGAGCGGCTCAGGCCTCGATCTCGGGATCGAGATTCTCGGAGCGACCGCGCTCCTTCTTCTGCGCGACCGGACCTGCGGCGTGCGCGGCGTCGCGCTCGGCCTGCTCCTCGGCCTGGACCGCGGCACGCTCGGCGGCGCGCGACTCCTTGGCGGCCTGGGCGTCGACCTTGGCGTCGGCCTTCTTCTTGTGCGGGCCGAGCACCATGATCATGTTGCGGCCGTCCTGCTTGGGCGAGGACTCCACGAAGCCCAGCTCGGCGACGTCCTCGGACAGCTTCTGCAGCAGCCGGAAGCCGAGCTCGGGGCGGTGCTGCTCGCGGCCACGGAACATGATCGTGATCTTGACCTTGTCGCCGGCCTTGAGGAAGCGCACGACGTGACCCTTCTTGGTCTCGTAGTCGTGCGCGTCGATCTTCGGACGAAGCTTCATCTCCTTGATGATGACGTTCGTCTGGTTCCGACGGGCCTCGCGAGCCTTCTGGGCGTTCTCGTACTTGAACTTCCCGTAGTCCATGAGCTTGCAGACCGGCGGGCGGGCCATGGGCGCGATCTCGACGAGGTCGAGGTCGGCTTCCTGGGCAAGGCGCAGCGCATCGGCCGTCGGCACGATGCCGACGGTCTCGCCGCTGGGTCCAACGAGGCGGACCTCGGAAACCCGGATCCGGTCGTTGATACGAAGCTCGGTGCTGATGTGTCCTCCAGTGGTCAGGTGGCCGGGTGTCTCGCCGTCTCGGGTTGAGGCCCGAAATCAACGAAGGCTTCCGCTGTCACAAGCGGAAGCCAGTCGCGACACGCCACCGCGAGGTGATCGCACCACCGAGGACCGCCACCGGATGACGAGCACCTGGTGGAAACCTTCGGGACCGGACCCGACGACCTGTGCCCCGATGAAGCGTGAGGCGGCGGTCGATGCGGGTGGGAGACGATGTTGCCTGTCCTCCGCTTGATGATCGGCTCCCCACGCCTTGCGGCACGAGGAACTGATCGGTCAACACCCAAGGTTAACCGAACATTCCGGGGGCGGCTAATCGGAGGGGCGCACCCACGCGGGTCGGTCCCCGACCTGGGCCAGCACCCACCCGGCGGCCAGGCCGCGCAGGTCCTCGCCCTCGACCACGAAGCGCACCGGACCGGCCAGGTCGACCACCAGCGCGGCCGCGCCCTCCTGGATGGCCGACTGCGCTGCCAGCTGGCTCAGCACCGGCACCGGCCGGGCGGCCGGGTCCCAGGCGGCCATCGGCTCGACGCCGGTGAAGGCGAGCAGGGCCAGCCTCCCGTCCGCGCCCGTGATCAGCACCGCGGCCATGTCACTCGACTTGTCCCGGGCCAGCCCGTTCTCGTCGACCTCGACCTCGCCGAGCACCGCCACGACCGGAACCAGCAGCCGGCTGCGCTGCAGCGCGGCGATCACCTCGGCGTACGCCCTCGCGTCGCCCGGCGCCGCGTCGTACGCCGCCAGCGCGGCCGCCACCTCGTCGGGCACCGCGCCGGTGTCGTCGGGGTACGCCGGACCCAGCAGCTCCCGACCGGCGCCCTCTGCCTGCTCCATGGGCCCATCCTCTCGCGTGCGTCACCGTGCACAAAACAGGGCCGGGCGCCTTGTGGGAGGCTGGCGGTGTGGACGACGCGAGCTGGGCCGCACTGACCCTGAGCCTGACCGTGCTGGGCGCGATCTGGACCTGGTACGCCTTCCGGCGCCGAGGTGTCGCCTCCGGGATCCGGGGCATCGGGGTGACCCTGCTGCCGCTGGCGGCGTACCTCACGAACACCCTTCGGATGTTCACCCGGATCGTCGACGCGATCGGCGACTGGGTCGGCTCGATGGCGCTGAGCCCGAAGGTCTGGCTCGGCATCGTCGTCGCCGGCGTCGCGGTGGTCGCGTTCGTCGTCGCGCGTGCGATCGACGCCCGCACTGGGGGCCGGCCCGCCGTGCGCAAGGGACGTCGTACGCCGAAGGCCGTGAGCCCGGCGGACCGCGGCGCGCCCGCGGTCCAGGACGACGACCTCGCCGACATCGAGGCACTGCTGCGCAAGCGGGGCATCTCCTGATGCCTGGCGACTCGGCGATCGAGCGCAACCGGCTCTGGGCGCGACTCGACGGCGCCGTCGCCCGGTACGGCGCGCCGCTGCCCACCCCGTTGGCGGTCGTCGACCTCGACGCCTTCGACGCGAACGCCGACGACCTGCTCCGGCGCGCGGCGGGCAAACCGGTCCGGGTCGCCTCGAAGTCCGTCCGGGTGCCCGACCTGCTGCGCCGGGTGCTGGCGCGCGACGGGTTCGAGGGAATCCTCGCCTTCACCGTCCGCGAGGCGCTGTGGCTGGAGGAGCAGGAGGTCACCGACGACCTGGTGGTGGCCTATCCCTCCGTCGACCGCGGGGCCCTCGCCGAGCTGGTCGCGTCGCCCCGGGCCGCCGCCCACATCACGCTCATGGTCGACGACGTCGCCCATCTCGACGTGGTCGACTCCGTGCGCTCCTCCACCGCGGTGCCGATCCGGGTCGCGATCGACGTCGACGCCGGGCTCCGGCTCCGGGGCCGGCACGTCGGGCCCAAGCGATCCCCGCTGCACGACACTCCCCCGGTGCTGGAGCTCGCCCGCACGATCGCGGCCCGGCCGGGCTTCCGGCTCGTCGGGGTGATGACCTACGAAGGTCAGGTCGCCGGACTGCAGGACGTCGTCCCCACCGCGCGGGCGCGCTCGCTGATCGTGCGCGGGCTGAAGACCGCCTCGGTCGCGCAGCTGACCCGCCGACGTCGCGAGGTCGCCGACGCGCTCGCCGAGATCACCGACCTGGAGTTCTGGAACGCCGGCGGCTCGGGGTCGGTGGAGTCCTCGGGCGCCGACCCGGTCGTCACCGAGATCGCCGCCGGCTCCGGGCTGCTGGTGCCGACCCTCTTCGACCACTACCGCTCCTTCGCACCCCGGCCCGCGGCCTTCTTCGGGCTCCCGGTCACCCGGCGGCCCACCGCGGAGATCGCGACCGTGCACGGCGGCGGGCTGGTCGCCTCCGGTCCGGCCGGCCCGGACCGGCTGCCGACGCCCTGGGCGCCGGCCGGACTGGCGCTCACGACGCTCGAGGGCGCCGGCGAGGTGCAGACCCCGCTGGTCGGCAGCACCGCGGGGATGCTGCAGGTCGGCGACCTGGTGTGGTTCCGCCACGCCAAGGCCGGCGAGCTCTTCGAGCACACCACGACCGCACACCTGCTCACCGGCGACGACCTGACCGGTACGGCGACCACCTACCGTGGCCACGGTCTCGCCTTCTGAGGCCGCGCTCCGGCTCGCCCGCGACCGCGCGCCGAGCCTCGGGGCCGGGCGACTGATCTGCGTGGACGGCCCCGCCGGCTCCGGCAAGACCACCCTGGCCGCCGGCATCGCCGCGCTGGCCCCGGGCGCGGTCGTCGTCAACACCGACGAGCTGCTCGACGGCTGGGGCGGACTGCCGACCCTCCCCCCGCGACTCGCGGCGCTCATCGAACCGCTCTCCCGCGGCGCGGACTCGTCGTACCTCCGCTTCGACTGGCACGCCGGGCGGTACGCCGACCGGGTCGAGGTGCCGTGCTCCCCGCTGCTGGTGCTCGAAGGGGTCGGCGCCGGCACCCGGCTGCTGGCGCCGTACCGCACGGTGCTGGTCTGGGTCAGCGCCCCGGACGACCAGCGGCTCCGGCGCGTCGTGGAGCGCGACGGCGCCGGCGTCGAGCCGTACCTGGCCGCCTGGGTCGCCGACGAGACCGAGCACTTCGCAGCGGAGGGCACCCGGCTGGCCGCCGACCTGCACGTCTAGGCCGTGTCTCCAAAGTCCGCGCAGCAGGAAATCCGACTTTGGAGACACGGCCTGGGCCAGGCGGCGGACCTACGGCGGGCGTCGAGGCGCCGAACCATAGGGTGTCCCAATGCTTCCTCCGAGCGGTGACCAGTTCGAGATCGCCGCGGGCGGCTACCGCGCGGTCGTCACCGAGAGCGGCGCCGCGCTGCGGCTGCTGACGTACGGCGGCCGCGCGCTCGTCGACGGCTTCGAGGAGCACGAGACGTCGTACGGCGGTCGCGGCCAGCTGCTGGCGCCGTGGCCCAACCGGGTGCGGGACGGGCGGTACTCCTTCGGCGGTGCCGAGCACCAGCTCGCCCTGACCGAGCCGAAGCGGCACAACGCCTCGCACGGCCTGGCCCGCTGGGTCGCCTGGACCGTCCAGGAGCACACCGCGCACTCGGTCGCCCTCTCCTACCGGCTGATGGCGCAGACCGGCTATCCGTGGACGCTCGACCTGAGCGTGGTCTACGACCTCTCCGCGGACGGGCTGACCGTCACCCAGACGGCCACCAACACCACCGATGCACCCGCGCCGTACGCCAGCGGCGCGCATCCCTACCTCGCCCTCGGCGCCGGCCCGGTCGACGTGCTGGAGCTGACGATGCCGGCCGCCACCCGGCTGCTCACGGACCCCGAGCGGCTGCTCCCGACCGGGCGGGAGGCCGTCGACGGCACGGCGTACGACTTCCGGGTGGCCCGGCCGCTGCGCGCGGTGGCCCTCAACGACACGTTCACCGATCTGGAGCGCGACGACCGCGGGGTGGCGACGACCGTGCTGCGCGACCCGTCCTCCGGGCTCGGTGTCGTGCTGTGGGTCGACGAGCACCACCCGTGGCTGCTGCTCTACACCGCCGACGACGTGCCGGCCACGGCGCGCCGCTCGATCGCGGTGGAGCCGATGACGGCGCCGCCCGACGCGCTGCGCTCCGGTGAGGACCTGGTCATCCTGGGCCCGGCCGGCAGCCCCGACGACGAGCTGTCGGCGACCTGGGGTGTTCGCGACGCTGGTTGACGGTGCCGTGTCAGAAGCTGCGGTGAGAGCTGTCGCTTAGCGCTGCGGCGGTCGCGACATCGTCGGGGTGGGTCAGCGGTTCGGGGGCTGGTCGACCAGGGCCCGGAGCTGGCGTACGGCGCGGCGGGCGCGGTCGCCGTCGGAGCCCTGGATGCCCATCGCCGCCAGCGTGTCGCCGTCGGCGAGGTCGAGCGTGACCCACGGCGCGCCCGGGGGCAGCCGGACCGCGACCACCTCGGCCCAGTCCAGCTCGCGGCGCCGGTAGCCGTTGACGACGACCAGTCGTTCCCGCTCGGCCACCACGCGGGAGCGCACCAGGGCGTTCATCGCAGCGGCGCCGGCCAGCCACAGGAGGACCAGGGTGCCGATCTGGAACACCGTGAAGCGCGCCCGGGTCTCGTCGTCGAAGGCGAACCACGCGGCCAGGAAGAGCGCGAGCAGCAGCGACCCACCGGCGGCGCCGGCGATCCGGGGACCCAGCGGCCGCCAGGTGTGCGGCAGGGACACGGCGACCTCGGGCGCCGGGTCAGAGTCGGCAGGCATCGATCTTGGTCGTCAGAATGCCGCGGGCGCCGATCTCGAACAGCTCGTCCATCAGCCGCTGCGAGCCGTCTCGCGGGACCATCGCGCGGACCGCGACCCAGCCCTCACGGCGCAGCGGCGAGATTGTCGGACCCTCGATCCCCGGCGTCAGCTGCACGGCCGCCGCGACCCGGGACTCCTCGATGTCGTAGTCCATCATCACGAAGCCACGGGCGACGAGCACGCCCTCGAGGCGCCGCTTGAAGACGTCGAATCCGGACGGCACGGATCCGCTGCGGGTCACGAGCACCGCCTCGGACTCCAAGATCGTCTCGCCGAAGACCTCCAGGCCGGCCTGGCGCAGGGTGCTGCCAGTCTCGACGACGTCGGCGATCGCGTCGGCGACCCCGAGCTGGATGCTGGTCTCGACCGCGCCGTCCAGGCGGACCACGCTGGCCTCGATGCCGCGCTCCTCCAAGAAGGCGCGCACGACCCCGACGTACGACGTCGCGATCCGGGCGCCGGACAGCTGGGCGAGGTCGGTGAAGGCACCCTTCGGCCCGGCGAACCGGAACCGGCTGCGCCCGAACCCGAGGCTCAGCGCCTCCTCGGCCTTGGCGCCGGAGTCGAGGAGCAGGTCGCGTCCGGTGACCCCGATGTCGAGGGTGCCCTCGCCGACGTACAGCGCGATGTCGCGCGGGCGCAGGTAGAAGAACTCGACACCGTTCTCGGTGTCGGTCAACGTCAGCTGCTTGGGGTCCTCGCGCTGGCGGTAGCCGGACTCCCGGAGCATCTCGGAGGCGGCCTGGGACAGCGAGCCCTTGTTGGGGATCGCGATGCGGAGCAGGGACATGTCAGGTCTCTCAGAGAGGTGCTCAGAGGTGGGCGTAGACGTCGTCGAGCTCGATGCCGGTCGCGAGCATCAGCACCTGTGCGTGGTAGAGCAGCTGGCTGATCTCCTCGGCCGCCCGCTCGGCGCCCTCGTGCTCGGCCGCCATCCAGGACTCGGCGGCCTCCTCGACCAGCTTCTTGCCGATCGCATGGACGCCGGCCTCGAGCTGCCGCACCGTCCCCGACCCCTCGGGCCTGGTCCGGGCCTTCTCGCTCAGCTCGGCCCACAACTCGTCGAACGTCTTCACAGACGGGAACTCTAGGCCGTCCCACCGACGTCTAGTCGCGCGGGACCGCCGAGTGAGGCGCGGCTCCCGCGCTGATACGGTCACGCCCATGGGCCCCGCGCGCTTGGACGAGGCCTCACGCCGACAGTTCACCATCGCAGCTTCCATCGCCGGCGTGGCCATCTTGATGTTCTGTCTCCTGCTGCAACCCGGCCTCCCAGCGTCGTTCCGGTCGGCGACCACCGCCGCCGGGCTCCTCTTCGCGGGACTGGCCGCCGCGGCCAGCTGCGGGGTGGCGGCCCGACGCAGTACGGGCCGCCGCCGACGGGCCTGGCAGCTGCTCACCGGAGCCGCCGTCGTGGCCGTCGCCGGCAACATCGTCGTCGCCGCCCTGGCCCTCGCCCCGTCCAACACGGTCAGCGACGTCTCGATCGGCCTGGCCCTGCTGCTCTCGATCGCCGGACTGCTGAACTTCCCGACCACGCGCCGCCGGGGGCTCGACCTGCTGGTGATGGCGCTCGACGGCGTGGTGATGGGCTCCGCCGTACTCATCATCGCCTTCGTCCTCGTCTACGACGACCTGTGGGACAGCGCCGACGCCCCGGGCCAGGGCCTGCTCACCCTGCTCATCCCGGTGCTCGACGTCGTCCTGGTGGCGGTCGGGCTGCTGCTGGTGCAGCGGATCCGCGGAGCGGCCCGGCCCGCCCTGGTGCTGCTGGCCGGCGGCTTCCTGATGTACGCCGTCTCCGACCTGTCCTACGCCGCACTGGTGGCCCAGGACGAGTTCGAGTTCGGCAGTCTGCTCGACCTGGGCTGGATCGCCGGCTACCTCGTCATCGCGGTGTCCGCGTGGTACCCCACCCCCGAGACCGACATCGTCGAGAACGACACCGGCGCGGAGACGCTCGACACGGTGATCGTCTTCGCGATGCTGATCGCCGCCGCGGTCGTCCAGACGGTGTTCGAGGAGCAGGGCCAGTCCCCCTTCATCCAGCTCGCGATCTGGATCGTCCTGGTGCTGGCCGCCGGACTCCGGCAGACCCTCCTGACCGTCGACAACGCACGGCTGCGGCGAGGCCTGGAGCAGCGGGTGCGCGAGCAGACCTCCGACCTGCGCCGGCTGGCCCGCCAGAACGAGATCCTGCTGACGTCGGTGGGCGACGGTATCTACGGCGTCGACGCCGACGGCCGGATCACCTTCGTCAATCCCTTGGGTGCCCAGGTCCTCGGGTACGACCCCGAGGAGCTGCGCGGTCGGCACGCGCACGACACCTTCCACGCCGCCGCCGCTGATGGCACGGCCTTCCCGTGGGAGGGGTGCTACGTCTTCGAGGCGATCCGGGCGGGCCGCGTGACCAGCGCCGAGGAGGACGTCTACCGGCGCTCCGACGGCGTCGAGTTCCCGGTCGAGATCACGGCGAGCCCGCTGCTCGACGAGGACGTCGTGCGCGGCGCGGTCGTGGTCTTCCGCGACGTCACCCAGCGCCAGGAGGTCGACCGGATGAAGAACGAGTTCCTCTCCGTGGTGAGCCACGAGCTGCGCACCCCGCTGACGTCGATCCGCGGCTCCCTGGGTCTGCTGGCCAGCGGCAGCGTGGGTGCCCTCGAGCCGCGCGCCCAGTCGCTGACCGCGATCGCCCTGGAGAGCAGCGAGCGGTTGACCCGGCTGATCAACGACATCCTCGATCTGGAGCGCATCGAGTCCGGCACCCGACCGATGGACCTGACGACCCTCGAGGCAGCCGACCTCCTCGCGGCCTCGGCGACCGAACTCGCCGGTCTCGCGCGGACCAGCGGCGTCCGGGTCGCGCTCGGCCGGGTCGAGGGTCGGGTCGTCGCCGACCGGGACCGGGTGGTCCAGACGCTGACGAACCTGCTGGGCAACGCGCTGAAGTTCTCCGAACGCGACAGCATCGTGACCCTGGAGGCGCACGAGGACGGCCGTTTCGTCGTCTTCGCCGTGCACGACAACGGCCGCGGCATCCCCGAGGACAAGCTCGAGACGGTCTTCGAGCGGTTCGAGCAGGTCGATTCCTCCGACGCCCGGCAGAAGGGCGGCACGGGCCTGGGCCTGGCGATCAGCCGCGGGATCGTCGAGCGGCACGGGGGCCGGATCTGGGCCGAGAGCACGGTCAACTCCGGCACCACGGTGCGCTTCTCGCTCCCGACGGCCCACCGGTCGGCGCCCGGGCACGGCCCGAGCGACGCACCCCTGGTGCTGGTGTGTGACGACGACGCCGAGACGGTCGACACGCTCTCCGCCATGCTGGTCCAGCACGGGTTCCGCTCCATCGGCGTCAGCGACGGACGCACGGCTGTGAGCCGGGCCGTCGCCGAGCGTCCCGCGCTCATCCTGCTCGACGTCCGGATGCCCGGCACGACCGGTGCCGACGTCGTGGCCGAGCTGCGCGAGCACCCCCGCACCCGGGCGATCCCCGTGGTGGTGGTCTCGGGCCTCGGACCGGACGACGACCCCGGCCTGCGGACGTGGGCCAAGGACTGGCTGATCAAGCCGGTCACGGAGGAGCGGCTGCTCGGCGCGATCGGGGCCGCCCTGGCGGGTCGGCTCGCCGACGCCACGGTCCTGCTCGTCGAGGACGACGACGACCTGGCCAGCATCGTCACCGCCCTGCTCGCGCCCCACGGCCTCCGCGTCGTCCACGCCCGCACGGCGAGCGAGGCCATCCGCCTCGGCGCCGAGGTGGTGCCCCAGGTGCTCGTGCTCGACCTGCAGCTGCCCGACGGGCACGGCTCGCAGGTCGTCGCGGAGTTCCGCCGCAGCTCCCTGCTCGCCGACGTCGCGCTGGTGGTCTACAGCGCCGCCGACGTCGAACAGCACCAGCGGGGCGATCTCAAGCTCGGAAAGACCGTATTTCTGACGAAGGGCCGATCGGGCCCGGAGGCTCTAGAAGACCGGGTCCTCGACCTGGTCAATGCCCTCACCGGGCGAGAAAGTGAAGGTGACTCATGACCGTCTCCCCTCCCGCCGACGTCTCCGTCGACATCACCGTGCGACGGGGCACCGGCTCGGGTCGTACCCCGCTGGCCGCGTTCGACAGCGCCCTCCTGGAGGCCGGGGTGGCCAACCTGAACCTGATCACGCTCTCGTCCGTGATCCCGCCCGGGAGCCGGATCACGCACACCAACGACGTGCTCGAAGCCGCCCACGGGGACCGGCTGTACTGCGTCCTCTCGGTCGGGCACGCCGATCGCCCGGGCAAGATCGTCTGGGCGGGTATCGGCTGGGTCATCGACGAGGAGACCGGCAAGGGCCTCTTCGTCGAGCACCACGCCGGCAGTGAGGAGTCGCTGCACGAGCAGATCACGTTGAGCCTGGCCGACATGACCGAGAGCAGGGGCGGTGGGTACGGCCCCGTGCAGTTCGCCACCGCGACCGCCCACTGCACCGACAAGCCCGTCTGCGCGCTGGTCGTGGCGGCGTACACCGTCGCCGGATGGGACGAGCGGTGACCGGCCAGGTGGCGCAGGGCGCCCTCACCATCACGGTCGCGACCGCCGTCGACGAGCAGACGGCGACCCGGTACTACCAGCTCTACCGCAGGACGTTCAGCGAGCTGGCGACCCGCGCGGTCGCCCGCCAGCTCCTCCACGAGGAGGAGTTCATGGACGAGATGTACGACGAGCGGGTGATGAAGTACCTCGCCTGGAGCCCCGAGGGCGAGCTGATCGGCATGTCGACGCTCACCCGGGACCTGTCCACGGTGCCGTGGATCAGCCCGGAGTACTACGCGCACCACTACCCCGACCACACCGCCCGCAACGCGGTGTTCTATCTGGGCTTCACCCTGGTCGACCAGCAGCGTCGGCAGGCGCAGGTGTTCCAGGCGATGATCTCCACCATCGTCGAGCTCCTCGTCGAGGAGCGGGCGGTCTGCGGCTACGACCTGTGCGCCTTCAACGACCGCGTGGTCGGGCTCGGCCCGAGCATCGAGCGGCTGCTGCACCGCAACGCGGGGCTGACCCTGACCGAGGTCGACCTGCAGACCTACTACGCGGCCGTCTTCGACGGCACGGTCCCGTCGAAGGAGTCGCAGTGAGCGTCACGAGGGCCCTGGTCGTCGACGACGACGACTCGATCCGGGAGATCACCCAGATCGCGCTGGAGGCGGTCGGCGGCTGGCAGGTCATCCCCGCCGACGGTGGAGTGGCGGCGCTCGCGCTGGCGCGCGAGCACCACCCCGACGTCGTCCTGCTCGACGTGATGATGCCCGACATGGACGGGCCCACGACGTTCCGGCACCTGCAGGAGGACCCCGCGACCCGCGACATCCCGGTCGTGCTGCTGACCGCGAAGGTGCAGGTCGGCGACAAGCAGGTGTGGAACGAGATCGCCGTCGCCGGGGTCATCTCGAAGCCGTTCGACCCGATGACCCTGCACACACAGGTCGCGGAGATGCTCGGCTGGACCTGAGCCCGGCTCAGGCCCCGTCGCCGCGCTTGACCCGCTTGAGGGTCTGCGCGGTGAGCAGCGCGGCGGAGGTGGCCTCGTACCCCTTGTCCTCCTTCGAACCCTCCAGGCCGGCGCGGTCCAGCGCCTGCTGGTCGTCGTCGCAGGTGAGGACGCCGAAGCCGACCGCCACGGTGTGGTCGAGCGCGACCCGGGTCAGCCCGTCGGTGGCCGCGTTGCAGACATAGTCGAAGTGCGGTGTCCCGCCGCGGACGACCACGCCCAGGGCGACGACGGCGTCGTACCCCTGCGCGGCCAGCGCGGAGGCCACCACGGGCAGCTCGAAGGTGCCCGGCACCCGGACGACGACGGGCGCCTCGACCTTGAAGTCGGCGAACGCCCGCGCCGCTCCGGCCAGCAGGCCGTCCATCACCTGGTCGTGCCAGCTCGCGGCCACGACCGCGACCCGCAGGTCGTGGCAGTCGACGGGCTGGTGGGTGGGGATTCCGGCTCCGCTCATCGGATGGCTCCGCTCTCGGTGGTCCCGCTCCCGGTGGTCACCGTCAGGTCAGGCAGCACGTGGCCCATCCGGTCGCGCTTGGTCAGCAGGTAGGCGATGTTGTGATCGTTCGGGTGCGGCGTCAGCGGCACCCGCTCGGCGACGGAGATGCCGTAGTCCTCGAGGTTGCTCACCTTGTCGGGGTTGTTGGTCATCAGCCGCACGCTGTCGATCTTGAGGTCCTTCAGCACCTGGGTGGCCGCGCCGTAGTGGCGGGCGTCCGCCGGCAGCCCCAGGTCGAGGTTGGCGTCCACGGTGTCGCGGCCGCCGTCCTGGAGCTGGTAGGCCTGCAGCTTCGCGACCAGCCCGATCCCCCGACCCTCGTGGCCGCGCAGGTAGACCACGACACCGCGGCCCTCGGCGACGATCCGCTCCAGGGCCTCGTCGAGCTGCGGGCCGCAGTCGCAGCGGCTGCTGCCGAACACGTCGCCGGTCAGGCACTCGGAGTGCACGCGGGTCAGCACCGGGTCCGGGCCGCTGACGTCGCCGTACACGAGGGCGATGTGCTCGGAGTCGTCGGTGGTGATCCGGTAACCGAACGCCGTGAAGTCGCCGTGCCGGGTGGGCAGCCGGGTCTCGGCCTCGCGGACGACCAGCACCTCGTGGCGGCGGCGGTACTTGACCAGGTCCTCGATGGAGATCATCGCCAGGCCGTGCTCGTCGGCGAACTCGCGCAGCTCACCGGCACGCTTCATGGTGCCGTCGTCGTTGACGACCTCGACCAGCACGCCCGCCGGGGTCAGGCCGGCGAGCTTCGCCAGGTCGACGGCCGCCTCGGTGTGGCCGCGGCGGGCCAGCACGCCGCCCTCGCGGTAGCGCAGCGGGAAGACGTGACCCGGGCGGGTGATCTCCCACGGCTCGGTGGCGGAGTCGGCCAGGACCCGCGCGGTGTGGGCGCGGTCGGCGGCCGAGATGCCGGTGGAGACGCCGTCGCGGGCGTCGACCGAGATCGTGTACGCCGTGCGCAGCTTGTCCTTGTTGTGCGGCGTCATCAGCGGGATCTCGAGCCGGTCGAGCATGTGGCCGGGCATCGGCACGCAGATCACGCCGCTGGAGTGCCGGATGGTGAAGGCCATCAGCTCCGGCGTCGCCTTGCTCGCCGCGAAGATGATGTCGCCCTCGTTCTCGCGGTCCTCGTCGTCGACGACCACGACGGCCTTGCCTGCGGCGATGTCGGCGATGGCGCGCTCGACGCTGTCGAGTCGGACCCGGTGGCTCATGAGTTGTTCTCCTGCTTCTGCGGGGTGTGCGCGGCGAGCAGCTTCTCGACGTGCTTGGCGAGGATGTCGGCCTCGAGGTTGACCCGGTCGCCCGGGCCGCGGAAGCCCAGGGTGGTGCGGGCCAGGGTCTCCGGGATCAGGCTGATGGTGAACGACTCCGGGCCGGCCTCGACGACGGTCAGGCTGACGCCGTCGACGGTGATCGAGCCCTTGTCGACGAGGTAGCGGCCCAGGCCCCCCTTCACGTCGGCGGGCAGCGAGACCTCGACGACCTCCCAGTGCTCGCTGGGGGTGCGACGTACGACGTGTCCGACGCCGTCGACGTGGCCCTGGACGATGTGGCCGCCCAGGCGCTTCTCGGCGGTGACCGCGCGCTCGAGGTTGACCCGGTCGCCGGGGTGGACCTTGTCCATGGAGGTCTTCTCGAGCGTCTCCTTCATGACGTCGGCCGTCCAGGTGCCGTCGTCGATCGAGACCACGGTCAGGCAGCAGCCGTTGACCGAGATGGAGTCACCCAGGCCGGTCCCCTCCAGCACGGTGGTCGCGCGGATGGTGAGGCGGATCGCGTCGATCTGGTCCTCGACCGCCTCGACGGTGCCGAGCTCCTCGACGATTCCGGTGAACATGTCAGGTCTCCGTTCGCGGCGTCATCGAGAGACGCACGTTGGGTTGCTCGCCGTCGATCCCGTCGAGCACGGTCACGTCAGTGACCACGGGACGGAACGCATCGGCGATCGTGGTGATTCCGAGGTCGGCGACGGCGTTGGGACCGGAGCCGAGGAACATCGGGGCGACGTAGGCGACGATCTCGTCGACCAGGCCGGCCTGGACGAAGGCGGCGGCGAGGGTCGGGCCGCCCTCCAGTAAGACGTGCTGGCGGTCGAGGGCGAACAGGTCCGCGAGCGCGGCGTGCGGGTCGCGGGTGCGCAGGTGCAGCGTCTCGGCGCCACCCGACAGCTGAGGGTCGAACACCCGCTTGGCCGGGTCGAGGTCGCGCTCCCCCATCACCACCCGCAGCGGTTGGTGCGGCAGCACGACGCCGTGCTCGTCGCGGACGGTCAGCAGCGGGTCGTCGACGGCGATCGTGTTGGTGCCGACGAGCATCGTGTCGCACCGCGAGCGCAGCCGGTGGGTGTCGAGGCGCGCCGCCTGCGAGCTGACCCACCGGCTGGTGCCGTCGGCAGCGGCACTGCGACCGTCCAGGGTGGTCGCGAACTTCCAGGTCACGAACGGGCGGGCGTGCACCATCGCGAACGACCACACCCGATTGACCGCCCGGGACTCGTCCTCGAGCAGGCCGCGCTCGACCTCGATGCCGGCAGCCGCGAGGGTCGCCGCTCCCCCGCGGGCCACCGGGTTGGGGTCGGACTGGGCGAACACGACGCGTCGTACCCCTGCGGCGACCAGGGCCTGCGCGCACGGACCGGTGCGGCCGGTGTGGTTGCACGGCTCGAGGGTCACGACCGCGGTCGTGCCGCGGGCGGCATCACCGGCCCGCGCGAGCGCATCGGCCTCGGCGTGGGGCGTACCGGCCCCGCGGTGGTAGCCCTCGGCGAGGGTGCTGCCGTCGTCGGCGAGCAGCACGCAGCCGACCCGTGGGTTCGGTCCGAGCGGTACGCCGGGCGTCGCCGCGAGCACCAGGGCGCGCGCCATCGCGCTGCGCTCGGCATCCGTGAAGCCCATTCGCCCTCCGTCCGGTCTGCTCACGGACTCCGGGGCTGACGTGACACCGCGACGCGCTCGTCGTGGAAGACGGGGCGTCGCCGTGTCACCTTGCGTGCGCTTCCCATCCGGACTTTCACCGTCGGTCCAGGATTCTCACCTGGTCAGCCGATCGCTGGCTGCGATCGGGTCGCGGACTTCCGAGCGAGCCACGAAGGACTCGATCAGTCACCGCCGGCTCGGAATTACACCGACCCCAGAGCACGCGAGCTGTACACAACTCGTCGGAGCCGAGTCTGCCACATCACGTCTGCCGCTCGGCTGTGGCACTCACCACGTGGAATTCGCTGCTCGGGCCGGGGTGGGCCTGGGCGGCGCCTGTGGAGGAGCGTTCGCGCCGCCCGAGCAGATCCTGCCCTCAGCCGTGCAGCAGGCTCAGCGGGCGGCCTCGGCTGCCGAGCGCAGGGCGCCGACCATCGCGTCCGGGTCGTCGGCGGAGTAGACGGCCGAGCCGGCCACGAAGACGTCGGCGCCGGCCTCGGCGCAGCGTTCGATCGTCTCCAGCGAGACGCCGCCGTCGACCTGCAGCCAGGTCTCGACGCCGTGCTTGGCCATCAGTGCGCGGGCGCGCCGGATCTTGGGCAGCACCAGGTCGAGGAACTTCTGACCGCCGAAGCCGGGCTCGACTGTCATCAGCAGGAGCATGTCGAGCTCGGGCAGCAGGTCCTCGTACGGCTCGACGGGCGTCGCCGGCCGCAGCGCCATGCTCGCCCGCGCCCCTGCGGCACGGATCTCGCGGGCCAGCCGCACCGGAGCCGCCGCGGCCTCCACATGGAAGGTGACCGAGCCGCAGCCCGCCTCGGCGTACGTCGGAGCGTGCCGGTCGGGATCGTTGATCATCAGGTGCGCGTCGAGCGGTACGTCGGTGCTGCGCGCGAGCGCCTCGACCATCGTCGGGCCGAAGGTCAGGTTGGGGACGAAGTGGTTGTCCATCACGTCGACGTGCACCCAGTCGGCACTGGGAATGCGCGCCACCTCCGAGCCCAGGGCGGCGAAGTCGGCGTTCAGGATGCTCGGGGTGATCTGGATGTGGCCCACGGGCGGCGATTCTAGGTGCCGGTCCGGACGCCGGAGAGCCCGGCCGGTCCTCGACGGACCGACCGGGCTCTCGCGGGTCGTGCGGTGGAGCGGTGACTCAGGCCAGGTCGAAGCGGTCGAGCTCCATGACCTTGGTCCAGGCGGCGACGAAGTCGGCCACGAACTTCTCGCGGGCGTCCTCGCTGGCGTAGACCTCGGCGAGGGCCCGCAGCTGCGAGTTGGAGCCGAAGATCAGGTCGACGGCGGTGGCCGTCCACTTCAGCTCGTCGGTCGCGGCGTCGCGGATCTCGTAGACGTTCTCCTCCGACTCCGAGGCCTTCCACCGGGCGCCGGGCGCGAGGAGGTTGGCGAAGAAGTCGTTGGTGAGGGCGCCGGGTCGGTCGGTGAGCACGCCGTGCTGGGCCCCGCCGACGTTGCCGCCGAGGGCGCGGAGGCCACCGACGAGCACGGTCATCTCCGGTGCGGTGAGGTTGAGCAGGTAGGCGCGCTCGACCAGCAGCTTCTCCGGCTGGAGCTTCTCGCCGGCCCGCAGGTAGTTGCGGAAGCCGTCGGCCCGCGGCTCGAGGACGCGGAAGGAGTCGGCGTCGGTCAGCTCCTGCGTGGCGTCACCGCGGCCCGCATGGAACGGCACGGCGATCTCCACACCGGCGTCCTTCGCGGCCTTCTCGACGGCCGCGTTGCCGGCCAGCACGATCAGGTCGGCCAGGGAGACCTGGGCGCCGCCGGCCGCGTTGAACTCGGCCTGGATGCCCTCGAGCTTCTCGAGCACGGTCGCCAGCTGCTCGGGCTCGTTGACCGCCCAGTTGCGCTGCGGCTCCAGGCGGATCCGCGCGCCGTTGGCTCCGCCGCGCTTGTCGGTGGAGCGGAACGTCGCCGCCGATGCCCAGGCGGTGCCGATCAGCTCGGAGACCGAGAGGCCGGACTCCAGGACCTTCGCCTTCAGCGACGCGATGTCTGCGTCGCCGACGAGCTCGCCCGCAACCGCCGGGACCGGGTCCTGCCACAGCTGCGGCTCCGGAACCCAGGGACCGAGGTAGCGGTCGACCGGACCCATGTCGCGGTGCAGCAGCTTGTACCAGGCCTTGCCGAAGGCCAGCGCGAACTCGTTGGGGTTCTCCAGGAACCGGCGCGAGATCTTCTCGTACTCCGGGTCGAAGCGGAGCGCCAGGTCGCTGGTCAGCATGGTCGGCTTGCGCTTCGGGGAGTCCGAGGCCGGGCCGGGGACGATGTCCTCGGCGTCCTTGGCCACCCACTGGAAGGCGCCGGCGGGGCTCTTGGTGAGCTCCCACTCGTACTTGAAGAGGAACTTGAAGAAGTCGTTGCTCCACCGCGTCGGGGTCGAGGTCCAGGTGACCTCGAGGCCCGAGGTGATGGCGTCCGCACCCTTGCCGGTGCCGAACTCGCTCTTCCAGCCCAGGCCCTGCTCCTCCAGCGGCGCGGCCTCCGGCTCCGGGCCGACCAGGTCGGCGTCGCCGGCACCGTGGGTCTTGCCGAAGGTGTGGCCGCCGGCGATGAGGGCGACGGTCTCCTCGTCGTTCATCGCCATCCGGGCGAAGGTGTCGCGGATGTCGCGAGCCGAGGCCAGCGGGTCGGGGTTGCCGTTGGGGCCCTCGGGGTTGACGTAGATCAGGCCCATCTGGACGGCGCCCAGGGTCTCCTCGAGCTCGCGCTCGCCGGCGTAGCGCTCGTCGCCCAGCCAGGTGTCCTCGGGGCCCCAGATGATCTCCTCGGGCTCCCAGATGTCCTCGCGACCGAAGCCGAAGCCGAAGGTCGAGAAGCCCATGTCCTCGAGCGCCACGGTGCCGGCGTAGACGAGCAGGTCGGCCCACGAGATCCTCTGGCCGTGCTTCTGCTTGACGGGCCACAGCAGACGACGGGCCTTGTCGAGGTTGGCGTTGTCGGGCCAGCTGTTCAGCGGGGCGAACCGCTGGCTTCCCTCACCGGCGCCTCCGCGGCCGTCGTAGATCCGGTAGGTGCCGGCAGCGTGCCAGCTCAGCCGGATGAACAGGCCGCCGTAGTGCCCGAAGTCGGCCGGCCACCAGTCCTGCGAGGTGTTGAGCACGTCGACGAGGTCGCGCCGCAGCTCGGCGAGGTCGAGCTTCTTGAACTCCTCGGAGTAGGTGAAGTCGGGACCGAGCGGGTTGCCCTTCGACGAGTGCGCGTGCAGCACCGACAGGTCGAGGCTGTTGGGCCACCAGTCCTGGTTGGTGTGCGGGCGCCCGGCCTTGGGCTGCGGCGAGTCGATCGCCGGGTTCTCGCTCTCGCTGCCGTGGGCGGCAGCGGAGCCGTGCATCACCGGGCACCCGCCCTCTGCCTTCCGGTCCACCCCCTGGGGGCTCTCGGGGGTGGCGTTGTCCTGGCTGTCGCTCATCTGGATCCTTCCGAACGGGTCGATCTGGCGGTCACTGAGGGCTGTGATGTCACGCAGTGCTGTCTTCGAGGGAGGCGGCCGCGCAGTCGGGGCAGGTGCCCCAGTACACGACCTCCGCCTCGTCGACCACGAAGCCGTGGTCGTCGGAGGCGGTGAGACACGGGGTGTGGCCGACGGCGCAGTCCACGTCGGCGATGGCGCCGCAGGAGCGGCAGACCACGTGGTGGTGGTTGTCGCCGACGCGCGCCTCGTAGCGCGCGGTCGCACCGGCCGGTTGGATCCGCCGGACCAGGCCGGCGTCGGTGAGCGCGCGCAGCACGTCGTACACCGCCTGGTGGGAGACCGCGCCGAGGTCCTCGCGGACCCGACCGATCAGCGCGTCGGTGTCGGTGTGCGGGTGCTCGTGCACCGCGGTGAGCACGGCCAGCCGGGGGCGGGTCACCCGGAGCGAGGCACCGCGCAGCTGGGCCTCGAAGTCCGGCAGCGTCATAGGGAGAGCATGCCGACTTTTCTGGAACTAGTCAAGATTAGTCGTCCGGCGTGTCGGGGATCTCGGCACCGTCTCGCTCGTCCCGGTCCGCCCACTCCAACAGCGCGGCGATGTCGAAGGGATGCCCGTCGATCGCCTCGTGCAGGTCACCGAGCTCGGCGAAGCGTTCCGGCACCGTGAGGATCGTGCAGTCGCGGGGGTCGACGTCGTCGATCTCGTCCCAGCGGATCGGGGTGGAGACGCGGGCGTCGGGGACACCGCGCACGGAGTACGCCGCGGCGATGGTGTGGTCACGGGCGTTCTGGTTGTAGTCGACGAAGAGGTGGTGCGGGTCGCGGTCCTTGCGCCACCAGGCCGTGGTCACGTCGTCGGGGGCGCGCCGCTCGACCTCACGGGCGAAGGCCAGCGCGGCCCGGCGTACGTCGGAGAATCCGTGCTCGGGCGGGATCCGCACGTAGACGTGCAGCCCGGAGCCGCCGCTCGTCTTCGGGAACCCGACGGCGCCCAGCTCGTCGAGGATCTCGTGGGCGACGTGGGCGACCCGGCGCACCGTGTCGAAGTCGCACAGCGGCCCGGGGTCGAGGTCGATACGCCACTCGTCGGGGCTCTCGGTGTCCGCACGTCGGCTGTTCCACGGGTGGAACTCGACCGTGGACATCTGCACCGCCCAGATCACGCTGGCGAGCTCGGTCACGCACAGCTCGTCGGCGGTGCGGTTCCACCGGGGGAAGTGCAGCCGGACGGTCTCGACCCACGGCGGCGCACCGGCCGGGACCCGCTTCTGGTGCACCTTCTCGCCGGCCAGCCCCTTCGGAAACCGGTGCAGCATGCAGGGCCGCTCGAAGAGCGCGTTGACGATGCCGGGCCCGACGGCCAGGTAGTACTCGACCAGGTCGAGCTTGGTCGCCCCGCTCTGCCCCTCTCTCGTCGGAGGGAAGTAGACCCGGTCGGGGTTGCTCACCCGCACCACCTTGTCGTCGACCTCGATCTCGACGGCGGGTGACTTGCTCGGCATGTCAGCAATCTAGAGGGTGTCGCCGACTACGGTGCGGACGTGGACTTCGACCAGCCGCCGGTGGTGCGGATCTCGGTGGACCCCGAGCAGCGACCCGCGACGCGCGCCTGGCCGATGACGGTGCCGGCCGTGGCCCAGCTGGTCCGCGACGGGCTGGACCTGCCCCCGGGCGTGATCTTCCTGGTCGGCGAGAACGGCTCGGGCAAGTCGACGATCGTCGAGGCGGTCGCGATGGCCTACGGACTCTCGCCCGAGGGCGGGTCGAACCAGGGCCGGCACTCGACTCGAGCGACCGAGTCGTCCCTCGGGTCGGCCCTCACGCTGCGGCGCGGTCTCGGCTCCAACCGTTGGGGCTTCTTCCTCCGTGCGGAGACGATGCACGGCTGGTACACCTTCAGCGAGTCGACCGGCGGCGGGCCGCGCTATCACGAGATGAGCCACGGCGAGTCGTTCCTGGAGGTGCTCCGGACCCGCTTCGACTCCCCTGGCTTCTACTGCCTCGACGAGCCGGAGGCGGCCCTCTCGTTCTCGTCCAGCCTGGGCCTGATCTCGGTGCTGCATCGGGTGGTCGAGTCGGGCGGGCAGGTCCTCTGCGCGACCCACTCCCCCGTGCTCGCCGCCATGCCCGGCGCGACCATCCTCGAGGTCGGCGAGTGGGGACTGCGTCGTACCACCTGGGACGAGCTGGAGCTGGTCCAGCACTGGAAGGCCTACCTCGACGCCCCCGGGCGCTACCTGCGCCA
The DNA here is from genome assembly GCF_022919075.1 of Nocardioides sp. W7. Lineage (NCBI taxonomy): Bacteria > Bacillati > Actinomycetota > Actinomycetes > Propionibacteriales > Nocardioidaceae > Nocardioides > Nocardioides sp. W7. The sequence continues at coordinate 3,180,165 of NZ_CP095078.1, read as the reverse complement.
CCTCCTGGACTGACCCACGCCTCGCCGACCCGTCACTTTCTCGGCGGAAATCGCGGCGTGTCGTCGTACGTCTGACGGGTCGATATCCGGCGTACGGCGTTCGCTGATCGACCCGTCAGCTCCTCGACGACACGCCGCGAAAAACGCCGAGAAAGTGACAGGTCAGCCTGCGCGACGCAGGAGGGCCAGGAACATGGCGTCGGTACCGTGCCGGTGCGGCCAGAGCTGGACGGTGCCGGGGAGCGGGCCGGTGCAGTCGGGCACCTGCGGGAGCAGCCCACCGGCGTCCTCGAGGAGTACGTCGGTGCGCCCCGCGAGCACGGCTTGCACCACCCCGGCGGTCTCGGCGAGGACCGGGGAGCAGGTCGCGTAGAGGACCACGCCGCCCGGGCGGACCAGGGTCAGCGCGGAGCGGACCAGCTCGGCCTGCAGAACCACCAGCTCGGCGAGGTCCTCGGGGCGGCGGCGCCAGCGGGACTCCGGCCGGCGCCGGAGCGCGCCGAGTCCGGTGCAGGGGGCGTCGACGAGGACGCGGTCGAAGCTGTCGGGCCGGTACGGCGGGGCGGTGCCGTCGCCGGTGACCACCCCGAGCAGGCCGGGGCTGCCGGAGGTCGCGCGGGCGACCAGACGCGCCCGGTGCTGCTGGCTCTCGTTGGCGACCAGGCTCGCGCCCCGCTCGGCGGCGATCGCGGCCAGCAGCGCGGCCTTGCCGCCCGGACCGGCACACAGGTCCAGCCAGGTCGCGTCCGAGCCGGTCAGCGGAGCGGCGGCGAGCGCCACCGCGACCAGCTGCGACCCCTCGTCCTGCACCCCGGCCCGGCCCTCGGCGACGGCCGGCACCGCACCCGGGTCGCCACCCTCCAGCACCACGCCGTACGGCGAGTACGGCGTCGGCGTGCCCGGCAGCTCCTCACGGGTCGCCCATCCGGGCCGGGCAACGAGAGTCACCCGCGGCGGCTCGTTGTCGGCGGCCAGCAGGGCATGGAGCTGGTCGGGCCCGACGGCGTCGCGCAGCTCCTCGACGATCCACGCGGGGTGGCTGAAGGCGACCGCGGCGTGGCCGGTCGGGTCGGTCGCCGTGTCGGGCGCGACCCGAGCGACCCAGGTCTCCAGGTCGTGCTCGGAGACCTTGCGCAGCACCGCGTTGGCGAACGAGGCCGCACCCGGGCCGACCCGGGAGCGGACCAGGGCGACCGTGGTGTTGAGCGCCGCGTGCGGCGGCACCCGCATCGCGAGCAGCTGGTGGGTGCCGAGCCGCAGCGCGTCGAGCACCTTGGCCTCGACCTTGGCCAACGACCGGTCGACGCAGGCGGCGAGGACCGCGTCGTACGTCCCCTGCCCGCGCAGCGTCCCCGAGACCAGCTCGGTCGCGAACGCAGCGTCGCGGCCGTGCAGGTCGAGGTCGCGGAGCGCGGCGGGTAGGGCCAGGTTGGCGTAGGCGTCGTCGACCCGGACCACCTGCAGGACCCGCAGCGCCGCGAGCCGGGCGGCGTCGGCGGGCTGACCGGTCGGCTTGCGCGGGGCCGGGCGGCGTCCGCCCCGTCGGAAGCGCTCAGCCATCGAGGTGCTCCCGAACCAGCTTCTTCGGCGCCCGGGCCGCCCAGGCCTCGGTGATGATCTCGGCCAGCTCGTCGCGACCCAGCTCGCCGAGGCGCGACTGCTGCACGAGCACCGCGTTGGTACGGCGGAAGTGGTCGATGGTGAAGAACGGCAGCCGCTCGTCGTCGACGAGCGCCTGCTTCTCGACCTCGGTGGGCGTGACGATGACCAGCAGGTCGTCGTACTCCTCCCCGGTCTCGGGGTCGATCGCCGAGTGGTGCGGCTTGCGGAACAGCACGAAGCCGCGGCCGCGGACGAGGTACGTCGGCACGTCGCCCCACGACGTGCCCAGCTCGACCTCCGGCAGGGACCGGCAGATCGCGTCGACGTCGTCGGGGGTGGCGGGGCGCTCAGTCACGCGGTTCCGCCCCGAAGACCGCACCGGTCTCGACCCGGGTGCCGCGCGCCCAGTCGGCGGCGGGCATCTGCTTCTTGCCGAACGCCTTCACCTCGCCGAGCCGGACCGCGTGGGTGCCGGTGCCGACGAGGACGGCGTTCTTGCGCACCTCGAGGGTGCCGGGCGCGAGGGTCACCTCGGGCTCGGCGCGCACCGGGCCGAGCTTGATCCGCTCGCCGTCGTACGTCGACCAGGCGCCGGGCGCGGGCGTGCACGCGCGGATCCGACGGTCGACGGCCGGCGCGGCCTCGGTCCAGTCGACGCGGGCGTCCTCGACGGTGATCTTGGGGGCCATGCTCACCCCGTCGGTGGGCTGGGGACGGGCCTCGATGTCGCCGTTCTCGAGGTGGTCGAGGGTCGTGACGAGCAGGCCCGCGCCGCCCTCGGCGAGCCGTCCGAGCAGGTCACCGGCGGTGTCGGTGGGCCGGATCCGCTCGGTCATCACGCCGAACGTCGGGCCGGCGTCCATCTCCTTGACGATCCGGAACGTCGTGGCGCCGGTGACCTCGTCCCCGCCCCAGATCGAGTGCTGCACGGGTGCCGCCCCGCGCCAGTTCGGCAGGCAGGAGAAGTGCAGGTTGACCCAGCCGAGCGACGGGATGTCGAGCGCCGACTGGGGCAGCAGGGCGCCGTACGCCACCACCGGGCAGCAGTCGGGCGCGAGCTCGCGCAGCGCGGCCTGGAAGTCGGGGTCACGGGGGTGGTCCGGCTTCAGCACGGGTACGCCGAGCTCCGCGGCCCGCTGCGCGACCGGGCTCGCGACCAGCTTCCGCCCGCGCCCGGCCGGGGCGTCGGGGCGGGTGATCACACCGACCAGCTCGTGGCGAGACGCGGCGATCGCGTCGAGGGCGGGGACGGCGACCTCGGGGGTACCGGCGAAGACGAGTCTCATCAGCAGTTCTCCTTCACAGGCCAAGCCCTCCGGTGCGGTGCGGGCTGACCTTGACCGTCGGCCGCTCCAGGCCGAACCACTCCGACTCGCGGATCGCCTTCATCGCAGCCTTGCGCGTCTCGCCGTCGAGCCGATCGACGAAGAGCACGCCGTCGAGGTGGTCGGTCTCGTGCTGGAGCGCCCGAGCGAGGTAGTCGGTCCCCTCGATGGTCACCGGCTCGCCGTGCATGTCGAAACCGCGCGCCACGACCCGCAGCGCGCGCTTGCAGTCGAAGCTGAGGTCCGGGATGGACAGGCAGCCCTCGGGGCCGTCCTGCTGTTCCTCGGAGAGGTCGAGGACCGGGTTCACCAGGTGGCCCACCTCGCCCTCCACCGCCCAGGTGAAGACCCGGAGACCGACGCCGATCTGCGGCGCCGCCAGGCCCGCGCCCGGCGCCGAGAGCATCGTGTCCGTCAGGTCGGCGACGAGCCGGTGCAGCTCCCTGTCGAAGTCGACGACCTCGATCGCAGGCTTGCGGAGGACCGGGTCGCCGAAGAGGCGGATGGGTTGGATGGGCACCCCGGCAGTCTAGGGATCCCCCCGCGCCCACCCCTCGCCGAGTCAGCACCAGTAGTGCTGACTCGGCGGTTCAGGGGTCAGAGGGAGTACGGATCGACCTGGATCCGGACAGGGTCCAGCTTGCGGCTCGAGCGCACCCGCTGCAGCTGCCCGAGCGCGCGGGCCAGGTCGACGCCGCGGGCGCGGGGCACGCGGACGACGACCCGCGAGCCCTCGTCGGTCTCCACCGGACCCAGCACCTCGGCGGTCTCCGGCAGCTCGAGCAGGGTCACGGCGTCGTCGACGGCGCCGGGGTCGCCGCTGATCGTGGCCAGCCGCGACGCCGGCGGCAGGTGGGCGGCCCGCCGCTCGGTCGACTCGCGCTCGGCGAAGCCGGCGTGGTCCCACCGCACCAGCGCCTGGATCGCCGGATGGCCGGGGTCGCCGACGACGAGGACGCGGCCGCCCGGCCGGACCAGGCCGACCGCATTGCTCCAGCGCCGCAGCGCCTCCTCGTCGGTGCGCAGGTCCGCGCGGCCGAGCGCCAGCCAGGCGTCGAGCAGTACGACGGCGGCGTAGCCGCCCGCAGCCACCGGCTCCCCGCCCGGGGTCGCGACCACCACCGCGGGACGCCCGTCGACCTCGGCGAGCACCCGGTCGCCCGAGGAGGTCAGCACCCGGACCCCGGGGAAGGACCGGCCCAGCTCCTCGGCCGTACGCGAGTCGCCCACGACCGGTGCCCGCAGCCCGTGGTGCCCGCACTCCGCGCAGGCCCAGGCCTCGGCCTCGGTGCCGCACCACCGGCAGGCCGGCGGACGGGTCGGGCCGGAGAGCGCGAGCGGACCCGAGCAGGTCTCGCACCGGGCCGGGGTGCGGCACCGCTCGCAGGCCAGGCTCGGGACGTAGCCCGACCGCGGGGTCTGCACCAGCACCGGCCCGGTCGTCAGGGCGTCGCGCACCAGGTCGCGCACCTGCAGCGGCATCCGGGCCGCGCGGGCGTGCGCGTCGCGGTGGACGTCGAAGTCGCTCGCGCCGGCGACGGTGACCGTGAGGGCCGAGCGGACGATCTCGCGGGAGGGCATCAGCGGCCGGGCCCAGCCGGTGCGCAGGAGGTAGTCGGCCTCGACCGTGCGCGCGAAGCCGCCGACCAGGGCCGCCGCGCCCTCCCGCTCGGCGCGCAGCAGCAGCACCTCGCGGGCGTGGGGGTACGGCGCACGCGGCTCGGCGTGCAGGTCGTCGCCGTCGTCCCAGATCGCGACCAGGCCGAGGTCGGCCACCGGCGCGAAGGCCGCCGCGCGGGTGCCGACGACGACCCGGCGGACCCCCCGGCTGACGGCGAGGAAGTCGCGGTAGCGCCGGGCCGGACCCGAGTCGGCGGTCAGCGCGACGTGGTGGCCCTCCCCCAGCACCGCGCCCAGGGCCTGGTCGACCCGGACGACGTCACGCTTGTCGGGAACGACGAGCAACGCGCCCCGGCCACCGGCGAGGGCCGTCGCCGCCGCCTGCGCGAGCAGCATCGGCCAGTCGGCGCCGGGCGGCGCCGACCACACCGCCCGGGGCGATCCGCCGGTCCTCAGGTGGGCGAGGAACGCCTCGGCGTGCTCGAGATCGGCCCACGCGGCGCGACCGGCCTCGGCGGTGTCGGGCACCGGGCCGGGCGGGGCCGGCGACGGCTCCTTCTCGGTGGTGGCGTGCCGCGCGGGAACCGCGAGCCGGAGCACGTCGGCGCGGCTGCCGGCGTACCGCTCGGCGACGTCGGCGGTCAGCGCGGCCACCGCCGGCGACAGCACCGGCTCGGGGCTGACCACGCGGCGCAGCGGGGCGAGCCGGCCCGGGTGCTCGGAGTGCTCGGCGCGCTCGACGAGGTAGCCGTCGACGTCCTGGCCGGCGAAGCGCACCTTGACCCGGACGCCGGGCCGCGCCGCCTCGGCCATCGTCACCGGGACGGCATAGTCGAAGGGCCGGTCCAGGTGCGCGAGCGGCACGTCGACCAGCACCCGCGCCACCGGCAGCACGTCGGTGATCTCGGCCTCGGCGACCTTGCGCTCCCGGGTCGCCCGGGCCTTGGCCTGCGACGCCTTCGCGGTCGCCCGGACCATGCCCGGCAGCAGCTCGGGCTGCTCGGGCGCGGGGGTCATGACGGTATCTCTAGCAGGGAGCGGGGACAGCGGGAGAGTTTCATCGGCTAGCCGATGAAGCTGGTGCTGGGACGACGAAGCTTTGCCGTCCCAGCGGGAGCTTCATCGGCTAACCGATGAAACTCCCGGGCAGCCTCAGCCCCGGACGGCAGCCTTGAGCGCCTCGGCGCGGTCGGTGCGCTCCCAGGTGAACTCGGGCAGCTCGCGGCCGAAGTGGCCGTACGCCGCGGTCTTGGCGTAGATCGGCCGCAGCAGGTCGAGGTCGCGGATGATCGCGGCGGGGCGCAGGTCGAAGACCTCGAGCACGGCCTCCTGGATCGCTTCGTCGGAGACCGTGCCGGTGCCGAACGTCTCGATGAAGACGCCGACCGGCTGGGCCTTGCCGATCGCGTAGGCGACCTGCGCCTCGCAGCGCTTGGCCAGGCCGGCGGCCACGACGTTCTTGGCGACCCAGCGCATGGCGTAGGCGGCGGAGCGGTCGACCTTCGACGGGTCCTTGCCCGAGAAGGCGCCGCCGCCGTGGCGGGCCATGCCGCCGTAGGTGTCGACGATGATCTTGCGGCCGGTCAGGCCGGCGTCGCCCATCGGGCCGCCGACGACGAAGCGCCCGGTCGGGTTGACGAGCAGGCGGTAGCCCTCGGAGGGGATGTCGAAGCCAGCGAGGACCACGTCGACGACGTGCTTCTTGACGTCGGCCTCGAGGGTGTCGAGCTCGGTGTCCTCGGAGTGCTGGCTGGAGAGCACCACGGTGTCGATGCGCACCGGACGGTTGTCGGCGTCGTACTCGATGGTGACCTGGGTCTTCCCGTCGGGACGCAGGTAGGGCAGCGTGCCGTCCTTGCGGACCGCGGTGAGCCGCTCGGCGAGGCGCTGGGCGATCACGATCGGCAGCGGCATCAGCACATCGGTGTCGTCGCAGGCGTAGCCGAACATCAGGCCCTGGTCGCCCGCGCCCTGCTTGTCCATCGCGTCCACGGAGCCGGTGCGGCTCTCGTGGCCGGTGTCGACGCCCTGAGCGATGTCGCCGGACTGGCCGCCGATGGCCACCATCACGCCGCACGAGTTGCCGTCGAAGCCCTTCTCGGAGGAGTCGTAGCCGATCGAGAGGATCCGCTCGCGGACCTTCTGCTTGACGTCGACGTAGCCGGTCGTGGTGACCTCGCCCGCCACGACGACCAGGCCGGTGGTCAGCAGCGTCTCGACCGCGACCCGGCTGTGCGGGTCCTGCTCCAGCATCGCGTCGAGGACCGAGTCGCTGATCTGGTCGGCGATCTTGTCCGGGTGACCCTCGGTCACCGACTCCGACGTGAAGAGACGTCCAGCCACAGTCTTACTCGCTCCCGTTCGATGGTGCAGTTGATTGATGCAGATTCGCACTGCGGGCACACCCTAGCCGCCGCCCGGGCGAGGAGCCCGGCAGTCTCAGCCGAGGCGCGCCGCCACCTGGTCCCAGATGACGTGGGCCAGGGCGCCCTTGCTGCCCCTCGGTACGTCGATCGTCGCGCCGTCGGCGCCGAGGATCACCCCTTCGTTCTCGGGGCTGCCGAATACGGCTCCCCCGCTCACGTCGTTGACGACCAGCAGGTCGCAGCCCTTGCGGGCCAGCTTGGCCCGCGCCAGCTCCAGGACCGAGCCGGTCTCGTCGCCGGTCTCGGCCGCGAACCCGACGATCACGCTGCCCGTGCGGGCGCGCTCGGTGCTGATCTCGTGCAGGATGTCGGGGTTCTGCACGAGCTCGATGCTGGGCGAGGAGCCGTCGGCGGCCTTCTTGATCTTCGCGTCGCTGACGTTGGTCGGACGGAAGTCCGCCGGGGCGGCCGCCATCACGACGACGTCGGCGGAACCGGCCGCGGTGACGACCTCCGCCCGGAGCTGGTCGGTCGTCTCGACCCGCACGACCTTCACGCCGGCCGGGTCGGGCAGCGAGACGTTGGCCGCGACCAGGGTCACCTCGGCGCCCCGGGCGGCCGCCGCGCGGGCCAGGGCGTAGCCCTGCAGGCCCGAGGAGCGGTTGCCGAGGAAGCGGACCGGGTCGAGGTACTCGCGGGTGCCGCCGGCGGAGACCACCACGTGCCGCCCGGCGAGGTCTGGTGCAACGGCCCCCCGGGTCAGGACCTCGAGCGCGAGCTCGAAGATCTCGCCCGGCTCCGGCAGCCGGCCCTTGCCGGTGTCGGCGCCGGTGAGTCGCCCCTCCGCGGGCTCGATGACGATCGCGCCGCGAGCGCGCAGCGTGGCGACGTTGGCCCGGGTGGCCGGGTGCTCCCACATCTCGGTGTGCATCGCCGGGGCGAACACGACCGGGCACCGCGCGGTGAGCAGGGTGTTGGTGAGCAGGTCGTCGGCCAGGCCGTGGGCGGCCTTGGCCAGCAGGTCGGCGGTCGCGGGCGCGACCACGACCAGGTCGGCGCTCTGCCCGATCCGCACGTGCGGGACCTCGTGGACGGCCGACCAGACGTCGCTCGCGACCGGCTTGCCGGACAGCGCGGCCCAGGTCGGTGCGCCGACGAACTCCAGCGCGGATGCGGTCGGGACCACCGTCACGTCGTGGCCGGACTCGGTGAAGCGCCGCAGCAGCTCGCAGGCCTTGTACGCCGCGATCCCGCCGGAGACGCCCAGGACGACCCGCGGCCGCGACCCCGAGGGGGTCGCGGCCACGTGGTCAGAACCGCCTGCAGTCAACTGAGTCAGCGAACTACTCGCTCGCGGGGAACGCGTCCGAGGCCCCAGCCTTGGCCGCGGCCTCCTCGGCGGCAAGCTCGGCAGGGTCGATGTCCTCGCAGGTGAGCAGGTCATCGTTGATCTCGCGCAGCGCGATGGAGAGCGGCTTCTCCTGGACGTGCGTGTCCACGAGTGGACCGACGTACTCCAGGAGGCCCTCGCCCAGCTGGGAGTAGTACGCGTTGATCTGCCGGGCGCGCTTGGCGCTGTAGAGCACCAGCTTGTACTTGCTGTCCGTCTTGGTCAGCAGGTCGTCGATCGAGGGGTTCGTGACGCCCTCGGCGGCGATTTTCGGAGAAGACACGCGGTACGCCTCACAGATCTGTTGGGGGTTGCATCATCAAGGTTACCAACTCGTCCGCAGCAGCGTGAACTTCGTGGTTGACGATGGTCACGTCGAACTCCGGTTCGGCGGCCAGTTCCTCGCGCGCGGTGACCAGGCGCCGCTCGCGTTCCTCGGCCGTCTCGGTGCCGCGACCGACCAGCCGGCGGACCAGCTCGTCCCACGACGGCGGCTTGAGGAAGACGAACAATGCGTCCGGCATCGTCGTACGCACCTGGCGCGCGCCCTGCAGATCGATCTCGAGCATGGCGGGGTGGCCGGAGGCCAGGGCGAGCTCGACGGGCTGGCGCGGCGTGCCGTAGCGGGCCCGCTGGTGCACGACCGCCCACTCCAGCAGGTCGTTCTCGGCGATCATCTTGTCGAACTCCTCGTCGGAGACGAACCAGTAGTGGACGCCGTTCTCCTCCCCCGGCCGGGGGTTGCGGGTGGTCGCCGACACCGAGATCCAGACCTCGGGGTGGGCGGCACGCACGGCGGCGGCGACGGTCCCCTTGCCGACGGCCGTGGGGCCGGCGAGTACGACGAGCCGGGAGCGGTGCCCGATCACGTCGGGGTCTCCGCACCATCGTGCGCGGAGGAGCGCAGCGGAGGAAGCGCGCGATTGCGGGGGGCGGTCACGCGGGGTCGCGAGGCGCGAACTCGGCCTCGAGGGCGGCGACCTGCTTGGTGCCGAGCCCCCGGACACGGCGGCTCTCGGCGATGCCCAGGCGCTCCATCACCTGACGCGCCCGCACCTTGCCCAGGCCGGGCATCGACTGCAGCAGGTCCACGACCCGCATCTTGCCGACGACCTCGTTGGTCTGGCCCTGGTGCAGAACGTCGACGATGGAGGCACCGGAGTTCTTCAGCCGGTTCTTCACCTCGGCCCGCTCCCGCCGGGAGGCGGCGGCCTTCTCGAGGGCCGCCTGGCGCTGTTCGGGGGTGAGAGGGGGCAGTGCCACGTGTCGGGGTCCTTCGTGAGGGGGCGGCCGGTGCGAGGTCAATCTAGTCAGAACCGGCAACGCCGGGCAATCGGCGACCAGGAACAAGTTCTACCCATTGGCTTACAGCGTGAGCGGCGTTTTGCAGACGTCACGGGCCTGTTGCTGCAGGCCTTCGAGGGCCTGGCCGGTCTCCGCGGAGACCAGGGCCGACGCCGCCGCCTCGATGCGCGCGCGCTCCCCGGCGTCCAGGCCCGGGGGCGGCGCGTCCCGGTCGTAGGTCGACGGGTCGACGTCCGCGGAGTCCAGCTCGTCCTCGAGATCCGTCAGCCGGCCGACGACCTGCTGCCACTCGTCGGCGATGTCGGCCGGGGCCCGGTCCTGGAGGTCGCGGAACGCGTCGAGCGCCGCCAGCAACGCGGTCGGCCCGCCGTCCGCGGCGATCTCGGTGAGCTCCTCCTGATGCTGCTTCACCGTCGCGCAGTAGTCCTCGACCGGGTCGCCTCCGCAGCCCGTCAGCGGGAGCACGGCCAGCGCGACGAGGGGTGCGAGCAGACGCGCCCGGGCCCGCCGTCGTCTGCTCATCACGCCGAGGCTACGCGGTCAGCTCGTCGTTGGTCCGACGTACGGCGTCGCGCATCGCGGCGGCGTCCGGACCGAGCCGGAGCACCTCGCGCGAGGAGCTGGCCAGCACGGCGCCGGCGGTCGGGCCGAAGATCCGGCGGAGGTCGGCGGTGGTGCCGCCCTGGGCGCCGTACCCGGGGGCGAGGACCGGGCCGTTGAACGCGAGGTCCTCGTCCGACTCGCCGATGGTCGCGCCGATCACGGCGCCGAAGCTGCCGAGCGGCTCGGCGTCGGCGTTGAGCCGGCGCAGGTGCTCCAGGACGGTGCCGGCGACGGTGGGACCGGCGTCGGTGCGGGCGTGCTGCACCTCCGGGCCCTCCTTGTTGGAGGTCAGGGCGAGCACGAAGACGCCCGCGTCGTGGCGACGGGCGGTGTCGATCATCGGGTCCAGCGAGCCGAAGCCGAGGAACGGGCTGGCGGTGATCGCATCCGAGGCCAGCGGCGAGGCGGGATCGAGGTAGGCATCGGCGTAGGCCTGCGAGGTGGAGCCGATGTCCCCGCGCTTGACGTCCAGCAGCACCAGCGCACCCGCGGCCCGCGACTCGGCGATCACCCGCTCGAGGACGGCGACGCCGCGGCTGCCGAAGCGCTCGTAGAACGCCGACTGCGGCTTGACGACCGAGGAGTACGGCGCCACCGCCTCCACGACCGTCAGCGCGAACCGCTCCAGCCCGGCCACGTCGTCGTCCAGGCCCCAGTCGTGCAGCAGGGCGGCGTGCGGGTCGATGCCGACGCAGAACGGGCCGCGGGCGGCGATCGCGGCGTGCAGGCGCGCTCCGAAGGTCATGGGGGGGTTCTCCTCAGGTGAGCTCGGCGGCGATCCGCGCGGCGGTGGTGGGGTCGTGGAGCAAGGCGGTGCCGAGCTGGACGGCGACGGCGCCGGCGTCGAGGAAGCTGCGCGCGTCGGCCGCGGTGGTGATGCCCCCAGCGCCGACGACCTGGGCGTCCGGGAGCGCGGCGCACACCTCGGTGACGCAGCGCAGGGCCACCGGGCGGATCGCGGGCCCGGACAGTCCCGCGGGGCGGCCGTCGGGCAGCGCGGCGGCCTGGGCGTCGGCGAGCACGACGGCGGCGGCACCGGCCTCGAGGACCGCTCGCGCGGTCTCGACGACGCGCAACAGGTCGGGTCGCAGCTTGGCCAGCACCGGCAGCCCGCGCGGCAGGTCGCGGACGACCGCCGCGACCAGGCTCGCCGCGTGGAACGGCTCCCCGCTGACCCCGACCTCGATCGCCGACAGACCCGGCGCCCGGCCCAGCAGCCGGGCGAGCTCGGCGTGCTCCCCCAGCGTGCGGCCGGTGATCGAGACGATCACCCGGGTGCCGGAGCGCACCAGCCACGGCAGCTCGGTGGCGAGGAACGGCTCCAGGCCGGGGTTGGCCCCCTCGGCGTGCAGCAGCCCCGACGGGGTCTCCACGACCCGGGGCTGCCGGGCACCGGGCCGCGGGTCGAGGCTGATCGACCGGGTGACGAAGCCGCCGAGACCGGCGAGCCCGTCCTCGCCGAGGTACGGCGTGAGCTCGCGGCCGGTGCCGCCGCAGCCGGAGGCGACCAGGACGGGGTTGGGCAGCGTCAGCCCGGCGAGGGTCGTGGGGTTGCTCATGCCAGCTCTCCCCAGCGGACCCGGTCGCCGCGGACGACCGGTCCCTCGGTGCAGGCGCGGACCGTGCGGGCCACCCCGTCCTCACCGACCACCGGCAGGGCGCAGCCGTGGCACAGCCCGGTGGCGCAGGGCTGGGGCAGCTCCACGGCGGTCTGGCTCCAGGCGCCGTGGTCCTCGGCGGCCGCGGCCACGGCGTGCAGGGTGTCGTGGCGGCCAGCGGCGTACACGACCTCCGCGCGGGCGCGGCCCAGGGTCTCGGCGATCACGTCGGCGACCCGGCCGCGCTGACCGACCGAGCCGTCGGCGGTGACGACCGTGACGGCGCGCGCCGAGCGCCGCGCCTCCAGGGCCGAGAGCAGGTGTGCCTCGTCGCGCCCGGCGACGAGCAGGGTCACCGCGCAGCCGCGCTCGCGCAGCCGCTCGGCGAGGGGGAACAGCGGAGCGGCGGAGTGGTCCTCGCCCACCAGCAGGCACGAGACCGGCTCCTTCGGCAGCGCGAACGGCCGACCCAGCGGTCCGGTCAGCTCGAGCTTCGAGCCGACCGGCAGTCCGGCCAGCCAGCTGCCGCCGCCGCCGACGGGCTCCACGACCAGCTGCAGCGCGGGGCCGTACCCTCCCACGGGCCGGACCTGGTGGATCCAGTACGACCGGCGAGCCAGCCGGGCCGAGTCGGCCAGGGTGATCGCGACGAAGTTGCCGGGCCGGAACCGCTCCGCCACCCCGGGCGCCACCAGGGTGAGGTGGCGGTAGGCACCGGTCCGCTTGGTGTCGAGGACCTCCCCGGTGACGTGCAGGGTCATGACCTGGCCCGGAGCCCTCGGACGATCCGTCGCGGCCACCCCGGGCCCTCGTAGACGAACGCCGTGTAGCCCTGCAGCAGGTCGGCACCGGCATCCAGGCGGTCCTGGGCCTCCTCGACGGTGGTGATGCCGCCGACGCCGATCAGGGTCAGGTCGGGACCGACCCGGCCGCGGAGCAGCCGGATCACCTCCAGCGACCGCTGGGTGAGCGGTCGGCCGGACAGGCCGCCGGCGCCGATCGCCTCGACCTCGGCGTCCGGACTGGCCAGCCCCTCGCGGGAGATCGTGGTGTTGGTCGCGATGATGCCGTCGAGGCCGATCGCCACGGCCAGGTCCGCCACGCCGAGCACGTCGTCGTCGGCGAGGTCGGGAGCGATCTTGACCAGCAGCGGCACCCGGGCGGCCGTCGCCTCGTCGGCGACCCGGCGGACGTGCTCCAGCAGCGGCTGCAGCTTCTCGACCGCCTGCAGGTTCCGCAGTCCCGGGGTGTTGGGCGAGCTGACGTTGACCACCAGGTAGTCGGCGTGGGGTGCCAGCAGCCGCGCGGACCGCTCGTAGTCGGCCTCGACCGCGGCCTGGTCGTCGTCGGGCACGACCTTGGTCTTGCCGATGTTCACGCCGAGGACCGGTCTCGATACGCCCGCCGCTCGTTCCTCGCGACGGCCTACTCGACCACCGAGAGACGCCGCGCGCGCGGCGAGGCGACGCGCCACCGCCTCGGCACCGTCGTTGTTGAAGCCCATCCGGTTGACCACCGCACGGTCCTCGGGGAGGCGGAACAGCCGCGGCGTGGGGTTGCCGGGCTGGCCGTGGCCGGTGACGGTGCCGACCTCGACGTGCCCGAAGCCGAGCGCGGCCAGCGCGTCGATGCCGACGGCGTTCTTGTCGAAGCCGGCCGCCAGGCCGAGGACGTTGGGGAAGGTCAGCCCGAGGGCCTGCACCGGCGTGCCGGGCGTGTGCCGCCGGGACAGCACCGGCCGCGCCGCCCGGACCGCCCGGAAGCCCAGGTGGTGGGCCCGTTCCGGGTCGATCCGGGTGGCGACGTGGTCGAAGAGGACGTCGTACGCCGTCACGCGGGCGTCCTGGGGTTTCGAGACGGTCGCTGCGCGACCTCCTCAACCACCGGCGACCTCGACCCCCGTGCGACGCGCTGCCCACTCCTGCAGGCTGCGGACACCGATGTCGCCGCGCCGGACCGCCTCGATGCCCTGCACGACCGCGCCCAGGCCCTGGACGGTGGTGATGCACGGGACGTTGGCGCGCACGGCGGCGGTGCGGATCTCGTAGCCGTCCAGGCGGGCGTGGCCGCCCGTGCCGGCGCCGTACGGCGTGTTCACGATCAGCTGGATCTCGCCGTCGTGGATCAGCTGGACGGTGGTCCGCTCGCCGTTGGGCCCCTCGCCCTCGAAGTGCTTGCGCACCACCGTCGAGGGGACGCCGTTGCGGCGCAGCACCTCGGCGGTGCCCTGGGTCGCGAGGATCTCGAAGCCCAGGTCCGCGAGGACCTTGACCGGGAAGATCATCGAGCGCTTGTCGCGGTTGGCCATCGAGACGAAGACCTTGCCCGAGGTCGGGAGCGGGCCGAACGCCGCGGCCTGCGACTTCGCGAACGCGGTGCCGAAGTCGTCGTCGAAGCCCATCACCTCGCCGGTCGACTTCATCTCGGGGCCGAGCACGGTGTCGACCTGGGCGCCGTCGGGGGTGCGGAACCGGTTGAACGGCATCACCGCCTCCTTGACCGCGATCGGCTGGTCGGCGGGCAGGTTGCCGCCGTCGCCGGTCGCGGGGAGCAGGCCGGCCTCGCGCAGCTGCGCGATCGTCTCCCCCAGCATCACCCGGGCCGCGGCCTTGGCCAGCGGCGTCGCGGTCGCCTTGGACACGAACGGCACCGTCCGCGACGCGCGCGGGTTGGCCTCCAGGACGTAGAGGATGTCCGAGCTGAGCGCGAACTGGATGTTGAGCAGCCCGCGCACCCCGACCCCGCGGGCGATCGCCTCGGTCGCTTCACGGATCCGACCGATCTCGTGGTCGCCCAGGGTGATCGGCGGCAGCGCGCACGAGGAGTCGCCGGAGTGGATGCCGGCCTCCTCGATGTGCTCCATCACGCCGCCGAGGAAGAGCTCGTCGCCGTCGAAGATCGCGTCGACGTCGATCTCGACCGCGTCGTCGAGGAACCGGTCGACCAGCACCGGTGCCTCGCGCGAGATCAGCCCGGCGGCGACGTACTTCTCCAGGTAGGCCTGCAGCGCGTCGTCGCCGTACACGATCTCCATGCCGCGGCCGCCGAGGACGTACGACGGACGCACCAGCACCGGGTAGCCGATCTCGGTCGCGATCGCCTGCGCCTCGGGGTACGAAGTGGCCGTGCCGTGCTTGGGCGCCACCAGACCGGCCTCGGCGAGCACCCGCCCGAAGGCGCCGCGCTCCTCGGCCAGGTCGATGGAGTCGGGTGAGGTGCCGACGATCGTCACGCCGTTCGCCGCGAGACCCTGCGCGAGCCCGAGCGGGGTCTGGCCGCCGAGCTGGCAGATGACGCCCGCGATCGGCCCGGCCAGGGTCTCGGCGTGCACGACCTCCAGCACGTCCTCGAGCGTCAGCGGCTCGAAGTAGAGCCGGTCGGAGGTGTCGTAGTCGGTGCTGACCGTCTCCGGGTTGCAGTTGACCATCACGGTCTCGTAGCCGGCCTCGCTGAGCGCGAGCGAGGCGTGCACGCACGAGTAGTCGAACTCGATGCCCTGCCCGATCCGGTTCGGCCCGGAGCCGAGGATGATCACCGCCGGCCGCTCGCGCGGGGCGACCTCGCTCTCCTCGTCGTACGACGAGTAGTGGTACGGCGTCGCCGCGGCGAACTCGGCCGCGCAGGTGTCGACGGTCTTGAAGACCGGGCGGATGCCGAGCGCGTGCCGGACCCCGCGGACCACGTCGGGGGTCATCCCGCGGATCTTGCCGAGCTGGACGTCGGAGAAGCCGTGCCGCTTGGCCAGGCGCAGCAGCTCGGGGGTGAGCTCGGGCGCGGCGGTCACCTCGGCGGCGACCTCGTTGATCAGCATCAGCTGGTCGACGAACCACGGGTCGATGCCGGTGGCCTCGAAGATCTCCTCGGGCGTGGCGCCGGCGCGGATCGCGTCCATCACCCGCTTCAGCCGGCCGTCGGTGGGGACGGCGATCTCCTCCAGGAGGGCGGCCTTGTCCAGCTCGACGTACTCCTGGTGCCAGTCGAAGACGGCGTCCTTCGACTCCAGCGAGCGCAGCGCCTTCTGCAGCGCCTCGGTGAAGTTGCGACCGATGGCCATCGCCTCGCCGACCGACTTCATGTGCGTCGTCAGCCGCTTGTCGGCGCCGGGGAACTTCTCGAAGGCGAACCGCGGCACCTTCACCACGACGTAGTCGAGGGTCGGCTCGAAGGCGGCCGGGGTGCTGGAGCCGTCCGCGCGGACCGTGATGTCGTTGGGGATCTCGTCGAGGGTGTAGCCGATCGCGACCTTGGCGGCGATCTTGGCGATCGGGAAGCCGGTGGCCTTCGACGCCAGCGCGGACGAGCGCGAGACCCGCGGGTTCATCTCGATGACGATGACCCGGCCGTCGGCGGGGTTGACGGCGTACTGGATGTTGCAGCCGCCGGTGTCGACGCCGACCTCGCGGATGATGCCGATGGCCAGGTCGCGCAGGTGCTGGTACTCGCGGTCGGTCAGCGTCATCGCCGGGGCGACGGTGATCGAGTCGCCGGTGTGCACGCCCATCGGGTCGAGGTTCTCGATCGAGCAGATGATGACGACGTTGTCGGCCTGGTCGCGCATCACCTCCAGCTCGTACTCCTTCCAGCCGATGATCGACTCCTCGATGAGGACCTCGGTCGTCGGGCTGGCGGACAGTCCGGAGCCGGCGATCCGCTCCAGGTCGGTCGCGTCGAAGGCGATGCCGGAGCCGGTGCCGCCCATCGTGAACGACGGCCGGATCACGACCGGGTAGCCGAGCTCGCCGACGGCCTTCTCGCAGTCGTCCAGCGAGTGGCACACGAAGCTGCGGGCGGTCTCGCCGCCGACCTTCGCCACGATCGCGTTGAAGAGCTCGCGGTTCTCACCGCGGTGGATGGCCTCGAAGCTGGCGCCGATCATCTCGACGCCGTACTTCTCCAGCACGCCGTTCTCGTGCAGCGCGATCGCCGCGTTGAGGGCGGTCTGGCCGCCCAGGGTCGGCAGCAGCGCGTCGGGGCGCTCCTTGGCGATCACCTGCTCGACGAACTCCGGGGTGATCGGCTCGACGTACGTCGCGTCCGCGAACTCGGGGTCGGTCATGATCGTGGCCGGGTTGGAGTTCACCAGGATGACCCGGATGCCCTCGTCCTTCAGGACCCGGCAGGCCTGGGTGCCGGAGTAGTCGAACTCGCAGGCCTGGCCGATGATGATCGGGCCGGACCCGATCACCAGGACGGACTTGATGTCCTCGCGCTTGGGCATGGCTCAGGCCTCGCTTCCGGTGGTCGAGCCCGGTCGGGACTCCATGAGTTGGACGAACCGGTCGAAGAGGTACGCCGCGTCGTGCGGGCCGGCGGCGGCCTCGGGGTGGTACTGGACGGAGAAGCTCTTCAGGGCGCCGGCCTCGTCACGCAGCTCGAGGCCCTCGACGACGTCGTCGTTGAGGCAGACGTGGCTGACGCTCGCGACGCCGTACGGCGTGGTCGTCTCGCCGGTCAGCGGTGCGTCGACGGCGAACCCGTGGTTGTGGGCGGTCACCTCGACCTTGCCGGTGGTGCGGTCCATCACGGGCTGGTTGATGCCGCGGTGGCCGTACTTCAGCTTGTAGGTGCCGAAGCCCAGCGCGCGCCCGAACAGCTGGTTGCCGAAGCAGATGCCGAAGTAGGGCAGGTCCTGGGCGAGCGCGCCCTGGAGCACCTCGATCTGCTGGGTGGTCGCGGCGGGATCGCCGGGGCCGTTGGAGTAGAAGAGCCCGTCGGGCTGCACGGCGAGGACGTCGGCGAGGGTCGAGCCGGCCGGCAGCACGTGCACCTCGATGCCGCGCTCGGCCATCCGGTAGGGCGTCATGGTCTTGATGCCGAGGTCGAGGGCGGCGACGGTGAGCTTCTTCTCACCCTGCGCCGCGACGACGTACGCCTCCTTCGTGCTGACCTCGGTGGCGAGCTCGGAGCCGCTCATCTCGGTCGAGGCCCGGACCCGCGCCAGCAGGGCCGCCGGGTCGGTCTCGACCGAGGAGATGCCGACCCGCATCGCACCGCGCTCGCGCAGGTGGCGGGTGAGCGCGCGGGTGTCGATGCCGGAGATGCCGACGACACCCTGGTCGCGCAGCTCGTCGTCCAGCGAGCGCCGCGAGCGCCAGTTGGACGGGCGGCGGGCGGGGTCGCGGACGACGTACCCGGCCACCCAGATCCGCGAGGACTCGGTGTCCTCGTCGTTGACGCCGGTGTTGCCGATGTGCGGGGCCGTCATCACGACGACCTGACGGTGGTACGACGGATCGGTGAGCGTCTCCTGGTAGCCGGACATGCCGGTGTTGAAGACCGCCTCGCCGAACGTCTCGCCGGGGGCGCCGTACGCCTCGCCGGTGAAGGTGCGACCGTCCTCGAGGACCAGGATCGCGGGGGCATGCAACGGCACGCCGACCTCCTTCTCCGCCTCTCAGGACGGATCGTTAAAGGATGTTCGAACAGGGCTGACCCTATCAGCGGCGGGTCGGACCTACGATCAGCCCATGCTGTCCCGGACGGCGGTGCTGGAGCGCGACGACGAGCTCGCGGCACTGGCCCGCGCCGCGCGGCTGGCCGCGGGCGGCGCGGGCTCGGTGGTGCTGGTCTCCGGCGAGGCCGGGATCGGCAAGTCCAGCCTGGTCGGTGCGCTGCACGACGCACTCCCGGACGCCCGACTGCTGACCGGTCGCTGCGACGACCTGGCCACTCCCCGGGTGCTCGGCCCACTGCGGGACCTGTCCGGAACGGTGGGCGCCGACCTGGCCCGGGCGCTGCGGTCGCCGGGCGAGCGCGACGCGCTCTTCACCGCGCTGCACGAGGAGCTCGACTGGGCCGGGCACGCGACGGTGCTGACGGTCGAGGACGTGCACTGGGCGGACGAGGCGACCCTCGACCTGCTCCGGTGGCTGGCCCGGCGGGTGTCCGACCTGCCCGCGGTGCTGGTGCTGACCTACCGCGACGACGAGCTCGACCGGGCCCACCCGCTGCGCCGGCTGCTCGCGGCCATCGCGACCGCCCGGTCGGTCGTCCGGCTCCCCCTCGGTCCGCTCTCGTCCGACGCGGTACGCACCCTGGCCGGCCCCGGGTGGGCCGACACGGTGCTCGCGGCCACCGGCGGGAACCCGTTCCTGGTCCACGAGCTGCTGGCGTCGCCGGACGCCGTACCGTCGAGCGTCGTCGACCTGGTGCTGGCCCGGCTGCACCGGCTCGACCCGGACTCGCGCGACGCGGTCGAGCGGCTCAGCGTGATCACCTCGACCGCCGACCGGCCGCTGGTGGACGCGCTGGTCCCGGGCGGGCTCGCCGCGCTGGCGGGCGCCGAGGAGCACGGGCTGCTCCTCGTCGAGCCGCGGCAGGTCGGCTTCCGCCACGAGCTGACCCGGCGCGCCGTCGTCGACGCGCTGCCCGCCGCCCGTCGTACGACGCTGAACGCGGCCGCGCTCGCCGTCCTGGAGGCCCGGCCCGACCACGACCCGGCCCAGCTGGTGCACCACGCGATCGAGGCCGGGGACGCCGTCGCGGTGGTACGGCACGGCCCGGCGGCCGCGACCGCCGCGGCGACCGGCCGGGCGCACCGCCAGGCGGCCGACCACCTGCGAGCGGTCCTGGCGCACCGTGACGAGCTCGCTCCCCCCGAGCTGGCCGACCTCCTCGAGGCGTCGGCCCGGGCCTGCTACACCGTCGGCGACCGGGAGCGCAGCGCGCTCGCCGACCAGGACGAGGCGGTCCGGATCCGGCGCGACCTCGGCGACCCGGTCGCCCTCGGCGCCTCGCTGCGGTCGCTGTCGCGGATCGCCTGGTGGGTCGGCGACCGGCGGCGGGCCGAGACTGCGGCGGTCGAGGCGGTCTCCGTCCTGGGTGGCACCGAGGACCGTCGGGAGCTGGCGCTCGCGCTGAGCAACGTCTCCCAGCTGGCGATGCTGGCCGAGCGGATGACGGAGGCACGGGAGACCGCCGAGCACGCGATCGCGCTGGCCCGCGAGGTCGACGACCGGGCGGTGCTCTCCCACGCGCTCAACAACCTCGGCACCGCCCAGTGGGCGCAGGGCGACCCCACGGGGCGCGAGCTGGTCGAGGAGTCCCGCGACGTCGCACTCGAGGCGGGCCTGTCCGAGCACGCGAGCCGGGCCTGGTGCAACGTCGTGTGGCAGCTGCTCGTGCACCTGCGCCCCGACGAGGCGGGCGAGGAGCTGGTCGCGGGGATCGAGCACGCCGAGGCCGACGAGCAGGTCGTCTTCTGGAAGTACCTCACCGTGGAGCGCGGGCTGGTCGCGCTCGCCGGCGCCCGCTGGGCAACGGCCGTCGCCGACGCGGAGGTCGGCCTGGACGCCACCAGCCCGATCCGCTGCACCGCCCTGTTCGTGCTCGGCCGGGTGGCGCTGCGCACCGGGGAGCCGGCCGACGAGCTGGTCGAGGAGTGCTGGCGGCTGGGCCGCGAGCTCGACGAGCTGCAGCGGACCGCTCCGGCCGCGGCGCTGGCCTGCGAGGCCGCCTGGCTGCGTCGCGACGACGAGCAGGTCCGCCGCATCGGCCGCGAGGTGTACGCCGAGGCCTGCCGGGTCGGCTCGCTCCCCTGGCGGGTCGAGCTCGCGCACTGGCTGCGGCTCGCCGGCGACCCGGTCGACCCGGCGGACCTCGCGGGAAGCACCCACCCGCACGCGCTGTCGGCCCGCGGCGACTGGCGCGGCGCGGCGGACGCCTGGGCCGCGGCCGGCTACCCGTACGAGGCGGCCGCGGCACTCACCTGCAGCGACGACGACACCGTGGTGCTCAGCGGGCTCGCGGGCCTGGACGCGCTCGGCGGGGTCCGGCTCGCGGACCGGGTCCGCGAGGACCTGCGCCGCCGGGGCGCCGTCCGGGTTCCGCGTGGGCCGACCTCCACGACCCGGGTCAACGTCGCCGGGCTGACCGCTCGGCAGGTCGACGTCCTCGCGCTGCTCGCCGAGGGCCTGCCCAACGCCGCGATCGCCGAGCGGCTGGTGCTCTCGGTGCGCACCGTCGACCACCACGTGGGCGCCCTGATGGCCAAGCTCGGCGCGGGCTCACGGCACGAGGCGGTCGAGCGGGCCACGGAGCTGGGCTGGTCGGCGGGGTAGGGAGCAATGCCGAGTCAGCACCAGTGGTGCTGACTCGGCCCACTACTTCTGCTGACTCGGCGGGGAAATGGGGTCAGCAGCACCGGCCCTGCGTCGAGCGCTCCCGGTGCTCGTCGCGGTGCCGCTCGAACGCCCGCCGGCTCATCGGCTCGGTGCCGTCGCGCTCGCACCGCTCCAGGTAGGCGTCCCACTTGGCCTCGCCGCTGAGCTCGCGGAGGTACCAGCGGACGCCGGCCAGCACGCCAGGCCGGCCCGCGGTCATCGCCGCCCCCCGATCTTCTCGCGGCGTTCGGCCTCCCAGGCCGACACGGCGGCCTTCTCCTCGCGGGTGGCGATGAACCCGGCCGGCGCCACGAGGTGCGAGGGCTGTGCCGGGACCTCGGTGGTCGGCAGCGAGCCGGCCTTGACGGCCCGCACCCAGATCAGCGCCGCGTTGGCGACGATCACCAGGACCAGTACGGCGAAGGCGGCCTGCAGCACGCCGTTGACGGTGGAGTTGAAGACGACCGTGTCCATCTGCGCGGCATCGGTTGCCGGCGCGAGGACCTCACCGGCGTCGCGCGCCTCGCGGTAGCGGTCGGCCTGGGCGAAGTAGCCGATCGCCGGGTTGGACGAGAAGACCTTCTCGTAGCTCGCGGTCATCGTGGTGATCAGGTCCCAGACCAGGGGCACGGCCGGCACCCAGACCCACCGCAGCCACCCGTGCTTGAGGAACACGGTCACGCAGAGGGTCAGCGCGATCGCCGCCAGCAGCTGGTTGGCGATGCCGAACAGCGGGAAGAGCTGGTTGATGCCGCCGAGCGGATCGGTCACGCCGACGTACAGCATGTAGCCCCAGCAGGCGACGACCACCGCGGAGGCACTCCAGGAGGCCGGCTTCCACGAGGTGTCGGCGTACCGATTCCAGACGTTCCCGACGGTGTCCTGCAGCATGAAGCGGCCGACCCGGGTGCCGGCATCGACCGCGGTCAGGATGAACAGCGCCTCGAACATGATCGCGAAGTGGTACCAGAACGCCGCCAGGCCGCCGCCGAAGGCGTCGCTGAAGATCGTCGAGATGCCGAGCGCGAGGGTCGGTGCGCCGCCGGTGCGCGAGACCAGCTCCTCCTCGACGGAGGCGGCAGCCGCGTTGAGCTGGTCGGGCGTCAGGGTGAAGCCGAGGCCGTTGACGAACGACACCGCCCCCTCGACGGTGCCGCCGGTGGCGCCCGCGGGGGCGTTCATCGCGAAGTAGAGGCCCTGGTCGATGACCGAGGCGGCGATCAGCGCCGAGATGGCGACGAAGGACTCCATCAGCATGCCGCCGTAGCCGATCATCCGGACGTGGCTCTCCTTGGCCACCATCTTCGGCGTGGTGCCGGAGGCGATCAGCGCGTGGAAGCCGGAGAGCGCGCCGCAGGCGATGGTGATGAAGAGGAACGGGAAGAGCTTGCCGGCGAACACCGGCCCGTTGCCCTCGGTGGCGAAGGACGTGACCGCCTCGTTCTGCAGGACCGGGGTGGCCAGCACCAGCCCGACGGCGAGCAGCACGATCACGCCGATCTTCATGAACGTCGACAGGTAGTCGCGCGGCGTCAGCAGCATCCAGACCGGCAGGATCGAGGCGACGAAGCCGTAGACCACCAGGCAGAGGGTCAGCGTCTCCTTCGACAGCGTCAGCGCGCCGTCCAGCCCCCAGGCCTCGACGTACCCGCCGCCGACGATGGCCAGCAGCAGCATCACGACGCCGATCGCGGTGACCTCCAGGACCCGGCCGGGACGCCAGAACCGCAGGTAGAAGCCCATGAACAAGGCGATCGGGATGGTCAGCCCGATCGAGAACACGCCCCAGGGCGACTCGGCGAGCGCGTTCACGACCACCAGCGAGAGCACCGCGAGGATGATGATCATGATGGCGAACACAGCGATCAGCGCCGCGGTGCCGCCGACGACCCCGATCTCCTCGCGGATCATCTGGCCCAGGCTCTTGCCGTCGCGCCGCAGCGAGAGGAAGAGCACGACCATGTCCTGCACAGCGCCGGCGAAGATGACGCCCACGATGATCCACAGGGTGCCGGGCAGGTATCCCATCTGCGCCGCGAGCACCGGGCCGACCAGCGGGCCCGCGCCCGCGATGGCCGCGAAGTGGTGGCCGAAGAGCACCCTCCGGTCGGTGACCTCGAAGTCGGTGCCGTTCTCCAGGCGTTCGGCCGGCGTGGCCCGGCGGTCGTCGAGGTGGAGCACCCGGCGGGCGATGAAGCGGGAGTAGAAGCGGTAGGCGATGAGGTACGACGAGAGCGCCGCGAACAGGATCCACAGTGCGGAGACGTCCTCGCCGCGGCTGAGGGCCAGCACCGCCCAGCAGACGGCGCCGACGACGGCGACCAGCGCCCACAGGGCGATCGTCCGGGGTGGCATCCGGTCGGAATCGGGGCCGGCCGGAGCGGGTTCCTCCGGTGGTCGGGTGGTGGTGGTCATGCGGGGCCTCCAAGCCGAGATGTGAGCGCCGTCACCTCCTTATACCCCGTGTGGGCGGCGCTGACCACGGGTCCTCGGGCCAGGCGTGCTTGGGGTAGCGCCCGCGCAGCTCGGCGCGCACCTGCGGGTAGCCGTTCGCCCAGAACGACGCCAGGTCGGCCGTCACGGCGACCGGCCGGCGCGCGGGCGAGAGCAGGTGCAGCAGGACCGGCACCCGCCCGTCGGCCAGCCGCGGCGTCGCCGCCCAGCCGAAGGTCTCCTGCAGGCGTACGGCGAGCACCGGCTGCTCGCCGTCGTACTCCACCCGGACGGCGGAGCCGCTCGGCACCGCCAGCCGCTCCGGGGCGAGCTCGTCGAGCCGGCCCGCCTCGGGCCACGGGAGCAGCCGCCGCAGCGCGGTGAGCACGTCGACCCGGGCCAGGTCGCGGGTCGCGCGGATCCGGGCCAGCTCGGGGCCGAGCCAGGTCTCGACGCTCGCCGCCAGGGCGTCGTCGGAGACCTCGGGCCAGGGCTCCCCCAGGGTCCGGTGCAGGAAGGCCAGCCGCCGGCGGAGCGCCTGCGCGGACTCGGTCCAGGGCAGCACGGCGAGCCCCTCCTGCCGCAGCCCCTCCCGCACGGCGGCGCCCACTCGCTCGGCGGGCGGGGGCGCGAGGGTCACCGACGCGAGCTCGATCGCGCCCAGGCGGGTGACCCGGCGGGCCACGACCCGGCCGGCGGCCCAGCCGACCTCGTCGTCCTCGGCCCAGCGGGCTGCGGCGGCCTCGAGCGCCAGGTCCTCGTCGATCGGGGCGGCGGACCGGATCGTCGCGTCCCGCTGGCCGGGTCGCCGGTCGACGTCGGCGACGGCCAGCCAGTCCACCCCGGCCAGGCCGGACTCGCCGCGCGGCAGCACGGCGCCCGTGCCGCCGACCATCAGGTACGACGCGCCGCCGGGCCGGCGGCGGGCCACCCGGTCCGGGTGCGCCAGCGCCACCACCGCGCCGACCGCGAGGTCGTCGGTCAGCCGGTCGCTCGGCTCGGCCCGCTCCGAGAGGTGCGTCCTCAGCTGGTCGACCGTCGTCCGCCAGGCGGGCGTCCCGGGACCACCGCGGCGCAGCGACCGGAGCGCGGCGACCAGGTCCCCGCCGGGTGCGCGGACATCCTCGGCGAGCAGCGCCACCACCTCGGCGGCCCGGCGGGCGCCGACGATCGCCGCGCCGTCGAGCAGGGCGCGGGCCAGCCGGGGGTCGGCCGGCACCCGCGCGATCGCCCGGCCGCGCTCGGTCACCGCGCCGTCCGGGCCGACCGCACCGAGGTCGGCCAGGGTCGCGTGCGCGACCGCGAGCGCCGCCGCGGGCGGCGGGTCGAGGAGCGCGAGCCCGGTGCCGCCCGGGCTCCCCCACACGGCCAGCTCCAGCGCGAAGCCGGTCAGGTCGGCCACCGCGATCTCGGGCTCGGGGTGGGCGGCGAGGTGGGCGTGCTCGGCCTCGGTCCAGCAGCGGTACGCCGTGCCCGGGCCCTCCCGGCCGGCGCGTCCGGCCCGCTGCTCGGCGGCCGCCCGGCTGACCGGAACCGTGATCAGTCCGGCCAGCCCACGCCGGTGGTCGGTGCGCGGCTGCCGGACCAGGCCCGCGTCGACGACGCTGCGCACCCCCGGCACGGTCAGCGACGACTCCGCCACCGCGGTCGAGACGACGACCCGGCGGCGCTCGCCCGGGGTCAGCGCCAGGTCCTGCTGGGCGGCCGGGAGCCGGCCGTGCAGCGCCCGGACGTCTGCATCGACACCACCCAGCCGGCGGACGACGCCGTCGACCTCGGCCACCCCGGGCAGGAAGACCAGCACGTCACCGGTGCGCTCGGCCAGCGCACGGCGGACCGTCGCGGCCACGTGGTCGAGGAAGGCGGGGGTGATCCCGCGGTCGTCGGAGCGTCGTACCCCCGGCGGCGGAGCCGCCCAGACCTGCTCGACCGGGTGCAGCGTGCCGGGCACCTCGATGACCGGCACCGGGGTCTCGCCGAGCAGCGCGGCGGTGCGGCCGGCCTCGACGGTCGCCGACATCGCGACCAGGCGCAGGTCGTCGCGGAGGTTCGCCCGCACGTCGACCAGCAGCGCCAGCAGCAGGTCGGCGTCGAGCGCCCGCTCGTGCACCTCGTCGAGCACCACGGCGGCGACGCCCGGCAGGTCCGGGTCGCGCTGCAGCCGCCGGAGCAGCACACCGGTGGTCACCATCTCGACGCGCGTCTGCGGCCCCGAGCGTCGGTCGCCGCGGACGGCGTACCCGACCGTCTGGCCGACCGGCTCGCCCAGCAGGTGCGCCAGCCGGCGGGCCGCGGCGCGCGCGGCGATCCGGCGCGGCTGGGTGACCACGACGCGCCCCGACCCGGCCGGGCCGAGCGTCGCGACGGCGGGCGGGACCAGGGTGGTCTTGCCGGTGCCCGGTGGCGCCTGGACCACGACCGCGCCCCGGTCGCGCAGCCCGGCGAGCAGGGCGTCCAGGCCCGCCGCCACCGGCAGGTCGGGCGGCGCCGCGAGCAGGCGCTGGATCGGGTCGGCGGGCACGGACCCAGTGTCTCCAACGGTGACCCGGGGGGCTGATCTGGGCGGCTGATCTGGGCAGTGCTGCGCACCGAGATGGGCAACGACTGCGGATCCGGCCACCCCGTGCGGGCGCCTAGAAACGGAGGCACCAACCGACGAAGGAGAACCAGCATGACCAGCCCGACCAGTACCGCCACCGACCTCGCCGCCGATCAGGCCCTGAAGGCCAAGCACCGCGCCATGTGGGCGCTGGGCGACTACCCGGCCGTCGCGACCGAGGTGATCGCCGACCTCGGACCGACCCTCGTCGAGGCCTGCCGGATCGGCCCCGGCGACCGGGTGCTCGACGTCGCCGCCGGGTCCGGCAACGTCGCCGTACCCGCCGCCGCGACCGGCGCGCGGGTGATCGCCTCCGACCTGACCCCCGAGCTGTTCGACGTCGGCCGTCGGCTCGCCGCCGAGGCGGGTGTCGAGGTCGAGTGGGCCGAGGGCGACGCCGAGGCGCTGCCGTACGCCGACCGCACCTTCGACGTCGTCGCCTCGTGCGTCGGCGTGATGTTCGCGCCGCACCACCAGGCCGCCGCCGACGAGCTCGTCCGGGTCTGCCGCCCGGGGGGCCGGATCGGGCTGGTCGCATGGACCCCGGAGGGCTTCATCGGGCAGATGTTCGCCACCATGAAGCCGTACGTCGCTCCCCCGCCGGCCGGCGTCCAGCCACCGCCGCTGTGGGGCTCCGAGGACCACGTCCGCGGGCTGCTGGGCGACCGGGTCGTGGACGTGGTCGCCGAGCGGCGGCTGCTGCCGGTGACGCGGTTCGCGACCGGCGCGGAGTTCCGCGACTTCTTCAAGGCCCGCTACGGGCCGACGATCGCTGCGTACCGCCAGATCGCCGATGAGCCCGACCGGGTGGCCGAGCTCGACGCGGCACTGGCCGCGCTGCCGGACCGGTTCGGCGGGGTGCGGGAGATGGGCTGGGAGTACCTGCTGCTCACGGCTCGCACCGCGGGCTGAAAGTCCCCCGGTGGGGGGAGCCACGGCGGGCGATCCGGATCTACGGTGAAGGGTCGTCCGCCACTCGGTGCGGGCGAGAAGGGAGTCCCGAGCGCGAGCAGCCACAGACCCCGCAGGGAGCTCCGCCGAGCTCGATCGCACGACGCCGCGTCCTCCCGGCCGCGTGGGCGCAACGCCCCGGACTCGATCGATCGGATCGAGGGTTCTCATGCAGAACAGCAGGCAGCTCATCGCAGTGATGGCCGGCGCGCTCGTGCTGGCCGCCGTCCCCGGACCGGCGCTCGGCGAGCCCCCGGGAGGTGACGACGTCCGCGACCGTTTCACCGGTCAGCGCAGCCCCGTCCCCCGCGTCCCCGCCCGACCGGACGGCCAGGCCTACCGCGCGTCGGGAACCGACTGGGACCGCAGCGCCGCGGTCGAGCGGCGGGTGAACACCCTGCTCGACCAGATGACCGACGCGGAGAAGGCCGACCTCGCCACCGGCGAGCTCAACAACAACTTCGGCTTCTACAACAACCCGATCCCGCGGCTGGGGATCCCGGCCCAGACGATGGCCGACGGACCCGTCGGGGTCCGGGTCGCCGACCCCGGCGTCGACAAGCGCACGACCCAGCTGCCGGCGGGCAGCGCCCTGGCGGCGACGTACGACGACCGCCTCGCACAGCGCTACGGCCGACTGATCGGCGTCGAGGCCCTGCACACCGGGCACAACGTCTCGCTCGCCCCCTCGGCGGACATCGCCCGGACGCCCCTGTGGGGCCGCGCCTTCGAGGGCTTCGGCGAGGACCCGCTCCTGGTCGGGCGGCTGGCCGGCGAGGTCGTGCGCGGGATCCAGGCGAGCCCCGTGCTGGCGACCGCCAAGCACCCGTTCGCGTACAACCAGGAGACCGACCGCTTCAACGTGGACGTCCAGGTGGCGGAGCGTGCGCTCCAGGAGGTGTACCTCCGGCCGTTCGGCATTCTGCAGCGGCTGGGCCGCCCCGGCTCGATGATGTGCTCGTTCAACCGACTGGGCGGCACCTACGCGTGCGAGAACGCGGCCCTGACGACCCTGCTGAAGGACCAGCTGCGCTTCCGCGGCTTCGTGATGAGCGACTACAACGCGACGCCGAGCACGGTCCAGGCGGCCAACGCCGGCCTCGACCAGGAGCAACCGGGCGACCAGGGTCCCGGCTCGGCCAACTTCGGTCAGCGGCTGCTCGACGCCGTCGCCGCCGGCCAGGTGAGCCGCGCGCGGCTCACCGACATGGCGCGCCGCATCCTGCGCCCGATGGTCGGCCTCGGCCTCTTCGACCGACACCCCGACAACGCCGGGTTCGCGACGGCCAGGCACCGGGCGCTGGCCCGTCGGGTGGCGGCCCGCGGCATGGTGCTCCTGCAGAACCGCCGCGACGCCCTTCCGCTGACCGGCCGGGCCCGCTCGATCGCCGTACTCGGACCCGACGCCGACAACACCTCCGCCCAGGGCGGCGGGTCGTCGGCGGTCACGGTGCCCACCGCGTCGGTCAGCCCGCTCGCCGGCATCCGGGACCGTGCGGGCTCCCGAGCCCGGGTCCGCTACCAGCCCGGCACGGACGGCATCAACGAGGGCGACATGCTGCCGGGACCGGCGCCGCTGCCGGCCTCGATGCTCGCGCCCGCCGCCGGCAGCACCGCCGAGGGGCTCCAGGCCCGCTACTGGTCCAACCTGGATCGCTCGGGCACGCCGGCCCGCTCGGTGGTCGACCCCAACGTGAACGTCAACTTCGGGTTCCAGACGTTCCCGGGCTTCAACGTCGCCTCACCCAAGATCCCGACCCCCGTCGGCCAGTTCGCGCTGTTCGGCGACCTGTCGGCCGAGTGGACCGGCGTGATGACCGCTCCCGGCACCGGCACCATCGGGCTCGGGCTCACGGCTCGCGGCGACGCGAGGCTGTACGTCGACGGAGCCCTCGTCGTCGAGCACACCGGCGCCCTGTCGTCCACGAGCGCTCCGCTCGACCTCGTCGCCGGCCGCACCTACGACATCCGGGTGGAGTACGCCGCCCCCGCCAAGAACAGCTACCAGGGCGGTCAGATCCGGTTGTTCTGGACCCACCCCGACAGCATGCTCGCGCCGAAGATGGCGCAGGCGGTGCGGACGGCCGACCGGGCCCGGGTCGCCGTGGTCGTCGTCCGCGACTACGAGACCGAGGGGTACGACCGGCCGCACCTGCGGCTGCCCAAGGAGCAGGACCTGCTCATCCGCACGGTGGCCGCGGTGAACCCGCGCACCGTCGTGGTCGTCGAGACGGGCGCGGCGACGGTGGTGCGACCGTGGCGACGCCAGGTCGAGGGCATCGTCCAGGCCTGGTACCCGGGCCAGGAACAGGGCCGGGCGATCGCCGACGTCCTGTGGGGCGACGTGAACCCGTCGGGACACCTGCCCGCGACGGTCCCCCGGCGCGAGTCCCAGGTCCCCGGCACGCCGGAGGGCGTGGCGTCGTACACCGAGGGCGTGAACGTCGGGTACCGCGGCTACCTCGCCACGGGCGAGCGTCCGGAGTTCCCGTTCGGGCACGGCCTGTCCTACACCCGGTTCCGCTACGACGATCTGCGGGTGCGCGCGGCGGCCAACGGTCGTGGCGCCGTCGCTCGGTTCCGGGTCACCAACGTGGGTGACCGGACCGGAACGGCCGTGCCGCAGGTCTACGTGGGTCGGTTGCCGACCCCGGTGACGACCCCGCGGCGCCAGCTCGCCGGCTACGACACCGTCCGGCTGGCCCCCGGACGCAGCCGGACCGTGAAGGTGCGGATCGGCCGGGAGTCGGTGTCCTCCTGGGATGCCGCCGCCGACGCCTGGGTCACCCCGCGCGGCCGCGTGCGGGTCTTCGTCGGGAAGGACGTGACCGCCACGCTGAGCCGACCGGTGCGGATCGGCTGATCCGCACCGCCCGACGGTCTGGGCCCGCTCCTCGAGGAGGAGCGGGATCAGACCAGCTTGCCGTCGAGGACCGTCGGCGTACCCCGCAGGAAGGTCGCGACGACCCGGCCCGGCAGCTCCATGCCGCGGTACGGCGTGTTGCGGCTCAGGCTCGCCGACTCGGTCGGGTCGATCGTGCGGCGGGCGGCCGGGTCGTAGAGCACCACGTTGGCGGGCTCGCCGACCGCGATCGGCCGCCCGTGGTCGGCGACCCGCCCGATCCGGGCCGGGGCGTACGACATCCGCTCGGCGACGCCGGCCCAGTCGAGCAGGCCGGGGTCGACCATCGTGGCCTGCACGATCGACAGCGCGGTCTCGAGGCCGAGCATCCCGAACGCGGCGGCCGCCCACTCGCAGTCCTTGTCCTCGTGCGGGTGCGGGGCGTGGTCGGTGGCGACGATGTCGATGGTGCCGTCGGCCAGGCCGGCGCGCAGCGCCTCGACGTCGGCGGCGGTGCGCAGCGGCGGGTTGACCTTGTAGATCGGGTCGTAGGTCGCCGCCAGCTCGTCGGTCAGGATCAGGTGGTGCGGGCACGCCTCGGCGGTGACGTTCCAGCCCTTGCGCTTGGCGTCGCGGACGATCTCGACGGAGCCCGCCGTACTCACGTGGCACACGTGCAGCCGGGAGCCGACGTGGGCCGCGAGCAGGCAGTCGCGGGCGATGATCGCCTCCTCGGCGACGGCCGGCCAGCCGGTCAGCCCGAG
The DNA here is from genome assembly GCF_022919075.1 of Nocardioides sp. W7. NCBI lineage: Bacteria > Bacillati > Actinomycetota > Actinomycetes > Propionibacteriales > Nocardioidaceae > Nocardioides > Nocardioides sp. W7. Next base: position 3,149,666 of record NZ_CP095078.1, on the reverse strand, counting down.
CTTGCCCGAGAGCTCGCCCTCGTTCATCTGCGCGCCCTCGGTGAGCCGCGGCTCCTGGGCGTGCTGGGCGATCACGCCGTCGAAGGCCTTGACGTACTCCAGCGCCCGTCGCATCAGCACCGCGTCGCTGACGCACTTGCCGTCGTCGGAGAAGACCCGCACGCGGGCGGCCGAGTCGGCCATCGCGCCGAGCTCGGCGAGCTTCTCGCCCTGCAGCCCCACGGTGACCGCGCCGACCGGGTAGACGTCGCAGTAGCCGGCCTCGCGGCCCAGCCGCCAGACCTGCTCGACGACGCCGGCGGTGTCGGCGACCGGCTCGGTGTTGGCCATCGCGTGCACGGCGGTGAAGCCGCCCATCGCGGCGGCCTGGGTGCCGGTCTCGACGGTCTCGGCGTCCTCGCGGCCCGGCTCGCGCAGGTGGGTGTGCAGGTCGACCAGGCCGGGCAGCGCGACCAGGCCGGTCGCGTCGACGGTCTCGACACGCTCGCTGGCGCTCGCTACTCGACCACCGAGATCTGCTCCGATCTCGGCGACGACGCCGTCCTTCAGCAGCAGGTCGGTCGGCTCGCCGCCGAGGACGGACACGTTCTTGATCAGGTAGGTGCTCACTCTTCTCCTCCGGGCGTTGCGCCGCCCAGCAGCAGGTACAGGACGGCCATCCGGACGGCGACGCCGTTGGTGACCTGCTCGACGATCACCGAGCGGGTGGAGTCGGCCACGTCGGCCGTGATCTCCATGCCCCGGACCATCGGGCCGGGGTGCATCACGATCGTGTGCTCCTGGAGGGTCGCCATCCGGCGCCCGTCCAGGCCGTAGCGGCGGGAGTACTCGCGCGCGGTCGGGAAGTACCCGCCCTGCATCCGCTCCCGCTGGACGCGCAGCATCATCACGGCGTCGACCTTGGGGATCACCGAGTCGAGGTCGTACGACGTCTCGACCGGCCAGGACTCGATCCCCACCGGCATCAGCGTCGGCGGGGCGACCAGGGTGACCTCCGCGCCGAGGGTGTTCAGCAGCAGCGCGTTGGAGCGCGCGACCCGGCTGTGCAGCACGTCGCCGACGATCGCGACCCGGCGGCCCTCGAGCCCGCCGGGCTTGGACCCGCCGAGGTGCCGCCACATCGTGAAGGCGTCCAGCAGCGCCTGGGTGGGGTGCTCGTGGGTGCCGTCGCCGGCGTTGACGACGCTGGAGCGCACCCAGCCGGAGTGGGCCAGCCGGTGCGGGGCGCCGCTGGCGCCGTGGCGTACGACGACCGCGTCCGCGCCCATCGCCTCCAGGGTCAGCGCGGTGTCCTTCAGGCTCTCGCCCTTGGAGATGCTTGAGCCCTTGGCCGCGAAGTTGATGACGTCGGCGCTCAGCCGCTTGGCCGCCGCCTCGAAGGAGATCCGGGTGCGGGTCGAGTCCTCGAAGAACAGGTTGACGACCGTGCGGCCGCGCAGGGCGGGCAGCTTCTTGATCGGCCGGTCGGCGAGCTCGCGCAGCTCGGCCGCGGTCGAGAGGATCAGCTCGGCGTCGTCGCGGGTCAGGTCGCCCGCGCTCAGCAGGTGCCGCTTCACGGGGCCACCACCTCCCCGTAGATCGTGACGGCGTCGGCCTCGTCGATCCCGTCGAGGGTGACCTTGACCCGCTCGACCAGGCTGGTCGGCAGGTTCTTGCCGACGAAGTCGGCCCGGATCGGCAGCTCGCGGTGACCGCGGTCCACCAGGACCGCCAGCCGCACCGCGCGCGGGCGACCGATGTCGTTGAGCGCGTCGAGGGCGGCGCGGATCGTGCGGCCCGAGAAGAGCACGTCGTCGACCAGGACCACCGTCTTGGCGTCGATGCCGCCGGGCGGGAGCTTGGTCGGGAGCAGCGCGCGGGCCGGCTTCATCCGCAGGTCGTCGCGGTACATCGTGACGTCGAGCGAGCCGACGGGGACGTCGTACCCCTCGACCGACGCGATGCGCTCGGCGATCCGCTCGGCCAGGGGCACGCCGCGGCTGGGGATGCCGAGCAGGACGAGGTCCTCGCCGCCCTTGTTGCGCTCGAGGATCTCGTGGGAGATGCGGGTCAGTGCTCGGGTGATGTCACGAGCGTCGAGGACCACGCGGCCGGCGGCCGGTCCCTCGGACTCAGGGGATGCAGGCTGGGCACACACGAGTGTTGCCGGACCTCCTTCTCCGCCTCACAGGACGGCTCGTTAAAGGATGTCGATCGCGGCCGACCCTACCGCACCCGCCAGCCCTCGGGCACGGGTCGACCATCGCGCAGGCAGTCGTCGTCCTCGCCGTTCGTGACCTCCCGCCAACCCCAGCGACCGTCGCAGGAGAACGGCCGGTTGCCCAGCGGGTCCAGAGTCGCGCTGGCCGGGGGCTCCTCGCCCTCGGCGATGCACGCCGACCCGCCCTCGGGGTAGGAGACCGGCACCTCCCCGTCGGAGCACTGCCACTCGTCGATGAGCGGCACCCCCCGGACGAAGCGGACGTAGCCCGCCCACCCGGCGACCGCGGTCAGCAGCAGCGCGGCGAGGATCGAGGTGACGATCAGGGTCTTGGTACGGCGGCTCATGGGCACCACCCTGCTCGATGCCGGTGCTCGCCACATCCGTTCGCGTACTCAGGTCGCCAGGGCCGCAGCAGGGCAGCCACCACCTCGTCGTCCACGTCCAGCGCGTGCAGTCGGAGCGTGCCCCGATCCTGACCCATCGGCCTGATTGGTCGGCACCGGGTGGGGTGGGCGGGCGGCTAGGCGAGCCGGCGGTGAGCTGTCCACCGTTCGCCGACTACGGAGGGTGGCTGACGCACCGCCGGTACGGCGCGCCCGCGCGACACGCCGGGCAGGCGGTGAGCTGTCCACCATCCACCGGCAGCCGACGGTGGATAGCTCACCGCCCGCCTGCGACGCCGAGGCGGCGTCTGCCAGCGCCGACGGGCCGCACGCTGGATACTCAGGCATGGCCCTCGACGACTGGACCCTCGGCAGCCACACGGACGCCGACGCGACCACGCACCCGACGTACCGCCGTGGCACCGGACCGGGCGTGGTGGTGATCCACGAGATCCCCGGGATCACCCCCGACGTCCTCGCGTTCGCCGAGGAGGTGGTCGGGGCGGGGTTCACGGTGGTGCTGCCGCACCTGTTCGGCCGGCCCGGCGCGCCGATGTCGGTGCCGGAGGTGGCGCGGTCGTTCGCGCAGGTGTGCGTGAGCCGCGAGTTCACCAAGCTGGCGACCGGCGAGACGACGCCCGTCGCGGGGTGGCTCCGGAGCCTGGCCCGCTCGCTGCACGAGGAGCTCGGCGGACCCGGGGTGGGGGCGCTCGGCATGTGCTTCACGGGCGGTTTCGCGCTGGCGATGATGGTCGACGACGCGGTGGCCGCGCCGGTGCTCTGCCAGCCGTCCGCGCCGTTCCCGGTCGGTCGGAGACGGGCCGCCGACCTCAACCTCTCCCCCGGCGACCTGGACGTCGTACGACGCCGCGCCGGCACCGGCTGCCAGGTGCTGGGGCTGCAGTTTGCGCAGGATCCCGCGACCGGGACCCGCTTCGACACCCTGGACCGCGAGCTCGGCGCGGCGTTCCTCCGCGTCGACCTGCCCGGCAAGGGGCACTCGACGGTCACCGCGCAACGCAGCGACGAGGCCGTCGCGCGGGTGCTGGGGTTCTTCGAGGAGAAGCTCCGTGGCTGAACCGCGCCCCCTCCGCAGACTCGGCTTCCTCACCATCGGCCTGTTCGATCCCGCCGATCCCGGGCCGGGCCACGAGGCGACGCTGCGGCTGATCGAGCTCGGCGAGGACCTCGGCCTCGACAGCGCGTGGCTGCGGCACCGGCATCTCCAGCACGGCATCTCCTCCCCCGTCGCGGTCCTCGCCGCCGCCAGCCAGCGCACCCGCCGGATCGAGCTCGGCACCGCCGTGACCCCGCTCGGGTGGGAGAACCCGCTCCGGCTCGCCGAGGACCTCGCCACCGTCGACGTACTTTCCGGCGGCCGCCTCAACCCGGGCCTCAGCGTCGGGCCGCCGATGCGGTACGACGACGTCCGGGACGCGCTCTACCCCGGCACCGCCGACGTCGAGGATTTCACCTACGCCCGGGTCGAGCGGCTGCTCGGCTTCCTGCGGGGCGAGCCGGCCAGCCCGTTCGAGGGCCGGGTCGGCATCGAGGAATTCTCCCGCCTCGTGCAGCCGCAGGCTGCCGGTCTCGCGGACCGGGTCTGGTACGGCGCCGCCAGCATCGGCTCGGCGAGGTGGGCCGGCTCGCAGAGGCTGAATCTGCTGACCAGCAGCGTGATGAAGGCGGAGTCCGACGAGACCGACTTCGCCACGATCCAGGCCGCCCAGATCGACGCGTTCCGGGCCGCCCACCCGCTCGGCGACGCGGCCCGGGTCTCCCAGGGACTCGTCGTGATCCCGACCGACTCCGCCACGGCCGACCAGCGGGCGCGCTACACGGCGTACGCCGACTCCCGCCTGGCGCGCACCCGCGAGCCGCAGGGACCGGCCCGGCTGATGTTCGCCCCCGACCTGGTCGGCCCGTCGGACGAGCTCGCCGATCGGCTGCGCGCCCACGCCGGGTTCCAGCGGGTCGACGAGGTGGCCTTCGCGCTGCCGTTCACCTTCGCCCCCGAGGACTACGCCCAGATCCTCACCGACCTGGCCACCCGGCTCGGCCCGGCCCTGGGCTGGACCCCCGCCTGACCCGCCCACGACGCCGAGTCAGCACTACTAGTGCTGACTCGGCCCCTTAGCGGCTGAGGACCAGGCCGCTGGTGGGGACGCCGGTGCCGGCGGTGACGACGAGGTGCTCGACGTCGTCGACCGGGTTGACCGAAGTGCCACGGAGCTGGCGGACGCCCTCGGCGATGCCGTTCATGCCGTGGATGTAGGCCTCGCCGAGCTGGCCGCCGTGGGTGTTCAGCGGGAACGCGCCGTCGACCTCGATCCGGCCGTCGGCCACTAAGTCGGGGGCCTCACCGCGACCGCAGAAGCCGAGCTCCTCCAGCTGCATCAGGACGTACGGCGTGAAGTGGTCGTACAGGATGCCCATCCGCATGTCGGCCGGCCCGAGCCCGGACTGGCGCCACAGCTCGCGGCCGACCACGCCCATCTCGGGGATGCCGATGTCGTCGCGGTAGTACGACGTCATCACGAACTGGTCGGCGCCGCTCCCCTGCGCGGCGGCGGCGACGTACGCCGGGGTCTGGCGCAGGTCCTTGGCCCGCTCGGCCGAGACCACGACCAGCGCGACCGCGCCGTCGGACTCCTGGCAGCAGTCGAGCAGGTGCAGCGGGTCGGCGATCATCCGCGAGGCCTGGTGGTCCTCGATGGTGATCGGCTTCTCGTAGAAGAAGGCGTTCGGGTTGGTCGCGGCGTGCCTCCGGTCGGCGACCGCGACCGCGCCGAAGTCGCGCGACGTGGCGCCGTACTCGTGCATGTAGCGCCGTGCCTGCATCGCGACGGTCGCCGCGGGCGTGCCGAGCCCCATCGGGTAGGTCCAGGCGTTGTCGAGGCCGTTGGTGTTGATCTGCGTCGCGGCCGCGACCGAGAACTGCCCGAACCGGCTCTCCGAGCGCTCGTTGAAGCCGCGGTAGCAGACCACCACGTCGGCCACCCCGGTCGCGACGGCCATCGCCGCCTGCTGGACGGTCGCGCAGGCCGCGCCGCCGCCGTAGTTGATCCGGCTGAAGAACCGCATCTCCTTCATCCCGAGCTCGCGGGCCACCGCGATCTCCGAGGAGGTGTCCATCGTGAACGTCGTCAGCCCGTCGACGTCGGCGACCGTGAGGCCGCAGTCGGCCAGCGCGTGCCGTACCGCCTCCACCGAGAGCTGCAGCTCCGAGCGGCCGGACGCCTTGGAGAACTCCGTCGCGCCGATCCCGACGATCGCGGCCTTCCGCGACAGCCCGCTCACACCGCCACCTTGACCGTGCCGGTGACGTGCTCGCCCAGCGACACCGACCCGACGACCGCGATCACCGCGACGCCGTCCTCGACCGACTCGACGCTGCCGCGGAAGCTCAGCGTGTCGTAGGGGTACGCCGGCGCGCCGAGGCGGATCGCGATGCCCTTCAGCTGGACGTCGTGGCCGGCCCAGTCGGCGACGTACCTCTCGACCAGCCCGTTGGTGGTCAGGATGTTCATGAAGATGTCCTCAGAGCCGGCGGCCTGGGCGATGTCCCGGTCGTGATGGACGTCCTGCCAGTCGCGGGTCGCGATGGCGGTGCTCACGATCGTCGTCGGGGTCAGCGGCAGCCGCCACTCGGGGAGTTGGTCTCCGGGGTTCATCACACGTCCTCCGGTCGTCGAGTAGCCGAGGGACGAGGCGTATCGAGACGCCAGATCGGCAGGGTCAGGTCGTCGTCGACCCGGTTGAAGTCGACGCGCAGCCGCGTGCCGATCTCGATCTCGGCGTCGCCCGTCTCGTCGGAGACCGCGTCCACCACCTCAGCCACCATCCGCACGCCCTCGTCGAGGTCGACCAGCGCGATCACGATCGGCAGCTCCTTGCCGGGCACCGGCGGGTGCCGGTGCACGACGTACGAGAAGACGGTCCCGGTGCCGGCGGCGACCACGTGGCCGCGGTCGAACGCGCCGCAGTCGGGACAGGCCGGCCCGGGCGGGAAGCGCAGCGCCTCGCAGGCGTTGCAGCGCTGGATCCGCAGCTCCCCGACGGCGGTGCCGTCCCAGAAGAACTGGGAGTCGCGGTTCATCATTGGGCGGACGCTCAAGACTGCTCCTTGGGGACGAACTTCAGCACCCGGAACAGCATCGTCGCGACGATCTCGTCGGCGACGTACCAGGTGTTGCGCGAGGTCACGAAGTAGCCCTCGCCCATCGCGGTGCGCTTCGGCCCGACGACGGCGTCCAGCGCGCTGGTGACCCGCACCTGCTCGCCGACGCGCAGGTAGCGCTCGTAGCTCTGCTCGCAGTTGGTGCCGAGCACGGCCGTGAAGCCCTCCGCCGTCAGGAAGTCGGTCATCCGACTGAGCGGGTCCTCCGGCGGCCGCTTGCGGCCCAGCCCCGGCATCGTCCAGACCTGGGCCATCGACGGGGGCGCCTCGCCCTGCCGGAAGCGCTCGTTGTCGTAGCCCATCGCGTCCAGCCAGGTGCCGATGGTCGCCTGGTTGACGGGGTACGGCGCCTGCGACTCGCTCGCCTCGCCCTCGGCCATGATCCGCTCGGCCTCGGCCATGATCCGCTCGTGGGTCCCACTCATCGGGGCACCCGCGGGAGACCGAGCCCGAACATCGCGATCAGCTCGCGCTGCACCTCCTGGACGCCGCCGCCGAAGGTGAGCACGAGGTTGCGCTTGGCCTGCCCGTCGAGGTAGGCCAGCAGGTGGTCGGTCTCCGGGTCGGCCGGGTCGCCGTACTTCTGCACCAGCCCGACCAGGGCGGCCAGCAGGTGCTGGACCTGGTCGGCCGCGAAGACCTTGGACGACGAGGCGTCGCCCACCGAGACCTCGCCGGAGGCGCCGGCGCGGGCGACCTCCCAGTTGAGCAGCTCGTTGACCCGGAACACCGCTGTCGTCTGGCCGAGCACCTGCCGGACGTCGGGGCGGTCGAGGACCCCTGCCTTCGCGCACCACTCGGCGACCCGGTCGCGCAGCCCCTCGATCCGGCCGGCGGGCCCGAGCATCACCCGCTCGTGGTTGAGCTGGGTGGTGATCAGCTTCCACCCCTGGTTCTCCTCGCCGACGAGCATGTCGACCGGGACCCGGACGTCGTTGAAGTACGTCGCGTTCACGTGGTGCGAGCCGTCGGCGGTGATGATCGGGGTGAAGGAGTAGCCCGGGTCGGTGGTGTCCACGATCAGGATCGAGATGCCCTTGTGCTTCGGGGCGTCGGGGTCGGTGCGCACGGCCAGCCACACGTAGTCGGCCTGGTGGCCGCCGGTGGTCCACATCTTCTGGCCGTTGACGATGAAGTGGTCGCCGTCGCGGCGGGCGGTGGTGCGCAGCGAGGCCAGGTCGGTGCCGGCGTCCGGCTCGCTGTAGCCGATCGCGAAGTGCACGTCGCCTTCGAGGATCCGCTTCAGGAAAAGGTCCTTCTGCTTCGCGGTGCCGTAGCGGATCAGGGTCGGTCCGACCGTCTGCAGCGTGACCGCGGGCAGGTGCACGTCGGAGTACTGCGCCTCGTTGGCGAAGATCGTCTGCTCCACCTCGCCGAGCCCGTGCCCGCCGTACTCCTTCGGCCAGCCGACACCCATCCAGCCGTCGGCGCCCATCTGGCGGACGACGCGCTGGTAGGTCGGGCCGTGACGGTCCACGCCCATGTCGCGGTGCTCGTTGTCGTCGGCGAGGCCGCTGAAGTAGCTGCGCAGCTCGGCCTTCAGGTCGCGCTGGGCCTTGCTGAGCTCGAGGTTCTTCGACGCGGGGCTCTCGACCGGGACGTCCTCGGCGCGCGCACCGAGAGCGTGGGCCAGGTCGGTCGCCCAGGAGAAGTAGTGGTGCAGCGGATAGGTCTCGTCGACGCCCATCCCGCCGTGCAGGTGGTGGCAGATCCGCAGCGCCTGCGGCGCCTCGGTGGTGACCCAGTACGCCGCCACCGCGAGGTCGTCGGTCGCGTCGAGGCCCTGCACGACCCGCCAGGCGGCGTTGTCGGCCGCCAGGTCGAGCGTGCGCGAGGCGATGTAGACGTCGGCGATCTGCATCGCGACCGCCTGGAACTGCGCCAGCGCGCGCCCGAACTGCTCGCGGCCCTTGATGTAGGTCGCGGTCAGGTCGCGGGCTCCGGTCACGACGCCGGCGGCGGTGAGTGCCAGGCCGGCGACCGCGAGGTCGCCGAGCAGCCGGTCGGCACCGTCACCGAGCAGCTCGCCCGGGGCGCCGTCGAGGACGACGGTGTGCTGGGGCTCCTTGCTGGAGGTGGTCGACGGGAGCAGCTGGACCCCGGGGCCGCTCGGGTCGACCAGTGCGACGGCCGGCCGGCCGTCGACGGTCACCGTGACGAGCAGGCGGGCCGCGTCCTCGGCGTACGAGACACCGATCTTGCGGCCGCTGACCGTGCCCCGCCCGTCGACGACGGAGTACGTCGTCGCCGGTGCTGCGGTGCTGGCCGTGCCGACCTCGCGCAGGGCCGGCGTCAGCACGATCTCGCCGGCGACGACCCCCGGGAGCAGCTCGGCCTGCTGCTCGTCGGTGCCGTGCGCGGCCAGGGTCAGCGCCCCGCAGCACAGCGTCTCCCAGATCGGCAGGTGGACGGCGCGGGCGGCGGTCTCGCGGAGCAGCACCCCGACCTCGGCCAGGCCGAGCCCCTCGCCGCCGTACGTCGGCGGGACCGGCAGCCCGAGCAGGCCCGCGGCGGCCAGGGCCGGCCAGTCGGCCGACCGGTCGAGGGCCTCGCGGATCACCGAGCGGACCGCGTCGAGCGACTCCGCCGACTCCGCACCAGCCTGGATGAAACCGTCCGAGCTCAAGTCCGTCTCCTCATCGCCTGGGGTCGCTCCCGGGCGGAACTGTAACGTGTTCTATGTTGAAGCGGCAGCCAGGCCGAGGGAGGTCACCCGATGGTGCCATCTGTGCCCCTGCCGTCCCCGCGTGAGCTGCTGCGCCGGGTCTACCTGCCCTGGGCCCGGATCCCGCGGGGTCGCACGATCGAGCTGGCGGGCCGCGGCACGACGTACGTCACGGACACCCCCGGACCCGATCGTGACGCCCCGACCATCGTGCTGCTGCACGCCCTGGGCTGCACGGGCCTGCTGACCTGGTACCCCGCGGTCGAGCCGCTCTCCCGGCGCTTCCGGGTGGTCACCCTCGACCAGCGCTGGCACGGCCAGGGCATCGACAGCCCGGAGTTCTCGCTCTACGACTGCGCCGACGACGTCGCGGCCCTGCTCGACGTGCTGGAGCTGGAGCGCGCCGTGGTGGGCGGGTACTCGATGGGTGGCGTGGTCGCGCAGCGGGTCTGGCGCCAGCACCCCGAGCGCGTGCAGGGCCTGGTGCTCGCCGCGACCAGCGACCGGTTCCGGCTGAACCTGGCCGAGCAGGTGTTCTTCGCCGGCATGGGCGCCACGATGCTCGGCACCCGCAGCGTCTCCCGGTCGCGTACGGCGGTGCGCGCGGCCCGGTCCGCGGCCCGCGCCCTGTCCCTGGAGCCGAGCGACATCCACGACTGGGCGATGCACGAGTTCCGCAGCACCAGCCCGTGGGCCGTCGGCCAGGCGCTCGCCGCGCTCGGCCGCCACCACTCCCGCCCCTGGCTGGGACGGATCGACGTCCCCACCGCGGTGGTGGTGACCGGCCGCGACCACGTCATCCCCCCGGCCCGCCAACACGCCCTCGCCCGGGCGATCCCAGGGGCGACCGTCCACGACGTCGACGGCGGGCACGCCGCCTGCGTCCTGGAGGCGGAGAAGTTCGTCCCGGCCTTCGTCGAGGCGGCGACCACCGTGCACGCCCGCCGGAGGGACATCTCGCGCGAGGTCTCCTGACCTGGCCTGAGAGCCCACCCGGCCTGGGAGACCACCTGGCCTTGGGATGCCCACCCGTCACTTTCTCGGCGCTTTTGGCGGCGTGTCGCGGCAAGACTGACGGGTCGCTCAGCGGACGTCGTACGACGCTCACCGAACCGTCAATGCTGCGACGACACTCCGCAGAAAACGCCGAGAAAGTGACGGGTCGCGCTCAGGTCCGGGCAGCCACGGCGGCTTTGAGGGTCGCGAGCTCGGCCGGGAATCGCCGTACCAGGTCGTCGACGTCCGGCATCGACTCGCGGCAGGCGATGACCCCCACGTGCACCTTGCCGTCGTTCGACATCACCGTGACGTTGAGCCCGGCGCCGTGGAACACCGGCCCGAGCGGGTGCAGGGCCTCGATCCGGGCCCCGGCGAAGTAGAGGGGCACCGGCGGGCCGGGCACGTTGGAGATCACCAGGTTGTGCACGACCGGGTGCCGTTCCGCGAGCCGCAGGTTGGCGTAGGCGCGCACCGCCAGCCCGAAGGTCCGGGCCGCGGCGAACTCGGCCCAGTCCTGCAGCGCGTCGGCACTGATCGCGTTGTGGTGCTCCTTGGCGTGCCGGTTGTGCTCGGACAGCTCCGCGAGCCGCTCGAGCGGGTCCGCCACGTCGGTGCCGAGCCTGGTGAACAGCGCCGAGACCTTGTTCGCCCCGCGGGCGTGCCGCGACGACTCGTGGACCGAGACCGGCACGGTCGCGAGCAGCGAGTCGGCGGGCAGCTCGTCGCGGTCGGCGAGGTAGCTGCGCAGCGCGCCACCCGCGATCGCGAGGACGACGTCGTTGACCGTCGTGGCCGTGGCCCGCTTGATCGCGCGGACGTCCTCCAGGTCGAGATCGGCGATCCCGATCGTGCGGCGACTGGTGATGGTGCCGTTGAACGACGTGCGCGGGGCGGTCAGCGGCGCCGACATCGCCGTGCCGGCGCGGGCCCGCCCGACCGTGCGGGTCACCATGGTCGCCGACGGCGCCAGCAGGCGTACGACGTTCAGCGGCCGCGTCAGGGACGTGAGGACGCCGCGGCCCAGGAGGGCGAGCTGGCCGGGATCGGAGCCGTAGGACCCGGGCTCGTCGAGCTGGAGCGGCTCCGCCTCGGGCTCCAGGCTGCACAGGTGCGAGACCAGGTTGGCGCCCGAGACCCCGTCGACGGTCGCGTGGTGCATCTTCGTAAAGACGACCACGTGATCGGGCTGGTCGGCGCGGTCGGACTCCGAGCGCTCGCCGCCGGCGTACCCCTCGATCACCCACATCTCCCACAGCGGCCGGGACCGGTCGAGCGGCAGGCCGGCGAGGTGGCTGGTGAGGTCCATCAGCTCGCGGTAGCCGCCGGGCGCGGGCAGCGCGAGCCGGTGCACGTGCCGCTCGATGTCGAACTGTTTGTCCTGCACCCAGATCGGGTGGTCGAGTCCGAGCGGCACGCGACGGAGCTTGCGGGTGAACTCCGAGACGTCGCGCACCCCGGCGTCGATCGAGGCCCGCGTCCTCGCGAAGGAGTAGCCGCCCGGGACCGTACTGGGGTCGAGCACGATCACCCCACAGACGTGCATCAGCTGCGCGTGCGTCTCCAGGTAGAGGAAGCTCGCGTCGAGCCCCGACAACCGGTCCATCACCATGGCACTCCGCTCATCTCGAAAATGTAACGTGTTCTACTTCTCAACGAGCGCCATTGCCTCGGGTTCCGCGTCTAGCCTGGGCGCCATGTCCTTCCTGCGCCGCCAGGTCGTCACCGCCGTCCTCACCGCCAACGCGATCCGACCGGCGCCCGGCTACCGGGTCGGGATCCCCTCCTTCATGGCCGGCTGGCTGATCGGGGAGCTCGCTCCGCACGCGCTCGCCCTGACCGCGGCCGACGCCACCACCCACGCGACCGGGCGCCGCCGGAGCGGCCTCGGCCTCGTTCTCGCGGCCGCGAACGCCGCCGGGCTCGCGTTCCTGATCGACCAGGGCCGGCGGGTCGGCACCCAGGCGGAGGAGTCGCTGACCGAGGGACTCGGCGTCGACTACGCCGAGCAGCTCGACGCCGCACCGACCCCGGCCGAGCTCGCCGTGCCGTGGCGCAAGCTCGTCAACCCGTTCCGGATCCGCAGCACCGAGGTCCACAAGCAGCGCGACATCGTCTACGACGACCGGCACGGCAGGCGTGGTCTGCTCGACGTCTACTCCCCCGCCGACGGCGTACCCGAGGGCGGCGCGCCGGTGCTGCTGCACGTCCATGGGGGCGCCTGGACCATCGGCGCGAAGGAGCAGCAGGGGATCCCGCTCATGCAGCACCTCGCCGCCAAGGGCTGGGTGTGCGTCTCCATCAACTACCGGCTCGCGCCCCGCGACCCGTTCCCGGCCCAGATCATCGACGTCAAGAAGGCGATCGCCTGGATCCGCGAGCACATCGAGGAGTACGGCGGCGATCCCGACTACCTGGCCCTCACCGGCGGCTCAGCGGGCGGCCACCTCGTGGCGCTCGCCGCGCTGAGCCCCAACGACCCCGCGTACCAGCCCGGTTTCGAGGACGCCGACACCACGGTCCAGGTCGCCGTGCCCCACTACGGCGTCTACGACCTCGCCGGCTCCACCGGCCTGGCCAGCGCCGAGCTGATGCGGGACAGGTTCCTCGCGCCGCGGGTGTTCAAGCGCCGGTGGACCGAGGATCCGCAGGCCTTCGAGGACGCCTCCCCGATCCTGCGCGTGAGCGCCCACGCACCCGACTTCTTCGTGCTGCACGGCTCGCTCGACACGCTCGTCGGCGTCGACCAGGCCCGACTCTTCGTCGAGCGGCTGCGCCAGGTCTCCAAGCGGACCGTCGTGTACGCCGAGCTGCCGGGCGCTCAGCACGCCTTCGACGTCTTCCCCTCGATCCGCAGCTCCCACGTCGTGCGGGCGATCGACCGCTACCTGCACTGGCACTGGAACGGCTACCGCCGCGAGCGCGCCGCCGGCGTACCTGGGGTGGGGAACCAGCGGTAGACGACCGCGCTCTGCCCGAGCGTCCACAACCCGTTGCAGAGCCAGTAGCCGATCAGCGCGACCGGGACGACCGCGCCGGCCACCAGCAGCCCGACCGCGGAGAGCGCGGGCATCAGCTGCTGCGCGCGACCGACCGCCTCGGGCAGGTCGTCGACGAGGGTGTTGGGTGCGACCAGGAAGCGCTGGGTGAGGTACGACAGCGCGGCGGCCGCTCCCGCGAGCCCGGCCACCACCGCGAGGTGCGCGGCGCCGCCGCCGAGGTAGCCCCGGTCGGCGAGCTGGACGCCGACCAGCGTCGCGGAGCCGAGCGAGGCGACCAAGCCGCCGTCCATCGCCCCGACCGGGGTGCTGGATGCGAGGTCGCTGAGCAGGTGGTAGAGCGCGAGCCACACCGGCAGCTGCAGCAGCAGCGGCAGGCAGCCCAGGCGCGAGGTGCCGTGCTCCGCGCCGATGCGGCGGCGCGCCTCGGCGTAGGCCTGGAGACTGGCCGCGTCGGTGCGGCCGCGGTAGCGCTTCGCGAGGTCCCGCAGCTGGGGCCGGGCACGGGCGGTGGCGTGCGCGCTGCGAACCCCGTGGACGGTCAGCGGGAGCAGTGCGACCCTGACGACGACCACGACGGCGGCGATGCTGAGCAGCCAGGTCGGGCCGGCGTCGGGGGCGGCGCCGAGGGTGGTGAGGGAGTGGTGGGCGGTGGCGACGACGGCCGCCAGGGCGTGCGAGACAGGGTCGAGAACGGACACGGGTGCTCCTGGAAGGTACGGACGGTAAGGGACCTGGGCTCGCGCGGGGCGAGCGTCAGGCCGCTTCCGGAGCACGCGGGCGACGCGGGTGGCTGACCGGGTCGGTGACCCGGTCGCGCGAGGACCACACCGCCTCGCCGCGGTCGGGCCGCACGAGGCGCGGCCCGACCAGCACGACACCGCGCAGCGGGGCGTCGGTGAGCACGGCGACGAGGACCGACGCCACGACGGCCAGCCCGGCGAGGGCCGGCGAGTCGTTGGTCAGCAGCAGCGCCGGCAGCACCACGAGCAGGACGGCGCCGAGCGCTGCCTGCAGTCTCGCGGTCATGGCGCGATCCTACGGTGCCGCGAGCTCGACCTCGTCGAGCACGCGCCACTGATAGTGCCGGTCCCGGCGGGTGACCTCGGCCAGCGTGATCCGGTCGACGACGACCGAGGACGGACCCGCCGGCGCCTCGGCGAGCCGAGCACCCACCTCCGCGGCCGGCACGTGACGGTTGAGGTAGGCCAGGCTGACGTGCGGTCGGAAGCGGGTCGGGTGCACGACGGGCCGGTCGGCGCCGAGCACCGCCTGCGTCCGCTCCCGCGCCACCGCCTGCACCTCCCGGAGCGCTGCGTCCGGTCCGGCGACCAGGGCGATCGCGGTCCGGAACGACACCACCGGGCCCAGCTCGACCCGCAGCGGGCCGGGCTGCCCGACCGCGCTCCGCACCGCGCTCGACACCTCGGCGAGCAGGCCGGCGCCGAGGTCCTCGACGTACCCGACCTCGGTCAGCGTGAGGTGCCACCACCGCGGCGGCACGGTGTCCAGCCACGGCACCGCGTCGAGCGCGTCGCAGTAGCGCTCCAGGCCGGGCGCGCGGACCTCGTCGGGAGGGACCGTGAGGTACCAGAAGGCGCAGGCGCGCTCGTCCGACCACTCCGGGCGCCAGCCCCAGTGGTCCGCGCCGTCCTCGGTGGTGTCCACGACCGCCGAGGTTAACCGAACCCGCGCGCTCCTACTCCCGTCGGCGACCCTCCCGCCCCGGGTCGTCGCTCATCCGCGCGAACGCCCGCGAACCCGATTTCCTCGTGCTGCACGGCTCGCTCGACACCCTCGTCCAGGCTCGGCTCTTCGTCGAGCCGCTGTGCCAGGCCTCGGAGCGGGCCGTCGTGTACATCGAGCTGCCGGGCGTCGAGCGCCACCTGCACTGGCACTGGAACGGCTTCCGACGCCGCGAGATTCGCTCCGCGTGCGCCGCCGGCGGGGCACCGATGAGCTCGGAGTCTGGTGCGCACCAGGTGCGCACCAGACTCCGAGACAACCGACAACGTGGCCAGCGGACCGGTAGGCACCGACCAGTGGTGCCTTGGCACCGTGTCCCTGACGTAGGGACCGCTGAGACCCGCCGATCTCAGCGCGGGAGACCCAGGATCCGCTCGCCCGCGACGTTGCGGAGGATCTGGGTCGTGCCTCCGGCGATGGAGAGGCACCGGGTGTTGAGCATCTC
Source organism: Nocardioides sp. W7 (assembly GCF_022919075.1). Taxonomy (NCBI): domain Bacteria; kingdom Bacillati; phylum Actinomycetota; class Actinomycetes; order Propionibacteriales; family Nocardioidaceae; genus Nocardioides; species Nocardioides sp. W7. The sequence continues at coordinate 3,134,049 of NZ_CP095078.1, read as the reverse complement.
CCAGACGTCGGCCGCGACCTCCTCGTCGGCCCCGGCGACGACCGCCCGGTCGCCGTGCAGCGCGACCACCAGCTCGGAGCCCTCCTGCCGGTTGCGGACGCCGAGCAGCTTGGCGACCGACGACTCCGGGCCGGGCCCCTGACCGGAGAGCGAGCGCAGCACGGTGCGGACCCCGAGCAGCGAGCACACCGTCGACAGGGCGACCGAGCGCCCCACCGCGACCCGCTGCGCCGGCGAGGCCGAGGCGGCCAGGGCCACCGCCCGCTCGGTGGACTTGCTGAGCCGGCTGGTGGCCATCGCGACCCGCTCGTTGGCGAGCGTGGTCCGGGCGAGCTTCCAGCCGTCGCCCGGTCGGGCCACCACCATCTCGTCGGGCACGAAGACCTCGTCGAGGAACACCTCGTTGAACAGCGCCTCGCCGGTGATCTCGCGCAGCGGCCGCACGTCGATGCCCGAGGAGTTCTTCATGTCGACGAGGAAGTAGGTGATGCCGCGGTGCTGCGGGACGTCGGCGTCCGTGCGGGCCAGGCAGATGCCCCAGTCGGCCTTCTGCGCGACCGAGGTCCACACCTTCTGCCCGGTGAGCTTCCAGCCGCCGTCGACCTTGACGGCCTTGGTGCGCAGCGACGCGAGGTCGGATCCCGAGCCGGGCTCGGAGAACAGCTGGCACCAGATCAGCTCGCCGAGGAGCGAGGGCCGCACGAACCGCTCCCGCTGCTCGTCGGTGCCGTGCTCGAGGATCGTCGGGAGCGCCCAACCGGCGATCACGATGTCGGGCCGGGTGACGTCGGCGCGGGCCAGCTCCTGGTCGATGACGATCTGGGTCACCGCGTCGGCGCCGAGACCGTACGGCGCGGGCCAGTGCGGCGTCAGGTAGCCGGCCTCGACCAGCGCCGCGCGGCGCTCCTCGTCCGGCAGCCCCGCGATCCGCTCGGCGCTCGCCCGCACCTCGTCGCGGATGCCCGCGTCGCGTCCGTCGAGGTCGACCGCGAGGCGGCGTCGTACGCCGTCGACGGCGCGCTCGGTCAGCCGCGCGGCGGCGTCGTCGGAGGAGCCGAGGAGCGCGCGCAACGCGGCGGCCCGGCGGTAGTAGAGGTGCGCGTCGTGCTCGAAGGTGAAGCCGATCCCACCCAGGACCTGGATGCAGGACTTCGCCGCCGAGAGGGCGCCGTCGAAGACGGTCGCCGCGGCGACGTCGGCCGCGAACGCCCACTGCTCGTCGTCGGGGCCGAAGGCCACGGACGCGACGTCCCACGCCGCGGCGGTCACCGACTCGGCGGTCTCGAGCATCTCGGCACACAGGTGCTTGATCGCCTGGAAGCTGCCGATCTTCTGCCCGAACTGCTCGCGCACTCCTGCGTACTCGACGGCCGTCTCCAGGCACCACCGCGCCACGCCCGCGGCCTCGGCGGCCCCCAGCGTCACGGCGGTACGTCGGACCAGCTCCGCGTCCAGGCCGGGTACGCCGAGGCCCGCGGTCGCCTCGTCGACCCGCACCGAACCGAAGCGGCGGCTCAGGTCGATCCCCGGGTGCGATGTGACGGTGACGGCGGACCGCGGGTAGACCGTCCAGGTGCCGGCGGAGTCCTCGAGCAGCACGTGGGTCGCGGACGGGACGTCCCAGACCACGTCGGAGAGCCCGAGCGCCACCACCGCGCCCTCGCCCAGCGCGGCGGCCACCGGCGACTCCCCCAGCAGCACCGCGGCGACGGCCGGACCGAGCAGCGGCCCCGGCAGCAGCTCGTGCGCACAGGCCTCCAGCGCTACGGCGACGTCGAGCACGGAGCCGCCACCGCCGCCGGCCGACTCCGGCAGGCCGATGGTGGCCACGCCCAGGTCGCCGACCGCGCTCCACACGTCACCGAAGGCCGCTCCCGCGTCGTGCTCGGCGGCGCGGACGACGGTCGGACCGTCGAGCGAGGCCGCCCACTTGCGCAGGCTGTCGGCCAGCTCGACGTGCTCGTCGGAGATCCCGATGGACATGGGGCAACCACCTTGGTTTTCGAGGCTCGTTGCGCTCCCGCCCCAACCGGCGATGAGCACAGAAACTAGAACGTGTTCCAATACTACTAGGCTGAGACCCGTGACGGACATGCCGGCTGACCTGCTCGACCACGCGCTCGCCGCCAAGGGTTTCATGCCCGAGGACGAGGGCCTACTGCTGCACCGCGCTGCGCGGGAGCGGCTCCCCCACGGCCCGGCCCTCGAGGTCGGCACCTACTGCGGCAAGTCCGCGATCTACCTGGGGGCTGCGGCCCGCGAGGTGGGTGGCCCGCAGGCGGTGGTCTTCACCGTCGACCACCACCGCGGCTCGGAGGAGAACCAGGCCGGCTGGGAGCACCACGACACCGAGGTCGTCGACCCCGAGACCGGCCGGATGGACACCCTGCCGTTCTTCCGCCGTGCCCTCGCCCGGGCGGGCCTGGAGGAGCAGGTCGTCGCCGTGATCGGGAGGAGCACCACGCTCAGCGCCCATTGGCGTACGCCGCTGTCGCTGCTGTTCATCGACGGCGGGCATGCCGAGGAGCACGCGCAGAACGACTACGCCGGCTGGGCACCGTGGGTGATGCCCGGCGGCTTCCTGGTGATCCACGACGTGTTCGCGGATCCCGCCGAGGGCGGGCAACCGCCGTACCACGTCTACCTGCGCGCGCTCGCGAGCAACTGCTTCGAGGACGTCGAGGCGCTCGGCTCGATGCGGGTGCTGCGTCGTACCTCAGGCGTGGCCGGAGACCCGGTCGGCTGAGGGGCAGCCGCACTCCAGCGCGAGCTCGGTGAAGTGCGGCGGCATCGACGTCCCGCGCATGATCCCGGAGCCGGCGGTGCTGTGCCCGGCCACCTCGCCGAGCGCGTCGACGGCGAGGATCACGGCCGCCGCGGTGTACGTCGTGTGCTCGACCGGCCAGTGCACCGGCGCGTTGTCGCCGCGGTAGACCCAGCCGGTCCAGTACGCGCCGGCCTCGCCGCGCAGGTGCTGCATGTCGGCGAGCAGCGCGAGCGCCCGCCGGTGGTCCCCCAGGCAATCCAGGGCCATCGCCAGCTCGCAGGTCTCCGCGCCGGTGACCCACGGGTTGGTGTCGACGCAGTGGATCCCGAGCCCGGGCACCACGAAGTCCTCCCAGCGCGAGTCGAGCAGCTCGACGGCCTCCGCCCCGCGGACCGCGCCGCCGAGGACCGGGTAGTACCAGTCCATGGAGTACGTCGACTTGTCCTCGAACAGGTCGCGATGCTCGCGCACGGCGTGGCCGAGCCGGCCGCCGGCGAGCTCCCACTCCGGCTGCGGGTCGTCGAGCAGGTCCGCGAGCGCCACCCCGGCGCGTAGCGAGTGGTAGATGCTCGCGTTGCCCGTCAGTAGGCAGAACGACTCGGTCGGCGTCCAGTTGATGCCTCCGAAGGCGACCTGCTGCCCCACGACCCAGTCGAGCCCGGCCCGCACCGACGGCCAGAACCGCTGCACGAAGTCGAGGTCGCGTCGTACCAGCCAGTGGTGCCACAGCCCGACGGCGAAGTACGCCGACATGTTCACGTCGCCGCGCTCGTCGTCGGCCACGCCGCGGACGATCTTCATCGGCCAGGAGCCGTCGATGCGCTGCAGCGTCGGGATCCAGGCGTAGGCGCGCTCGGCGGCCTCCACCTGGCCACCGACCAGGAGCGCCATCGCGGCCTCGACGTGGTTCCAGATGTCGACGTGCTCGCCCACCGCCCACGGGATCGCCCCGCACGGCTCCTGCATGGTGACGATCGACCGCGCCGTCTCGGCGACCTGCTCGGCGGTGAGGACGCCCTCGACGTAGGGCAGCGCCTCAGGCATGTGGCTTCCGGAAGTACAGGACCATGCTCTTGCCGATGATCGGGTCGAGGACCTTGCCCGCGAGCTGGAGCGTCCTGGGCTGCTTCATGATCTCCCAGACCAGCAGCTTGTGGTACGCCTTCGCGAGCGGGTGGCCGTCGTTCTCGACGCCGACCGCGCACTTGATCCACCAGTACGGCGCGTGCAGGCCGTGGGCGTAGTCCTTGCTCTCGAAGATCATCGCGTCGCCGGGGGTGCCGTCGTTGAAGCGACCGGCCTTGGTCACCTTGTCGATCAGCTCGTGGTCGGTGTAGATCCGGATGTGCCCGCCCTGGGCGTTGTGGTAGTCGTCCGAGAGCTTCCAGTTGATGACCTCGGGCAGCCAGCGCGGCACCGAGATGGCCAGCGTGCCGCCCGGCCGCAGGACGCGGACCAGCTCGGTGATGGCGTCGACGTCGGCGTGGATGTGCTCCAGGACCTCGGCCGCGACGATCCGGTCGAACTCCCCGTCGGCGAAGGGCAGCTGCAGGGCGTCGCCCTGCTTGATGTCGGCCGAGGCACCCTCGGGCACCTCGCCCTTCTCCTTCATCGCCCCGAAGATCTCCAGCACCCCGGCCAGCTCGTCGGCGTCCATGTCGAAGGCGACGACGTCAGCGCCGCGGCGATACATCTCGAACGCGTGCCGGCCACCGCCGGCTCCCATGTCGAGCACCCGCTCCCCGGCCTGGAGACCCAGGCGGTCGAAGTCAACGGTCAGCACGGTGGCCCTCCTCTTGTTCGCGCCGGTAGTCGGCGATCACTTCGTCGTACGCCGCCGCCACGGTCACGGCGACCGCCCGCCAGCTGAACAGCTCCTCGACCCGCTTGCGCCCGGCGGCGCCGTACCGGTCGCGCCGCTCGGGGTCGTCGAGCAGGGCACCGATGGCGGTGACCAGCTCGCCCACGTCTCCGGGGGGGACGAGGTCCGCGCAGAGGCCGTCGGGGCCGACGACCTCGGGGATCGCACCGGCCCGCGAGACGACCAGCGGGGTCGCGCAGGCCATCAGCTCGGCGGTCGGCAGCGAGAAGCCCTCGTAGAGCGAGGGCACGCAGGCCAGCTCGGCCGAGCCCATCAGCTCGACCAGCTGCGCGTCGCTGATGCCGTGCACGAACCGGACCGAGTCGCCGATGGCGAGCTCGCTGATCAGCCGCTCGGTGCGCCCGCCCGGACGCGGCTTGGTGACCAGCACCAGCTCGATGTCGCGCTCGGTGCGCAGCTTGGCGAACGCCTCGAGCAGGGTGGCGATGCCCTTCATCGGGGCGTCGGCGCTGGCCATCGCCAGGATCCGGCCCCGGACCCGCGGCTTGGTCGGCGGCACGAAACCGTCGTCGACGCCGAGCAGGATCACCTGCATCCGGTCGAGATCGACGCCGAAGTCCGTGGCGATGTCGCGCTTGGACGTCTCCGAGGGGGTCAGGATCTTGCGCGCCCGGCGGGCGACCCGGGCCTGCATGCGCAGGAAGCCGTACCAGCGGCTGATCGTGAGCTTGCGCCACGGGTTGCGGGTCTGGCTGATGTCGATGCGCCGGTCGAAGGTGATCGGGTGGTGCAGCGTCGTGATCAGCGGCAGCCCGAGCTTCTCGATGTCGAGCATGCCGTAGCCGAGCACCTGGTTGTCGTGGACGATGTCGAAGTCGTCGACGCGGTCCTTCAGCACGCGCGCGACGCGGGTGCTGAAGGTCTTCGGCTCCGGGAAGCCGGCCGTGCACATGGTCGCGAACTCCTCGACGTCGACCAGGTCGCGGAACTCGCGCAGCTTCGGCACCCGGAACGGGTCGGGCTGGCGGTACAGATCCAGGCTCGGGACCTCGGTGAGCTTCACGTCGGGGTGGTCGAGCTCGGGGTACGGCTGGCCCGAGAACACCTCCACGCTGTGCCCGAGGTTGGCCAGCTCGCGACTCAGGTGTCGCAGGTAGATCCCCTGGCCCCCCGTGTGCGCATGGCTCCGGTAGGACAGCAAGGCGACACGCATCTCGTCGCGACCCTCTTTCGTGGTGGTGCTCATGAACGGCATCCGGACACTTGCCGGAAACGGTGACCCGCGGGGCCGGACGAAGTGGAACGTGTTCCTATCATGTCCCACCGATTGCTAGCCTAGCCGCGCCATCTGCTTTCCTCGTCCACACACAGGCGACAGCGCTGTCGCCCGACCGTGTCGATGACCCTGACTCCAAGACCGCCTGGGGGCCCTTGTGAGCACCGCCAACTCGCTCAGCGTCGACGACCTCGGCTCCGCCGCCCAGCGCGACCGCCGCAAGCGCATCCTCGATGCGACCATCGAGCTGGCCTCGACCGGCGGCTTCGACGCGGTCCAGATGCGCGCGGTCGCCGAGCGTGCCGACGTGGCGCTCGGCACGCTGTACCGCTACTTCCCCTCGAAGATCCACCTGCTGGTCTCCGCGCTGGGCCGCGAGCTCGAGCGTGCCGACGCCGCGATCCGCGAGCGGCCGGCCGTCGGCGACACCGCCGCCGAGCGGGTGATCCAGATCCTGAAGCGCACCACCCGCGGCATGCAGGGCGACGCCCACCTGACGGAGGCGCTGACCCGGGCGTTCATGTTCGCCGACGCCTCGGTGAAGGCCGAGATCCACTCGGTCGGCATGCTGCTGACCCAGATGATGACCCGCGCCATGCACCCCGGGCAGGCCGAGCTGACCGAGGAGGACGTCGCCATCGCGCGCGTCATCGGCGACGTGTGGCTCTCCGCCCTGGTCGCCTGGGTGACGGGTCGCTCCACGGCGGCCGACACCGCCGTCCACATGGAGACCGCGGTCAAGCTGCTGCTGCGTGACTGAGCTCCGCTCAGGACCGCGCCGGATCGGCGGTGTCATTCTCGGCGTCACTCGAGGAAGGCCGCCGTCGAGCCGCCCAGCTCCATCGGCTCCATGCCCAGCTTGCGGTGGTCCCAGCTGCGCGTCCGCTCGGCGTCGAGGCGGACCACCACGCGGTTCTTGGCCATCAGCTCCACGAACGGCCGGAGCTCCTCGGTGTACGGCGCGTTGTAGCGCTCGAAGATGTTGAGGCACACGTCGAAGACCAGCTGCGGGTCCTCCAGGATGACGCCCGTGCCCTCGAGCGAGACGCCCCGGAGCTGGTCGTAGGTGTGCCCGGCCTCGACCATGAAGCTCATCCGACCGTCGCGGCGCAGGTTGACGACCTTCTGCGACTTCGCCTTGGTCTCCAGCCACACGTGACCGTCGAGCCAGGCGTACCACATCCCGACGAGGTGGACCTGGCCGTTGGCACCGACGGTCGCCACGGTCGAGCTCCGCTGCTGGGTCAGGAAGTCGTCGACCTCGTCTGAGGACATCACGATCTGGGCGCGCTGGTTGGCCATGCCTCAGACTCTCACAGTTCCACTGTCAGGATCGAGCAGAGTAAGCATCTGTCTCATCCGCCGAAGGCGTGGGTCGCGGTGACCCCGCCGTCGATGGCGATCTCCGCGCCGTTGATGTACGACGACTCGTCGCTGCCCAGGAAGACGTAGAGCGGCGCGACGTCCTCGGGATGACCGACCCGGCGCAGCGGCACCTTCGATGCGCCGTACTCCATCGCGGCGTCGCCGCCGTGCACCCGCGTCATCGGGGTGTCGATCATGCCGGGGTGGACGGAGTTCACCCGGATGTTGTGCTTGCCGAGCTCGTGGGCGGCGCCCTTGGTCATCCCGCGGACCGCGAACTTGGTCGCGCCGTAGGCGACCGTGCCGGCCATCCCGCCGAGCCCCTCGGTGGAGGAGGCGTTGATGATCGAGCCGCCGCCGTTCTTGCGCATCGTCCGGGCGACCGACTTCATGCCGAGGAACGGGCCGAGCTGGTTGACCCGGAAGAGCAGCTCGAGGTCGGCGAGGTCCTGCCGCTCGATCTCTCCGAACCGCAGCACGCCGGCGTTGTTGGCCAGGATGCTCACCGGCCCGAACCGGGCGTTGGTGTCCTCGACCAGGGACACCCAGGACGCCTCGTCGCTCACGTCGTGGGCCGTGAAGTGCGCACCGGGACCCAGCTCGTCGGCGAGCGCCTGGCCCTCGTCCTTGGCCACGTCGGCGATGGCGACCTTCGCGCCCTCGGCGACGTAGGCGCGCGCGATCGCGGCGCCCTGCCCCATGGCGGCGCCGGTGACGATGGCGACCTTGCCGGCCAGCCGGCCGGTCATGCCCCGCCCCGAGCCTGGAGCTTCATGATCGAGTCGGCGGCGAAGCCCCGCATCGGGTCCCGGCCCTCGAAGTAGGAGCCGACCTGCTTGTCGAGGTCGTCGAGGTCCCACACGGACCCCGAGGAGTCGAAGCGCTGCTCGAGGGTGGGCGGGGCGATCAGCGCGACCATGCCGCCGTACACGACGAAGACCTGGCCGGTGATGTTCGCGGCGGCGGGTGAGCTGAGGTAGGCCACCAGCGGCGCGACGTGGTCGGCCGAGTACGGGTCGACCTGCTCGCCGGAGGTGTCCTCGCCGAAGACCTGCGCGGTCATGGCGGTCCGGGCCCGGGGGCAGATCGCGTTGGCCCGGACGCCACTGCTCGCCATCGCACGAGCCGTCGAGACGGTCAGGGCGGCGATGCCGGCCTTGGCGGCGCCGTAGTTGGCCTGTCCGGGAGGGCCGCTGAGGAACGCCTCGGAGGCGGTGTTGACAACGCTCGCGCCGACCGGGGCACCGGTCTCCTTCGCCTTCGCCCGCCAGTACGCCGAGGCGTTGCGGGTGAGCAGGAAGTGGCCGCGGAGGTGGACGTGCATGATCGCGTCCCACTCCTCGTCGGACAGGTTGAACAGCATCCGGTCGCGGGTCATGCCGGCGTTGTTCACGACGATGTCGAGCCCGCCGTACCCGTCGACCGCGGCCGCGACCATCGCGTCGGCCGTGGCCCGCTCGCCGACGTCGCCAGCGACCACCGTCGCCTCGCCGCCGCGCGAGCGGATCTCCTCGGCTGCCTCGTCGGCACCGCCGGGCAGGTCGTTGAGGACCACCCGGGCCCCGGCGTCCGCCAGCGCGAGCGCCTCGGCTCGGCCCAGGCCCGCGCCGGAGCCGGTGACGACGGCGACCTTCCCGTCCAGGTTCGTGCTGCTCACAGATTCAGTCCTTCAGCGAGATAGCGGCGCGCGGGCAGGCCGCCACGGCGCGCTTGACGTTGTCGATGTTCTCCGGCGTGGTCTCGTCGGTCTTGAGCTGCAGGTAGTCGTCGTCGTCGAGCTCGAAGACCTCCGGTGCCATCGCCTCGCACAGGGCGTTGGACTCGCAGAGGTCGAAGTCCACCTTGATCTTCATGGCGGTCTGTCACGTCCCTTCACTGGAGTGGCCTGGGAACACGTGGGCGCTCGGGTCGATCGCCACGGTCGCGTTGTTGACGGCAGTCGCGGCCTCACCGAAGCCGACGGCGATCAGCCGGACCTTGCCGGGGTACTCGGTGATGTCGCCGGCCGCGAAGACCCGCGGCAGGCTGGTGCGCATCGCCGGGTCGACCACGACGTGCCGCTTGTGCACCTTGATCCCCCACTGCTGCAGCGGGCCGAGATCGGCCAGGAAGCCGAGGGCCGCCACCACCGCCTGGGCGGGGTACGTCGTGGTCTCGCCGTCGACGCTCACGTCGACGGACTCGACGGTCGACCCGCCGTTGATCGCTGCGATCTCGGCCCTGGTCACGATTCGCACCGAGGAGTCGCGGACCTGCTGGACCGTGCGCTCGTGGGCCCGGAACGCGTCGCGGCGGTGCACGAGGGTGACCGACCGGGCGATCGGCTCCAGGTGCAGCGCCCAGTCGAAGGCACTGTCGCCGCCGCCGACGATGACGACGTCCTTGCCGGCGTACGGGGCGAAGCTCGGCACGAAGAACTCCAGCCCGCGGCCCAGCCAACCCTCGCCCGCGGGCAGCGGCCGGGGACTGAACTTCCCGATGCCGGCGGTGATCAGCACCGCTGCGGCGTGCACCACGGTGCCGTCGTCGAGGCCGACCGTGACCCCGTCGTCGTGGTGCTCCAGGGTCTGGGCCGTGCGGTCGAGGAGGTAGTCCGGCTTCGCGGTGTTCGCCTGCTCGACCAGGCCCGCGACCAGGTCGCGGCCCTTCACGCTCGGGAAGCCGGCGACATCGAGGATCTGCTTCTCGGGGTACATCGCCGTGACCTGCCCACCGAGCTCCGGCAGCGAGTCCACGAGAGCAACCCGGTGGCCACGGAACCCGGCGTAGTAGGCGGCGAACAGGCCGGTAGGACCAGCGCCGACGATCAGCAGGTCGGTCTCGACAATCTCAGCAGTCACGGGCGCGATCCTGCTCCTTCCTACTGACGACGCCAAGTGGAACGTGTTCTAGTTCGGTGGAAACCTAACCGGCGACCCACCCCTTGTCCAGCAGCAGATCGCCGAGCCGGCGCAAGTTTGCGCCGGGTCGGCACCAAACTTGCGCCGGGTCGGCGGCAGGAGAGGTCACTTGGTCTGCAGGTCGGAGACCAGCCAGCCGCCGTCGGTGTTCACCACGGTCACCAGGGCGCGGTAGGGCGAGTACGTCGTTTCTCCCCCGTCGCGGGTCGTGTACTGGTTGAGGAAGACCAGCGCCTGGACCTCCGAGGTGTTGGCGCGGACCACGCTCTGCGCGACCACCCGGGCGTCGACGTCGACCTTGCCGTCCACGACGCCGGAGCGGACCTCGTCCTTGGTCGTGCGGAACTCCTCGGCGAACGACGGCGTCATCAGCGCGGTCGCCTTCTCCACCTGCTCGTCGTACTCCTGCCATGACGTCTTGACGATCGTCGTCGCCGCCTCGGCCGCCGCAGCGGCCGCGCGCTGGGCGTCCGCCCACGGCAGCAGGATCGGCCGGTCCTCGGGCACCGCGATGGCGCCCGCGACCGGCGGCGCGACGGCGGCGGACGGCTCGTCGTCGGTGACCCCGAGGTAGACCCCCATCGCGAGGGTGACCACGGTGAGCGCGACGATCGCCGCGAGCAGGACCCGGGTGACCCGGCCGCCCGCGAAGAGTCCGGGCGCGCGCTCAGCCGGCTTCGGCTCGTCGGCCCGGTCCTCGGCGACCAGCCCCTCGTCGACCTGGCTCCCGTCCGGCTCCCGGAGGGGTTCGTCGAGCGATTCGTCGAGCGGCTCGGACGCAGGCGGAACGGGATCCGTGCCGCTCCTCCCCGCGAGCTTGCGCGGGCGGGAGGCGGGCGTGCGGGACGTCCCGCGGGGTCGGTCGGTCATCTGGTCCCCCTCACGGCACGAACTGCAGATCGCGGGTCAGCCAGGCGCCGTCCTCCAGGACGAGCTCGAGCTGCACCCGGTAGTTGCGCGCCGTCGGCTCCCCCTTGGTCGCCTTGTTGGCAACCGTCCCCGACGCCGCCACGGCCACCGTGGCGGAGTCGGCGTCGGCGGCCACGACGCCGGTCCACACGACCTCGCTCTCCTGGATCGACTCCTGCTTCTTCATCAGCTCCAGCAGCCCCTCGGTCGCCTTCTCGTACTGCTCACGGAACTCGCCCGTCGCCCCGCTCAGCACGGCCGCCACGGACTTCTCCTCGTCGTAGCGCACGTTGAGCAGCGCCTCCACCTCGGCGCTCGCGGACTCGACGACCGCGGCGAGGCGCTGCTGCTCCTCGTCGTCGGACTCCTCGAGCGCGACGGCCTGCACGGCGCCGTCGGCGGGTAGCGAGGACGGCGCCGGGTCGTCGCGCACCCGGTCCACGACCGACACGCCCACGACCACCACCGCCACACCCGCGACGAGGGCGAGCACGTAGAGCAGCAGGTTCAGCCGGACCCGGCGCGACTCGCTCACTTGCTGGCCACCGGGCCTACCAGGAGCCACTTCCACGAGTCCCCTCCCAGGATCGACAGATTGCCCGGGTCGACGTAGCGCACCGGGTCGCCGTCGCTGTCGACGGCACCCTCCAGCACACCCGAGACCGGGTCGTACGACGTACGGTACGCGCGGCCGGACGACGCGTTGCCGTCCCGCGCGCCGGGCACGTGGTTGGCGCCGCGAGCGGCGTACGGGAGCCCACTCTCGCAGCGGGCCGGGAAGATCGGACCGTCCTTGAGGTCCTGCGTGCCGCGCCAGTCGTTCGGCGGCACGTAGCCCTCGGTGCAGGGCGGCTGGCTGTAGTCGAGCTGCAGGTTGACGTGGCCGTAGCCGTCGCCGGGGGTGCCGGTGAAGCCCGACGAGATCACCCGCGGGTAGGTGACGAGCAGCTGCTCGACCCCGGCGAGGTGGGAGACCACGACCTGGTTGACGCTGACCGCGTTGCCGAGCAGCACCGGCAGCGTCGGCTCGAGGTCGCGCAGCAGCCGGCGTACCTCCCGGGCCGTGCCCGGCGTGCCGTCGAGGGTGGCGCGCAGGTCCCGGTCGCTCTCCCGCAGCGCCTGGGTGATCAGCTTCAGGTCCCGCGAGAAGCCGCGGATGTTCTCGCCCTCGTCCTGCTGGGTGTCGAGCACGGTGAGCCCGCTCTCCAGCAGCGCGACCGTCTCGTCGGTGTGCGCCGCCGCCTCGCCGACGAAGAGGCGGCCGTTGTCGATCAGTCGCTGCAGCGGGACGCCGGTGTCGTCGAACATCGTGCCGAGCTCCTCCACGACGACCTGGAGGTTCTCCTTGTCCACCGACCCGACGAACTGGTCGACCTCGACCAGCAGCTCGGCCTCGTCGACCGGCAGGGAGGCCTCGGAGCCGTGCAGGGTCGCGCCGTCCTGGGCGTACGGGCCGTCGTCGTCGGGCGGCTCGAAGTCGAGGTACTGCTCCCCCACCGCGGAGAGGTTGTGCACGAACATCGAGGAGTCCATCGGCAGCCGGGTGCCGTCCTCCAGCGCCAGGTCGAGGCGGACGCCGTCCCGGGTCGCGTGCATGGCGCGGACCTTGCCGACCTTGACGCCGCGGTAGGTGACCTCGCTGCCCTCGAACAGGCCTCCGGAGGCGGGCAGGGTCGCGTGCACCGTCAGGCCGCGGCCGAGCAGCCGGTCGACGAACCCGAGGTAGGTCGCGGTGATGTAGACGATGCCGACCGCGCTCAGGACCAGGAACGCCGCGATCCGGATCCGGTTGCCCCGCGTCATCGCGCACCTCCCAGCAGCGCCGAGAGCGACGGCTCGTCGGAGGGGCGTTCGGCGTCGCCGCCGAGCACCATCGACGACTGCAGCCGCGCGAGCCCCGAGAGTCCGGGGATCCCGGGGATCGAGGGCAGGTCGATCCCCGAGCTGTCGACGCCGGGCAGACCGGGCATGCCGAGCAGCTCCAGGATGTTGTCGAGCAGCTGGACGACGCCCTCCAGGTCGGGGTTCGGCGGGAGCAGGTTGACGACGACGCACACGGGGCGGTCGTCGTACGCCGGCTTCCGGCAGTCGCGGAGCAGCTTGCCGAGCAGGTCGAGGTCGTCGAGGACCTTCGCGCACTCGGCGCTCCCGAGGCTGCCGCTCTGGATGCAGCGGAGCACGTCGTCGATGACCTCGCCCGGGTCCGGGACGTCGATCGGGGGCAGCAGGCCACCGTCGGGCAGCACGTTCTCGAGGTTGATGTCGAGGCGGATCGAGGTGTTCGCGTAGTCGCCCCGGACGATCTCGGAGGCCTCCTTCGGGAACGGGAAGCTGACCAGCAGGTTCAGGCCCGGCGCGAGCGCGTCGCCCGCCTCGCTGATCCGGGCCAGCACCGGCTGCAGGTGGCGCAGCGAGTCGAGCAGGTCGTCCTTGCTCCGCCCGATCACTCGGGCCCCCACCTCGCCGAGCTCGTCGAGGGCGCTGAGCATGCCGACGAGCTCCTCGTGCTGGGCCGCGAGCACCTGCACCGCCGGACCCGCGACGTCGAGGGCGCCGGTGATCGTCCTGCGCTCCTGGTTCAGGGTGCGGGTCAGGCCGTTGATCGACTCCAGCGCCCGGACGATGTCGAGCTTCTGCGCGTCGAGGGTGCTGACGACGCCCTCCAGGTTGCCGAGCAGGTTGCGCATCCGGTCAGTGCGCCCGCTCATCACCTCGTTGAGCTCGGAGGTGATGGTGCCGAGCTGGGCCACGCCGCCGCCGGAGAGCAGGAAGGACAGTGCGCCGAGCACCTCCTCGACCTCCGGGTTGCGGCCGGTCGCGGCGAGCTCGATGGTGTCGCCCTCACCGAGCCGCCCGGTGGCCGGCCTTCCGGTCGGGGCCTCCAGGGAGACGTACTTCTCGCCGAGCAGGCTGGCCTGGCGGATGTCAGCGAGGGCGTTGTCGGGCAGCTCGACGTCGTCGCGCACGCGCATCTTGATCCGCGCGTGCCAGCCCACCCGCTCGACGTCGGTGACCTCGCCGACGGTCACGTCGTCGACCATCACCGGCGAGCGCGGCACCACGTTGAGGATGTCCTCGAAGTCGGCGGTGATCTCGAACGAGCTGTCGTCGTCGACCGGCGACCCGGGCAAGGGCAGGTCGTAGGCACCGTCGAAGTCGCAGCCCGACAGCACCAGCGCGGCGGTGGCCGCGACTGCGGTGAGCCGGCGCAGGCCCCGGGCGGTCACGGTGTTCCCCCCAGCAGGCCGGCGAGCGTCGGGTCCTCGACGCTGAGGTAGCGGCTCTGGTCGAGCGCGGGCTCGGCGGACCGGCCGGCCCGCTTGCCCTGCTTGTCCCCGCTCCCCGACGGCGCCGCGTCGCGACCGGCCGGCCCCGGCGGGAGGAACGGCAGGTTGCCGGTCGCCGGCTCGAGGAGCTGCTCGAAGAGCCCGCAGGCGGCGTCCTTGAGCCGGCGCGCCAGCTGGGACTGCTGGACGACCGCGCACAGCAGACCGTCCGCGTCCCAGACGTTGCCGCCGACGCCGATCCGGGAGCCGATGGAGCCGCTCTTGCTGTTGTAGGCGATGGTCAGGTTGCCGATCGCGACCGGCGCGACCCGCAGCGCGGTGTCGATGCTGTCCCGTTCCGAGTTGATCGTCTTCAGCACCCGGGTGAGCTGCTCGACGTCGCCGACCAGCGCGGCGCGGTTGTCCTTGACGAACGACTCGACGGTGCCCACGGCCCGGGCGACCGAGGCGAGCGCGGCCTGCAGCTCGGTCCGCTCGGTCACCAGCGACGAGGAGACTCCGGCGAGGTCCCGCATGAACGCCCGCACCAGCTCGTCGTTCTCGGCGAGCGTCCCGGTGAAGGTGGCGAGCTCGGTGACCGTGTCGAACAGCGGCCCCGCTCCCTTCCCGAAGGTCTCGGCCGCCAGGGACAGCTCGCGGATCATCTGGTTGCCGGCCGCGCCCTGGCCCCCCAGCCCCTGCGCACCCGCGCGGAGCAGGTTGTCCAGGGTGCCGTCGGCGTTGACGCCGTTGGGTCCGAGGGCGTGGGTGAGGTCGCGCAGGCCGGCGTAGATCCGGTCCAGCTCGACGGGCACGCCGGTGTCGGGCAGTGCGATCTCGGCACCGTCCGCGAGCACGTGGTCGCCGTCGGTGTACGCCGGGGTCAGCTGCACGAACCGGTCCGCCACCAGCGTGGGCGTCACGATCGCGGCCTTCGCGTCGGCGGGGACGTCGACGGCGGCGTCGTACTCCATCTCGACGCGCACCGAGTTGCCCGCGGGCACGACCGCGGTGACCCGCCCGACGTTGACGCCGAGGATCCGGACGTCGGTGCCCTCGTAGACGCTGACCGCGCGCGGGAAGTGCGCGGTGACCTTCTTCAGCTCGGCCGGCTGCCGGACCGTGAAGAAGGTGGCGGCGAGCAGCAGCACGGCCACCGCCGCGATCACTGCTCGGGTGTTGATCCGTGCCATGGGTCAGTCCTCCAGCGGCCCGGGCAGGAACTCGCCCGTGGGGATCGCGAGCAGGTTCGAGGCGTAGGCGTCGAACCACGGCCCGGTGCCGATGATGTTGCTCAGGATGTCGACGTACGGTCCGAGCGCGTTCAGCGTCGCCTTCAGGTCCTTCTCCTTGTCGACCAGCAGGCCCAGCAGGTCGTCCACCTCGGCGAGCGCCGGCGCGAGCTGCTTCTGGTTGTCCCTCGCCAGCCCCCGCAGCTCGTCGGCGAGGCTGCGGGCGTTGACGAGCAGCCGGTGCACCGCGTCCTTGCGCTTCTCGACCTCGCGGAAGACCAGGCCCGCGTCCTTCATCAGGTCGACGACGTCGTCGCTGCGGGCGGCGAGCACCTTGCTCACCTCGCGGGAGCTGAGCAGCAGCGCCTGGACCTGCTCGTCGCGCGAGGCCACGGTCCGGGAGAGCCGCGTGATGCCGTCGAGGCTCGCCGCGATCTCGGGGCCGGCCGCGTCGACGGTGTCGGCGACGACGTCGAGCGCCTCGGAGAGCTGCGCGGTGTCGATCCGCTCCGTGGTGGTCGTCAGGTCGCCGAAGGCCGCCACGATGTCGTACGCCGAGCTGGTCCGCTCGACCGGGATGGTGTCCTCCGGGTCGAGGTCACCCTTGCCGGCCGGCGTGAGCTCGAGGTACTTCTCACCGAGCAGGCTGAGCACCTCCACCGACGCCTGGCTCTCGGGTCCGAGCTCGACACCGTTGTCGACCTCGAACTTCACCCGGACCCGGTCCTGCTCGAGCGTGAGGTCCTGGACCCGGCCCACGCGGATGCCGCCGACCTGGACCATGTTGCCCTTGCGCAGGCCGCTGGCGTCGGCGAACTCCGCGGTGTACGACGTGCCGCCGAACCCGGGGAACTTGGACAGGTTGAAGGCCGCGGCCATCACCACGAGCATCACCACGACGGTGATCGCGCCCAGGCGGAGGATCTGGGAGTCGGTGTAGCGACTCATTCGCTCGCCCCCTCTGCGGCGCCGTTGCAGCGCGGCGCGGACGAGTGGAAGTCCAGCTTGTTCAGCGCGGCCTGGATGTCCCTCAACCCCGGCACGTCGCTCACGACGGGGAGGGTGATCTTCCCGGAGAAGCCGCAGACGTAGTAGTTGTACCAAGAGCCGTAGGTGCCGGTCCGGGTCTGGTCGGTCATCGACTCCGGCAGCCGGTCGAGGAGCTCGACGAGGCTGGCGCGGTTCTTCTTCTCGTTGAGCAACGCGGCCAGCTTGCGCAGCTCGGCGATGTCGGCCTTCAGCACCGGACGGCCCTCACGGAGCAGGTCGGCCACGACGACCGTCAGGTCGGAGACGTTCTCCAGCGACGAGCCGATCGTGTCGCGGTCCCGGGCGAGATCGGCCATCCAGCCCTTCAGCTCCACGATCAGCTGGCTGAGCTGCTGGTGGCGCTCGTCGACGGTCGCGAGGGTCTGGCCGAGGTTGTCGACCACCTCGCCGACCAGCTGGTCGCGGTCGGCCAGGGTGGTGGTCAGCGACGCGGTCTTGGCGAGCAGTCCCTGCACCGTGCCGCCCTCCCCCTGGAGCACCTGGACGAGATTGAGGCTCAGGTCGTTGACCTGCTTCGGGCTGAGGGCCTGGAAGAGCGGCTGGAAGCCGTTGAACAGCACGGTCAGGTCGAGGGCGGGCGTGGTCTGCGCGACCGGGATCCGGCCGTCCGCCTTCAGCGGTCGGGCGGCGCCGGCCGCCTCTGCCGTCCCCTCCTCCAGCGCGAGGTAGCGGTCGCCGACCAGGTTGAGGAAGCGGATCTCCGCCCGGGACGCGGTCGTGAGCGGGACGTCCGACTTCACCCGGAAGGTCACCAGGGCTCCCGTGCGCTCGTGGTGCTCGACGTCCTTGACCTCGCCGACGCTCACGCCCGCGACGCGGACGTCGTCGCCCTTCTGCAGCATCGAGGCGCTGGTGAACACCGCCTGGTACTCCGTGCCGGCGCCGAACCCGACGTTGCCCATGATCGCGGCCAGCAGGCCGGTGACCAGGACCGAGACCACGGTGAAGATCGCGAGCTTGATGCCGGCAGCGATGGTGACCGCGTTGCGCCGGTGGCGCAGCCGAGCCGCGTGCGCCGCCGCCTTCTCGGGCTCCGTGCTCACGAGTCGTCACCGCCCCGGACGACCGGACCGTAGAGCAGCGAGCCGAGGGAGCCGTAGGTGTCGGCCGGCCGGCCGCTGCGCTCGGCCAGGAGCGCGTTGAGGATGGCCTGCTCGCCCTCGCTCCCGGCGTTCCCGCTGGACGTGGTGGCCGCCCGCCCGGGGCTCGGCAGGACGCCGGTCGGCGGGTTGTCGTCGAGATCCGTGCCGTCCTTGAAGGAGTTCGGCGCGATGGGGACCTGGGGGTCCGGCAGCCCGGCGCACCAGGGCCCGTGACCGACCTCGCCGTACTCCGGCAGGTCGCGCTCGTCGTAGCTGCGGTACTGCGGGGTCAGCAGCTCGACGTACTGCTTGACCTGGTTGCCCGCGAACGTCTCCGCGAGTCTCGGCGCGTAGCGGGCCGCGCCCTGGAGCAGGCACGGGAACTCCGAGGAGTACGTCGCGAGCAGCTTCAGCACCGGCTCGGTCACCTCACCGATGCGGATCAGGTTGGCCTCGTTGTCCCGCAGGACCCTGGTGGAGGTGGTCGCCAGGCCCTGGACGTCGGTGAAGAAGACGTCGAGCTCCTCCTGCTTCTCGACCACGGTCTTACTGGTGACGGTCAGGTTGCCGAGCACGTCGACGAGATCGGGAGCGGCGAGCTGGTAGGTGTCGGCGACGTCGGCGAGCTTGACCAGGTCCCGGCGCAGCGTCGGCAGGTGCGGCCGGATCGTCGTGAGGTAGCCGTCGAGCTCGTCGATCGTCTGTCCCAGCTGGGCGCCGCGCCCGCCGAGCGCGGTCGCGAGCGCGTTCAGGGTCGCGTTGAGATCGGCGGGACGGACCGAGCGCAGCAGCGGGAACAGGTCGGCGAGGATCCGGCTGAGCTCGACGTTGGTCTCGACGCGGTCCGAGGGGATGACGGCACCGTCCGCGATCGGCTCGCTGGTCGGGTCCTCGGGCCGGACGAAGGCGATGAACTTCTGCCCGAACAGGGTCGTCGGGAGGATCTCGACCCGCACGTTGGCGGGGATCCGCTCGGCCTCCTCAGGGTCGAGGGCGACCCGGATGGAGGCCTCCTCGCCGTCCTGGGCCACCTCGCGGACCTGGCCGACGAGCACGCCGTTGATCCGCACGTCGCCGAACTTCGCCAGCTGCAGACCCGCCCGATCGGCCTTGATGGTGACCATCGTGACCGAGTCGAAGGTCTTGTTGTAGATCGCGATCGACAGGCCGGTCAGCCCGAGGATGAGGCCGAGGAAGACGACGCCGGACACCAGCAGCCGGGCGTGCTCCCGGCTGCTGTCGTGGTGGATGTTGACGAGCACTAGCCGGTGATCCTGACCGTGGTCGTCGAGCCCCAGATGGCGAAGCTCAGGAAGAAGTCGGCGACGACGATCGTGACGATGCTGGTGCGGATCGCCTTGCCGACGGCCGTGCCGACCCCCGCCGGGCCGCCACTGGCGGTGTAGCCGTAGTAGCAGTGGATGAGGATCACCGCCGACGCCAGGAACAGCAGCTTGCCGAAGGACCAGAGCATGTCGATCGGCGGCAGGAACTGCAGGAAGTAGTGGTCGTAGGTGCCCGGCGACTGCCCGTAGATGTAGGTGGTGATCAGCCGCGGCGAGAGGTACGACGCGGACAGCGCCACGACGTACAGCGGGATGACGGCGATGAAGGCGGCGATCATCCGGGTCGTCACCAGGAACGGCAGCGACGGGATGCCCATCACCTCCAGGGCGTCGATCTCCTCCGAGATCCGCATCGCCCCCAGCCGGGCGGTGTAGCCGCAGCCGACGGTGGCCGCCAGCGCGATCGCGCTGATGAGCGGGGCGACCTCGCGAGTGTTGAAGTAGGCGGAGATGAACGCGCTGAACTTCGCGACGCCGATCTGGCTGAGCGAGGCGTAGCCCTGGATGCCGACCTCGGTGCCGGCGAAGAAGGCCAGGAACGCGATCACGCCGACGGTCCCGCCGATCAGGGTGAGGCCCCCCGCGCCGAAGGTGACCTCGGCCAGGGTGTTGCCGATCTCGCGCGGGTAGCGGCGGATCGCACGCGGGGTCCAGGCCAGCGCCTTGACGTAGAACAGCAGCTGGTCGCCGTACTGCTCCAAGGCGTTGCGCCGCCCACGGACGAAGGCGCTCCCGAGCGCCCCGATGCTCGCCATCACCACACCCCCGTCACAGGCCCGGGGGCGGAACGACTTGGAAGTAGATCGCCGTGATCACCGCGTTGATGAAGAAGAGCAGCATGAACGCGACGATCACCGACTCGTTGACCGCACGACCGACCCCGCTCGGACCGCCGCCGGCGTTGAGCCCCTTGTAGGCGCCGACGATCGCCGCCATGCCCCCGAAGATGACGGCCTTGATGATCGCGATGTAGAGGTCGGTCAGGCTCGCCAGCGCGGTGAACGACGAGAGGAAGGCCCCGGCCGAGCCGCCCTGGACGATGACGGTGAAGAAGTAGCCGCCGCCGATGCCGGCCCCGATCACCAGGCCGATGATCATCAGGGCGACGAACATCGTGGCCAGCACGCGGGGTGCGACGAGCCGCTCGAGCGGGTTCACGCCGAGCACCTCCATCGCGTCGATCTCCTCGCGGATCTTGCGCGCGCCCAGGTCGGAGCAGATGGCCGATCCGGCGGCGCCGGCGATGATCAGCGCGGCGGCGATCGGGGCGGCCTCGCGGACCACCGCGAGCACCGCGGTCGCGCCGGCGAACGACTGGGCGCCGAGCTGGCCGGTGAGGTTCCCGACCTGGAGCGAGATGACGGCGCCGAACGGGATCGAGACCAGGATCGTCGGCATCAGGGTCACGCTCGTGATGAACCAGGCCTGCTCGACGAACTCCCGGAACTGGAACGGACGGGTGAAGATCACCTTCACGACCTCGACCACCATGGCGGCGATCTCCCCGGGCCCACGGATCACCGAGACCACGCTGATCGCCATCGGTCCCTCCCCATCGTCGCCGAACGGCCCGGGCCGCAGTAGAACGTGTTCTCGTTCCGGGCAGCGACCGCTCACTACCCTCAACACCCTCGACTCACTCCTCGAGTGGCGTGAGTCACATTGACCGTCGAGGCCGAGTTCGCGAGACGGTGCCCGATGCGGAACGATGCGCTCCGTGGACAGCTCCGCCTTCTGGGCCTCGTTCCCGCACGACCCGCGGGATCCGACGCACGCCTCGCTGCGCGCGTCCGACCACGACCGCGACCTGGTCCACCAGGTGCTCGCCGAGGGGTACGCCGAGGGCCGCCTCGACCGCGAGGAGCACGACGAGCGCAGCGCGGCCGTGTCCGCAGCGCGGACGCTCGGCGACCTCCCCCCGCTCGTCGCCGATCTGGTGCCGGCCCTGCCGGCGCGGCGCGACGCCGGCACCGAGCTGGCGCTCGCCACCCCCGCCGAGCTGCGCCGCCGCGGCGAGGACGCGTGGCGCAAGGACGTGCGGGAGGCGGTGGGCACCTTCCTCCTCCCCAGCCTGATCTGCTGGATCATCTGGATGCTGACCATGGGCCCGACCGGGCACCCGTGGCCCCTCTGGGTGATGCTCGGCACCGGCATCAACCTCGTCCAGACCACCGCCCGGCGGCAGGCCATCGTCGGGGAGCACGTGCGCAGGCTGGAGAAGAAGCAGGCGCGCGAGCTGCGCAGGCGCGAGCTGGGATCGTGAACGCGCCCGACCCGCAGGCCGACCCGCACGCCGACCGGCACCGCGTCCGCCTGATCCTGGGCAAGCACCCTTCGGCCGTGCTGCTCGGCGCGCAGCTGGTCGGCGTGCTCGCCTACCCCTACCTGGAGGGGTCGCGGACCGGCATCGCCGTCTTCGGCGTGCTGCAGCTGGCGATCGTGGCGACCGCGCTCTGGGCGGTGCGGCGTACCCCTGTCCTGTCCTGGGTGGCGCTCGGACTCGGCGTCCCCGGCATGATCTTCACGGTCCTGGAGGCCATCTCCCCGGACAGCGACTGGATCGTGCTCACCTCGGCGCTGCTGCACGCGCCGTTCTACTTCTACATCTCCTACGGGATGATCCGGTACCTCTTCCACGACGACCGGGTCACCCGCGACGAGCTGTTCGCGACGGGGGCGGCGTTCACCGTCGTGGCCTGGGGCTTCGCCTACGTCTTCGTCGCCGCCCAGGTCGTCTGGCCCGGGTCGTTCATCGGCGCCGGCGGGGCGAACGAGCGGGACTGGTTCGAGCTGCTCTACCTGTCGTTCTCCACCCTCACCAGCGTGGGCCTGTCCGACGTGGTCCCCGTGGAGCCGCACGCCCGGTCGCTGGTGATGGTCGAGATGGTCGCCGGCGTCCTGTACGTCGCTCTCGTGGTCGCCCGCCTCGTCGGACTCACGGTCAGCCGGGCCATCCCGCGCTGAGGGTCAGCCCTCCCACCCCGCCGGACGCAGCTTCTTCGGCAGCTTGCCGACCACCAGGCGGTACGACTCGTCGACCGCCTCGAGCAGCTCGTCGTCGGGGATCGTCGCGCCGAAGGCGAGGTCGTTCCAGCCGGAGCGGCCGATGTAGGCCATCACGGTCGCCTCGCCGGGGTAGCGGTGCAGCCACTCGTCCGCGACCTCGCGGGTCGGACCGCTCTTCACCCCGACCTGGCGGCGCCCAGGAACGCGAAGATCTTGCCGCGCTCCGCCGGGCCGACCTTGACCACCGGGTGCTCGTGGTCCCACGGGTTGTCCGCCCAGGCGCCCGGCTTGGCCAGGCAGTGGGACAGCATCGTCTCGACGTCCATGGACCGACGGTAGTCGTCGGCCATCTGACCCGGGGACTGGTCTTCCACCCGAGGCAACCGCGTCCCCCGTCAAACACCGACAACGTCGTCGCTTCCCCGTTGTCGCCTGGAGGTCGGTATCCGTCCGCGCTCCGATACGTCCCGTATCACGATCGTGATACGCTCCGAATCAACGGAAGGGGTCGACTGTCGTGAGTGTCCTGGACCGCATCGCCACGGACAAGGCCGCCATCGCGCAGCGCGCTCGCGTGCGTCACGCCTGGGAGCGGCTGAACCGCATCGACGAGATCCGTGACGTCGCGATCCTCGCTCGCCAGGGCCTCAAGCAGCGTGAGATCGCCGAGCAGCTCGGCACGACCCAGCCGCGAGTCCACCGGATCCAGAAACTGCTCGCTCTGCGCGGGCAGAGCGTCGAGGAGACCCCCGAGGAGATCATCCTCCGGGCCTTCGTTGCCCCCGATGGGGTTCCCGGCGGCGTCCGCCGCGAACTGATCGAGCGGCTGAAAGCGTTGGACTACACCTTCGGCGAGACCGATCCCACCGGCGGCGACGGCTACGTTGCCGGGACCTGGGACGACGTCCGGCGCGCACGGGCGAAGGGCCTCCTCGCAGACGAGGAGTACGCCGAGGTCCGGTCCGCTGTCCACGGCTGAGCCCGGCGGCTCGGGTTCAGTGGACAAGGTCCTGCGCGATCAGGTCCATTCCGAACTCGAAGCACTCATCGGCCCGGACCCCGCCCTTCGGCTGCCCGCCGACCATCGCGCCCACGACCCACTGTTCACCGACGACCTGCTCGCCGAGGCTGGCGACACCTACCGCGCCTCGAAGTCGCCGCCCGTCCAGGGCGGTTCGATGATGCTGGTGACCGCCGGGCCGCCCGGTGCCGGGAAGAGCCGGTGGGTCGGCGCGAGCGCGACCACGCGCGGCTACCTCGTCATCGACCCCGACGAGATCAAGGACCTCCTCCTGGCCCACGCCCAGAACGAGGGCATGTTCGACGACGCCCACGGCATCACGCTCGCCGACGGCAGGCCGGTCGCCCCGAGGGAGTTGTCGGCGCGCGTCCACGAGCCGGCGAACAGGGTGGCGGCCGACCTCCTCGACCACGCCGTACAACGCCGCGAGAACGTCGTCATCGAGGGCACCCTGTCCTGGCCGCCGCTAGCGCACACCTACGCCGAACTCCTGCTCGAGTGGGAGTACGAGCGTCTCGACATCATCAATGTCGAGACCTCCCCGGCGATCGCCGTCGAGGGAGCCATCTCGCGCTGGTGGTGGGGGCGGCGCACCCACGCCCTCGGTGGGCGCTTCATGGCGCGCGCTGCCGTCGAGGCCTACTTCGACGACCCGGGGGCCCACCCGCCCCGCTCCCGGTGCGCCGCCACCGCCACCGCCCTGTGGGAGCTGACCCGGGAGGATCTCGAGGTCGAGTACCGACGCATCGAACTCACGGCCACTGGCGAGCGGACCTACCGCCAGCACAGTCAGCACGGGACGACCACCGGCGACATCTTCCCGGCCTGAGGCCCCGAGCAGGGCACCTGCCACGCGACTCGAGGCGAGGCACGGGGTCGCGCTATCCGGGACCGGGTACGTCGGTCTCCCAGCGAGCGCGTCGCTCGTCGTCGGTCTGCTCCCACCACGGGGTGCCGCGCTCGCCCAGTGCGACCTTGGCCGCCTGGACGCCGTCGCGGGACGCGCGCTCCTCGTCGGTCCCCTTGGTACGACCTACCTCGCGCCGCCAGGCCATCAGGATCCGCTGCAGCTCGTCGCGGCGGGACTCGGGGATCGCCGGATCCGTCGCGCGCCAGCGACGTCCGTCGATGACGACGTAGCGCCCGTCGGGGGTGCGCTCGGGGCCCTCGCTCATGTCGTCGCACCGGCCTCGAGCTCGCCCCGGTCGATGACCTGGCGCGCCTGGTGGCGGTAGCGCAGGATCTGGGCCAGGCCGAGGGCCCACACGGCGTACTGGACGCTCATCGCCCAGCGGAAGGCCGACGGGCTGTAGTCGGTGCCGCCGCCCGGGGTGCGCCAGTCGAGGACCAGGCCGATCATCACCACCAGCCACAGGCTCGCGCAGAAGCCCGCGACGTTGATGATCCCGGTGGCGCTGGCCAGCCGCGCCGCGGGATTGGACGTGCGGCCGACGTCGAAGCCGATCACCGACGCCGGACCGCCGACCCCGATCACCAGGGCCAGCAGGGCGAGCACCCCGAACGGCGCGTCGCCGGGCCAGGCGAGCACCACCGTCCAGACCCCGGCCATCACCCCGACGATCACCAGCACCATCGACGAGCGGTGCCACGGGTGCAGGGCGATCAGCCAGCCGAGCACCGGGCCGGCGACGATCACCGAGACCACGATCAGGGTGAGCAGCAGGCCCGCCTCCCCGCTGGTGCGGCCCTCGCCTTTGACGAAGAACGGGTAGCCCCACAGCAGGGCCATGGCGGTCCCGCTGGACTGGGTGCAGAAGTGGATCCAGAACCCGAGCCGGGTGCCCGGGTGGGCCCAGGAGGCCGCCAGGCTGGCCCGGACCGCGGTCAGCGAGAGGGTGGTGCCGCGCAGGTTGCGGTGCTCCGGCGAGTCCCGGAGCAGCAGGGCACCGAGCGCGGCGAGGACCAGACCGAAGCAGGCCGTGACCAGGTACGCGCGGGTCCAGCCGAAACTGCTGAGCGCCCAGGTCATCGGCACCGCGGCGCCGACCGCACCCAGCTGTCCCACCGTGCCGGTGAGCTGGGTCAGCAACGGGATCCGGCGGGCCGGGAACCAGACCGCCAGGATCCGGATCACGCAGATGAACGTCATCGCGTCGCCCAGCCCGACGAAGAATCGCGCCGTCAGCGCCAGCGGATAGCTCTCGGACAGCGCGAACCCGGCCTGCGCGACCGAGAGCACCAGGGCACCGGCCAGCAGCACGCTGCGCGAGCCGAACCGGTCGACGAGCAGGCCGACCGGGATCTGCATGCCGGCGTACACCAGCAGCTGGAGCATCGTGAACGTCGCCAGCTGGGAGGCCGAGATGTCGAACCGCTCGGTCGCCACCAGGCCGGCCACCGCCAGCGACGAGCGGTGGAAGACGGCGAGCACGTAGATGGACAGCCCGACGAGCCAGACCGTCAGCCCCGCCCACGGCGAGGTCGCGGTCCGAGGGGTCACCCGTCGAGTCTAGGAACCCGCCTACACGGCGCCTGAACAGCCTCCCGACGCGGTGCCGCGCCCGCGGCCCGAAGCCGTGCTGCGGCTGGATCATGCTCGGCGCCGGGGATGGCCTCCCCCGGCTCGCACTCCCCCGGCCCGCCGAGTCGGCGCGAATGTTGTGCCGACTCGACTCGGCAGTCAGGTCCGCCGTCGGCGATCGCTCACGTGGTCGCCGACGCTCGCTCGTCGGGGACACTCGAGCTCGTTCCTCGCTCGGCGTCCCCTCCTCACTTCGTCGCCTCCATCATCTGGCGGAGCTCCTTCTTGAGCTCCGAGATCTCGTCGCGCAGGCGCGCGGCCAGCTCGAACTGGAGCTCCGCGGCGGCGGTGCGCATCTGGTCGGTGAGGTCCTGGATGAGCTGGGCGAGATCGGAGCTGGGCATGCCGGCCAGGCCGGCCGCGTGCCTGCCGGCGTCGCCCTCGCGCAGCAACGGGACGGGCTGCTTCGCCTTCACCCCGCCGGCCCGGCCCTTGGCCGCGGTGCCGGCCCAGGTCTCCAGCAGGGCCTGGGTGTTCTCGTCCTCGCGCGCCAGCATCTCGGTGATGTCGGCGATCTTCTTGCGCAGCGGCTGCGGGTCGACGCCGGCGGCCAGGTTGTAGGCCACCTGCTTCTCGCGGCGCCGGTTGGTCTCCTCGATCGCCTTCTCCATGGACGGCGTGATCTTGTCGGCGTACATGTGCACCTGGCCCGACACGTTGCGGGCCGCGCGTCCGATCGTCTGGATCAGCGACTTGTCGGAGCGCAGGAAGCCCTCCTTGTCGGCGTCGAGGATCGACACCAGCGACACCTCGGGCAGGTCGAGGCCCTCGCGGAGGAGGTTGATGCCGACCAGCACGTCGTACTCGCCCATCCGGAGCTCGCGGAGCAGCTCGATGCGGCGCAGGGTGTCGATCTCGGAGTGCAGGTAGCGGGTGCGGATGCCGGCGTCGAGGAGGTAGTCGGTGAGGTCCTCGGACATCTTCTTGGTCAGGGTCGTGACCAGGACCCGCTCGTCCTTCTCGGCGCGGGTGCGGATCTCGTGGATCAGGTCGTCGATCTGGCCCTTCGTCGGCTTGATGACGACCTCGGGGTCGATCAGGCCGGTCGGACGGATGATCTGCTCGACGGTGTCTCCGCCGACCTTGTCGAGCTCGTAGTCGCCGGGCGTCGCGGAGAGGTAGATCGTCTGGCCGATCCGCTCGAGGAACTCCTCCCAGCGCAGCGGGCGGTTGTCCATCGCGCTCGGCAGCCGGAAGCCGTGGTCGACCAGGTTGCGCTTGCGGGACATGTCGCCCTCGTACATGCCACCGACCTGCGGGACGGCGACGTGGGACTCGTCCACCACGAGCACGAAGTCCTCAGGGAAGTAGTCGAGCAGGGTGTTCGGGGCGGTGCCGCGCTCGCGGCCGTCCATGTGCATGGAGTAGTTCTCGATGCCGGAGCAGGATCCGATCTGGCGCATCATCTCGACGTCGTACGTCGTGCGCATCCGCAGTCGCTGGGCCTCCAGCAGCTTGCCCTCGCGCTCGAACTTCGCCAGCTGGTCCTCCAGCTCCAGCTCGATGCCCGTGATCGCCCGCTCCATCCGCTCCGGGCCGGCGACGTAGTGGGTCGCGGGGAAGACGTAGAGCTCCTCGTCCTCGGTCAGCACCTCGCCGGTCACGGCGTGCAGGGTCATCAGCCGCTCGATCTCGTCGCCGAAGAACTCGATGCGGACCGCGTGCTCCTCGTAGACCGGGAAGATCTCGAGGGTGTCGCCGCGGACCCGGAAGGTGCCGCGGGTGAAGGTCATGTCGTTGCGGGTGTACTGGATCTGGACGAGCTGCCGCAGCACGGAGTCGCGGTCGTGCTCCTCGCCCACGCGCAGGCGCAGCATCCGGTCGACGTACTCCTGCGGGGTGCCGAGGCCGTAGATGCACGACACGGTGCTCACCACGATCACGTCGCGACGGGTGAGCAGGCTGTTGGTCGCGCTGTGCCTCAGCCGCTCGACCTCCTCGTTGATCGAGGAGTCCTTCTCGATGTAGGTGTCGGTCTGCGGGACGTAGGCCTCAGGCTGGTAGTAGTCGTAGTAGCTCACGAAGTACTCGACCGCGTTGCTCGGGAAGAGCTGGCGCAGCTCGTTGGCGAACTGCGCCGCGAGCGTCTTGTTGGGCTGGAGCACGAGCACCGGGCGCTGCAGCTGCTCGGTGACCCAGGCGACGGTGGCCGTCTTGCCGGTGCCGGTGGCGCCCAGCAGGACGACGTCCTCGACGCCGCCGGTGATCCGCTTGGTGATCTCCTCGATCGCCGCAGGCTGGTCGCCGGACGGCTGATAGTCGGATTCGACCTTGAACGGCGCCACCCGGCGCACGAGATCGGTGACAGGACGCATGCGTCCAGCGTAGGCGGGGCCACCGACAGTCCGGCTCGTCGCTATGTTGTCCCGGTGAGGATGCGCGCACCGAGGGCCACGGATCGGGTGCTGCGAGTGCTCCGGCGGACGCTGCTGGCCGTCTTCGGCATCCAGTTCGTCCTCGCCGTCGGGATGTCGCTGGTCGACTCCTACCGCCGCCGGGGCAAGAAGCCGAAGCCGTTCCCCGTCACCCCGCCGCGGCCCGTGCCGATCGGCGACGGCGAGGTGACGACGTACACCTTCGGTCGCGACCTGTACGACGCCATGCTGGCCGCCATCGACGGTGCCCAGAAGCAGATCCTCTTCGAGACCTACATCTGGAAGGGCGACGAGGTCGGCGAGCGGTTCAAGGCAGCGCTGGCCGCGGCCGCCGACCGGGGCGTGGAGGTCTTCTGCATCTACGACGGCTTCGCGAACCTCGTCGTCTCGCCGCGGTTCAAGATGTTCCCGGCGAACATGAAGGTCCTGCGCTACCCCGTCTACCCGGCCGGCTGGCGCTTCTTCGACCTGGCCCGCTACGGCCGCGACCACCGCAAGATCCTCGTGGTCGACGACACCGAGGGCTTCGTCGGCGGCTACAACATCGGGTCGGCGTACGAGACCGAGTGGCGCGACACCCACGTCCGGATCACCGGGCCGGGCGTGTGGGACCTCAAGCGCGCGTTCGCCGACTTCTGGAACCTCAACCGGCGCCGGCGGATCGGCACCAGCGAGCGACCGCTGCTGCTGGAGACGGCCTCGACCTGGGAGCCGCGGATCCGGATCCACCGCAACGTGCCGCGGCTGTGGATGTTCCCCATCCGCTCGATGTACATCGAGGCGATCAACCGGGCGAGCGTCAACGTCTGGATGACGCAGGCCTACTTCACCCCCGACCAGGACTTCGTCGACGCGATGAAGGACGCCGCCCGCCGCGGGGTCGACGTACGCCTGCTCGTGCCGCTGAAGTCGAACCACATCGTGGCCGACTGGATCTCGCGGGGCTACTTCAGCCAGCTGCTCGGCGCGGGCGTGCGGATCTTCCGCTTCAAGGACGCGATGGTGCACGCCAAGACCTCGACCGTGGACGGCAGCTGGTCCACCGTCGGCACCGCCAACATCGACCGGCTCAGCCTGCAGGGCAACTACGAGATCAACGTCGAGGTCTTCGACGACGCGTTCGCCCGGACGCTGGAGGAGATCTTCGCGACCGACCAGAGCAACTGCCTCGAGCTCACCCAGAGCGAGTGGGAGGCGCGCGACCTGCACCGCAAGTTCACCGAGCTGATGCTGGCGCCGCTGCGGCCGCTGCTGTAGTCAGGCCCGCAGCCCCGCCACCAGCAGGCCGACCATCCGGCGCGGCTCGTAGCCCGGCGAGGCGCCGCCCGCGCACAGGTTGCCGACGCTGCGCAACAGCGCCTCGGCTCCGACGTCGCCGCGCACCTCGCCCGCGGCGCGGGCGGCGTCGAGCAGGCCGACGCAGGCCGGGACCAGTCGGTCGAGGAACAGGGTGTGCAGGGCACCGAAGGCGTCGGCGTCGGACTGCAGCACCTCGGCCAGCCCGTGCTTGGTGGCGACGAAGTCGACGAACAGATCGATCCAGGCCACGAGGGCGTCGTACGGCGACTCGTGGCGGGCCAGCAGCTCGGGCGCGGCGTCGGCGCACGACTCCACCTGGTGGCGGAAGACGGCGACGATCAGGTCGGCCCGGGTCGGGAAGTGCCGGTAGATCGTGGCGACCCCTACTCCTGCGCGGGCCGCGATGGCGCGTACCGGCGCCTCCACCCCGGCCTCCACGAACACGGCGGCGGCAGCCGTGAGCAGCGTCTCCTCGTTGCGCCGGGCGTCGGCGCGCTTGCGAGGCGGCACAGTCCCTCTCCTCCAGCGATTGCTAAACGGAACATTGTTCCGTATGGTTGATCGCGGAACAATGTTCCGCTTCCATCATGCCATCACAGGAGGTCCCCGTCATGCAGTACCGCATCCTCGGTCGCACCGGCGTCCGGGTCAGCACCCTCGCGCTCGGCGCGATGAACTTCGGGTCCGCCGGTCGCACCGATCAGGACGAGGCCTCGGCCATCGTCGACGCCGCCCTCGAGGCCGGCGTGAACGTCATCGACACCGCCGACTGGTACGGCCGCGGCGAGTCGGAGGAGATGGTGGGCAAGGCCATCGCCGGCCGCCGCGACGACCTCGTGCTGGCCACCAAGGTGTGGGGTCCGATGAGCGACGAACGCAACCAGCAGGGAACCTCCCGGCGCTGGATCGTCACCGAGCTCGAGAACAGCCTGCGCCGCCTCGGCGTCGACCACGTCGACCTCTACCAGGTGCACCGGTGGGACCCGACCGTCAGCGACGAGGAGACCCTCTCCGCGCTCACCGACCTGCAGCGGGCGGGCAAGATCCGATACTTCGGCTCCTCGACGTACCCGGCGTACCGGATCGTGCAGGCGCAGTGGACCGCGCGCGAGCGGCACCTGGGCCGGTTCGTCACCGAGCAGCCCGGCTACTCCCTGCTTCAGCGCAGCATCGAGGCGCACGTGCTGCCGGTCACCGAGGAGTACGGCCTCGGCACCCTCGCCTGGAGCCCGCTCGCGGGCGGCTGGCTGTCCGGCGCGATCCGGGCCGGCCGGGAGATCAGCACCAACCGGTCGACCCTCCTGCCCGACCGCTTCGACCTCACCGTCCCGGTGAACCAGGCGAAGCTGGAGGCGGTCGAGAGGCTCGCCGTGATCGCCGACCAGGCCGGGCTCACGCTGATCCAGCTCGCGCTCGGGTTCGTGACCGCCCACCCGGCGATCACCAGCGCGATCATCGGCCCGCGCACGCGGGAGCACCTGGACTCCCAGCTCGCCGCGGCCGACACCGTGCTCGGTGACGACGTGCTCGACGCGATCGACGAGGTGGTCAGCCCCGGCGTGGACGTCGCGCCGGGCGAGCGCTTCGACACACCGCCGGCGCTGCTCGACCCGGCCCTGCGACGGCGGCGTCAGCCGGCCGGGAGCGTCACGAACGGGTGACCCGGGCCGGGAGGTGCGTGCGCGGGGCCATCCGGGCGCCGTGCCGCGGACGGCGCAGCCCGGCCCGGCCGACCAGTGCCTGCACCCGACCCCGGTGCGGCCGCCAGGGCTCGAGGTACGCCGCCAGCTCGTCGTCGTCGAAGGGGGTGCCGGTCAGCGCCCAGCCGATGTCCTTGGCCACGTGGTAGTCGCCGAAGGAGACCGCGTCGGCGTCGCCGTGGGCGCGCTGCATCGTCTCCGCCGCCGTCCAGCGACCGATGCCGGGGATCGACGTGAGTCGCCGCAGGGCCTCGTCGTGCGGCACGGTCGCGGTCCGCTCGAGGGCGTCGGCGACCCGGGCCGCCGTCACGACGACGCGGGAGCGGGCCGGGTCGACGTGCATCCGCAGCCACTCCCACGACGGGATGGTCCGCAGCGTCGCGGGGTCCGGCTGGACCCACAGGCGGCGGTCGGCGCCCGGTCCCGGTGCCCGCTCGCCGAAACGGTGCACCAGCATCCGGAAGCCGGCGAACGCCTCCTGGCCGGTGACCTTCTGCTCGATGATGGCGGGCACCAGCGACTCCATCACCAGACCGCTGCGGCCGATGCGGACCTCGCCGTACCGCCGGGCGGCCTCGACCAGCACGGGGTGGCGCGGCTCGAAGCCGCTCGGGTCGTCGTCGGCGCCGAGCAGGCCGGGGACGGAGGCCAGCACCCACTCCGCGCCGGGCCCCCACGCCTCCGCGTGGATCTCGCCGTCGGCGGGTCGCGAGCGGATCGCCAGCGTGGCCGGACCCTCGGGGGTGCGGACGCCGCGCCAGTGCCGGTCGCCCTCGAGGTGGTACGTCGGGTCGCCGCCGCCACGCCGGTGGATGCGCAGCATCCCGACCGAACACGGCCGGTCGGGGCGCCACACGCGGGTCTGCGAGCTCATCACGGCGACCGTAGCCCAGGACACCGACGGTGGAACCTGTTCTAGTCTCCCCCCATGCTGCAGATCACCGACGTCGATCGCGTCCGCACCCTCACCCTGGACCGGCCCGAGGCGCTCAACGCCTTCAACGAGGCGCTGTACGACGCCACCGCGCAGGCGCTGCTCGACGCCGCCACCGACCCCGAGGTGGCCGTGGTGCTGCTCACCGGCAACGGCCGGGGCTTCAGCGCCGGCACCGACCTGCTGGAGATGCACAAGATCGCCACCGACCCGACGTTCGAGCGCGGGAAGCACGGGTTCGTCGGGCTGGTCGACGCCCTGGTCGACTTCCCCAAGCCGCTGGTGTGCGCGGTGAACGGGGTCGGGCTCGGCATCGGTACGACGATCCTCGGCTTCGCCGACCTGGCGTTCATGTCGTCCACCGCCCGACTCAAGTGCCCGTTCACCTCGCTGGGCGTCGCTCCGGAGGCGGCCTCGTCGTACCTCCTCCCCCGGCTGCTCGGCCGCCAGGACGCCGCCTGGGTGCTGCTCTCGGCGGAGTGGGTCTCGGCGCAGGAGGCGCTGGAGATGGGGCTGGTCTGGCGGGTCTGCGAGCCCGACGACCTGCTGGCCGAGGCCACCCGGCACGCCGCGCTCCTGGCCCGGCGGCCGATCTCGTCGCTGGTCGCGGTCAAGCGCACCATGACCGCGCCGTTGCGCGCCGAGATCGACGCCGCCCGCGAGCGCGAGAACGCCGCCTTCGCCGAGCTGATGGGCGGGCCCGCGAACCTCGAGGCGCTGTCCGCCTTCGCCGAGGGCCGGGAGCCGGACTTCACCTCGTTGCCGCCGGGCTGGTGAGTCGGCCTCAGAAGGCCCAGCGGGTGGCACCCCCGGGCTCGACGGTCGAGAGCGCCATCGCCTGGCGAGCGACGATCCGGTAGACGAGCCACGGCGGCTTGCCCGCCGACGGGGCGCTGAACGGCGCGGTGAGCGCCACGCCGCTCTCGTCGACCTCGCACGGCCAGCCCTCGGCAGCCCAGTCGGCGGCCCGCGCGGCCACCACGGCCGGGTCGAACACCGGCTCGGCGGCGCCCTCGACGACCAGGTCGACGTCGCGGAGCGCCACGCTCAGTGCACACCGCGGGTCCCGGGAGAGATTGCGTCCCTTGCGGGTGGTGGCACCGGTCTCGAACCAGAAGGAGCCGTCGACCCACAGCGCGCCCAGGGCGGTCACGTGCGGGCTGCCGTCGGGGTTCAGGGTCGTCAGCCAGCACGTGTGCCGGTCCGGGCCCCCGGCACCGGGTGCCTGGGCGATGCCCGCGTCGAGGTGCGTGACGATCTCCCGCCACTCCATCGGGGGCAGGTCGTAGAGGTCGGCGAGGTTGGTGGCGGTCATGGGGTGCAGACCGACCGCGCGTCCCGGACTCATCGTCGGCGCACCGATGCTCAGCCGAAGGCGAACTCCTGCGTCGTGACCGTGCCGGCCTCCCGGCCGGGCGCGCGGTGATAGGTCCAGTAGAGGTTGGTGTGCGCGATGACGAGGTCGGGCGTCGGGGCGCCGTACTCGCTCTGGTCCTCGGTGGTGTGCGCGTCGGCGACGAGCGTGGCGTCGTACCCCCGGACGAGCGCGCCGTGCAGGGTCGAGCGGATGCACTCGTCGGTCTGCGCGCCGGTCACCACGAGCCGGCCGACCCCGCGCGAGGCGAGCACGTCCTCCAGCTCGGTCTCCTCGAAGGAGTCGGGGTAGGTCTTGTGGACGACCGGCTCGGACTCGTCGACCTTCAGCTCGGGGACCCACTGCCAGCCGTCGGAGTCACGGGGCAGGAACTCGGGGTGGGAGTGCTGCACCCAGACGACCGGTACGCCGGCGCTGCGGGCCTTGTCGACAGCGGTGGCGATGTTCGCGACGACCCGGTCCCGGTCGTGCGCGTCGGCGACGACGCCGACCTGGACGTCGACAACGACGAGGGCGGTGTGCGGACGGCCGGTGAGCGTGGTCATGAGGGTTCTCCTGTCGTGGGCTTCCAGTGGGGTGGCGGGTCCTCCCCGACGCGGCCGTCGAGGGCCTCGCGCAGCAGGTCGGCGTGGCCGGTGTGCCGGCCGTACTCCTCGATCAGGTCGCATACCAGCCGGCGCAGGCTGGCGGGCTCGTCGTCCGGACCGGTGAGGTGGGCGCGCTGGTCGAGATCTCCCGCGGCCAGTGCCTGGGCGACGCGTGCCCGCGACCGGGCGACCGCGCCGTCGTAGCGGGCGTAGAGCTCGGCCGGACTGTGGTCGGCAGCGGTGCGGAACTCCCAGTCGGGGTCGGCCTCCCAGTCGACGGACGCCCACGGCTCGCCCGGCGACTCGCCGAACATCTTCCACAGCACGTGCGTCGCCTCGACCGCGGCGAGGTGCTGGAGCAGTCCGCCGATCGTGAGGGTCGAGGTCGGGACCGGCGCGGCCGCGAGCCCGGCGGCGTCGAGCCCGTCGGCCTTCCAGCGGAACGTCGTCCGCAGCCGGTCCAGGGCCCCGAGCAGCTGCTCGGTCTCGGTGCCGGCGAACGGCGGCTCCCACGGACGTGCGTCGGTCATGACTGCTCCTGTCTCGAGACGAGTACGGCGAGGTCGCGCTCGGCGAACTGGCGGTGCCACCACTCCTCGTTGATCACGACGTCGAACGGCTCCCGGACCGGCAGCACCTCGCCGGCCGGCGGCCAGCCCACGCCGTCGGGCACGGTGCAGGTCATCGTGAGCTGCTCGTCGGTGATGGCCTCGAGCGCCCGGTGGACCGTCGCCTGCCGGTCGGCGCGAAGCTCGAGCACCTCGCCGAGCGCGGGCCGGGCGGCGAGGTCGCGGGGCGCGCCCGGCGCGTCCTCCATGCCGTCGCACGGCAGCGACAGCGAGTGCCACGGCGACGGGTCGCCGAGCAGCGCGCGACCCACCCAGCACTCGGTGGCGAAGACCAGGTGGCGCAGGGTCTCGACGAACGACCACTCGCCGTCGACCCGCTCGTCCAGCAGCGCCGGGTCGAGCGCCCGGGCCCGCTCGACCGTGCCGACCCAGAGCTCCTCCAGGACCGTGAACGCCTCCCGGTAGCCCGCCACGTCGGTCGGCCGCAGCCGCAGCCGCTCGGGGTGCCGGCGGTCCAGCTCGGCGCTCACGAGCGGCACCACGTCGACCCCGTTGACGAGCAGTCGGCCGAACTCTCCGGACAGCTCCAGGGTCTCCGCCTGGACCCCGACGAACCGGGTGCCGGTCAGGTCGACCTCGCGCACGGTGGCCCCGCACAGCTCGTTCTCGTCCATGTCACGAGCGTAGGGTCCATTGCGGACGTTCCACTTCCCCATCAGGAGATCGGATGACGACCGAGGTCAGCCCCACCGCGCGGGCCCTGCTCGCGCTCGAGGCCCTGCAGGACTCCCCCGGCATCACCGGGGAGCGACTGGGCCGCCGGCTGGGGGTCACGCCGCGAGCGGCCCGGCGCTATATCGGGATCCTGCGCGAGGCCGACATCCCGGTCGAGTCGGTGCGCGGGCCGGCGGGCGGCTACCGGCTCGGTCGGGGTCTGCGGCCGCCGCCGCTGCTGTTCGGACCCGACGAGGTGCTCGGGCTGGTGATGGCGGCCCTCGACGGCCAGCACGACGCCGCCGACGTCGACGGGCCGGTCGGCCGCGCGCTCGGCAAGCTGCTGCGCGCGCTGCCCCGCTCGGTCGCCGCCCAGGCCGAGGCGGTGCGTCGTACGGCGGCTCCGGTGCCCGACCGCGGCGCGTCCCGCCCTGATCCCGCGACCACCGTGACGCTGGTCGAGGCCTGTGCCGCGCGACGCCAGGTCCGGCTGGCCTACCGCTCCGAGAGCGGCCGCGAGTGGGAGACCGAGGTCGAGCCGTGGGCGGTGGCGGTGCGCTACGGCCGGTGGTACCTCGTGTGCCGCTCGCTGCGCGCCGACGCCGTACGCACCTACCGGGTCGACCGGGTGCGCGACGTCGAGGTCCTGGAGGCGTCGTTCGAGCCGCCCGACGACCTCGACCCGGTCGCCGCCCTGGAGGAGAACCTCGCCGTGGGCTGGGAGTACGACGTCCGCGTGCTCGTCGACGCCCCGCTCGAGCGGCTCCGGCGGTGCGTACCGCGCACGATGGGCCGGCTGGAGGAGGTCGACGCGACCACGACCCGGCTGGTGGCGTCGACCGGCAACCCGACGTACTTCGCCGAGCAGCTGGCCACTCTGCCGGCGGACTTCCGCGTCGAGGAGGGCCCGGAGCTGCGCGCGGCCGTCGAGGCGCTCGGTCGGCGGCTGCTGCGGGCCGCGAACCCCGGCTGAGCGGTCCGAAACGGTGAGGAGCCTCACCGCCGGCCCCCGGAACACCAGGCCGAGCGGGACCGCTGTGCCAAGGGTCCGCACGATCCCCATCTTCGACAGGAGCTGTCCCATGGCCGATCTCTTCGAGCCCCTGACCGTCGGCGCCTGGACGCTGCCCAACCGTCTCGTGATGGCCCCGCTGACCCGCAACCGCGCCCAGGGCACGGTGCCCGGCGACCTCGCGGTGGAGTACTACGCGCAGCGTGCCTCCGCCGGCCTGATCATCACCGAGGGCAGCCAGCCCACCCCCGAGGGCCAGGGCTACCTGGACACCCCCGGCTTCCACTCCGACGAGCAGCTCGCCGGCTGGCGCCGTGTCGCCGACGCCGTGCACGCGAACGGCGGCCGGATCGTCGCCCAGCTGATGCACGCCGGGCGGGTCTCGCACCCCGACAACACCGGCGGGCAGCCGGTCGTCGCGCCGAGCGCGGTCGCCGCGCCGAACGAGATGTTCACCGCCGAGGGCCCGCAGCCGCACCCGACCCCGCGCGCCCTGGAGCTGGACGAGATCCCCGGCGTGGTCGAGGGCTACGTGCAGGCCGCCCGCAACGCGGTCGAGGCCGGGCTCGACGGGGTCGAGGTGCACGCCGCGAACGGCTACCTGATCCACCAGTTCCTGGCGCCCGGCGCCAACCACCGCACCGACGAGTACGGCGGGTCGCCCGAGAACCGGGTCCGCTTCGCGCTCGAGGTCACCCGCGCCGTCGCCGACGCGATCGGCCCGGAGCGCGTCGGGATCCGGATCTCGCCCGCGCACAACATCCAGGGCGCCACCGAGGAGGACCCTGCCGACGTCGCGGAGACGTACGCACTGCTCGTCGAGGGCATCGCCCCGCTGGGCCTGGCGTACCTCAGCGTGCTGGCGGACCCGAAGCTCGACCTGGTCCAGGACCTGCGCCGCTCCTTCGGCGGCGTGGTGATCGCCAACGACGGGTTCGGCGAGGTGACGACGCGGGAGTTCGCGCAGGAGATCCTCGACAAGGACCTCGCCGACGCCGTGGCGGTCGGGCGGCTCTTCCTGGCCAACCCCGACCTGCCCAGCCGTTGGCAGAGCGGTGCCGAGCTCAACGAGCCGAACCCGGACACCTTCTACGGCGGCGGCGCCGAGGGCTACACCGACTACCCCTCGCTGGAGGGCTGAGCGGCAGCCCAGGGGTCCTCGCGACGCCACAGCGTCGGGAACCGCAGGCCGACCCCGTCGCGGTGCGCGAGCTCGTCGAGCACGCGCACCGTGGCGTCGAGGTCGTCGCCGACGTACGGCATGGCGCGGAGCGGGCGGTCCAGTGGCCGGAAGAAGTCGTCCCAGTGGATCAGCACGACCTGCCGGGCACCGACGGCCCCGACGGTCTCGTCCCAGTAGGTGCGGACGTACTCCTCGTCCTGGACGCCGAGCTGGCCCACTCCCAGGTAGGCGACCTCGGCGCTCCGGCCCGCGAGGGCGCCCGGCACGAAGCCCGCACTCCCCTGGACCAGCGCGCTCGGGCCGCTCGCGTGCTCGACGAGGACCGACCAGGCCTCGCCGCAGCGGTACGCCTTCGCGCTCACCGGAGGTACGACGGGCTCCGTGATCGCGCCCGGGAACCGGTCCGGCGGGCAGTGGTCCGACTCGATCAGGGTCAGCGAGAAGTCGCCGTACCGCACGGTCTCGCCGGACGTGGCGACCCGGATCCGGTCGGCCGGCAGCCCGTGCCCTCGTCCGACGTTGGCGGCTGACTCCCCTCCGAGCAGCTCGGCACCGGTCAGGTCGGCGACGACCGCCGAGTCGAGAGCGTGGTCGACGTGCGTGTGCACCGGCACCACGGCGGCCAGCCGGCCGATGCCCGCCCGGGCCAGCGCCGCGTCGATCCGACCCCGGTCGGGCGCGACCTTCCCGAGACCGATTCTGAGCAGCGAGGGCCGGGAGAAGTACCCGTCGGTGAGCACCGCCGTACGGCCGTCGTCGAGGAGCAGGCTCGCGACCCCGAGAAAGGTGACCGACAGGTCTCCGTGGTCTCCGCTCGCCTCCGGGACGTCGAAGCGGTTCGCGTGCCGGGCGAGATCGGGGCGGCCGAGCTTCAGACGCATGAGCGGGACCATAGCCCCGCCGACCCGTCACTGGCTCGGCAACTTTCGCGGCGTGTCGACGAGCGATTGACGGGTCGATCTGCGGGGTGGGCGCCGGGGCCGCCGCCGGTCGGGCGCCCGACCCGTCAATGCTTCGCCGACACACCGCCAAAAGTGCCGAGCGAGTGACGGGTCGCGCCCAGCGCAAAGTCGTTGAGGGCTCTATGTTGTCCGGGTGAACCGCGCACTCGCCCTGATCCTGCTGCTCCTCGCGCTGCCCGCCTGCTCCTCCGACCCCGGCGAGCCGAGCTCTGAGGAACGCTCCGGACCCGGCCGGATCTCGGGGGGCGACGGCCCCTTCCTGGCCGGGGCCAAGGACATCCCGCTCCCGGCGGGCTGGACGGAGGACGAGCTCCTGCTCGAAGGTACGGCGACGTCGTACTCCGGCACGCGGAGCGCCGACGGCCGGTTCGACCTGACACCGGCGCGCTCGCTGGGCTACCGCACCCGGGTGCTGACCCGGATGCCACCGGCGAAGGAGTTCAACGGGACGGTCCTGGTCGAGTGGCTCAACGTCAGTGGCGGCTTCGACGCCGCCCCGGACTGGACCTACCTGGCCGACGAGATCCTGCGCGGCGGCTACGCCTGGGTGGGCGTCTCGGCGCAGCACGTCGGCGTGGAGGGCGGCCGGGTCGCGGTCTCCACCCCCGTCAGCGAGGCCGCCGGCGCCGGGAAGGGACTGCGCGCGCTCGATCCCGAGCGGTACGACGACCTGCACCATCCCGGGGACGAGTACTCCTACGACATCTACACCCAGGCCGCGGCAGCCGTCCGGGGCGGCGACCTCCTCGGCACTCTCGAGCCCGAGCGGGTGCTCGCGATCGGCGAGTCGCAGTCGGGGTTCGCGCTCACGACCTACGCCAACGGCGTCCAGCCGCTGAGCGACGCCTTCGACGGGTTCCTGGTGCACAGCCGCGGGGGCGCGAGCGCGCCCCTCAGTGGCACCGGTGGCGCCATCGACATCGCCTCCACCCTCAGTGGTGAGCCGACCCTGATCCGCGACGACCTCGACGTACCGGTCCTGACCCTCGAGACCGAGACCGACGTCGTCGGGGTGCTCAACTACCTCCCGGCCCGCCAGCCCGACTCCGCGACGTTCCGGCTGTGGGAGGTCGCGGGCACCGCCCATGCCGATGCCTACTCGCTCGGCCCGGTGGCGGACACCCTCGGGTGCCCGCTGCCGATCAACGACGGGCCGCACCACCTGGTCGCCAAGGCCGCCCTGCGTGCCCTGGACGGCTGGGTCCGCGACGGTACGGCGCCGCCGACGGCTGACCGGCTGACGGTCCGAGACGGCACCTACGTCCGCGACCGCGACGGGATCGTCCGCGGCGGCATCCGCACCCCGTTGGTCGACGTGCCCGTCGACGTGCTCTCCGGGGATCCCGCCCCCGACGGGCCGCTCACCTGCCTGCTGTTCGGCACGACCACGCCGCTGCCCGCGGGCCGGCTGGCCGAGCGCCACGCCGACCGGACGTCGTACCTCACCGCCTTCGAGGATTCCGCCGACGCCGTGGTCGCCGCGGGCTTCGTGCTCCCGGAGGACCGCGAGGCCCTGCTCGCCACGGCCCAGCCCGAGCGCCTGGGCGGCTGACCCGCGCATTGGCGGGTCGGCACGGCACGTCGGCCGGTCGACCCGTCAATGCTTCGTCGACACACCGCGAAAAGTGCCGAGCAAGTGACGGGTCGCGCTCAGCCCTGGTCCGCAGACTCCTCGCGAGCCCGCTTCTTGGCCGCCTTGGCGATGGTGTCCTCGACGATGGCGTTGATCCGCGAGCCGATCGGCCAGCCGGCGTAGTGGCACATCAGGATGGTGATCTCGCGCAGGGCCGCGTCGTCGAGCTCACCGGCGGCGTACGCGGCGGGGATCTGGATGGTCAGCACGTCCTGGCCGCCCGAGCCCGTGAGCAGCCCGATCAGCAGCAGCCGGCGGTCCCGGTTGGACAGGCCCGGACGGTTCCAGATGTCGGCGAAGAGGTGGTCGGCGGTGTAGCGGAAGAAGTCGCCGGTGCCGTCGGTCATCTCGAAGCCGTAGACCTCCTCCATCTTCTCCAGCCCGCGCCGGCGGGTCTCGGGGAGCTCGTCGAACTTGCCGGCTCCGTCGCTCACAGTCCCAGTCCCTTCGCCAGCCGCTCGCGCGCCTGCCGCGCGAGGGGTACGTCGATGTCCAGCTGCTCGGCCAGCTCGATCGCGAAGCCGAGGTCCTTCTCGCCCAGCGCGACCACGTGCGTCATCACGCCGTGCCAGAAGTCGGCCGGGTCGATGGGCGCGGTGGTGTCGCGCAGGATGATCGCGCCCGGGCCACCGGTGATCGCGTCGGTGTGGCGCACCACGGCGCCCAGGTCCCTCAGGGACAGTCCCGCCGCCTCCGCCAGCCGCATCGCCTCGGTGGCGGCGGTGAAGGAGACGAAGTGCATCATGTTGCGGGCCAGCTTGAACTTCGTGCCCGCGCCGATCCCGCCCGCGTGCACCACCTTGCTGCCCATCACCTCCAGCGCCGGCAGGGCCGCCGCGAAGGCGTCCTCGGTGCCGCCGACCATGATCGCCAGGGTGCCCTCGGCCGCGCCGGTCGGGCCGCCGCTGACCGGGGCGTCGACGATGCGGACCCCGTGCCGCGCGGCGGTGTCCTCCAGCTCGGCCGGGGTGCCGGGCGCGACCGTGGAGTGGATGACGACCGTGAGCCGGTCCCCCGCGACCCCCAGCACCTCGCCGAGCACCTCGCGCACCTGGTCGTCGTCGCGCACCATCACGCAGAGTACGTCGACCGAGCGGGCCAGCTCGGCCACGCTGCCGACCGTCTTCGCACCGGCCGCCTCGAGCTCGGCCAGCGGCTCGGGGACGACGTCGTACACGAACAGGTCGAGCTCGGAGCGGGCCAGCGTCAGCGCCATCGGCTTGCCGATCATGCCGAGGCCCACGAAGCCGACGGACGTCATGCGCGGAAGGTCTGTCCGCCGTCGACGGCGATGATCTGACCGGTCACCCACGACGACTCGTCCGAGAGCAGGAACAGGCAGGCGCCGACCATGTCCTCGGGCTGACCCATCCGCTTCAGCGCCAGGTTCTTCACCAGGTCCTTGGCCGCGTCGCCGGCCTGGGTGCGGGTCGCCGCGGTGTCGGTCGGGCCGGGGGCGATCGCGTTGACGCGGATGTTCATCCCGCCGACCTCGTGGGCCAGCTGCTGGGTCAGGCCGTTCACGCCGACCTTGGCCAGGCCGTAGAAGCCGGAGTAGAGGTACGCCGCGGTGCTGGACTGGTTGACGATCGAGCCGCCGCCGCGCTTCTGCATGACCTTCCACACCGCCCGGGTCATCACCAGCGCGCCGTCCATGTTCACGCTCATGAACTTCTTGTAGTAGTCCCAGTCGACGCTGATCAGCAGGTCGAACTGCATCTCGCCGTAGATCGCGGCGTTGTTGACCAGCCCGTCGATGCCGCCGTACGCCGCGGTCACCTGCTCGACCAGCGCCGTCGCCGACTCGGCCGAGGAGACGTCGGTGCGCACGAACATCGCCGTACCGCCCGCCGCCTCGATCTCCTTGGCCACCCGCTCGCCGGACTCGGTGTTCAGGTCGGCCACCACGACCGACGCGCCCTCGGCGCCGAGCGCCTTGGCGTAGGCCTCGCCGATGCCCTGTGCCGCGCCGGTGACGACGACGACCTTGTTCTCGAACCTGCTGCTCACCTGTGTGCTCCGTTTCCTGACTGGGTTTCGAGACGCGTCACGCAGCCCGTCGCTGCGCGCCGGTCTGCGTCGACGCTCCTCAACCTGCGCCCGTTCTCGTGACCCCGAGCTCCGCTCGGTGTCACGCGGGCTCGGCGATGGTCTTGGTCTCGAGGTACTCCTCGAACCCGGCGACGCCCATCTCCCGGCCGAGGCCGGACTGCTTGTAGCCGCCGAACGGCGCGTCCGGGCTGAACCACACGCCGCCGTTGACGGCGAGCGTGCCGGTGCGGATCCGGGCGGCGACCGCCTTGGCCCGCTCCAGCGAGCCGGAGTCGACGGAGCCGGAGAGGCCGTACGCCGAGTCGTTGGCGATCCGGACCGCGTCGTCGTCGCCGTCGTGCGGGATGACGACGAGCACCGGGCCGAAGATCTCCTCCTGCGCGAGCCGCGAGGAGTTGTCGAGACCGGCGATGACGGTCGGCTCGATCCAGTAGCCGTCCTGCTCGATGACGTGCCCGCCGGTGGCGAACGTGCCGCCCTCCTCCTCGGCCAGCCGGAGGTACGACGCGACGCGGTCGCGCTGCACCTGCGAGATCACCGGGCCGCAGATCGCGCCCGGGTCGGCCGGGTCCTTGGCCCCGATCGACTCCATGGTGGCGGCGGCGACCTGCACCGCCTCGTCGTACTTCGCCCGCGGGACGAGCAGCCGGGTGGTGATCGCGCAGCCCTGGCCGGCGTGGATGCAGGCGGTGAAGGCGGTCGCACCGGCGACGGCCGCCACGTCGGCGTCGTCGAGCGCGATCGCGGCGGACTTGCCACCGAGCTCGAGGAAGACCCGCTTCAGCGTCGGCGCCGCCGCGGCCATGATCGCCCGGCCGGTGTTCGTCGATCCGGTGAACGAGACCATGTCGACCCGCGGGTCGGAGGTCAGCTGCGCGGCGACCTCGTTCGACAGCGGCGTGACGAC
This sequence comes from Nocardioides sp. W7, assembly GCF_022919075.1. NCBI lineage: Bacteria > Bacillati > Actinomycetota > Actinomycetes > Propionibacteriales > Nocardioidaceae > Nocardioides > Nocardioides sp. W7. Next base: position 3,091,163 of record NZ_CP095078.1, on the reverse strand, counting down.
GTTGAAGACGCCCGCCGGGATGTCGGTGTGCTCGGCGACCAGGCGTCCCAGCTCAGCGGCGACCCACGGGGTGTCGGGTGCGGGCTTGAGGACCACCGTGCAGCCGGCGGCGAGCGCCGGACCGACCTTGGCCAGGTTGATCTGGGTGGGGACGTTCCACGGCGTGATCGCCGCGACCACCCCGACCGCCTCGCGTCGCACGGTGCGCCGCGAGGGGATCCCCATCGGCTCGGCCACGCCGAGGTCGGTCTCGAACTCGTAGGACTCGGCGAGGTCGGTGACCCACTTCAGGCTCGCGACCGGCACGTCGAAACCGGCCGCGCCCATCATGAAGCCCGGCATCCCGACCTCGGCCGTGGTCAGCGCCCGGAACTCCTCGGCCTCGCCGAGCAGCGCCTCGTGCAGCTGGCGCAGGCAACGGACCCGCAGCTCGGTGTCGGTCGACCAGTCGGTCTCGTCGAAGGCGCGGCGGGCGGCGGCGATGGCCGCGTCCACGTCGGCGGCGGTGGCGTCCGGGGCCTGCCCGATCTCGGCGCCCGTGGCCGGGTTCAGGATCGGGTACGTCGCCCCGTCGCTGGCACCGCTCAGCTTGCCGTCGACCAGCAGCTGCGGCGCGGGAAGCGCGCTCACGCCGGGTCCTGGGTGACGAACTCGCCCGCCTCGACGGGCGGCGGCCACACCGGCGACGGCAGGTCCTCGGGCCGGTAGTGGCCGGGCACCTCGAGACCGAACACCTTCAGCCGCGCGTGCAGCGATTCCGGCGCCTTGCCGGACTTCAGGACCGCGCCCATCGTGTGCGCCATCGCCCCGAAGTCGAACCAGTCGCGCTGCCAGGAGAACTTCAGCTCACCGTCGGACTGCCGCTCGACGCCGAACCAGCTTCCGCCGAGACCCGGCACCTCGAACTCCCGGCCCGTCGCGTCGTCGGTGAGCCCCGAGCGCTGCTTCCAGAAGCCGACGATCATCGCGTTCTTCTCGTCGACAACGGTGGCCTGGTAGTCGTAGTGCCAGCCGTCGAAGCCGTCCATCTCGATGCCGATGGCCCAGTCGCGGATCTGGTCGCGGCCCACGGCCATGAAGTGCTCGTCGGGCGTGAGCATCCAGCCGTACGTCGCGTCCTCGGCGTACCACTCCGCCATCACGCGCCAGTCGCCGGTGCGCTCGGCCTCCCGGTTGATCTCGAGCCAGGACTCCCAGAACTCGTCGATCTCTGCCCGGGAAAGGGTCGGGGTCGAACTCATGCTTCCTCCTCGATGCTCAGCGCCATCGCCGGGCAGTACTTCACGGCCGACTCCACCTGCGGGCGCAGGGACTCGTCGGGGTGCTCCAAGGTGACGACCACCAGGTCGGTGTCGTCGTCGAAGGCGAAGACGTCGGGCGCCTCGCCGGTGCACATCTGGTGGCCCTGACACAGGCCGAGGTCGGCCACGACCCTCATCGCGCTGCGCCGGGGTCTCGATACGCTCGCTGGCGCTCGCTACTCGACCACCGAGAGACCCACCCTCGCTGGCGCTCGCTACTCGACCACCGAGAACCCGCGAGTCTCGTCGGTCGAGTAGCCGCCGAGGAACGAGGCGGCGTATCGAGACCCCGCCGTACGACGCTCATCGCGACCGCCGCCGGTACTTCACCCGGCACGGCTGCTGAAGCTGGATGACCATCTTCGACACGTCGTCGCGGTAGTCCTCCGAGGGCTGCGTCATCTCGAACTCGTAGTCGCGAAGGATGACCGAGAAGATCGCCTTCATCTGCATCATCGCGAACGCGTTGCCCACGCACCGGTGCTTCCCGGCCCCGAACGGGATCCAGGTCCAGCGGTTCTGCAGGTCCTCCTGCCGCGGGTCGATGTAGCGGCCCGGGTCGAAGGTCGCGGGCTCCGGGAAGTCCTCCGCGAGGCGGTTCGAGACCCGCGGCGAGGACGCCACCACCGTGCCCGGCGGGATCCGGTGGCCGGCCAGCTCGATCTCCTCCTGCACCACCCGCATCAGGATGATCAACGGCGGGTGCAGCCGCAGCGTCTCCTTCAGCGCCGCCTCCAGGCGCGGGATCGAGCGCAGTGCCTGGAACGACACCTCGGAGCCATCGGCGTACAGCTCGTCGAGCTCGCCGACCACGGCCGCCATCTCGTCGGGGTGCCGCATCAGCTCGATCAGCGCCCACGACGCCGTGCCCGAGGAGGTGTGGTGGCCAGCGAACATCATCGAGATGAAGATCCCGGTGACGTAGTCGGCGGTCATGTCGATCGAGATCAGCACGTCGAGCAGGTCGCGCTCCTCCTTGGCCACGACGCCGCGCTCCTTGCGGCGGTCGATGATGCCCTGGACCAGCTCGACCAGCTGCTCGCGCGCGGCGTCACGCCGGCGGAACGACTCGATGTCCATGTACGGGTCGACGTAGGCCAGCGCGTCCGTGCCCTGCTCCAGCTCGTGGTAGAGCCGGGCGAACCGGATGTCGAGCTCCTCGCGGAACGGCTTGCCGATCAGGCACGCCGAGGTCGTGTAGATCGTCAGCTCGGCGAACCAGTCGAGCAGGTCGATCTCGCCCTCGTCGCCCCACTCCGCGACCATCCGGTTGATCTCGGCCTCGATCGTCGCCGCGTGCCCGCGCATCATGTCGCCGCGCAGCGCCTGGTTCTTCAGCATCTGCTGGCGCTCCTCGGGCGAGGCGTCGAAGACGACGCCCTTGCCGAAGATCGGCGTCATGAAGGGGTACGCCGCTGCCTGGTCCAGTGTGGAGTCCGGCGCCCGGAAGAACTGCTCGTTGGCCTCCGCCCCCGTGACCAGGACGACGTCCTTGTCGGCCAGCTTGAAGCGGCCGATGTCGCCGCACTCCGCGTGCACCCGCTCGAACAGGCCGATCGGGTCGACGCGCATCTCGGCCAGGTGGCCGTAACCGTCGTCGGGAACGGCGTAGGAGACCTCGGGGATCCCCGCTGTCGTGCCTCCGGCTGTCGAGCTTGTCGAGACACTCATCGGTCCTCCGGCTTCGCGATCGGTGCCTCGGGCGAGACCTCGACCAGGTTCAGGTGCACGCCGCGCGGCGCGCTGACGACGGTGGTGATCGCGTCGGCGATCGCCGTGGGCTTCATGAAGTGCGGGTGCCGGGCCAGCCCGAAGCGGACCCACTGGTTGAGCACGAAGGCCGCCTCGTCGGCGTCCCAGTCGGTGCCCATCTCGCTCCAGGTCGGGCCGGGCCGCACGATGCTGGCGCGCACGCCGGTGCCCTCGAGCTCCATCTGCAGGGCGTGCGCCATCCCCTCCAGGCCCCACTTGCCGGCGGCGTACGACGACATGAACGGCCGGGCCCGCACCGCGACGTCGGAGGAGACGAAGACGAAGTCGCCACGCTGCCGCTCGACCATGCCCGGCACGAACGCGCGGACCAGTCGCTGCGCGCCGGTGAGGTTGAGGTCGATCTCCCGGCCGAATCGCTCGGGGTCGACCTCGTAGATGGTGCCGGGGGCGACGGCGCCGGCATTGCTGACGACCACCTCGATGTCGCCGAGGTCGCCGGAGACGCCCTTCGCGAACGCCTCCACCGACTCCCCGTCGGTGAGGTCGAGTGCGTGCACGACCGCTTCGCCGCCGGCCTCGCGGACCGCTGCGGCGACCTCCTCGCACTTGTCGGTACGACGCGCGCCCAGCGCGACCGGGTGACCGGCGGCGGCGAGGGCGAGGGCCGTTGCCGCACCGATCCCGGACGAGGCGCCGGTGACGACCGCGGGGCGGCGCGTGGGCTGGGCGTACTTGCTCCGGGTCATCTCAGCGGACCTCTACGTTGACCGGCATGGAGGCGAAGCCGCGGACGCTGACCGAGTGCACCCGCTGGCTGGCGTCGTGGTCGACCTCGATGTGCTTGACCCGGCGGACCAGGTCGCGCAGCGCGAGCTGCGCCTCCAGCCGGGCCAGGTTGGCGCCGAGGCAGAAGTGCCGGCCGCCGCCGAAGCTGAGCAGCTGGGCCACCTCGGCCTTGTCGCGGAAGATGTCGTACTCCTCGGGCCGGCTGAACACCCGCTCGTCGCGGTTCGCCGAGCCGAGCACGATCAGCAGCTTGGCGCCCTTCGGCGCCGTCCGGCCGTGCAGCTCGACGTCGGCCAGCAGGTGGCGGGCCAGGATCTGGCTGGAGGTGTCGTAGCGCAGCGTCTCCTCGATCCAGGGCACGACGAGGTCGGCGGGCTGGGCCGGGTCGGCGAAGACCCGCGCCTGCTGATCGGGGTGGCGGGTCAGGTGGAACAGCGCGTTGCCGAGCAGCTTGGTGGTGGTCTCGTTGCCGGCCACGACCATCAGGAAGAGGAAGGCGATGATCTCCTCGTCGGTGAGCCGGTCACCGTCGATCTCGGCGGCCAGGAGCGCGCTGGTGAGGTCGTCGGTGGGCCGCTTCTTGCGCTCCTTGAGCATGTCGGCGTAGTAGCCGACGAGGTACAGCGAGGCCTCCATGCCGGCCTGCGGCACGTCACGGACGCCCTCCTCGCGGTGCACGACGAGGTCGGCGAGGCGGCGTACCTCGACCCGGTCGGCCTCCGGCACGCCCATCATCTCGGAGATGACGTCCATCGGGAGCCGGCCGGCGTAGTCGGCGATCCAGTCGAAGCTGCCCCGCTCCAGCGCCAGGTCGAAGTAGTGCGCCGAGATCTGCTCGATGCGCGGCGCGAGCTCCCGGACCCGGCGCGGGGTGAAGCCCTTGGAGACCAGCGAGCGCAGCCGCATCTGGTGCGGCGGGTCCATGCCGAGGAACGACATCACCTTGTGGGCGTCCGGGCCCCACGCGGCCTTGTCGACCGAGACGCCCATCGCGTTGGAGTAGACGCCCTCGGTGCGCACCGCCTCCTGGATGTCGGCGTGCCGGGTGAGCACCCAGAAGTCGTCGGCCTCGTTGTGGTGCAGCGGATCCTCGGCGCGCATCCGGGCGTAGACCGGGTAGGGGTCCTCCTGGAACGCGTAGTCGTAGGGATCGAAGACGATCGGCCCCTGGGCGGTCAGCGTCATGAATTGCCTCTCATGATGGTGGCGACGACCGAGTCGAGCCGCTCGCCCATCTCGGTGTAGGTCATCAGGCCCATGCCGGCCTGCAGCAGCGCTCCGGAGAAGGCGAGCGCGAGGGTCTCGACGACGTCGTCGGCGTCCGCGGGTGCGGCGACGACTCCGACGGCGGCCCGGAAGCGGCTCACGAACTCCGAGCCGATCCGCAGTCGGAGCCGCTCGACGTCGGAGTCGGTGCCGAGCAGGGCGGAGGTGGCACCCGCGGCCAGCTCGGGCGAGGCCGCGAGCATGGCGGTGAGGTGCCGGGTCACGCTGCACACCCGCTCGACCGCAGTGGTGCCGACCGGCTCGGGCTGCGGATCGGTCAGCAGGGCCCGCCAGAAGAGCTCGGCGAAGAGGTGGTTCTTCGAGGCGAAGTAGGTGTACGCCGTCGCCGAGCTCACGCCCGCCCGTCCGGCGACGGTGCGGATCGTCAGGGTCTCCGAGCCGACCGCACGCAGCTCCTCGGCGCCGGCGGCGAGCAGCCGCTCGACGGTTTCGGCCTGCCGGGAGTTCAGCTCGCGGCGGGCCGCGCTGGACACCTGACTGGACACGTGTCCAACTTAGAACGCGTTCCTGTCCCCGCGCAAGCATTTCGGACGAATCTCGTCGGTTGTCCTGACCAGTGCTGTCGGCGGCCCGGGGCAGGATGGCGGCATGCTGCTCTCCCAGGTCGTCGCCACCTCCGCGACGGTGGCCGCCACCCGCTCGCGCAAGGCCAAGGTCGTCGCCATCGCCGCGCTGCTCGAGTTAGCGGAGCCCGAGGAGCTGGAGACCGTGACGTCGTACGTCGGCGGCGCGCTGCGGCAGCGGCGCACCGGCCTGGGCTGGCGCGGGCTCGCGGAGCTGCCATCGCCGGCGCCGTCGCCCACGCTGGAGGTCCTGGAGGTGCACGCCGCCTTCGAGGAGCTCGCCGCGCTGTCCGGGCCGGGCTCGCAGGCCGCCCGGGCCGCCGCCGTGACGTCCCTCTTCGGGCGGGCCACGGCCGAGGAGCAGCAGTGGCTGCGCGGCGTCGTGACCGGCGAGGTGCGTCAGGGCGCGCTCGACGCCCTGGTCCAGGAGGCGGTCGCGGCGGCCACCGGAGTCCCGCTCGCCGCCGTGCGGCGGGCCGCGATGCTCGCCGGCTCGACCGTGTCCGTCGTCGGGGCCGCCTTCGAGGGCGGTGAGGAGCCGCTCGCGGAGATCGGCCTCGAGGTGGGGAGGCCGGTGCTGCCGATGCTCGCCTCGTCGGCGAAGACCCTCGCCGAGGCGGTCGAGAGGGCCGGCGGCGGCATCGTCGCGGTCGACACCAAGCTCGACGGCATCCGGATCCAGGTGCACCGCACCGGCGCCCGGATCGTGATCGCGACCCGCTCGCTCGACGACATCACCGAGCGGCTGCCCGAGGTGGTCGAGGTCGCCCGGTCACTGCCCTCGGAGCACTTCGTGCTGGACGGCGAGGCGATCGCGCTCGACGACGACGGACGACCGCGTGCCTTCCAGGAGACCGCGTCGCGCACGGCGCAGGCCGCGGGTGTCCGGGTGACCCCGTTCTTCTTCGACGTCCTCCACGTCGACGGCCGCGACCTGCTGACCACGCCCGGGGACGAGCGGCTGGTCGAGCTGGAGCGCCTGGTCCCCGTGGCGTTCCGGGTGCCGCGGGTCGTCACGGACGACGTCGCGGTCGCCGAGGCCTTCGTCGCCGACACGCTCGCGGCCGGTCACGAGGGCGTGGTGGTCAAGCGGCTGGCCGCGCCGTACGACGCCGGCCGCCGGGGCGCCGCCTGGGTGAAGGTCAAGCCGGTGCACACCCTCGATCTGGTCGTGCTGGCCGTCGAGTGGGGCTCCGGCCGCCGCGCCGGCAAGCTCTCCAACATCCACCTCGGCGCCCGCGACCCGTCGTCGGAGACCGGGTTCGTGATGCTCGGCAAGACCTTCAAGGGGATGACCGACGAGATGCTCGCGTGGCAGACCGAGCGGTTCACCGAGCTGGCCCTCGACCCGGCCACCGTCGGCGACCACTACGTCGTGCCGGTCCGGCCCGAGCAGGTGGTCGAGATCGCGTTCGACGGCCTCCAGCGCTCGACGCGCTACCCCGGCGGGCTGGCGCTGCGCTTCGCGCGGGTGCTGCGCTACCGCGACGACAAGTCCGCCGACGAGGCCGACACCATCGAGACGGTGCGCGCGCTCGCCTGAGCTGCTCGTCCGCTGGTGCGATCGCGGTGGATCCGGTCAACCTGCTTGAACAGGACCACCGCACCACGTCAGAGCTGCGTGACCCGCCCGCCCTCGACGTGCCAGCGCTGGTCGAGGTCCACGTTCGCGAGCAGACGGCGGTCGTGGGAGACGAGCAGCAGCGCGCCGTCGTACGACTCGAGTGCGTCCTCGAGCTGCTCGATCGCGGGCAGGTCGAGGTGGTTGGTGGGCTCGTCGAGGACCAGCAGGTTGACCCCGCGGGCCTGGAGCAGGGCCATCGCCGCGCGGGTGCGCTCGCCGGGCGAGAGCCGGCCGACCAGCGAGGCGACCTGGTCGGCCTTCAGGCCGAACTTCGCGAGCAGGGTCCGCGCGTCGGCCGGAGCCCAGTCGGGTACGGCGAGCTCGAAGGCGGTGCCGAGCGGCTGGTCGTCGGGCAGGCCGGTGCGCGCCTGGTCGATCTCGCCGACGGCGACCGAGACGCCGAGCGAGGCGGAGCCCGCGTCGGGAGCGACCCGGCCGAGCAGGAGGGCGAGCAGCGTCGACTTGCCCGCGCCGTTGGGCCCGGTGATGCCGATCCGGTCGCCGGCGTTGACCTGCAGCGAGGCCGGGCCGAAGGTGAAGTCGCCGCGCCGGAGGACCGCCTCGTTCAGGGTCGACACGACGGTCGAGGAGCGGGGCGCGGCGGCGATGCTGAACTGCAGCACCCACTCCTTGCGCGGCTCGTCGACCTCGTCGAGGCGGGCGATCCGCGACTCCATCTGGCGCACCTTCTGGGCCTGCTTCTCCGAGGACTCCGACTGCGCGCGGCGGCGCATCTTGTCGTTGTCCGGCGACTTCTTCATCGCGTTGCGGACACCCTGCGAGCTCCACTCCCGTTGGGTCCGCGCCCGGGAGACCAGGTCGGCCTTCTTGTCGGCGAACTCCTCGTAGGCCTCGCGGGCGTGCCGGCGAGCGACCGCGCGGGCGTCGAGGTAGGCGTCGTACCCGCCGTCGTAGACCGCGACCTGGTTCTGGGCCAGGTCCAGCTCGACCACCCGGGTCACGCAGCGCGCCAGGAACTCGCGGTCGTGCGAGACGAGCACCACGCCGCTGCGCAACCCGCGGACGAACGACTCGAGCCGCTCCAGCCCGTCGAGGTCCAGGTCGTTGGTGGGCTCGTCGAGGAGTACGACGTCGAAGCGGCTCAGCAGCAGGGAGGCCAGCGCGGCGCGGGCGGCCTGACCGCCGGACAGCGAGGTCATCAGCGCGTCCGGGCCGACGTCGAGGCCGAGCTCGGCGAGCACCGACGGGAGCCGGTCCTCGAGGTCCGCGGCGCCGCTGGCCATCCAGCGGTCGAAGGCGGCGGCGTACGCGTCGTCGGCACCCGGCACGTCGCCGCCGAGCGCGGCCGCCGTCGTCTCCATGGCCTCGGTGGCGGCGGTCGCACCGGTACGACGGGCGACGTACTCCGCCACCGTCTCCCCCGGCACCCGGTCGTGCTCCTGCGGCAGCCAGCCGACGAACGCGTCGGCCGGCGCCAGCGACACCGACCCGCCCATCGGCTCGGCCGCGCCGGCGAGCAGCCGAAGCAGGGTCGACTTGCCGGCACCGTTGGCGCCGACCACGCCCACCACGTCGCCGGGAGCGACGGTCAGGTCGAGGGACTCGAAGAGGATGCGATGCCCGTGGCCGCCGGCCAGGTCCTTCGCCACGAGGGTCGCGGTCACCGGAGGATGCTCCCACGCAGCCCGCTCACCGCCGACGCTCGGCCCACTCGGATTCGAGGCTCGCTGCGCTCGCGCCTCGAACCGGCGTCGGGCGCCACACCCGTGCAACTCGGGGTTACCTCCTCGATAGCATCGAGTCATGCCGACCCGAGCGCCCGAGACCGACGGCCGGCGCTCCGCGGCCGCAGCCCGGCGGCGCAAGCGCGAGTCCGAGATCATCGCCGCCACCCGGGCGCTCTTCGACGAGCGCGGCGTGCGCGACGCGCAGATCGAGGACATCGCCCGCGCGGTCGGGATCAATCGCGCGATCGTCTACCGGCACTTCTCCGGCAAGGAGGAGCTGTTCGCGCTCGTGCTGGTCGGCTACCTCGACGAGCTGCGCGACGAGCTCGACGGCGCCGCGGGCGAGACCCCCGAGGACACGCTGGCCGCGATCGTGAGCGCGTTCGTCGACTACGGCCTGGCCCACCCGGCGTTCGTCGACTGCGCGCAGGCGCTGATGCGCCGCTCGGGTCCCGAGCTGCTCGACGAGATCTCCGAGAGCGCCCTGTTCCGGCTCGGGCGCAGCATCTCCACCTGCCTGGCCATCCTCGGCTCGGCGCTGGAGGAGCTCGGCGTCGAGGACCCGACCCTGCTCGCCAACACCCTCTACGCAAGCGGGCTGGGCGCGCTCCAGCTCGCGCGGGTGGGCATCCTGGTCAAGGAGGAGTCCCCGGGCATCCCCACCGTGGGGCAGATCTCGCCCGACCAGGTGCGCGACTACCTGGTCACCTCGGCCCTGGCCCTCGCCGCCCGCGTCGAGTGACACCTCCTGGCCCCTGATCCGGGGCTGGAGGGGCCAATTCATGGCACTCGACGCGCGGATCAGCGCTCCAGGATCGCGACGACGCCCTGGCCGCCGGCGGCGCAGATGCTGATCAGCCCCCGGCCCGACCCACGATCGGCGAGCAGTTTGGCCAGGGTCGCGACGATCCGGCCGCCGGTGGCGGCGAACGGGTGGCCGGCCGCCAGCGACGAGCCGTTCACGTTGAGGCGGGACCGGTCGATCGAGCCCAGCGGGGCCTCGAGACCGAGGCGCTCGCGGCAGAACACCGGGTCCTCCCACGCCTTCAGCGTCGAGAGCACCTGCGAGGCGAACGCCTCGTGGATCTCGTAGAAGTCGAAGTCCTGCAGGGTCAGGCCGTTGCGGGCCAGCATCCGCGGCACGGCGTACGCCGGCGCCATCAGCAGGCCCTCGTTGCCGTGCACGTAGTCGACCGCGGCGGTCTCGGAGTCGACCAGGAAGGCCTGCGGCTCGAGGCCGTGCGAGGCGGCCCACTCCTCGGACGAGAGCAGCACCACGGAGGCGCCGTCGGTCAGCGGCGTGGAGTTGCCCGCGGTCATCGTCGCCGCCTCGCCCCTGCCGAACACCGGCTTCAGCGAGGCGAGCTTCTCGGCCGTCGAGTCGGGCCGCAGGTTGTTGTCGCGCTCGACACCGCGGAAGGGCGTGACCAGGTCGTCGAACCAGCCGGCGTCGTACGCCGCCGCGAGGTGCTGGTGGGACGCGGCCGCCAGCTCGTCCTGGTCCTCGCGGGTGATCTGCCACTCCAGCGCGGTCAGCGCGGCGTGCTCGCCCATCGACAGCTTGGTCCGCGGCTCGCCGTTCTGCGGGATCTCCAGACCGATGTCGCCGGGGCGGATCGCGCCGAGCGCCGCGAGCTTGCGCCACGGGTCCCGCGCGGCGTTCACCTTCATCAGCTTCTTGCGCAGCCGGTCGCCGATCGCGACCGGCGCGTCCGAGGTGGTGTCGGTGCCGCCGGCCAGCCCTGAGTCGATCTGGCCGAGCGCGATCTTGTTGGCGATCTGGATCGCCGCCTGCAGGCCGGTGCCGCAGGCCTCCTGGATGTCCGTGGCGGGCGTCTCCGGTGCCAGCCGGGAGCCGAGCACCGCCTCGCGGGCCAGGTTGAAGTCGCGGGAGTGCTTCAGCACGGCGCCGGCGACGACCTCGCCGAGCTGCTCGCCCTCCAGGCCGTAGCGGGCGACCAGCCCGTCGATAGCGGCGGTCAGCATGTCCTGGTTCGACACGTCGGCGTAGACGGTGTTGGAGCGGGCGAACGGGATGCGGTTGCCGCCGAGGACGGCGACGCGCCGGGTGCTGGTGAACATGTCGTCCAGTGTTCCCCGCTGGGTACAGCCCAACACGACATGAGGGCCACGTCACGAAAAGTGGACCCTGAGTTACACGACTAGTTACATGAGGTGTCATGAGCGACCGCTACCAGGACTTCGTGTCCTCGCCGATCGGCAACTTCCTCGCCAAGAACCTCGGGCTGCCGAGCCCCACGAAGCTGGAGCGGTACGACGCCGGCGCGCCGCTCGTCGACGGCACGGTCCTCGTCGGCGGCCGCGGCCGGCTGGCGGAGTCCCTGCCCGGCCTCCTCGCAGAGCTCGACATCGCCAGTACCGGGACCCCGGACGCGGAGCAGCGGTTCAAGGGCCTGGTCTTCGACGCCACCGGCCTGACCTCCTCGGCCGACCTGGTCGCGCTCCGCGACTTCTTCACCCCGCTGCTGCGCCGCCTCGAGACCTGCCCGCGGGTGGTCGTCCTCGGCACCCCGCCCGAGCAGGTCGCCGGCGCCGAGCGGGTCGCCCAGCGGGCGCTGGAGGGCTTCACCCGCAGCCTCGGCAAGGAGCTCGGTCGCGGCGGCACCGTCCAGCTGGTCTACGTCGTCGACGGCGCCGAGGGGGCCGTCACCTCGACCCTCGGCTTCCTGCTGTCGCCGAAGTCGGCGTACGTCTCCGGCCAGGTGATCCGCATCGGCGTGCACGGCACCACCGGGGCCGGTGAGGTCACCGACTGGACCGCCCCGCTGGCCGGCAGGGTCGCCCTGGTCACCGGAGCCAGCCGCGGCATCGGCGAGCAGATCGCCCGGGTGCTGCACCGCGACGGCGCGCGGGTCGTCGGGGTCGACGTACCCCAGGCCGCCAGCGAGCTGCAGGCATTGATGAAGGAGCTCGACGGCGACTGGATCGCCCTCGACATCACCGGCCAGGACGCGCCCCAGCGGATCGCGCACCACCTGAAGGAGAAGCACGGCGGCGTCGACGTGGTCGTCCACAACGCCGGCATCACCCGCGACAGGAAGCTGGCCAACATGGCCGCCGACGACCGGGGGGACCGCTGGGAGTCCGTGATCGCGGTCAACCTCACCGCACCCGAGCGGATCACCCGTGAGCTCCTGGACCAGGGCGTGATCAACGACAACGGCTCGGTCGTCGGCGTGGCGAGCATCGCCGGCATCGCCGGCAACGTCGGACAGACCAACTACGCCGCCTCCAAGGCCGGCGTGATCGGCCTGGTCGACTCCCTCGCCGACGAGCTCGACCGCGGCATCACCATCAACGCGGTCGCGCCCGGCTTCATCGTCACCCAGATGACCGCGGCCGTGCCGTTCGCGACCCGCGAGGTGGGCCAGCGGCTCAACGCGATGTCCCAGGGCGGCCTGCCGGTCGACGTCGCCGAGACCATCGCCTGGTACGCCTCCCCCGGCTCGACCGCCGTCAACGGCAACGTCGTCCGGGTCTGCGGCCAGATGATGCTGGGCGCCTGAGGATGGCCGTCACCGACCTCGTCAGGGCCGCGCTCCCGAGCGTGCCCGTCGTCAACCGGCTGCCCGGCGTCCGCAAGGCGCCCGTCGACGGCTTCAGCGGACTGCGGATGACCAGGCCCCCGGTGACGGTCGAGCGCGCGCACGTCGAGCGGTACGCCGTGGTCTGCGGTTTCCCCGCCAAGGACACGGTGCCGCTCACCTACCCGCACGTCCTGGCCTTCGGCCTGCACCTGGCGATCATGGGCGACCAGGCGTTCCCCGCACCCGCGATCGGCACCGTGCACGTCGAGAACTCGATCACCGCGCACCGGCCGATCGCCGTCGGCGAGACCCTCGACGTCGAGGTCGCCGTCGGTGCTCCGCTGCCGCACCCGAAGGGCACCGCCTACGCGTTCGAGGCGACGCTCCGCAGCGGCGGCGAGACGGTCTGGGAGAGCACCTCGACGTACCTGCGGCGGGGTGCCGGCTCGACCATCGACAGCGGCGCGGCCTCCCCGTCGTACCCCGACGCGCCTCCGCACGGGCTGACCTGGCGGCTCCCCGCCGACCTGGGGCGGCGGTACGCCGCGGTCTCCGGCGACCACAACCCGATCCACCTCCACCCGCTGACGGCGCGCGCCCTGGGCTTTCCTCGCCCCATCGCGCACGGCATGTGGAGCCTGGCGCGCGGTGTCGCCGCGCTGGAGAACCGGCTGCCCGACGCGGTGCGCGTCGACGCCGCCTTCAAGAAGCCGATCCTGCTGCCCGGCACCGTCGCCTTCGGCTCGACGGGGCTCGACGACGGTCACGCGTTCTCGCTCAGCCGCCCGAGCGACGGGGCCCCGCACCTGGTCGGGCGCACCACCCGCGTGTGAATCACGTCTCTCTTAGTCGGGGTCAAACGGACCTGCTGATCCGGGTCGTGGCTCGGGCACCTAATTTCGTGCGCGACCAAGACTGCGACAGGAGAACGACAGCGTGAGCCGCTCGGCCAGCGAGAGTCCCGCCCCGTACGACGCGATCCTGATCGGTGGGGGCATCATGTCGGCCACCCTGGCCACGCTCCTCCACCAGGTCGAGCCGAGCTGGCGGGTCGCCATCGTCGAGCGCCTCGACGCCCTGGCGCAGGAGTCCTCGGGTCCCTGGAACAACGCCGGCACCGGGCACGCCGCCCTCTGCGAGCTCAACTACTCCCCCGAGCTGCCCGACGGCACCGTCGACGTCAGCAAGGCGATCAGCGTCAACGAGCAGTTCCAGCTCAGCCGTCAGCTGTGGGCCTTCCTGGTCGAGAGCGGCCAGATCCCGGACCCCACCTCGTTCGTCCACCCCAGCCCGCACCTCAGCTTCGTGTGGGGCGAGGAGAACGTCGCCTACCTGCGCCGGCGCTACGAGCTGCTCGCCGAGCACCCGCTCTTCGCGGGCATGGAGTACACCGAGGACCACGACCTGATCGAGCAGTGGGCGCCGCTGCTGATGGCCGGCCGCGACCGCGACGAGCCGGTGGCCGCCACCCGCTCGCTCGCCGGCACCGACGTCGACTTCGGCTCGCTGACCCGCCAGCTGATCGGCGCACTGGACGACCGCGGCGCCATCGATCTCGTCACCGGAGTCGAGGTGCGCAAGCTGGACCGCACCGAGGACGGCTGGCACGTGCGCGGCAAGCGCCGCGACGGCTCCGGCACGTACGACGCCACCGCCCGCTTCGTCTTCGTCGGTGCCGGCGGCCAGGCCCTCACCCTGCTGCAGCGCTCCGGCATCCCGGAGATCCGGGGCTTCGGCGGCTTCCCGGTCAGCGGCGAGTTCTGGCGCACCACCGAGCCCGCGATCGTCGCCCGCCACCAGGCCAAGGTCTACGGCCGGGCTGCCGTCGGCGCCCCGCCGATGTCGGTGCCCCACCTGGACACCCGGATGGTGGACGGCCAGCCGAGCCTGATGTTCGGCCCGTACGCCGGGTTCAGCCCCCGCTTCCTGAAGAACGGCTCGCTGCTCGACCTGTTCCGCTCGATCCGGCTGCACAACCTGTGGCCGATGATCCAGGTCGGCCTGCGCAACGTCGGCCTGACGCTCTACCTGATCGGTCAGGTCCTCGCCGGCAGGAAGGCCCAGCTCGTCGAGCTGCAGCACTTCTTCCCCGACGCGAGGGCCGAGGACTGGGAGAAGATCGTCGCCGGCCAGCGGGTCCAGGTCATCAAGAACGTCCCCGGGAAGGGCGGCGTCCTGCAGTTCGGCACCGAGCTGATCGCGGCGGGCGACGGCTCCATCGCCGGTCTGCTCGGCGCCTCGCCGGGCGCCTCGACGGCCGTCCCGATCATGCTCGACGTGCTGGGCGAGTGCTTCCCCGACCGGATGACCGAGTGGCTGCCGGCGCTCGAGAAGATGATCCCGAGCTACGGCCGCAGCCTCTCCGAGCACCCCGAGCTCGCCGCCGAGGTGCTGCGTGAGACCGCGCTCACCCTGGGCCTGACGGCGGACGACGAGGCCGACGCGGCCTGACGCTGGTTGAGGCGTGAGGCGCCCTGGCGCCGAGCCTCGAAACCCGGTGAGCAGCGAGTCGGGCCTGCTCGACGCCGACTCCCGGCTCGCCGGGTTTCGAGGCTCAGGACTTCGTCCTTCGCACCTCAACCAGCGTCAGCAGCCCCCGAACGACGCCGACTCCCGGCTCACCGGGTTTCGAGGCTCAGGACTTCGTCCTTCGCACCTCAACCAGCGTCGGGACGCGGGCGGATCAGCCCCTCCTGGGCGAGCGAGGCGACCAGGGTGCCGTCGGCGAGGAAGACCCGGCCGAGCGAGAGCCCGCGGGCGCCGCTGGCCGAGGGCGACCACTGGTCGTAGAGCCACCACTCGTCGGCCCGGAACGGCCGGTGGAACCAGATGGTGTGGTCGAGCGAGGCCATCTGGGTCTGGGACGGGTGGGCGTCGTGCGCCGCCAACGAGGCGCCGAGCAGGCTGACGTCGCTGGCGTAGGTGAACGCGGCGAGGTGGACCACCGGGTCCTCCGGCAGCTCCTCGCGCAGCCGGATCCACATCTGCGCCTGGGCCCGGTGCTTCGGGTGCTCGGGCAGACCCGTGCCGGAGTTGCCGAGGTAGCGGACGTCGAGGGCCGACCACTCCTTGCCGAGCGCGTCGGCCTCGGTCGTGCCGCGCGACCGCATCAGGTTGACCAGGTCCAGGCCCTGCTCGGGCGGGCCGACCTGCGGCATCGCGTCCTGGTGCTCGTAGCCCTGCTCGGGCCGCTGGAAGTCGAGCGTCTGGTAGTAGATCGGGCGACCGTGCTGGCGGGCCACGACCCGGCGGGACTGGAAGGCCCGGCCGTCACGGATCCGCTCGACGTCGTACACGATCGGGACGGAGTAGTCGCCGCCCCGCAGGAAGTAGGAGTGCAGCGAGTGCACGGTGTACGCCGGGTCCACGGTCCGGATCCCGGCGACCAGGGCCTGGGCGGCGACCTGGCCGCCGTACACCCGGGCCCGGGCGGAGTCCGGCTGGCTCCCCCGGAACAGGTCGGGCTCGATCTGCTCCAGGTCGAGCAGTCCCAGGAGCTCGGTGACGTCGCTCATGAGCGCACTCGCGTGGGGTCGAACTTCCGCAACAGGGCCTCCTGGGCGACGGTGGCGACCAGCGTGCCGCCTTCGGTGAACACCCCGGCGGTGACGAGCCCGCGCCCGCCCCCGGCGAACGGCGACGTCTGGTCGTAGAGCCACCACTCGTCGGCCCGGAACGGCCGGTGGAACCAGATCGCGTGGTCGAGCGAGGCGACCATGTGGGTGCCGTCCTCGGGACGGGCCCCGTGCGGCGCGAGCGCGGAGCCCATCAGGGTCATGTCGGAGAGGTACGTGAAAGCAGCGACGTGCAGGAACGGGTCGTCGGGCAGCCGCGAGGAGACCCGCAGCCAACAGCGCTGGAGCCCGGGGTGCTCGGGGTCGGCGGCCAGCAGGCCGTCGCCGGAGCTGCCGACGTAGCGCATCTCGGCGACGTCCCACTCGCTGTCGGCGCTGGTGTCGCGGTCCGGGTACATCGCGGCGAGCACCTCGCGCGGGTCGAGGGACTGCTCGGGGGAGGTCACCTCGGGCATCACGTCGTGGTGGTCCCAGCCCTCCTCGGCGACCTGGAAGTTGGCCGTCAGCGCGAAGATCGGCCGACCGTGCTGACGGGCCAGCACCCGGCGGGTCGCGAAGGAGCGTCCGTCGCGCAGCGTCTCCACGTCGTAGACGATCGGGGCGCGGGGGTCACCGGGCTGCAGGAAGTAGGAGTGCAGCGAGTGCACGCCGTACGCCGGGTCGACCGTCCGGGTGCCGGCGACCAGCGCCTGCGCGGCAACCTGCCCGCCGAAGACGCGTGGCAGCGCCGAGGGCTCCTGGGCACCCCGGAACAGGTTGTCGTCGATGCGCTCGAGGTCGAGCAGGGCGACCAGGGCGGCGGCGTCCTGCGGCATCTCAGCTGCCCGACTTGTCGTCGTCGGGTCGTTCGAGACCGGCCAGGAACTGCTCGAACTGCTGGCCGAGCTCCTCGCCGCTGGGCAGCGGCTGGTCGGGGGCGAGCAGGTTGCCGCCCGACTCCTCGGCCCGCTCGAAGGCGTCGTACTGGCGCTCCAGAGCGGCCACGACGTCGCCGAGCTCGTTGTTGGCATCCAGGTAGCGGGCGATCTCGACCGCCCGGTCCTCGGCCTCGGCGCGCAGCCCGGACAGGTCGACGGTCAGCCGGCCGGCGATCTCGACCTGCTCGAGCAGGGTGGCGGAGGCCTGCGGGAAGTCCAGCTGCGCGAGGTAGTGCGGAATGTGGGCGACGAAGCCCTGGGCGGCGTGGCCCCACTCCCCCAGGCGCACCTCGAGGAGGGCCTGGGCGCTGCTCGGGATCCGCAGCTCGCCGCGCCACCGGCTCTCGCCGCTGAGCAGCGACGGGTCGTTGGCGTGGGAGGTCAGCGCGATCGGCCGGGTGTGCGGGACGGCCATCGGCACCGATCCCATGGCGACCGTCCGGGTCACCTCGAAGCGCTCGACGACCTCCTTGACCGCACGGCAGAAGGCCTCCCAGCGGTTGTCGGGCTCCGGGCCGTGGAAGAGGAGGTACGGCGTGCCGCCGGTGTCGTGGAGCAGTCGCACGACCAGCCGCGGGGCGTCGTACGCCTCGTAGTGGTCCTGGACGAAGGACACCGCCGGCCGGCGGGCGCGGTAGTCGTGGAACTGGTCCACGTCGAACGTCGCCACCACCGAGCCGCCGTCGTCGAGGTCGCTTAGGTGCTGGGCGGCCCGGGCGGCGGCGTTGCCCGCGTCCAGGAAGCCGTCGAGGACCAGCACCATCGTCAGCTCGCCGGTCGGGTCCTGCCGGTCGTCGAGCTCGGGGACCTCGTCCACGATGTGCACGAGCCTGGATTCTGGCGTCACGGGCCCAACCCTAGTGGGGATCGGGCGCGTGATGGCGCACACGCCCACCGCCGTCGTCGAAATTGTTACTGGCGGGTAATCTTGCGACGTCCCACCACCCCCACCCAGGAGAACAGGTGCCCCGACAGCTGCGAGAGGTCGTCTTCGTCGACGGCGTACGCACCCCCTTCGGCAAGGCCACGGGCCAGTACGCCGAGACCCGCGCCGACGACCTCGTCATCAAGTGCATCCGCGAGCTCATGCGACGCAACCCGTCGCTGCCCCCCGAGCGCGTCGACGAGGTGGCCGTGGCCGCCACCACCCAGATCGGCGACCAGGGCCTGACCATCGGCCGCACCGCCGCACTGCTCGCCGGCCTGCCGCAGAGCGTGCCGGGCTTCGCCATCGACCGGATGTGTGCCGGCGCGATGACCGCCGTGACGACCACCGCCTCCGGCATCGCCTTCGGCGCGTACGACGTCGCCATCGCCGGCGGCGTCGAGCACATGGGCCGGCACCCGATGGGCGAGGGCGTCGACCCGAACCCGCGGATCCTCTCCGAGCGGGTCGTGAACCCCGACGCCCTCGTGATGGGCAAGACGGCCGAGAACCTCCACGACCGCTACCCCACGATCACGAAGGAGCGGGTGGACTCCTACGCCGTGCGCTCCCAGGACAAGACCGCCGCGGCGTACGCCGACGGCAAGATCCAGCCCGACCTGGTGCCCGTCGCGACCCGTTCCGAGGAGCTCGGCTGGGGGCTGGCCACCAGCGACGAGCCGATGCGCCCCGGCACCACGATGGAGTCCCTGGCCGCACTGAAGACGCCGTTCCGCTCGCACGGCAAGGTCACCGCCGGCAACGCCGCGGGCATCAACGACGGCGCCACCGCCGCGCTGCTCGCCGACGAGGAGACCGCCCGCGAGCTGGGCCTGCCGGTGAAGATGCGGCTGGTGTCGTACTCCTTCGTCGGCGTCGAGCCCGAGGTGATGGGCGCCGGGCCCATCCCCGCGACCGAGAAGGCGCTGAAGCAGGCCGGCCTGAGCATCGACGACATCGAGGCCTTCGAGGTCAACGAGGCGTTCGCCGTCCAGGTGCTCGCCTTCCTGGAGCACTTCGGCATCGCCGACGACGACGCGCGCGTGAACCCGTACGGCGGGGCCATCGCGATGGGCCACCCGCTCGCCTCCTCCGGCGTGCGACTGATGACCCAGCTGGCCCGGCAGTTCGAGGAGCGGCCCGCGGTCCGCTACGGGCTGACCACCATGTGCATCGGCATCGGCATGGGCGGCACGGTCATCTGGGAGAACCCGCACTGGAACGGAGCCACCGCATGAGCATCGACACCCTCCTCACGCGCGCCCAGGAGCTCTCCTCCGACGCCGAGCGCGTGACCCGGGCCCACCTGCGCAAGGTGACCCTGCCGGGCACCGCCGGGGTGATGGGGCTGATCACCCTCGACAACGGCGCGGACCACACCAAGCCGAACACCTTCGGACCGCGTTCGCTGCTCGCCCTGGACGCCGCGATCGACGCGGCCCTGGCCGACGACGAGATCACCTCGGTCGGCGTCACCGGCAAGCCGTTCATCCTCGCGGCGGGTGCCGACCTCACCTCGGTCGCCGGCGGCGGACCCGACGCCGTACGCGTCATCGCGGAGATCGGCCACGCGGTCTTCCGCAAGCTGCAGGACGGCGGCAAGACGTCGTTCGGCTTCATCAACGGGCTCGCGCTCGGCGGCGGCCTGGAGGTCGCACTGCACTGCGACTACCGCACCGTGGTGGACAGCGCCCCGGCGCTGGGCCTGCCCGAGGTGATGCTCGGCCTGGTCCCCGGCTGGGGCGGCGCCTACCTGGTGCCCAACCTGGTCGGCGCCGACAAGGCCGTGACGGTGATCGTCGAGAACCCGCTCAACAACGGCAAGACGCTGAACGGTCGCGCCGCGTTCGAGCTCGGCCTGGCCGACGCCTGCTTCTCCGGCGCCGACTTCATCGAGCAGTCGCTGCTCTGGGCGGGCCGGGTGCTGTCGGGCGAGGTCGTCGTCGAGCGGACCGAGGTCGACCGCGGTGAGGCTTGGGACGCCGCCGTCGCCCGCGGGCGCCAGCTCGTCGAGGCGCGCACCGGCGGGGCCAGCCCGGCCGCCGCGAAGGCCGTCGACCTGATCGCGGCGGCGCGGACCGCCACCCGGGACGAGGGCTTCGCCGCCGAGGACGACGCGCTCCAGGCGATGTCGCACACGCCCGAGCTGTTCGCGTCGCTCTACTCCTTCGACCTGGTGCAGAAGCGGGCCAAGCGGCCCGCCGGCGCCCCCGACCGGTCGCTGGCCCGCCCGGTCACGAAGGTCGGCATCGTGGGCGCCGGCCTGATGGCGTCACAGCTGGCCCTGCTGTTCGTACGACGCCTCGAGGTGCCCGTCGTACTCACTGACCTCGACCAGGAGCGCGTCGAGAAGGGCGTGGGCTACGTGCACGCCGAGATCGAGAAGCTGCTCGCGAAGGGCCTGATCAACTCCGACCTGGCCAACCGGCACAAGGCGCTGGTCAGTGGCACCGTCGACAAGAGCACGTCGTTCGCGGACGCCGACTTCGTCATCGAGGCCGTCTTCGAGGAGCTCTCGGTCAAGAAGTCGGTCTTCGCCGACGTCGAGAAGGTCGTCTCCCCCGAGTGCGTCCTGGCGACCAACACCTCGTCGCTCTCGATCACCGAGATGGCGGCCGACCTCGAGCACCCCGAGCGGGTCGTGGGCTTCCACTTCTTCAACCCGGTCGCGGTGATGCCGCTGCTGGAGATCGTCAAGGGCGAGCAGACGTCCGACGAGACGCTCGCGACCGCGTTCGCCACCGGCAAGGCGCTGAAGAAGACCACCATCCTGGTCAACGACAGCCCGTCGTTCATCGTCAACCGGCTGCTCGGTCGGTTCATGAGCGAGGTCAGCCGGATCGTCGACGCCGGCACCCCGATCCAGGTCATCGACGGCTCGTTCGGCGGCGTCGCGCCGATGCCGCCCCATCAACTGATCGCGCTGGTCGGGCCGGCGATCGCGCTGCACAACACCGAGACCCTGGCCGCGGCGTTCCCCGACCGGTTCTACGTCTCGCCGGCACTGCAGCGCGTCGTCGAGGCCGGCAAGCGGGCCTACTTCGGCCCCGACGGCACCCTGGACCCCGAGGTCGAGGCGCTGCTCGGGAAGCCGGCATCGCCCGAGGTGCTGGAGCCCGCCGAGGTCCGCACTCGCGTCCTGACCGGCCTGGCCGAGGAGGTGCGGATCATGCTCGACGAGGGCGTGGTCGTCGCCGCCGAGGACCTCGACCTGGCGATGATCACCGGCGCCGGGTTCTCGTTCTGGAACGGCGGACTCACCATGCTGCTCGAGCGCGAGGGCCTCGGCTCCTTCCACTGAGCCGAGCACGCGTCGATGGGCGCCGGACCGCCTGCGGTCCGGCGCCCTCGTGCGTCCACGGACCGGGTCACCCCGGAGCGTGCGGGCACGCCCGGGTTGGTCACGAGTCGCCAGCCGTGATGACCGGTTCGGGTGACGGGCGTGCGGCTGCTCGGTCGCGGAAGGTGTCGAAGTCGCTCTGGTCGCCGGCTTTCCAGAGCGGGACGCTGGACTTCAGGACGAGGGTCATCCGCAGGACGAACTCGGGGTCGCGGAGGTCTTCGCCGAAGAGCTCGTTGATCCGTTTCCAGCGGTAGCGGATGGTCTGGGGGTGGACGTCGAGGCGGGCCGCGATCACGGGTGCGCTGTCGCGGGTCTCGACCCAGGTCAGCAGCGTCTCGGAGAGGATGGCGCGCGAGTGCGGTGTCTCGGCGAGCAGGGGGCGTAGGAGTTCCTGGCACAGGTGCTGGCGCATGGAGGGTTCGGCGTGTAGCCACAGCTGGGTGGCCTGGGTGGCGCAGTCGATGACCGAGACCGGGGCGATGACGCCGAGCTGGACCAGGTCGAGGGCGCGTTGGCACCAGCGCAGCGCGGAGCCGGCCAGGGCCGGCGGTACGGGCCAGCTGACGGCGGTGCGGAGTCCGGGGCGGGAGCGGCCGATGCGTTCGACGAGGTCGGTGTGTTCCTCGGCGGGGCAGATGATGAGGGTGCGGCGGGGTTGGGTGCGGATCAGCAGGGTCGGTGACTCCGGCAGCGCGGGTGGCTCGCCGTGGTAGCTGATCGCCAGGGCGGTGACCGTCTCGGTCAGGGGCCACTCGGCGATCTCGGCGAGGGTGTGCAGGGTCTCGTTGTCGATGCCGGCCGGGACCTGCGGGTCCGGGCGCGATGGTCGGTCGGCGAGGAAGAGCTGGAAGAGGCGGTTGCGGGCGCCCTCGCGGGTGTGGGATCCGCCGCGTCGTCCGAGCGCGAAGCCGTCGGCGAGCTGCTCGCGGAGGTGCTCGAGGTAGTCGAACAGCGCGTCGGCCAGGCCTTGGAGCTCGGGTCTGGTGAGGTCGTGGGTGGTGGCGAAGTCCGTCAGCTGTGCCCAGGAGGCTCGGCTCGCGATGCGCAGGCTCGCCTCGATCGCGGTCCAGTCGTGCTCGCGTTGGGCCTCGCCCTGACCGAGGCGGCGGAACAGGTCGTCGACCTGGCCGGACCGGGACGGGGGGTCCTCGGCGTCGTCGAGGAAGTGTTGCGCGGCGGTGTGCGCGGCCCAGGTCAGCAGCTGGTGGCGTGGGCTGCCCGGGGCGGCGGCGTACGACGGCATCGCGGCCACGACGTCGTTCACGACCCGCTGGACCATCGCGTCCACGGCCGGGCGCATGGCGTGGGCCGACGACTCGAGAGTCGACGATGGGTCAGGCACCGACTGCTCCTTCTCCGGCGGATCCGGCGGATCCGGCGCCGTCACGGTCGCCCGACAAGGGGATGCGTCCTGCGCGGCCGCTGGGGCATCTCGGAACGGTCCGTCTCCGAAGACGGGCCCGTCCTCCGACGGCCGCCCGGAGATGGGATTCGGCGGGGACCCTCACCCAGGGCGTACTCGCAGGACGCGCGTGCGGCAGTGGTCATGCAGGTGACAACTCCGGAGACGATCGATGGAGCGGAGTCGAGGAATCCGGTACGGCGCCCGCCGTGGGGTTCGCCGTACCGATGCAGCGGTGGTGCACCTCGGGACCCGGAGCCAACGTGCCCCCCATGGGCGCGCGAGCACGCACCGCGAGCGCACTCGATCTGGTCAGACGGAACCTGACCAGACGGAACCCTTGCCTCATCCCCGACCCCTCAGCTGCAAGGACGCCTGCTCGGCGTCACTGCTGCGCGACGTTAGGGGGTTAACCCCGACAAGTCGCAGGCTGGATCGTCGACCGCCCCGACTTGTTCCCGAATCTTGTCAGCCAGGCGACAAGATTCGGGAAAAAATTCGACGGACTCGAAGCGGGTGGGACACCTCCGACGACCTGGTCGCCCCACCCCCGCGAAGGAGGGTCCGAGTGAAGTTCACCGTCCACGGATCGTCAAGACCTACCTGACCCCGGTGTAGTCCACTCCGCAGATCAGTGGCTCAGCCCCGTTCGGAGACGACCCGAGCGAGCAGCGAAGGCTTTCACCTTCGATCGGCGTGTCGCTACTCACAAATCTCGGCCCGACCGTCAGGCTGCTCCTGACATCCGTCAGGGATGGCCTGACGGTCTATCACGGAGGTTGTCATGCGTCGTTTCAAGTACACCGTTGCTCGTCTGGTCCAGCGCTCGCACGGCCGTAGCCTGAACTCGGGCTACATCTGGAAGTAAGCACACCGAGGTGATGACCTCAGCAGGGTCGGCGGCGCTCGGGAGCCGCCCTCCTGGTCCCCGCGGGGACCGGTGGACCGGCAACCTCATGGCCTACGAGGAGGACCGGCTCGGCTTCCTCCTGGGCCTGCGGGAGCGGTACGGCGCGGTGGTGGCGTTCGACGACCGAACCACGATCGTCAACGACGTCGACCTCGCCCACGAGGTCCTCGCCGACCGTCAGCGGGCGTTCGCGATCCTGGGCAACTTCCGAGCAGAGCGGGTGACGGCACATCAGGCCGGGGCTGCTGTCGAGGCCCGCGCCGCCATGGGCCCGGGGCTTCGGCCCGCCGCCATCACCCACCTCGGGCCGCAGACCTCGCGGCTCATCGAGCAGGCGTTCTCTGGAGCAGCGACGGGGGCTTCGGCGACTCTCGACCCGATCCCCCTCCTGGAGGACGTCCTGACGAGGGTGACGTACGAGCACTACTTCGGAGCCGACTGGTCCACCGTCAGGCCGGTCGTCGGCCGATTGCTGACGTGCCTGGCTGCGGTGTTCGGAAGTCCGTTCGCACTTCCGTCGTTCATCCCGACCCCATCACGTCTGCGGATCCGACTCGCCTACCGCGCCGCGCGCGCCGCCGTCGATCCCCTGATCGAGACCCGTCGGCGCACCAGAGAGGCCGACGACTACGTGGCCCAGCTGGTGCGCACCAAGCAACTGGTGGGCGCTTCTCCGGCTCGTGTCGCGGACCTGGTGATCGGTTCGTTGCTGGCGGCACACCGAATTCCGGCCCTGGGAGTGGCCTGGGCTCTGCTTGAACTCTCCCACCAGCCCCGCGTGCAGCACGACCTCGCGGTGCGGTCGCTGGAGCGCGAGAGCCCAGACGCACCACCCCCGCTCGCGCTGGCCACCATCCTCGAAGCCGTCCGGCTCCACCCCCCGACGTGGATCCTGAACCGCACCGTCACCCGACCAGCTGTTCTCGGCCAGTACGAGTTCGCGCCCGGGGACCAGCTGATCATCAGCCCCTATGTCATCCATAGAGATCCCACGGTGTTCGAGCGCCCCCTGGACTTCGATGCCGATCGCTGGAGCCAGACAACGGCGACACGTGGCTTCCTGGGGTTCGGGCGAGGCCTGAACATCTGCCCGGGCCAGCATCTCGGACTGGTGACGATGACGTACGCACTGACCGCGATCGTCCGGCGCTGGCGCATCGAACCCGACCCCGCAGACTCCACGGCTCTGTTGGAGGATCCACGCTCCTCCCTGGTGCCCGTCCACCCGGCGATCCGGCTCGAGCCTCGTCGACATCGGGAACCGGTTGACGCGACCAGCCCGTCGGGCTCGGTCGTTCAGGCGGTGGATCGCCCCCTCACGTCATCGACGCGCTGGGAGAACCTCTCCCAGACGGCTTGCTTGGACACTCCGAGCGACTTCCCGATCTGAGTCCACGACAACTTCCGACTTCGGGCCAGCTCGATCCACTCCACGAGGAACTCGTCGACCTGCGCGGCCGTCTGCGAGATCGCTGGGATGGTGCTGAGGATCTCCGCGTCCGTCATCCGGTCCCACGGCAACGTATCGTCGTCCGCCTGGGCAGGTGCCGAGAACATCTCCTGGTAATGCGAGACGCAGTCCTCGCAGATCATTGCCCCTAAACCACCCGCGAACTGCTGCCCTCGCTCCCCTGCGCGCCCGCAGAATGAGCACCTCTTACGGGTGACATCGTTATCCATTTCGAGACCTCCACACTTTCGTCAGCGGACCGGAGATACACCCGCTCGGTGATACGTCACTCCTGACAGCCGTGTCCGATGATCGCATGCGGACGCCGCCCCTCCCAGCGCAGCAGGAAAGACTTACCCACGAGAAGGTGTCGGAAGTGTTCTCGCCGCGCTCGCGCCTGCGGCGACTGGCTCAGGCACGCGCCACCCGGCCGCTCGACGGCGATGAGCGAATGTCCCGCAGGCCTCTGTCACTCGACATGTCAACGGCGGCTGAAAACTGACCCCCTCGCGGCAATCGAAAACTGACCCCCTCTTGTTCACTGGTTCTCTTCGGTGACGGCCGCGGGGACGCGGCCGAGTTCTCGGTTCTTCAGCCGGTAGGAGTCGCCCTTCAAGGCGATGACCTCGGCGTGGTGGACGAGCCGGTCGATCATCGCGGCGGCGACGGTGTCGTCGACAAAGACCTCGCCCCAGCGGGCAAAGTTCTTGTTGGACGTGACGATCAGGCTGGCGCGCTCGTAGCGCGATGAGACGAGCTGGAAGAACAGGTTCGCCGCCTCGGGTTCGAAAGGGATGTAGCCGACCTCGTCGATCACCAGGACCGGGTAGCGGACCAGGCGGCGCAGCTCGTCTTGCAGCCGGCCGGCGTGATGGGCCTCGGCGAGCCGGTCGACCCACTGGCTGGCGGTGGCGAACTGGACCCGGTGTCCGGCCTGACAGGCCCGGATCGCGAGCCCGGTGGCCAGGTGGGTCTTCCCCGTCCCTGGCGGGCCGAGCAGGACCACGTTCTCCTTGCCCGCGACGAAGTCCAGGGTGCCCAGGTGCGCGATGGTCTCCCGCTTCAGGCCACGGGCGTGGTCGTAGTCGAAGTCCTCCAGGCTCTTCCTCGACGGGAACCGGGCGGCGCGGATGCGGCCCTCACCACCGTGGGACTCCCGCGCCGACACCTCACGTTGCAGACACGCGGCGAGGAACTCCTCGTGCGTCCACGACTCCTCCCGGGCCCGTACGGCCAACCGTGCGACAGACTCGCGCAGCGTGGGCGCCTTCAACGCTCGGGTCAGGAACTCCAGCTCGCTCGTGACGTCGCGACCGGCCCTCGCGGTCCTCTTCGCCGTGCTCGGCGTGGTCATCACGACACCTCCTCGTCGACCAGGCCGTCGGACAGGGGATCGACGAGCCCGAGGACCTGGTCGTAGACGCCGAGCGATCGGATCTCGACCTCCTCGCCGGTCACCGCATCGGCGACCGGGCGGAGCAGGTCGCCGCGTCCTTGCCGCAGGAGCTTCGCGGCCACGGTGTGCTCGAAGTCGCTGATCGTCTGGTGCTGGGCCCATACCCGGGCGTGGTCGGCGACGATCGCGCCCTCACACGTCACCCACACCCGGGCCAGGTCGGCGTGGACCTCAATCCGGCGCCCGACCACGGCGGGGTGCACGGAGTAGTCGTTGGAATCGAGGCGGATGTAGTGATCGCGTGGCAGCCGCATCGACTTGCGCCACCCGACCTCGGGCGGCACTGGTGGCAGCGGCATCATCGCGGCCCGGTCGGCGGCGATCCGATCGTTCGGTGCGCATCCCAGGACCCGCATCTTCCGGGCGTTGGCCTTCACGACGAACCCGGCCAGCTGGGTGTTGAAGTCCTCAGGGCCGGTGAACTCCCGGCCGGGCAGGAACGAGCGCTCCAGGTAGTCGTGGAACCGCTCGAGCATGCCCTTGGCCTCAGGGTCGGCTGGCTTGCACACGTAGACCTTGGTGCCGAGCACGCCGCGGAATGCCTGGCACTCGGTGGTGAGCGCGGACTCCTTGGGGCGCCACCGCCCGATGGCACCCTCGCCGTCCCACACCAGCAGCTTCGGGACCGCGCCCAACTGCTGGATCAGGTGCCACCAGCCGGGAAACAGGTCCTCGCTCTCTCGGCGCGGGATCAGCACCGCGCTGGTCCAGTGCGAGTAGCCCGACACCATCGTCATCACCGGCAACCGCTTCGCGGTCCGCCTCTGGCCGAAGCCCACCGGCAACTCGATGTCGGGGAACCAGAAGTCGAACTGCGCCAACCCACCAGCCTCATAGATCGTGCGCGAGGACGGGTCCGGCGGCAGGTACACCGGCCGTAGCTCGCTCACCCGGGTGCGCAGCGTCCGGATCGAATGCACCCACCCGATCCGCTCAGCAACGACCGTTGCCGGCATCGTGGGCGTGACCCGCAACAACTCACGAATCCGCGGCTCGACCTCATCGACCAACGATCCCCGCGCCGGCCGCTCGTAACGCGGGGCACCGACGTCGCGCAGCGCCTTCCGCACCGTGTTCTTCGAGATCCCCATCGACCTGGCGATCACCTTGATCGGCACTCCCTCCGCACGGTGCAACCGGCGGATCTCAGCCCAGTCCTCCACTGACAACACTCCGCATCCCCCTGCCTCGAGATGAGGACAGGGTCTCGGAGGGGGTCAGTTTTCAGTTGCCGTTCGGGGGTCAGTTTTCACGTGCCGTCGACACGACAGGCGGCGGACCGGCCACGAGCGCGAGCGCTACCTTCTCGTAGCCGCCTATCCAGCCCTGCCGCGAGGACGGCAGATCCGAACATCGGACGGCTTGTCAATATCGGGACTGAAGTCCACCAAGGGAGAAAGTGAGCCCGGGAGAGTACTCAGGCGAAACGCCCCATAGGCAGCCAACCGCCGAATAGAGGACTGCTAGAGCCGCACCGGCTATCGCGGCATCGAGATATCGGGCGCCGCGCCGACCGCGTGGCGCAGGGCGATTCGGGCACGGTGGTGCCGGCTTCGGACGGTCCCCTCCGGGAGTCCGAGGATCTGAGCGGCTTCCTTCTGGGTGAAGCCGTCCCAGTAGGTGAGGCGAATGATCTCCTGATCGAGCTGGTCGAGAATCCCCAGGACGGTGTGGAGCTCGGAGTCCTGCGCGTTGGCGGACCTGTTTGGCCGTGCCGCCAATTCCGCGCGGAGCTTGTCCCGCAGGGCACTGTGCCGGCGAACCGTACGTCGATACGTCGAAAGCACCCGTCGCGCGATGCCGAACATCCACATGCGAGCCGCGGTGTCGTCGCCCGGAAGAGTGCGAGCCTTGCGCCAGACCACCAACGCCCTCTCCGCCAGGAGGTCGGCGGCGTCCTCAGGTCGGTGCGTCGATAGAAGTAGCCCAGCAGGTCAGCCGCGATGGCCTCGAGTACGGCAGCGACGTGGCCCATCGACGCCTCCGGAGTTCGCACAGGACATGGAGGAGCCGCTGAAGACCGGGCCGCTCGCTCCCTTGGGCCTGACGCGCTCGTCTCAGGAACTGCCCGCCAGGCGATCGTGTGCCGGCGCGGGCAAGGCCGCCATCGCAGTCTCTGCGATGCCCAGGAGGTCGTCGGTGCTGCCGCCGTCGCGGGCACAGCCGGACATACCGCGCAGGACGGCCACGAGGAACGAGGCGAGGTGGTCGGTGTTCGTCGTGGCTGCGAGATCATGGTCCCGGACCCCTTGGTCGAGCCGGTCCTTGAGTCGCCGGCGAAGGACCTCGCGCTGCGTTTCGAGCCGCGGCTCG